>JANDLV010000015.1 GCA_024330185.1 Candidatus Siliceabacter maunaloa
CGCCGGTCGCCTGTGCTGAGCCGGTCTGTGGCGCGGTCGCGGCGACCTCGCGTGCCCGGGGTGGCGCGGCAGGCTCCTGGCCCGCGTCGCCGGCCGGGCCCGTGGTGGCGCCCTGGTCGGCGCCCAGCGTGTCCTGCAGGCAGGTGGCGAAGTCGCCCAACAGGCGCTTGGAGACGTCCTCGATCATGCCGCCGCGGCCGAAGCGCGCGAGGCGGCCGGTGATCGCGTAGTCGGTATCCACCACCACGCGCGCCCCGCTCTCGTGCTCGGTGACCACCGAAACGATGGTGGCCTTCGCGCCGCCCTGGCCCCGCTTGTCGGTGCCGTTGGCCTGCATGACCGCGCGGTGGGCGGACTCGTCGACCTCCTCCATGCGCAGCTTTCCCCGGTAGCTGGCCGAGGCGGGGCCGATCTTGACTGCGAACGTGCCCTCGTAGTTGCCCTCGCCGTCGTTGCCCAGGATCTGTGCGCCGGGCAGGCAGGGCGCCACGCGCTCGATGTCGATAAGGGCCCTCCACACCGTGTCCACCGGTGCGTCGACGTCAAAGGACTGCTCGAGCTTCATGGCGCATGGCCTCCAGGTCGTCTGTCGTGTCCACGTCTCTTCCGCTGCACAGGTGCCCGCATTCCACCATGCGCCACCGCTGATCGACGTCACGCAACGTCTCGTGCGGCTGCAGGGCGGCGGCGGCGCGCAGCAGCTCGGGGCCCAAAACGACGGGATGGCCGGGCGCGCCCTCGTAGGCGGCGCGGGTGCCCGGTGGCTCGGTGACGAAGCGCGCGATGACCTGCGGGGTGATCAGCGGGGCGTCGCCGAGGGTCAGCAGCACCTTGCGCGCGGCCCGCAACTCGCACACGCCGTGACGTAGCGAGGCGCCCTGGCCGTCGGCCCACGACGGGCACACCACCGGCTCGGCGTCGCCGAAGTCGACGGCCTCGGCGATGTCGTCGGCGTGGGAGCCCAGCACCACGACGATGCGCTCCAGTCCGGGAACGGCCTGCTGGGCGCGGACGGCGTACTCGAGCAGCGGGCGGCCGTGCAGAGGGGCGAGCTGCTTGGGACCGTCGCCGTCGAAGCGGGAGCCCGCGCCGGCAGCCAGAATCAGCCCGGCGATCATGGGTTCGTCACCGCGTCGCCCACATCATGGATCCGTCCGTCCGCGTGGGTGAGCCGGCCGCCCTCGCGGCCGTTGCGGTGCGCGACGACCTCGGCGACGATCGACAGCGCGGTCTCCTCGTTGCTCGTCGCGCCAAGATCCAGGCCGATCGGGGCGGCAAGGCGCGCCAGCTCATCCTCGTCCACGCCGGCCTCGAGCAGGCGCTCGCGACGCGAGGCCTGCGCGCGGCGCGAGCCCATCGCGCCGACGTAGCCCGCGTCCGAGCGCAGGGCGATGAGCAGCGCGGCGTCGTCGAGCTTGGGGTCGTGGGTGAGGACCGCGATGGAGGTCGCGGGGTCGATGCCGCCGAGCTGCTCGAAGGCCTTGTCGGGCCACGCGCAGACGACCTCCTCGGCGGCGGGGAAGCGCTCGGGCGTCGCGAAGCGCCCGCGCGGGTCAACGACGTAGGGCAGCCAGCCGGCCGCGCGGGCAAGCGTGCACACGGCGGCGGCGAAGTCGACGGCGCCGAAGACGATGAGCCGCGGGGGCGGGTGGACGACGTCGACGAAGAGGGACCCGCGCCGCTCGCACCGCTGCGCCCAGATGAGCTCGCCGGCCGCCTCGAGGGCCCGGGCGTCGAGGCCGGGGTCGCCGAGGCTGCCCGAGAGCGTCAGGCCGCCGGGGCGATGACGGTTACCGTGGCTCTCCCGGCCCATGCCGAGCTCGACGAGCACGTCCGCGCCCGCGCGCTCTCCCTCCAGCAAGGTCACCCGCGCGGCGCGGCCGCCGACCGCGGCGATCTCCTCGAAGCGCGACGGGCGGTGCTCGGCCACCCAGACCTCGATCTCCCCTCCGCAGGGCAGCCCGACCCCCCAGGCCTCCTCGTCGGCGATGCCGAAGTGCAGCACCTGCGGCCCGGCGCCCTGATGGAGGACCTGCTCGGCCACGCCGACGACGGCGCCCTCGACGCAGCCTCCCGACACGGCGCCGACGATCCGCCCGTCGGCGTTGACGGCCATCTTCGCCCCCGGCGGCCGGGGGGCTGAGCGGTACACCCCGACGACGGTGGCCACGGCCACGCGGTCGCCGGCGGCGACCCAGTCGGTCAGGTCGGGCAGGATGTCCTTCACATCTCCTCCAAGACGGTCACGAGCTCCTCCAGCGAGGCGAGCGTGTTGCCCGCCAGCAGGTGGTCGGCGTGGGGCAGGGCGGCCTGCATCCCGCGCGTGAGGGGGCGGTACGACGGGTGCGCCGCCAGGGGGTTCAGCCACACGACGCGGTGCGCGCTGCGGCGCAGGCGCGCCATCTCCTCGGCGAGCTCGTCGGGGTCGCCGCGGTCCCAGCCGTCGGAGAGGATCACGATCGTGCTGCCGCGTCCGATGCGCCTGCCGTGCGTCCGGTTCAGCGTGCCGATGGCGGCGCCGATCCGGGTCCCGCCGGAGTAGTCGGCCACCGCGGCGGTCGCCCGGCGCAGCGCGGCGTCGGGGTCACGGCCGGCCAGCTCCCTCGTGACCCGCGTGAGGCGGGTGGCGAAGGCGAAGGCCTCGACGCGCCGGCGGGCGCCCACGCAGGCCTGTACGTAGCGCAGCAGCGCGCGCGCGTAGGGCGCCATCGAGCCCGAGACGTCGCAGACCATGACCAGCGGGCGCTGGCGGCTGGTCGGCGCGCGCCAGCGGCGCTCGATCGGCTCGCCGGCGTGGCGCAGCGAGGCTCGCAGGGTGCGGCGCAGGTCGGGCGCATGGGAGCGACGGCGGCTCGGCCTGGTGCGCCGCGCGCGGCGCTGGGGGCCGCGGCGGGCCAGGCGCGCCATGATCGCTTGGGTGGAGGCCAGCTCCTCGTCGGTGAGCTGGGCGAAGTCCCTGGTGCGCAGGGTCTCGACCTCGCTGTAGGCGGCGGGGACGGGCTGGGGGTCGAGGGGCTGTTGGCGCTGGCTGCCCGGCGGCGGCGGGACGCCGACGTGGGGGAGGGCGCTGCGGGCGACGTCGCCGAGCTCGGAGAGGGGGTGGTCGTGGGGCGTGTCGTGGCCGAAGACGGTGATGAACGCGCGGTCGAAGGCCTCGAGGTCGGTGCGCTTGGCGCACAGCGTCGCGCGCAGCGCGACCCGCGCATCCTCGCGCTCGTGGGCGCCGATCGCGGCGAGGGCGCGATGAGCATTGAGAAGCGCATCGATGCCTGCGGTGACGCCCTCATTCCGCAACTCCTCGGCCAGCGCGGCGAGGTTGGCGGTGAGGGCCCGGGCCGCGGCGGTGGTCACACGCCCTCCAGGACGCCCCGCTCGCGGACACGCTCGACGTCCTCGCGGACCTTCAGCGCGGCGCCGATCGTCTCGTCGAGGTCGGCGTCGTCGCCCATGGCCAGCAGCGCGCGGGCCCAGACGATGGTCTCGCCGACACCCGGGGCCTTGTAGAGCTCCTCCTCGCGCAGGCGCGCGACCGCGGCGCACACGCGGGCGGCGATCGCCTCGGGGACCCCGGGCAGGCGCGCGGCGACGATCGCGCGCTCGCGGTCGGGGCCGGGGTAGTCGATCCAGTGGTAGAGGCAGCGGCGCTTGAGCGCGTCGTGCAGCTCACGGGTGCGGTTGGACGTCAGCACCACCATCGGCGCCCGCTGCGCGGTGACCGTGCCCAGCTCGGGCACCGTGACCGCGAAGTCGGCCAGGAACTCCAGCAGGAAGGCCTCGAACTCGTCGTCGGCGCGGTCGACCTCGTCGATGAGCAGCACCACGTCGCCGTCGTGCTCCAGGGCCTCCAGCAGCGGGCGGCGGATGAGGAAGCGCCGCGAGAAGAGCTCGCCCTCGTCCACGCCCTTCTCGGCCGCGCGCAGGGCGAGGAGCTGGCGCGCGTAGTCCCAGTCGTAGACCGCGTGGTTGACGTCGATGCCCTCGTGGCACTGCAGGCGGATGAGGCGAGCGCCCGTCGCGGTGGCCAGCGCGCGGGCCACCTCGGTCTTCCCGACGCCCGCCTCGCCCTCGAGCAGCAGCGGCTGCTCCAGGGTGCGGGCCAGGTGGATGGTAAGGGCGAGCGCGCGGTCGGCCAGGTAGCCCTCGCCGGCCAGCGCGTCGGCGGTGTCCTCGACCGTCACAGGCTCACGGGGGTGCGAGCCCGTACCGCGCGTGCGCGCGCCTCACGACAGCCCCGCGGCCTCCGTGAGCGCCCGCTGGCACAGCACGCGCGCCAGGTGGCGCTTGTAGGCGGGCGTCGCGTTGAGGTCGCCCGGCGGGTTGGTGGCGTCAGCGGCGCGCTCGGCGGCCTCGGCGATCGACCCGGCGTACAGCGGCTGGCCGCGCAACGCCTCCTCGACAGCGGTCGCTCGCAGTGGCGTCGAGGCCATGTGCGTCAGGCCGACGCGTACGTCTTCGCACACGCCGTCGCGAGCGTAGACCAGCGCGCACACCGCGACCATGGCCCAGTCCTCGGCCCGGCGGTTGAACTTCTGGTAGCCGTAGCCGTAGCCGTCCAGCGCCGGCACGTGCACCGCGGTGATCACCTCGTCGGGCGCAACCGAGGTGGTCATGTAGTCCTTGAACAGGTCGGCAGCCTCGATCGTGCGCGGGCCGCCCGAGCCCTGCGCGCTCACCGAGCCGCCCGCGGCCAGGAGGACCGCCGGCAGGTCGGAGGCCGGGTCCCCATGGGCAAGCGAGCCGCCGATGGTCCCGCAATGGCGCACCTGCGGGTCGGCGATGGTCGACGCAGCACGGCTCAGAAGCCCCAGGTCGGGATGGTGCTCCAGCTCGCTGTGCACGGTCATCGCGCCGATGCGCCACGAGCCGTCCTCGCGCTGCATGCCGTCCAGACCCGGCACCTTGCGCAGGTCCACCAGCTTGGTGGGCACCACGACGCGCAGCTTCATCAGCGGGATGAGCGAGTGGCCGCCGGCCAGCAGCCTGGTCTCCTCGCCCCCCTCGCCGAGCAGCCAGAGCGCGTCGTCCAGCGACTCGGGTGCCGCGTAGTCGAACTCGGTGGGGATCATGCGGGCACGCCTCCCCTGGCCTCCTCGATGGCCTCCCACACCCGCATGGGCGTGAGCGGCATGTTCATGAACGTCACGCCCAGCGGGCGCAGCGCGTCGATGACCGCGTTGGTCACCGCGGCGGAGGCGCCGATCGTGCCCGCCTCGCCGACGCCCTTGACCCCCAGCGAGTTGCTCGGGGAGGGCGTCTCCGTGCGGTCGGTCTCGAACATCGGGACCTCCGCCGCGCTGGGCAGCGAGTAGTCCACGAAGGTGCCCGTGACGAGCTGGCCGTCGTCGTCGTAGTGCACCCGCTCGTAGAGCGCCTGGCCGATCGCGTGGGTGATCCCGCCGTGGATCTGGCCGTCGATGATCATCGGGTTGACGGCCGGGCCGCAGTCGTCGACGGCGATGTACCGGGCAACCGCGACCTTTCCGGTCTCGCCGTCGACATCGACGATCGCCGCGTGCGCTCCGAACGGGAAGACGAAGTTCTCGGGGTCGTAGAACGTCGTCTCCTCCAGGCCCGGCTCCATGCCCTCGGGCAGGTTCTCGGGGATGTAGGCGGCGCCGGCCACCTCGGCCAGCGACATGCCGTGGTCGGGCGAGCCTCTGACCGAGAACCTGTCGCCGGACACCTCGATGTCCTGCGCGGCGGCCTCGAGCTCGTGCGCGACGATCGCCTTGGCCTTCTCGGCGACCTTCGCCGTGGCGCGCGCGATCGCCTCGCCGCCCACGCTCAGCGACCGCGAGCCGTAGGTGCCCAGGCCCTGGGGCCCGGTCCCGGTGTCGCCGTGGATGACCTCGACCACCTCGGGGTCGACGCCCAGCCGGTCGGCCACGATCTGGGCGAAGCTGGTGTCCAGACCCTGCCCGTGGGGCGATGCGCCCGAGTAGACGGTGACCGCGCCGGAGATGTGCACCCGCACCATCGCCGACTCCCACAGGCCGGTCTGTAACCCCAGCCCGCTGGGGCCCACGATGCGCGAGGGCGCCAGGCCGCAGATCTCCGTGTAGGTCGACAGCCCGATGCCGCGATAGATCCCGCGCCCGCGCAACTCGGCCTGCTCGCGCTTGAACGCCTCGACGTCGAGCTTGCCCATCAGCTTGTCCAGCGAGCCGTGGTAGTCGCCCGAGTCGTAGACGACGCCGGTGGCCACCTCGGCCGGGAAGCTCTCCTTGGGGATGAAGTTCTTGCGCCGGATGGCCGGCGGCGACATGCCCAGCTCCGAGGCGAGCTGATCGATCATCACCTCGACCATGTGCGTCGCCTCGGGCCGCCCGGCGCCCCGGATGGCGTCAGTGGACATCTTGTTGGTGAAGACCCCGGTGATGTCGGTCCGCACGTTGGGGATGGCGTAGCAGCCGCCCATCACGAACGCCCCGAGGACCGGGATGACCGGGGTGAGCAGCATCAGATAGGCACCCAGGTCGGCGGTGATCTGCACGTGGAACGCTGTGATCGTGCCGTCCTGTCTGGCGCCCATCCGGCAGGTGGCGATCTGGTCGCGGCCGTGGTGGGCGACCTGCATGTGCTCCGAGCGGGTCTCGATCCACTTGATCGGCCGCTGCAGCCTGCGCGAGGCGTAGGCCAGCAGGACCTCCTCGCCGTAGAACTGCAGCTTGGCGCCGAAGCCACCACCGACCTCGGGCGCCACCGCGCGGATGCGCTCCTCGCTGATACCCAACTGGAGCGCGAGGAAGAGGCGCACGAAGTGAGGCACCTGCGTGGACGAGTGGATGGTCAGGGAGCCGGCGCGGAAGTCGGCGATGACGCCGCGCGGCTCGATCGGGGCGCCCGAGGTGCGGTGGTTGACGATCTCGCGCTGCACCACGACGTCGGCCTCGGCCAGGCCGGCCTCCACGTCCCCGCCGCCCAGCGAGAACTCGAACACCCTGTTGCTGCCCAGGTCCTCGTGCACGAGCGTCGCGCCGTCGGCCAGCGCGGCCCGCGGGTCGACGATCACGGGGAGCGACTCGTACTCCACGAGCACCTCCTCGGCGGCGTCGACGACCGCGTAGCGATCGGTGCCGACCACGATGGCGACAGGGTCGCCGACGTGGTTGACCTGGCCGCGGGCCAGCGCCCAGTGCGGGGCATTGGCGATCTCGGTCCCCGGCGGCACCCACGCACAGGGCAGCGGGGACTCCAGGTCGGTCATGTCCTGGCCGGTGAGGACCAGCTCGACGTCCTCGCGAGCCAGCGCTGCGCTGGAGTCGATGGAGACGATCATCGCGTGGGCCTCGGGCGAGCGCACGATGGCGGCGTGCAGCAGGCCCGGCACGGTCATGTCGTCCACGTAGCGTGCGCGGCCGGTGATGAGGCGCGGGTCCTCCTTGCGCTTCAGCGACCGGCCGACGTGCAGCGCGGCGCCGTTGGGCGCGGCCTCGGTGGCGGTCATGCCTGCACCTCATCGCGGGCCTGCGACGTGGCCTCGGTCTGCTGGCCGGAGGCCGCCTGGATCGCCTTGACGATGTTGTGGTAGCCGGTGCAGCGGCAGAGGTTGCCCTCGATCGCGTGGCGGATCTCGCTCTCGCTGGGCTGGGAGGTGCGGTTGAGGAGGTCGACACCGGCCATGATCATCCCCGGCGTGCAGTAGCCGCACTGCAGGCCGTGGTGCTCCCAGAAGGCCTCCTGCATCGGGTGGAGGTCGTCGGTCGAGCCGAGGCCCTCGATGGTCGTCACCTCCCTGCCGTCGCACTGGACGGCGAGCACCGTGCACGACTTCACGGCCACGCCGTCGAGATGGATGGTGCAGGCGCCGCAGCTCGAGGTGTCGCAGCCGACGTGCGTGCCGGTGAGGCCGAGCTCCTCGCGCAGAGCGTGCACGAGCAGCCTCCTGGGCTCGACGTCGAGCTGGTGTGACGCACCGTTGACGGTGATGCGCACGGGAACGGTTGCGCTCATACCCTCTCCTCCGGTTGATGGCAAAGCCGTAGCTTCGACAATAGGGGTTGCGCGCGGCCTCGCACAACAGGCAAGGGGTCCGTTTGACGACCCTGGCGCACGGGGATGCGGTGGGGTATGGAGGGCGTCTACGCCGACCGCGCGGCGGCTGGCCGCGCGCTCGGCGCCGCCCTCGCGCGCGACGGCCGGACCAGAGGCGCGATGGTGCTCGCGTTGCCGCGCGGCGGCGTCCCGGTGGCCGCGGAGGTCGCGGCTGCGCTCGACGCTGCGCTGGACGTGCTTGTGGTGCGCAAGCTCGGCGTCCCCGGCCACGAGGAGCTGGCCATGGGCGCCGTCGCCGCGGGCGGCGTGCGCGTGCTCGACCAGCGCGTGGTGCGCGAGGCGGGCGTCGACGGCGAGGCCATCGCTGACGTGACCCGCCGCGGCCGTGAGGAGGTCGACCGCCAGGAGGCCGTCTTCCGCGGCGACCGTACGCCGCTGGCGCCACAGGCCGCACGCGCGATCGTGGTCGACGACGGGCTGGCCACCGGCTCGACCATGCGCGCCGCGGTGCGCGCGCTGCGCGCCATGGCCGCGGCGACGATCGTGGTCGCCGTGCCGGTCGGCTCAGCGCCGGCGGTGGAGTCGCTGCGCGACGAGGCCGACGCGGTGGTCTGCCCGTGCGTGCCCGAGCCGTTCGTCGCCGTAGGCGCCTGGTACGAGCGCTTCGAGCCCGTGGGCGAGGACGAGGTGCGCGCGCTGCTGGCTCGCCTGTCCCCGCGCTGACGCCGTTGCCCGAGTCAACACCTCCTGCTCGCCGCGCCTGCTCGCCGCGCCTGCGGCCCCCTGGCTCGCTACCGTGCCCGCGATGCGCCGCCTCCGCCTCCCCCTCGCCGCCACCCTCGCGACGCTCACCGTCCTGGCCGCCGGCCCGGCCCTCGCCCAGGAGCCCTCCCCGCAGGAGCCTGACCCCGCCGCCTCGCTGGGGGTCACGGCCCCCAACCCCCAGCCGAAGGCCGACAACGAGTGCTACGAGCGCGACGACCTGCGCTGCCCCGACCTGCGCATGGGCACCCCCCAGCAGGTCTACGTGCAGCGCACGCCCGCCGGGAGGACGCTGCTGCGCTCGCGCAACCGGCTGCAGAACCGCGGCGACGGCCCGCTGGCCCTCCACAGCGAGCGCGACGCCGACGAGAGCACCATGCGCGTGCGCCAGCGCATCTACCGCGACGGCGCCCGCGGGCACATCAGCCAGTCCACCCACGCGCGCCTGGACTTCTGGCGCATCCCCGGCCAGGGCGGCTACTGGAAGGTGCGCAACCCCGTCGAGTTCCAGGTCTGGACCATGGGCGAGCGCCGCGAGGTGGTCGCCGAGGGCGAGAAGAGCCGCTTCTGCATGCGCGACCTGTTCCGGCGCACCGGCGAGGGCCCGCAGCGCGCGGTCTTTCCGGCCTGCGCGCAGGACCGCGGCGACCGCTCCAACCGCCAGGGCATCTCGGTCGGCTGGGACGAGAGCTACCCGGGCGGCTACTTCGAGCAGTACGTCGACGTCAGCGACCTGCGCAACGGCTGTTACAAGCTCTGGCACACCGCGGACCCCAACGACCGCTTCGACGAGTCCGACGAGACCAACAACGCCTCGGGCGTGATCGTGGGCCTGCGCGACGGACGCGTGCGCGTCGGCCGCTGTTTCTGAGCGAGTCGCCCGGGTGCGCAGGGACTTCGCGGAACCGTCCTGCCCTGGTGTTCCACAGCAACAGCAGGGCAGGACGCTTGCAGTCAGCGCGCGCCGCTGACCGGGGCTCCTGTGACGGTACGCCCGGCCACGTCGGCCTCGAGGAGGAACGTGGCGTCCGGGTCGGCGGGGACGGTGGCCTGGAGCGTGCCGTCGGCGCGGGTGACCCCGGCGGCCAGCTCGCGCCACGCACCGCCGCCGGCCGGGCGGGTGAGGACGCGCCAGGGGCGCTCGTCCTCGCCCGGGCGCACGAGGCCCCACAGCGCGACCCGGCCCGGCTGCGCCTCGAGGGCGACGAGCGGCGCTGCGAAGGCGGCGCGGGTGGGCTTGGGGCGCCCGTCGATGAAGTAGAGCCCGGTCTGGTAGTCGGCCCAGCGCTCGCGCAGCGAGTCTCCCTCGCGCTCGGGCAGGTCGCGCACCAGGAAGTGCGTGGTGCTGCGCACGCGTGGGTCGGCGCGGGCGATGCGCTCGGCCTCGGAGAGCCAGCGGGCGGCGTCCTCGGGCGTGACGTCCCAGGTCGGGTCGGGCGGGTTGGTCTGGTACCCGAGCTCGGTCAGGTAGAGGTCGAGGCGACGCTCGATGCGCCCGCTCTCGTGGAGGCGGTCGAGGGTGGACGTGAGGCGCCCGAGGTCGGCCATGCGCACGTCCTCGTCCTGCGGGCTGGGCTCCCAGGGCGGCAGGCGGTCGCCGTAGGGGTGGTGGGACCACCCGTCGCCCGGCAGCGGGCGGAAGCCGGCGCAGCGCCCGGCGCGCACGGGCTCCAGCGCCTCGTCCACGCAGGCCAGCGCGCGCAGGAACACCATCGGGGACATGCGGTCGTCGGCCTCCTGCGGCTCCGCGGCGCCCAGGCTGGAGGTGGCGCCGATGAGCACGGTTGCGCCCGGCGCGGCCTCCCGCAGGCGCGGCACGGCGGCGTGGAGCATGTCGCGGTAGACGTGCGGGGCGGCGGGTTCCAGGTCGCCGTCGGGCCCCTCCTCCCACTGGGGCAGCAGGAAGACGTTGTGGTTGGGCTCGTTCCAGACGGTGAAGGCGGCGGCGTCGGGGTAGCGGCGCGCGACGGCCTGCGCGAAGTCGGCGAAGTGGCGTGGGTCGGGGACGATGCGCTCGCGGTCGGGCGCATCGCCGGCCTGCGCCACGGCCCAGCGCGGAGCCCAGAAGGCGATGTCGACGTTGAGCTCGATCCCGCGCTCGCGCGCCATGCGCGCGAGACGGTCGAGGCGGTCCCACGCGCCCGGGGGATAGGCGTCGGGGTCGGTGGCGTCGAAGCCCGCGGGGCGCTGTATCGCCTCGGGCGCCGGGGCGATGACCGACCAGCCGGCGGTCGCGCGCACCCAGTCGACGCCTGCGGCGCGCAGGTCGTCCAGTACCCCGGCCATCTGTGCATCGGAGCGGTAGAGCAGCTCGGCGTCGTCCTGTACGACGGTGAGCGGGCCCGGACCGGGAGCGGGCGGAGAGGGCGCGCGGCCGTAGCCCGCGACACCGGCGAGGGCGAGGGCGGCGAGGAGGGCGAGGGCGGCGCCGAGACCCGCTCCGCGCCGCACCGTCAGAACCGCTGGATCGCCGTTGCGCTCTTGAGGTCGGCCAGCTCGCCGGCCATCGCGTCGACCGTGGGGCCCAGCTCGCCCAGGGCCGTCGGGTCGTCGTGGGCGACCTCGAGTGCGGCCCGGCACTCGCGCAGCCCCTCGTCGAGGCGGTCGAGTGTGGCGGCGATCGCGTCGGTGTCGAGCATGGCGCAAGGCTAGTGGTCGCCCACGCACGTACGTCCTTGGACGACCACTAGGCGGCCAGGCCGGTCTCCTGGGCCAGGTGCGCCCGTGCGCGCGTCAGCAGGGACTTGGTGGCCTGCACCGAGGTGTGCATCTCGTGGGCGACCTCGCGGTGGGAGCGTCCGTCGAGCACGTGCATGATCAGCGCGGTGCGCTGGCGCGTGGGCAGCGCGGCCATCGCGCCGGTCAGCGTGCGCAGCTCCTCGCGGCGCTCGAGGATCGCGCAGGGATCGAGCCCGCCGGGTCGCACCGCCAGCACGTCGTCGAAGCCGCCGCGGGCCGGGCGCGGGCTGCCCAGGGAATCCAGGGCACGGTTGCGCACGATCATGTAGAGCCAGGGCCGCAGCGCGATCGCCCGGCTGTCGGCGCGCAGGGCGGCGTGGGCGCGGATGAGGGCGTCCTGGAGGACGTCCTCGGGGTCGGCGCCCGAGCCGCGCAGCATCCGCCGGGCGTAGGCCAGCAGCGCTGCACGGTGGCGACGGACGATCGCCTCGAAGGCCTCCTCGCGATCCGCGCGGACGAGGGCGACGAGGCGCTCGTCGGGCAGGTGGTCGAGGAGCTGGGTGGTGGCGGGCATGGCACTCCCTTCAGAAGTCGGTGTACGCCATAGAAACCGCCCTGCCGCCCCCCGGCCGGGCACCCCTGGTGGTGGTGGCCACACCGCAGGTGCCGCGTCTCCACACCTTGGTGTGCAGACTGCGACCGTCCGGTCTGAAAAGCTCATCGCTATGGTGCAGCCCACCGACCCCGGTCCGCTCGCCGCCCACGGGGCGACCCCCGCCGAGCTGCGCGACCGGATCGAGGCCGAGCGCGGCGGCGCACCCTTCCTGGTCTTCCGCGACGGGGCCGGCGCGCAGCGCCTGTTCGTGCTGGAGGCCCAGCGCACCCGGGTCAGCCTCGGCCGCAGCCCCGGCAACGACATAGCGCTGGTCTGGGACACCGAGGTGTCCCGCCTGCACGTCGAGCTGGAGCGCCTGGGCGACGAGTGGACGCTCAGCGACGACGGCCTGTCGCGCAACGGCTCGTTCGTCAACGGCCAGCGCATCGGCGGGCGCACCCGGCTGCGCGACGGCGACATCGTGCGCGTGGGTAAGACCTCGCTGGCCTTCCGGGTGCCCGAGTCCCCCGACTCGCGGCCCACCCGGGCGGCGGGCGCGGGGACCGCCCCGTCCGACCTGACCGCCGCCCAGCGTCGCGTCCTCGTGGCGCTCTGCCGGCCCTACGGCGCGGGTGAGTGGGCCACGCCGGCCACCAACCAGCAGATCGCCGACGAGCTGTTCCTCTCCGTCGACGCCGTCAAGGCCCAGCTGCGCGCGCTCTTCCAGCGCTTCGCGCTCGACCACCTGCCCCAGAACCAGAAGCGCTCCGTGCTGGCCATGCGGTCGATGGAGGCGGGCATCGTCACCGCACGGGATCTCGAGGCCGGGTAGGCCGTCGGCGGCTCAGCGCTCGGGCGTCTCGATGCGGACCACCTCGTCCTCGCTGAGGAGGCTCACCCACACGAAGTCCTCGGCGGCGGCGACGGCGAACGGGCCGCGGCCCGTCTCGACCGGGTCGCCGATGCGCTCGCGGCTCTCGGCGTCGACACGCACCACGTCGCTGCGGCGCCGGCGCGAGACCCATACCACGCCATCGGCCTCGTCGACGCGCGCGGGCGCGGCGCCGATCTCGGTGAAGTCCGTCTGCAGCGTGTTCGGGGAGATACGCGTGATGGTCTCCTCGCCCTCGTTGGCCACCCACACGCCGTTGCCGACGGTCAGCCAGCCCGGCTTGGAGCCGACGTTGATCGACTCCTGCTCCTCGTCGGGCAGGCGGATGCGGGTGACGGTGGCCGCCTCGGTGTTGGTCACCCACACGGCGTCGTAGCCAACGGCCAGGGCGCGCACGCCGGTGGGCACGGCGATGAACCGCTGCTCGGCGGTCTCGCGGTCGATGCGCACAACGCCGTCGGGATTGCGCACCGCGACCCAGATCGCGCCCTCGCCCGTGTCGACCGCGAAGGGCTCGCCGGGCAGTGTGGTCGCGGGGCCCGCGCGCCGGCCGGTCTGCAGGCTGAAGCCCAGCAGCGAGCGGGTGGTCTGCTTGACCACCCACAGCCGTCCGTAGCCGGCGTGCACGGCGGTGACGCCCTCCCCGACCGGCAACGGGGGGCGCACGCGCCTGCCGGCGTCGGCCTCGAAGCGCAGCACGTCGTCGTCCGAGGCGCTGCCCACCCACAGGAACCCGCCGCCCAGCGTCAGCGCGTTGGGCCGCGTATCGACCGGCGCGCGGTCGACCACCTCGGGCAACGCGGGCGGCGGGGCCGTGGTCGGCGCGGTGGCCCGCTGGGTGGTGGGTGGGCCGGAATCCTCGCCCTCGCCCACCAGCGCCGCAGCAGCCATGCCGCCCAGCGCAAGAAGGACGACCGCGGCGGCGGCGGCCAGCGCGGCGCGGGGCACCCCGCCGCGCCCGTGGCCGCTCGCACCCGCGCCCCCGGCGGTCTCCGGCGTGTCGGCGCTCGCGGCCGCCGTCACCGCCGTGGACGGCTCGCCCGCGGGCGCGCGCGTCTCGTCGAAGGGCGCGGCGTCGCCCACGGCGACCATGCGCTCGGGCCCGCCGGCGTCCCGGACGCCCGCTGCGGCCAGGGCCGCGCGACCCAGGTCGCCGGCCGAGGGGAAGCGGTCGGCGGGCTGCTTGGCCAGCGCGCGGCGCACGACGGGGACGAAGGTGGCCGGCACGCCGTCGGCCTCCCCGGGCGGCTCGTCGTTGAGGTGGGCCCACAGCGTCGCCTCGTCGCCCGAGCGCATGAACGGCGCGCGGCCCGTCAGGAGGTGCACGAGCACGCAGCCCAGCGCGTAGACGTCCACGCGGGCGTCCACCCGCTCCCCACGGATCTGCTCGGGGGCGACGTAGCCCAGCGTGCCCACCCAGCCGCCGGCCCGGGTGATGCCCGTCTCGGAGGCCGTGCGCTTGGTCAGGCCGAAGTCGGTGAGGTAGGCATGGTCCCCGGCGCCCAGCAGGACGTTGGCGGGCTTGACGTCGCGGTGGACCAGGCCCCGGGCGTGGGCGGCGTCCAGCGCGCCGCCGACCTGGGCGACGATGCGAGCCGCGTCCACGGGCTCCAATCTCCCCAGGGCGCGCACGCGGGCGCGGAGATCCTCCCCTGCGACGTAGCGCATGACGATGAAGAGCTGGCCGTCATGCTCGCCCGCGTGGTAGATCGGGATGACGTTGGGATGCTCGATCGAGGCCGCGGCCCTGGACTCGCGCACGAAGCGGTCGCGGAAGTCCTCGTCCTCGGCCAGGCCGGGCGCGATGAGCTTGAGCGCGACGGTGCGCTCGAGAGCCATCTGCTTGGCGCGGTACACGACCCCCATCCCGCCGCGTCCCGCGAGCCCCTCGATGCGGTGGTCGGCGAAGACCTCGCCTTCGGTCAGCTCGTGCATCCGCGCGCATTGTCGCGCAAGCGGAGACTCGACTCCGGCCGATCCGCCTCAGGAGGCCTCCTGGTTGGCCACGGCGGCCATCAGCGTGAGCCCGCCGTCGATCACGTAGGAGGCGCCGGTCACGTAGCGGGACTCGGGCGAGCACAGCCAGGCGATCAGGGCGGCTACCTCGCGGGCGTCGCCCGGTCGCCCGGCGGGGATCATCGGCCGCCGGCGGTCGTGGGGGTCGATGTCCTCGCCGCCGGTCATCGGGGTGGCGATCTCGCCGGGGGCGACGGCGTTGACGCAGATGCCGTGCTCGGCCAGCTCCAGGGCCAGCACCTTGCTCAGGCCGCCCAAGCCGTGCTTGGCGGCCACGTAGGGGGCGGCGCCGCGCAGCGGCACGTGCTCGTGGACGGAGGTGACGTTGACGATCCGGCCGCCGGCGCCCGCGGCGATCATGCGCCGCGCTGCCTCCTGGGCCGTCGAGAGGGCCCCGACGAGGTTCACCGCGAGGATCCGCTCGAACGTCGCGGTGTCGAGCTTCAGCACCGGCCCCCGGGTGGCGGTGGCGGCGTTGTTGACCAGGGCGTGGATGCCGTCCAGCGCGTCGGCCAGCTCCGCGACGACGCGGCCGCCGCTGTCGGCGTCGGTGAGGTCGAGCGCTCGGGCCTCCCCGCGCCGGCCCTCGCGCTCGACGAGCGCGGCGGTCTCCCGGCCACCCTCCTCGTCGCCGTACCATGTGATGCCCACGTCCCATCCCTGCTCGGCGAGCTTGATGGCGGTGGCGCGGCCGATGCCGGAGTCGGCGCCGGTGATGATCGCGACGGGCACGGTCGCACCGGTACCCGCATGAGGGGCGGGCGAAGCGGGCAGCCCGTCGCCTCATGAGCCATCACATCGTCCTCGTCGAGGCCGTGGCGCAGTCGTCCCCGTAGGCGGACGCCGGCCTGTGACGGTCCGGGTCGCGGTGGTGGGCCACGTCGAGTGGGTGGAGTTCGCGCGGGTCGAGCGGGTTCCGCGCCCCGGGGAGATCGTGCACGCGCGCGAGACGTTCGAGGAGGCCGGCGGCGGCGGCGGGGTGGCCGCCGTCCAGCTCGCCCGCCTGGCCGGGGCGGTCGACCTCATCACCGCCCTGGGAGCGGACGGAGCCGGCCGGCGGGCGCGGGAGGCGCTGTCCGCCCGGGGCGTCTGCGTGCACGCGGCGCCCCGCGAGTGCCGGCAGCGGCGGGCGTTCACGCTCCTCGACGACGCGGGGGAGCGCACCATCACGGTCCTCGGCGAGCGGATCGTGCCCCACGGGGAGGATGCGCTGCCCTGGGAGCGGCTGCGCCGCGCCGACGGGGTCTACTTCACCGGGGGTGACCCGGCGGCGCTGCGGGCGGCACGCGAGGCGGCCGTCCTGGTGGCGACGCCGCGGGCGCGGGAGGCGATCGTGGCTGCGGGGGTGAAGCTCGACGTACTGGTGCACAGCGGCAGCGACGCAGGCGAGCGGATCGCTCCCGGGGAGCTGCCCGTGGCGCCCCGTCTCAGCGTCACCACGCTGGGGGAGCGGGGCGGGCGGTGGCGGACCGAGGAAGGCGACGAGGGAGCCTGGGCGCCCGCGCCGCTCCCGGGACCCGTGGCGGATGCCTACGGCGCGGGCGACACGTTTGCCGCGGCGCTGACGTTCGCGCTCGCCTCGGGCTACGACCTCGCGACCGCACTCGACCTCGCCGCCCGCTGCTCGGCGGCCTGCCTCACCGGCCGTGGCCCGTATGACGCCGAGCTGCCGGTGCCCTGAGCGCAGGAGTCAGCCCGGGCCCTCGGAGCCTCGGCCCGTCTGCCCCTGCAGGCGGTCGATGAGCTCGGAGGCACGGGCCTTGCTCAGCGAGGGGTCGAACGCCTCGCCGGCCTCGCGGCACAGCGTCTCGAGGTAGGACGCCTGAGGTCCGTCATTGGCCTCGCCGGTGACGTCACCTGGCTTATCCGACCGCATTGGTAGGATTATGCCCGATGATCTTCACGACCAAGGCGGAGTACGGAGTGCGCCTGCTGGTCGAGCTCGGGCGCCAGCCCAGCGACCAACCGGTCTCGCTCAAGGCGATCTCCGAGGCCGAGGGCCTGCCCCTCGCCTACCTCGAGCGCATCGCCGCCCTGCTCAAGAAGGCCGGCGTGGTCGCCGCCACGCGGGGCGCCCACGGCGGCTACCGGCTGGCTCGCGACCCGGCGGCCATCACGATGGACGAGGTCGTGCTCGCCCTGGAGGGCGTCGTCGCGCCCATGTCCTGCTTCATCGACGACAGCGCCGGCGAGCGCGGCGTCCTGTGCTCCCACACCGACGACGGCGGGGAGACATGCGCCACCAAGCTGCTGTGGATGCGCGTGCACGGCGGCGTGCTGCGCGCGCTGGCGGGCACCACGCTGGGCGAGCTGATCGCCTTCGCCGATCACGGCCCGGCCGTGCCGGCGGCGGCCGCGATCTCCGGCGGCACTCCGCCCGCCCTCCAGCCCCATCTCTAGACCCAGAAAGCGAGACGCATGCCCGAGCTCCTCATCGAGAACCTCCACGTCAGCGCCGGCGACAAGCAGATCCTCAAGGGGCTCGACCTCGCCGTGCGCTCGGGCGAGGTCCACGCGCTGATGGGCCCCAACGGGTCGGGCAAGTCGACCCTGGCCAACGCGATCATGGGCCACCCCAACCTCGAGGTCACGCAGGGGCGCATCGTCTTCGACGGCGAGGACATCACCGAGGCCGACCCCGACGAGCGCGCCCGCGCGGGCCTGTTCATGGCCTTCCAGTACCCGGTCTCCATCCCGGGCGTGACCGTCACCAAGTACCTGCGCATGGTCATGAACGCGCACCGCAACCAGCGCGGCGAGGAGGACATCTCGCTCAAGGACTTCCGCAGGACGGTAGAGGAGGCGATGGAGCTCACCAGCGTCCCCAGGGAGTTCTCCAGCCGCTACCTCAACGAGGGCTTCTCGGGCGGCGAGAAGAAGCGCATGGAGATCCTCCAGCTCGCGCTCCAGAAGCCGTCCGTCGCGGTGCTCGACGAGACCGACTCGGGCCTGGACATCGACGCCCTCAACGTCGTGGCCAACGGCGTCAACACGGTGGCCAAGGGCAGCGACATGGGCGTGTTGATCATCACCCACTACCAGCGCATCCTGCACATGGTCCAGCCCTCGCGCGTCTCCATCATGTTCGAGGGGCGCATCGCCAAGGAGGGCGGCCCGGAGCTCGTGACGCAGCTCGAGGCCGAGGGCTACGGGCGCATCCGCGAGGAAGTCGCCGCGTCCGCATGAGCACGGTCGCGGGCCAGACCCTGGACGTCGCGAGCCAGTTCCCCGTCCTGGAGCGGAAGGGGCTGCACTACCTCGACACGGCCGCGACGGCGCAGAAGCCGCTGGCCGTGATCGAGGCGATGGACGACCTGCTGCGCCACCACAACGCCTCGATCCATCGTGGTGTCTATCCCCTGGCCGTCGAGGCCACGGACCTCTTCGAGGGTGCGCGCGACCGCGCCGCCGCGTGGCTGGGCTCCACCTCCCGCGAGACGATCTTCACCAAGAACGCGACCGAGGCCATCAACCTCGTCGCGCACGCGTGGGGCGGGGCCAACCTGCGCGAGGGCGACCTCGTGGTGCTCACCCAGATGGAGCACCACTCCAACATCGTCCCGTGGCAGCTCGCCTGCCAGGCGGCGGGCGCCGAGCTGGCCTACGTGCCCATCGACGAGGAGGGCGAGCTGGTCCTCGACGCGCTCGACCCGCTGCTGGAGCGCGGGCCCAAGCTCGTCGGCGTCGTGCACGCCTCCAACGTGCTGGGGACGATCAACCCCGTCGAGGAGATCGTCCGCCGGGCGCACGCCGCCGGGGCCGCGGTGCTCGTGGACGGCACCCAGGCCGTGCCCCAGCTCCCCGTCGACCTGCGCGCGATCGACGCCGACTTCTACGTGTGGACGGCCCACAAGGCCTACGGCCCGACGGGGCTGGGCATCCTGCACGGCCGCGCCGAGGTGCTGGAGGCCATGCCGCCCTTCCTGGGCGGCGGGCACATGATCGCCTCGGTGGACTGGCAGGTGTCGCGCTACGCCGAGCTGCCCCACAAGTACGAGGCCGGCACCTCCCCGATCGCCGAGGCGGTCGGCATGGGCGCCGCCGTGGCCTGGCTCCAGGACCTTGGCATGGAGCGCGTGCGCGCCCACGAGCACGAGCTGGTGGCCTATGCGCTGGAGCGCCTGGCCGGCGTCCCGTGCCTGCGCGTGTTCGGCCCGCCGACCGCGGACCGGCGCGGCGCGGTCGTGTCGTTCGCCCTGGAGGGCGTGCACCCCCACGACGTGGCCGAGATCCTGGCCCGCGACGGCGTCTGCGTGCGCGCCGGCCACCACTGCGCCCAGCCGCTCATGCGGGTGCTCGGGGTGCCGGCCACCACGCGTGCATCGTTCGCCGTCCACAACAGCCGCGACGACGTCGACGCCCTCATCGACGGCCTGCACCGCGTGCGGGAGGTGTTCGCGTAAGTGATCCGTTCTGTGAGGACGGACCACTGATGGACGACCTCTACCGCGAGGAGATCCTCGAGCACTACAAGCGCCCGCACCACTGGAGCCCGCCCCTCCCCGAGCTCGAGCACCACGATCTCGCCTTCGAGGACAACAACCCGCTGTGCGGTGACGAGCTGCGGGTGGAGATCGCCACCGCCGCGGACGGCACCATCGAGGATCTGCGCTTCTCCGGCCACGGCTGCGCGATCAGCCAGGCCGCGGCCTCCATGGCGTCCGACGAGGTCAAGGGCATGAAGATCCACGACCTCCTGCGCTTGGACCGCTCCTTCGTCACCGACCTCTTGGGCATCGACATCTCCGCCACGCGCATGAAGTGCGCGCTGCTGTCCCTCAAGGTCCTCAAGTCCGCCGGCCTGGGCGCCAGCGTCGACTGGGAGGCCGACACGCCCGCCTCCGCCGCCGAGGCGGGCGGCGACCAGCCCGTGCAGGCCGCCGAGGATCTTTAGGGCGGGCACGGGCTGGTGCTCGCCGGCCGCCCGTTCAGGGGGAGATCAGCTCGACCTCGGGGAAGTACGTGCGATAGCGGGCGGCGTCGCGGGTGAGGAGCGTCAGGTTGTCGATCTCGGCGTGGGCGACCTGCGCGCCCTGCGCGAACAACTCGTGGCTGGCGGTCAGCGGGATCCGCAACCCCGGCGTGAGCAGGTCGTCGTGAAACCGCTCGACGTACTCCGGGTGCGCCGTCAGCGCGGCGATGTAGGCGAACACGTCGACGCCGGTGATGGCGATGGCGAAGCGTGAGGCGAGGGCTTCGAGCAGGCCGGGGAGGACGTTCGGCCGGCTCCCCTCGCTGTCGAGCCAGAGCGGAAACGTGCGACCTCCGAAGCTCCCGCGGTGGTGGTCCACCGCATGCTCAGCTTCGAGCCAGGCGGCCGGTCAGCCGCCGTGGGTGTCGTGCGCGTGGGCTGGGCTGGCTGACGCGTCGCGTGTGAGGACATCAGCCGGATGTGGGGGGCCGAACGTCGTGCGGCTCGGCCCTAGAGATGGCATGGGTCGCGGGTCTACGATGGCGGGCATGGCGGTTGCACAGCGCATGACGGCTGAGCAGTTCAAGGCCGCGTTCCCGGAGGACACGCACCCCCACGTTCAGCTCATCGCGGGAGAGGTCGTCGTGAACCAGCCGGGGTTCTTGCACCAGCAGATCGCGACGAGACTGCTCGTCGCGCTCAACATCTGGACCGACGCCGAGCCAGGGCGTGGTGTGGCCGTCATGCCGCTCAACATCGTGCTTGACGACGAGAACGTCTACGCGCCCGACATCCTCTGGTACCCAAAGGCGCGAGCGCCGTCGCACGATGACCGCCCTCCCTATCCCGTTCCCGACCTCGCGGTCGAGGTCCGGTCCCCCTCGACGTGGCGCTACGACGTCGGGGTCAAGCGGCAGGTCTACGAGGATCACGGCCTGCGGGAGCTGTGGCTCGTCGACACCGACGCCGGCAGCGTGCTCGTCTTCCGCCGCCCGGAGCCCGCGGCGGCGCGATTCGACGTGAGCCTCGAGCTCGAGGGAGGGGAGGCGCTCGCCTCGCCGCTCCTACCGGGTTTCGCGCTGGAGCTCGCCGAGCTGTTCGCGCGGTAGCACCCTGTCGGCCTGACCCGGCGCAGCCGCGGCCCCCCCGACCGGGTAGAATCCGACCACAGCGATCGGATATGCCCGAGACCATCGACATCTGCCCCGTCAACGACCTGCCGCCCGGCGCCATGCGCACCGTGGAGTGGGAGGACGTCGAGATCATGGTGGTCAACTGCAACGGCGAGCTGCTGGCCATGGAGGATCGCTGCTCCCACGACGACGGGCCGCTCGCGGAGGGGGAGATCGACCACGCGACCTGTAGCGTGGAGTGTCCCCGTCACGGTGCGCGGTTCGACCTGCGCACCGGGAAGCCCCAGACCCTGCCCGCCTACGTACCCATCGAGACCTTTCCCGTCCTGATCGAGGACGACGTCATCAAGCTGGAGGTCGATTCGTGACCCCTCCGGCGGATGGCGCACCGTTCCAGCGGGCGACAACCGTCGCATGGCGGCGTCCTCGCTCGGGGCCAGGCCTGCGGCCTTGTCCCCTCACTGCGTCCTTGCCCTGCTCGGTTCTCCCCTCGCTGGACCGGCACTCCACCCACCGGAGGAATCACTGACCATGGCCACGCCCGAAGTCCTAGAAGAGCAGAAGTCCCTGCAGGGGATCAACGCCGACTACACCGAGCGCTACGGCTTCCACGACGCCGAGAACTACCTGTACAAGGCGCCCAAGGGGATCAACCGCGAGATCGTCGAGAAGATCTCGGAGTTCAAGAGCGAGCCGCAGTGGATGCGCGACTTCCGCCTCAAGGCGCTGGATCAGTTCTTCGCGCGCATCATGCCCACCTGGGGCTCACCGTTCCTGGCCCAGGTGGACTTCGACAACATCCACTACTTCGTCCGCGCCTCCGAGCGGCCCGAGCGCTCCTGGGACGACGTGCCCGAGGACGTCAAGAAGACCTTCGACCGCCTGGGCATCCCGGAGGCCGAGCGCAACTTCCTGGCCGGCGTGGGCGCGCAGTACGAGTCCGAGGTCGTCTACCACCAGGTCAACGAGGAGCTCGAGAAGCAGGGCGTGATCTTCACGGACATGGACACCGCCCTGCGCGAGCACGAGGATCTCGTGCGCGAGTACTTCGCCACCCTCATCCCCTCCAACGACAACAAGCTGGCCGCGCTCAACAGCGCCGTGTGGTCGGGCGGCTCGTTCGTCTACGTGCCCCCGGGCGTGCACGTCGAGATGCCGCTGCAGGCCTACTTCCGCATCAACACGGAGAACATGGGTCAGTTCGAGCGCACGCTGATCATCGCCGACGAGGGCTCCTACGTGCACTACGTCGAGGGCTGCACCGCGCCGACCTACAGCTCGGACTCGCTGCACTCCGCGGTGGTCGAGCTGATCGCCAAGCCCGGCGCGCGGATCCGCTACACGACCGTGCAGAACTGGTCGAACAACGTGTTCAACCTGGTCACCAAGCGGGCCGAGGCCCAGCGCGACGCCACCGTCGAGTGGGTCGACTGCAACCTGGGCTCCAAGCTGACCATGAAGTACCCGTCGGTCTACCTGACCGGCGAGCGCGCCCACGGCGAGATCCTGTCCATCGCCTTCGCCGGCGAGGGTCAGCACCAGGACGCGGGCGGCAAGATCATCCACGCCGCGCCCGACACGACCTCGAACATCTTCGCCAAGTCGATCTCCAAGGACGGCGGGCGATCGAGCTACCGCGGGCTGCTCGAGGTGGCCAAGGGCGCCGAGCGCTCGCGCTCCAAGGTGGTCTGCGACGCGCTGCTGCTCGACGACGCCTCGCGCACCGACACCTACCCGACCATCCGCATCGGCGAGGACGACGTGGACGTCGGCCACGAGGCCAGCGTCACCAAGGTCGGCGAGGAGCAGCTCTTCTACCTCCAGTCCCACGGGCTGAACGAGGAGGAGGCCGGGAAGCTCATCGTCAACGGCTTCATCGAGCCGATCGTCAAGGAGCTGCCGATGGAGTACGCGGTCGAGATGAACCGCCTGATCGAATTGCAAATGGAGGGGAGCATTGGCTAGTCCCGCCGACGCGCCCGCGACCACCGAGCCCGCCTTCCTGATCGACCGTCGCCGTCGCGGCGAGGAGCTCGTCGCGACCCTGGAGCTGCCGCAGTTCCGCCGGGAGCCCGGCTGGGAGTTCACCTCGCTCAAGGGGCTGGACCTCGACGCCTACGCGCCGGTGGCCGGCGGCGACCTGTCGCTCGCCGAGGAGACCCCCCTCGCGGTGCGCCCGTCCGGCCAGGCGGTGGCCCTCACCCAGGTCGACGGCGCCTTCGCGCCCGCGCCCGACATGCCCGGCGAGGGGCCGCTGGTGATGCCGCTCAGCGCGGCGGTGGAGAGCCACCCCGAGCTCGTCGAGCCCCACCTGGGGTCGGTCGTCGACGCCGAGGATCCCTTCGTCGCCCGCAACGAGGCCAACTGGCTGGGCGGTGCGTTCGTCTACGTGCCGCGCAACATGAAGGTCGAGGCTCCCATCAGCCTGCGTGCCATCCAGGCCGCGGCCGGCGGCGCCATGCACTGGCGCGTGCTCATCGTGTTGGAGGAGGGCGCCCAGGCAGAGGTGTGGGACCAGTACGTCACCGCCCGTGGCGACGGCGACGGGCAGCTCTTCAGCACGGTCACCGAGCTGGTGGTCGGCCAGAACGCGACCCTGCGCTACGTCTGTGCCCAGGGGCTGGGCGAGAAGGCGTGGATCTTCGGCAATCAGCGCGCGACCGTCGACCGCGACGGCACGCTGGACTGGGTCGTGCTGGGCTTCGGCGCCGGCAACGGCCGCGTGGCCCAGGAGACCGACCTGCGCGGGCCCGGAGCCCACGGCAAGGTCACCGGCGCCTACGCGACGCACGGCCGCCAGCACCTGGACTTCGCCACCACGCAGGAGCACGCGTCGGCCGACACCACGTCCGACCTGGCCTTCCGCGGCATCCTCGACGGCCGCTCGAGCACGGTGTGGAGCGGCATGATCCAGGTCGACGAGCACGCCCAGCGCATCGACGCCTTCCAGGAGTCGCGCAACCTGCTGCTGAGCAAGCGCGCTCACGCCGACGCCATCCCGGGCCTGGAGATCCTGGCCAACGACGTGCGCTGCACGCACGCGGCGGCCATCGCCCAGATCGATCCCGAGCAGGTCTTCTACCTGCGCTCGCGAGGGCTGCGCGACCCTGCGGCCAGGCGCATGGTCATCGAGGGCTTCCTCCACGCCGTCGTGGAGCGTTTCGAGGAGGGCGACTTCCGCGAAGCGCTGGCCGCCGCCCTCGATCACCGCCTCGAGCAGATCCTGGGCTAGACGCCCATGCGGCTGCCCGCGGCGGCCCTGGCCGCTCTCGTCGTGGTGATCGTCGTGGTCGAGGGCATCCTCGCCCTCGAGCCGCCGACCCTGTTCCTGGGCGCGGCGGACTGGACAGGGCACCTGGCCACGACGGCGATCATCGTCGCCGCCATCCCCCGCCCGCTGCCCCGCGCGCTGGTCATCGGCGCCTTCGCGGCCCTGCTCATAGACCTCGACCACATCCCCGACCTGCTCGCCGACGAGGGGATCAACGCGCAGACGCCGCGGCCGGTCACGCACTCGCTGCTGACCGTGCTGGCCATCGGCGCCATCGCCGCGGCGGTGCGCGCCCGTCTGCCGCGCTACGGCGACTTCGCCCTGGGCGTGGCCATCGGGGTGCCGATGCACCTCCTGCGCGACGTCTTCGTCGGCCCGGGGGTCGCCCTTCTGGCACCGCTGTACGGAGGTGTCGTCGAGGGCCCCTTCCTCCTCTACCTAGCGGGCCTCATCTTCGTCGCCCTCTACGCGGCGCTGCGCCCGCGTCCGGTACAACGCCGCGCATGACCGACGCCTGGGTCGCCGAGCACGCCGGGCGGATCGCCGCGCGCGCCGAGCGGGAGCTCGAGGCGCTGGTGGCCGTCTCCTCGCCCTCGGGCGACGTGCGCGGCGCCGAGGAGGCCATTTCCGTGGCCTGCGCGCTGCTGCCCGAGGAGGCGCAGATCCAACGCGTGCCCTGCTCGTCGCCCGACCACGCCGACGACCTCATAGCGCGCCTGCGTGGCACCGGCACGCGGCGCATCGTGCTGCTGGGCCACGTCGACACCGTCGTGGCCCACGACGCCCACCGCCCCCTGCGCCACGAGGAGGGCCGGCTCGTCGGCTCGGGCTCCATCGACATGAAGGCGGGCGACGTCCTGGCCCTCGGCGTGCTCCGCGCGCTGGCGGCGCAGCCTCACCGCTTCGCCGAGGTCGCGCTGGTGCTCGTCGTCGACGAGGAGTGGCGCATCGGCCCGTTCGCCCACGTCGACCGCTTCGCCGGCTGGGACGCGTGCCTGTGCTTCGAGGCCGGCCAGCACACGCCCGAGGGCCAGGACGCCGTGGTGGTCAGGCGCAAGGCGGCCGGCACGCTGCGGGTGGAGGCCCACGGGCGCTCCGCGCACTCCGGCTCGGCGCCCCAGCGCGGGCGCAACGCGCTGCTGGCGCTCGCGGACGCCGCCCGACGCATCGCCGACCAGCACGATCCCGAGGGGCCGCTGCGCCTGACCGCGGTGCCCACCGTGATGACCGTGGGCGACGCGTTCAACGTCGTACCCGCCAATGGCGCGCTGACCTGTGACCTGCGTGCCGACGCGCTGCGCGCGTTCGACGCGGTGCTCGCCGCGATCCCCGAGGAGGTCGACGAGGTGCGACTCGAGCCGGTGCTCCAGCGCCAGTGGCCGGGGATGGACGCCCGCGAGGTCACGGCTGAGCTCCTGGTGGCCGCGGGTGAGCGCCTGGGGCGCCCGATCGTGTGGGCCGACCGCGGCGGGGCCAGCGACGCCAGCTACTTCGCGCCCGCCGTCCCGCTCACGGTCGACGGCCTGGGGCCCCGGGGCGGTGGCGCCCACGCGCCCCACGAGTTCGTGGATCCGGCCTCGCTGCACCCTCGCGCCGAGGTCGCCCTCGCGCTCGTGGCGGCGCTCACGACGTGATGGCAGGAAGTCCTGCACGGTGAAAGGGCTCGTGCACGGGCGCCGATCAGTTCGCTAGTCTCCCCGCGCATCAAGACCTGCCGAGTTCCCGCCGTCCAGGCGGCGGGGAGCGGGGGACCCAGTGGCCGGCCTGAAGAAGGTCGACAGGGGCGAATCGTCATCCCCAGTGACGTAGCGCTGCTCGTTCAGCGCGAGCCCGTCAGCTAACCCCGCAGGCTCCAGAACGAGAGGAACGCCGTCCGTGACACGTCTGTCCCGCCTGCTGCCCGTACCGGCGCTCGCCGCCGTCCTGCTGGCCCTGCCCGTCTCGCCCGCGCAGGCCAACCACGACGAGGACCACCACTGCACGCCCGACACACGCGGCGCGCTCGGTGAACGCTGGCCGCTGGGCAGCGGCGACGATGGTCAGGACGTCCGCGTCCTGCAGGACTTCCTCAACCAGCTCGGCGACGACCTGAGCATCGACGGCCAGTTCGGCCCCGTCACCAAGGAGGCTGTCGACGGGTGGAAGTCGGCCGCCGGGCGCGAGCAGGACGGCCGGATGACCTGCGGCGACATCCGAGTCCTGCGCGAGGCCATCGCCGGCGTGCCCGAGGAGGGCGGGGACGACGAGGGTCCCACCCCCGGCGACGCTCCCCGGGGCGAGCAGGCCCGCCTCACCGAGGATGGCCTCGCGGTGGCTCCGGCGGGCGCGCCCGAGAAGGTCAAGCAGATCATCGCCGCGGGCAACGAGATCGCCACCAAGCCCTACGAGTACGGCGGCGGCCACGGCGGGAACTGGGACGACGACGGCTACGACTGCTCCGGCTCGGTCTCCTACGCGCTGTACAAGGCCGGCCTCATGGAGAGCTCGATGCCCTCCGGCGGCTTCATGGACTGGGAGCAGCCCGGAGAGGGCGACTGGGTGACGGTCTACGCCCACGAGGGCCACATGTACATGGTCGTGGCCGGCCTGCGCTTCGACACCAGCGGGCGCGAGGGGACCGGCGACTCGCGCTGGCAGGAGGAGATGCGCGACCCCGACGCCTACGAGGTCCGCCACCTGGAGGGCCTGTAGCCACCGGCGGCCCGCACGGGCCGACGCCCGACGAGGAGGCGCTGGCCTCCGACGTCGCGGCCCACATCACCGACGGCCAGCGCGTCGAGCGCATGGCCGCCGAGCTGACGCAGGGCTTTGCGGCCCTGCGCGGCCTCGGGCCGGCCGCCTCGGTCTTCGGCTCGGCCCGTACCCCCGAGGGCTCGCCCGAGCACGAGCAGGCCTGTGAGCTCGGGCGCAAGCTGGGCGCCGCGGGCCTGGCCGTGATCACCGGCGGCGGGCCCGGCGCCATGGCGGGCGCCAACCAGGGTGCCCGCGAGGCCGGCGCCCACTCGGTCGGCCTGACCATCGACCTGCCCCACGAGCAGGGCGCCAACCGCTGGATCGATCTCGAGGTGCCCTTCCACTACTTCTTCTGTCGCAAGGTCATGTTCGTGCGCTACGCCAGTGCGTTCGTCGTCCTGCCCGGCGGTTACGGCACCTTCGACGAGCTCTTCGAGGCCATGACCCTCATCCAGACGCGCAAGGTCCATCACTTCCCCCTCGTCCTGGTGGGCACGGACTACTGGGGCGGCCTCGTGGACTGGCTGCGCGACCGCGTGCTCGCGGAGGGCAAGATCGGCGCGGCCGACCTCGAACTGCTCCACCTCACCGATGACCTCGACGAGGCCGTGGCCATGGTCACCGAGGCCGCGCGCTTCCAGGGCGAGGCCGCCGGGTAGCGCCGCCGAGTGCGATCACGCCGACGCCGACGCTTTCGCGCCGCTGGGGTCCGCCTTCGAGCTTCATCAGAGATCGAGTAGGAGGGCCAGGGCGTCGTCCACGGCGCCCATCTCCGCAGCCTCGAGACGGCCGGCGGAGCGACCGAGGCGCTGCGGGTCGACCACCGTGGTCTGTTCGACAAGGACGCGTGTCGGGTTGCCCTCAAGGTCGATCGTGGGGCGGAAGCTCATGGCCCGAGCGCGTGTAGACGTGGGTGCGACGAGGACCGTGCGGAAGGGAAGGAAGTCGTCGGACTGGACGACGACGCAGTACCGCGCGCCGCGCTGCTCGGCGCCTCGTGCTCCTCGTGGCGCCGGCAGACGGAAGACCTCGCCGCGGACCACGCTCACTCTCCGAGGGGAGGCGCGAGCGCGGACATCTGCTCGCGGATGGCCCGCATCTCCTCTGCGTCGTCGTCGTCGGCCATCAGCTGAGTGATCTCCGCCAGCAGGAAGGCGCGGCGTCGCCGTCGCTCGGCCGCCTCGCGCAGCGCCGTCCGAACCGCCTCGGAATCGCTGACCCCTTCGGCCCGCACCACCGCGAGCGCAGCTTGTGCGGCGTCGTCGAGTCGGACGTGGATCGAGCGGGCCATGCCGGCACCGTAGCACGATATGTCGCACCGAGGTCGCAGCGAGGCGCGAGAGAGCTATGCCATCAGCGGGCGCAAGGTAGCCGACGAGGGCTGCGGAAAACCGCCCGGCTCCACCTTGCGGCGAGAGCCAGCCGACCGCGTGGCCGAGGAGGTTGAGGTAGACGCCGGAGATGGCGCTGCCCGCCCCGTCGGGCGGGATGTCGCCGTGCAGCGCCGAGCCGTACAGCCAGGCGGCCGCGCCGGTGCTGGTGAACAGCTCGCCGGCCAGGGCGGAGGCGGGCATGAGCAGCACCCGGGCGAACTCGAGCGTCTCCCTCGGTCCAAGGCCGGCGAGCAGACGTGCGGGCCCGGTCACCGGTGGGAAGCCGGCGAGCATGGTCTCAGCGCAGGCCGTGGCGCTCGAGTGGCCAGCGGGCGAAGACGGGCGAGGCGGCGGCCGCCGGGTGGACGGCGGAGAAGACGTCGTGGTGGAAGCCTGGGAGGGTCAGCTCCTCGGTGGCCACGGCGCCGCCCAGCCGGTCCTGGGCCTCGAGCACCAGCACCGACCGGCCGCGCTGGGCGAGCGTTATGGCGGCGGCCAGCCCGTTTGGCCCGCTGCCCACCACCACGGCGTCGTAGCGCTGTGTGGCCACGGCTGGTAGTGGTCGCCCCCGCAAATACGGCACGTATTTCGGGGCCGACCATTAGGCGACGGCGAGGGCGATCTGGTGGAGCATGCTCTGCGGGGGGGTGCCCTGGCCCCAGAAGGCGTGCTGGGCCTGGTGGCCGGCGTGGCGGTAGGCACGGTCGAGGTGCCAGGGCAGCTCGTCCCAGGTGCCGGCCGCGCGCAGGTAGGCCTGTCGGTCGTGCTCGAAGAGCACGAGGCGGTTGCGCGCCCGACCCATGAAGTGGCCCTCGTGGGTGGTCAGGTCGAAGGCCAGCAGCGGGGCGGCGCCTTGCGGGACGGCGGGGGGCTCGTCGCGCCCCAGGCGCGCCAGGCTGTCGTTGAGCTCGGCGACGTAGGCGTCGAGCAAGCCTTGGTCGTCGGTGCTCACCACACGGGTGATGGTGACGTAACCGCGCGTGAACAGGGGCGTGCGCTGCGTGGGCAGGGCGACGACCTCGATCTCGAACGTCTGGTCGGCCAGGCCACCGCTTCGCAGCGGGGTGAAGCGACCGACCTCCGAGGCGTGGTCGGGCCAGGTCTCCGTGGCCGAGAGCGCGGCGATGACGCGGTCGGCGGAGGCGACGGCGACCGGCGGGTAGGTGTGCCACACCTGCTCGCGGCCGGGCGCGGTCGGCGGCGTGGGCGGGCCGAGACGGGCGTGGCGCAGCCGGTCCTCCGGGCGGTAGGCCGCCTTCTCCTCACCGGACTCGAAGGCGATGCCCCACCCGCGCCGCGCCGGGTCGTCCCAGGCGTCGGCGAACCAGGGACCGAGCAGGCGGCTCGCGCCCTCCAGCAGCTGCTCGCGGTTGAGCGTTCCGCGCGGGGTCCGGGTTGCTTCGAAGAAGCGTTGGCGCCCGTAGGCGCTGTGGAAGGCGAGCACGTCGGGGGCGCGCAGGCGGCGGTGGCCGAGGCGGTGCCAGCGCGTGGTGACGATCCCCAGGGCCAGGCGCAGATCGGCCACCTCGCGCAGGCCATAGGGCCGCGCGTAGTAGGCGGCGTTGACTAAGTCGGTGATCCAGCCGGCGGCGTCCGGGGCGGCGATCGACGAGCCGGCCATCCGTGCGAAGCGGATCTGTGGCGAGCGAGCGGCGCGGCCGGCCACGAGGGCGGCACCGGCCACACCGGCGGCGGTGAGGCTCCTGCGGCTAACGGTCAGGGGCATCGGCGGTCTCCTGGAGATGGCGCAAACGGGCACACGTACGACGGTAGGGCGCGCGTGGAAGCGCATGCGCGGATCACTCCGCCGACAGCCCGTTCACGGCGATCAGGCAGCCGCCGCGGTGGGGATCCTTGGCCACGAAGTCGGTGAGCTTGGCGCTAGGGGCGATCACGTCGAGGAGGCCGCGGCTGATGCCGCGGTGCAGCGTGCACACCAGCGGCTGGTTCTCGCTCACCGCGTCGCGGTAGGGGCCGTTGCCCAGCTCGAAGGTCACGCCGTCGTGATGAGGGCGGTCACGGGGTGCGAAGCCCAGCGCCGCCAGCGCGGTCTGCATGGTGCCGGCTGCGGAAGCATCGTGGGGGCTGGGGCGATCTCGCGCCCTATGGCCCGGCCGTGGCGCCCGATGCCGCTTGACACCGTGGTGCGCTCGAGCAGGCCCTCGTCGGCCAGGCGCTGCAGGTGGATGCGCACGCCGTTGGGATGCAGGCCGGTTGCCTGGGCGAGCTTCTCTACGCCGGCGGGGCGCCTGAGCTCGGCGAGCAGCGCGAACAGCCGCGCACGACTGGGTTGGGCGAGGACGGCGTCGGGCTGGTTGGCGGGGAGGAGGTCGATAAAAGCCATTTTTCCACTTGTGCGTGGACAAAGGCGCAGTCGAGCTGGTATTCCTATTGCGATTGTGCAAAACCCCTGCGAAGGAAGCGAGCCTTGACCTACGTCATCAACGAGCCGTGCCTAGGGACCAAGGACACCTCCTGCGTCGAGGTGTGTCCGGTCGACTGCATCCATCCGACCCCCGACGAGCCCGACTACGACCAGCACGACCAGCTCTACATCGACCCGGAGGAGTGCATCGACTGCGACGCATGCGTCGAGGCGTGCCCGGTCGACGCCATCACCTCGGAGGATCAGGTCCCCTCGGAGTGGGAGCGCTACATCGCCATCAACGCCGACCACTACCGCCAGCCGGCGGCGTGAGGCGCCGGCGGTGACACGCGCGTCGGACGCGCTGCTGCTGGTCACGATCTCCACGGGGTAGGGCCTCCGTCATGAGCCTTGCGCGCCTTCTCACCGACACCGCCTCCCAGCACGGCGAGCGCACGGCGGTCAAGCTCGACGACGTCGAGCTCACCTACCAGGCTCTCGACCAGGGTTCCCAGCTCGTGGCCGGCCTGCTGGCCTCCCACGGGGTGCAGCCCGGCGACCGCGTCGGGATCATGCTGCCCAACGTCCCCTACTTCCCCGCCGTCTACTACGGGGTGCTGCGCGCGGGCGCGGTGGTCGTCCCGATGAACCCGCTGCTCAAGGGCCGGGAGGTGCAGTTCCACCTCGAGGACTCGGGCGCCAAGGTGCTGTTCGCCTGGCACGACTTCGCGCAGGACGCCGGCAAGGGCGCCGAGGCGGCCGGAGCGCAGCTGGTCAGCGTCGCTCCCGGCGAGTTCGAGAAGCTGCTGGGCGAGCAGGAGGCGCGCCCCGACGTGGTCGAGCGCGACGACGAGGACACCGCGGTCATCCTCTACACCTCGGGCACCACCGGCACGCCCAAGGGCGCGGAGCTGACCCACCGCAACCTGCGGCGCAACGTCGAGGTGGCCACGGCTCTGTTCGACATGTCGCGCGACGACATCGTCTTCGGCGGACTGCCCTTCTTCCACTCCTTCGGCCAGACCTGCGCGCTCAACGCGACCATCTCCAGGGGCGCCACGATCACGTTGCTGCCGCGCTTCGAGCCCGAGAAGGCCTTCGAGGTCATCCAGCGCGACAAGGTGACGATCCTCGAGGGCGTGCCGACGATGTACTCGGCGCTGATCAACCACCCGGCCGGCGACACCTGCGACGCCTCGTCGCTGCGCGTGTGCGTCTCGGGCGGCTCCGCGCTGCCCGGCGAGGTGCTGCGCGGCTTCGAGGAGAAGTTCGACGCGGCCATCCTCGAGGGCTACGGCCTGAGCGAGACCTCGCCGGTGGCCTCCTTCAACCACCCCGACCGGGAGCGCAAGGTCGGCTCCATCGGGACGCCGATCGAGGGGGTGGAGATGAAGGTGGTCGACGACGACGGCAACGAGGTGGCACAGGGGGAGGTCGGCGAGATCGCCATCAAGGGCCACAACGTCATGAAGGGCTACTGGCAGCGCGACGACGCCACCCGGAAGGTCATGCGCGACGGCTGGTTCCACACGGGCGACATGGCCACCACCGACGAGGACGGCTACTTCTTCATCGTCGATCGAAAGAAGGACCTCATCATCCGCGGTGGCTACAACGTCTACCCGCGCGAGATCGAGGAGGTGCTCTACGAGCATCCGGCGGTCGCGGAGGCCGCGGTGGTCGGCGTTGCCCACGACGAGCTGGGCGAGGAGGTCGGCGCGGCGGTGACCCTCAAGGAGGGCGAGTCGGTCGACGAGGACACCCTGCGCGACTACATCAAGGAGCAGGTCGCCGCCTACAAGTACCCGCGCCGGATCTGGTTCGTCGACGAGCTGCCCAAGGGCCCCACGGGCAAGATCCTCAAGCGCGAGATCGAAACGCCCAGCTGAGCCGCTTCGACCTCATCGTGGTGGGCCTGGGCTCGGCGGGCATGACCGCCGCCCAGGCCGCTCCGCGCTTCGGCCTGCGCACTGCCGGGGTCGAGCGCGCGCGGGTCGGCGGGGACTGCCTGTGGACGGGCTGCGTGCCCTCCAAGGCCCTCATCGCCAGCGCGCGGCTGGCCCATCAGATGCGCCACGCCGACCGGCTGGGGCTGGAGCGCGTCGACCTGCGCGTGGACACCGCGAGGGTGTGGGCCAGGGTCCGCGCGGTTCAGGAGGACATCGCGGCCACCAGCGACAGCCCGCAGCGCTTCCGCGAGGCGGGCGCGGAGATCTTGGTTGGTGACGCGGCGCGACTGGTGGCCGGCGGGCGCCGTGGCCGGGGCGTCTCCAGGCGCTTGGCGCGCCCGGATGCGTCCCTCGCCGTGGAGGTGGACGGCCGCCTGCTCCGAGCGCGCCATGTGCTCATCTGCACGGGCAGCCGCCCGGCGACCCCGCCGGTCGAAGGGCTCGAGGAAGCCGGCTTCCTCACCTCCGAGACGCTGTTCACCCTGGAGCGCGCGCCGCGCAGCGTCGTCGTGCTGGGCGGAGGACCGATCGCCGTCGAGATGGCCCAGGCGCTGGCGCGCCTGGGCGTAGAGGTGACCGTGCTGGAGAGGGGCGACGCCATCCTCTCACGTGACGAGCCCGAGCTGACCGCCCGCGTGGCCGCCCGGCTGGAGGCCGAGGGGGTGGCGCTGCACACCGCCACGGCGGCCGAGCGGGTGACGCTGGACGGCGACGGCGCCAAGCGCGTGCACGCGGGTGAGCGGTCGTTCGTCGCCCAGGAGCTGCTCGTGGCCGCGGGGCGTGCGCCCAACGTCGAGGGGCTGGGCCTGGAGGACGCCGGCGTCGCGGTGGGCCCCAAGGGCATCGTGGTAGACGACCGGCTGCGCACGAGCCGGCGTGGCGTGTGGGCGGCGGGCGACGTGACGGGCGGGCCCCTGTTCACCCACGCGGCCGGCTTCGACGCCGCCCGCGCGGTGCGCAACCTCGCCTTCCCCGGCGCCGGCGGGCCGGCCGACGAGGTGCCCTGGACGACGTTCACCGACCCCGAGCTGGCCCACGTCGGCCTGACCGCCGCGCAGGCGCGCGATCGTCACGGCGACGATGACGTCGAGGTGCATCGCATGGAGCTGGCCGACTCCGACCGCGCGCGGGCCGAGGACGCCACCGACGGCGCCATCGTCGTCGTCACCGCGAAGGGGCGCATCGTCGGCGCCCACGTGCTCGCGCCCGCAGCCGGCGAGCTCATCCACGAGCTGGCCCTGGCGTTACGAAAGGGCCTGGACCTTCGCGAGCTGGCGGGGATGGTCCACGTGTACCCGACCTACGCGGTGGACCTCCAGCGCCTGGCCGGCGAGGCGGCCTACGCGCGGGGCGAGAAGGTGCGGTTCCTCACCCGGCTGGCTCGCTGATCCGGACGCGGCGCCGCTGAGGTTGCGGTCGGATCTGTCACAGCGGGCGGTTGGCTTCGCCGCGGCGCACGAAGGAACTCAGACGTTCGCGGGCTCGGGCTCGCTGCGGTGGAGGGGCAGCAGTTCGGCCAGGCGCAGGTTCTCGTCGGGGTCGAGCACCGAGTGCTGGGCGCAGGCGGGCACAAGGCGCCCGTCGTCGGGGTGGGCCATCGCGTAGGAGCAGGACTGCAGGCGCTCCTGGGTGGCGCGGATGCGCGGGTCGTCGGACATGACGCCCTGCTCGAGCAGCTCCCAGGCCGGGCGCACGTCGCGGGCGTCCATGAACGCGTGCATGACGAACGTGATCGTCTTGGGCCGGTTGGCGCGCAGGTGGCGCACGCCCCCCGCGCGGCGCACCAGGCGCACGGCCCACCCGGCACCGTGGGGCAGGACCTGCGGCCGGCGCGCGATGGCCCGGGCGGCGCGGGCGGCCAGCAGCGCCGGTGGGGCGACGAGGTCCATGCCGCCGAAGCCGGCCAGGAAGTCCCCGAGCACCCGTTGGTCGCGGGGATCGTCCTCGTCGAGAACCGGCGCGTAGCGGTCGCCCGCGTAGAGGCCGTAGGCGGTGCGGTTGCAGCGCTCGTCGCCGACCTGGACGGCGCGGAAGTGCAGCCGCGACCCGGCGCCCTCCTCGATCCGCGTCCATACCTCGTCGGTGGAGAAGGCGCGGTAGGCGTCCTTCCAGCGCGCCTCGTTGCCCACGAAGGCGGCGGGCTGGAAGGAGAACATGCGAAAGCCCATGTCGCGGCAGTCGCGCACGACCCGGGCCACCTGGTCGATGTTGCGCGGGGTGACCGTCATGTTGTGGGCCAGGTAGTGCTTGATGCCGTGCTCGCGCTCCAGGCGCTGGAACATCTGGCAGAAGCGCTCGCGGTAGGGGTTGAGCTCGGCCTCGTTCCTGACACGCTTGATGCCTCGGCGACCGAACATCATGGAGTCGAAGTGGCCGGCGAAGCTGAGGAAGTCGAAGCGCCGCTCGCCGGTATCGGGGTCGAGGGCCAGCGCCTCGAGGTGGTCGTAGTCGAAGTCGCCGTGGCTCATGGACATCGGCTTGCGCCCGTGGCGGTGCATGGCCTGCAGCGCTGCCGCGTGATCGTCGGGGGAAAGAAGCGTCACCTCGCCGCCGATGAGCTGGGCGTTCTGCCCGGGGCCGCGCAGCTCGCGCAGCAGGGCCATCTGGCGATCGACCTCGCGCTGGGTGTGCGGGCCGTCCACGCGCACCCGGTTGGCCTCCTTGGCGTGGTAGCACGGGGTGCAGGCCAGATTGCAGCGGGGGAACACGCCGTGGGTGCCCTCGCAGCCCGCGCTGCGGGTGCCCAGCATCTGGTTGGGGGTCTTGACGTGGGTGGGCAGATCCTCCCAGCGACGCGCGAGCGCGGCGGTGAGGTCGGGGTGCTCGGGGCGCGTCGCGACCTCCAGGGCACGCAGGCGGTCGAGCAGGCTCCTCACCACGGTCGGCACGCCAACTGGTAGCGCGGCCTGTCCCTCACCGGATCAGGTCGGCACGTCATCGCACCACCCGGTAGAGGTCGACCAGCCGCTGGGGCGGGACGCCGGCCACGTAGAGCCAGCGGATGACCCACCACGACAGCAGCGTGCGGGCGACGCCCATCTCCCGCCAGCGGCGGTCGGACGTGGTCGCCGGCCCGGGCAGGCAGCGCGTGGGCCCGTGACGCTCCAGCCGGCGCACGAGGTCGTAGTCGTCCATGATCGGCAGCTCGCGGAAGCCGCCCAGGGCCGCCCAGGCCTCGCGGCGCAGCCATACGGAGGAGTCGCCGTAGTAGAAGCCCCGCCGGCGCTGGAACGCGTAGACGCGCCCCATGAGCGCCGCGAAGGCGTCCCCGCCGTCGAAGCGCAGCGCGAAGTTCCCTCCCACCGCGCCCTCCCGCAGGGCCTGCGCGAGCGACGCGTAGGCGTCGGCGGGCAGCCGGCTGTCGGCGTGAAGGAAGAGCAGGACGTCGCCGCAGGCCGCGCCCGCCGCGGCGTTGCACTGCGCGGCGCGCCCACCGCCGGCCTGCAGCACCCGCGCGCCCACCGCGTGCTCGCGGGCGACATCCACCGTCGCGTCGCGCGACCCGCCGTCGCACACCACCACCTCGAAGCGCCCGTGCAGGCCCGCCAGGTGGTCCAGGGTCCCCGGCAGCGCCTGCTCCTCGTGCAGCGCGGGGACCAGGATCGAGACCAGCGGGCCCTCGCTCACGCCAGCCGCGATCGCACCCAGGCCACGAGCTCGTCATGGGTGGTCTCGCCCGATGCGGCGCGCTCGACCATCTCGGCGTCGCCGAGGTCGTCGTCGTCGGGCCAGGGCCGACCGTTCTCGCGCAGGAAGAAGCCGAACAGGAGGAAGGCCGTCCTCTCTCCGAAGCCCTGGCGTGGCACGGCGAGCGCGGACTCGGCCAACTTGAGGTTCGGTAGGCGGCGTATCGCCTCAGGCGAGGCGCCGAGCACGCTGCTCGCAGCGTCGACGAAGTCCCCGAGACCCGGGTACCAGGTATCCAAGCCGTCAGCGGGCGAGCCGGTCGAACGTCTTGGGACGACCGGCGATGAAATCGCGGTACTCCTGGGCACGCTCCTCGGGGGTACCCGGCAGATTGCGCTCGAGACCATCGTCCTTCTCGGTGAGATGCTCCAGTCGCGACCGCACGCTGGCGACGTCCAACTCGAGCCGCTGTGCGATCTCCTCGCGGCTGTGACCGGCGGCGGCAAGATCGAGCAGTTCGCGATCCAGTGTTGCCCGTTCCATGGTCGACAGGATACGCTGCTCACGCCGGCTCGCGCACCTGTCGAACTCGACCACGGAGAGGGCCTGGGCAAGGTGAGGGTCTACGTCGACGGCGAGCACGTGTGTCGACGATCGCACCGGCTCCAGCGCGGAACTTCCGTTTCGAGGTCGCGGGACGTTCGGCGATCGTCCGCATCAAGCAGGAGCTGCTGGGCTTCCAGTACGACTACCGGCTGGTCGTCGACGGCGCCGAGATCCCATAGGCCCAACGCTCAGACGGCGCAGTGGAAGGCGTCGGGCAGGGAGCCGTCGGCCTGGCGCAGGCGCAGGAAGCGCTCGACGATCCGGCGCTTGGCCTCTGCGAGTGACACCTCGCCCTCGGCGATGAGGAAGTCCGGTGAGGCGTCGCGGTCGCCGCCGACCGGGTGCCAGTGGACGCCGTCGGTGGTGACGGTGAGCTCGGGGACCATCACGGCGTCGGAGACCTGGATGGCGCCGTCGACCTCCGCGGCGAAGCCGCGCTGCACCAGCGGGCGCACCGCGAAGCCGTCGCCGGTGATGCCCATGGTGGCCAGCCGGGCGCGCAGCGGCTCGACCTCATCGCGGTTGTCGGGCGTCTGGGTCATGGCCACACGCAGCGGCAGGCCCAGGGACGACGCGTACTCCAGCCCCTCCATCGCCCGTCCCCAGGAGCCCGCGCCGCGCCAGCGGTCGTGGGTCTGCGCGAGCGCGCCGTCGACCGAGCTCTGCAGGACGAGGCCGTCGCGGCCGGCCAGGCGGGCCAGCTCGCGCCGCCGGCGCCCGGTGAACAGCATCGCGTTGGTCAGCACCACCGTCTCCAGGCGGTCGCTGGCGTACTCGATCATCTCCAGGATGTCGGGATGCACGAACGGCTCGCCGCCGGTCAGGTAGACCTCGGTGAAGCCCTCGCGCACCGCCTCGTCGATCAGCGAGCGAAAGCGCCAGCTCGGGATCTCGCGGCGGCGCGCCTTGGGGGAGGAGGCCACGACGCAGTACTCGCAGGCCAGGTTGCAGTGGAAGTTGGTGTAGACCCACAGCCGCGGCGGGAACAACGGCGTGCCGAACAGTGAGACCACCGGGCGCCCGTCGTCCGGGATTTCCACCGGCTCGGCCCAGCCGGCGCCGTCGGCGCCCTCGAACCCGGCGGGCATGGCCTCGCGGTAGACGTGGAACGCGCCGCGGGCGCGCTCGGGCGGTGGGACGATCTCCAGGCACGTCGTCCACCACCCGGTCTCCACGGTCTCCACAAAGGGCTCGGGCAGCCCCGCGGCCCGCATCGAGGCGGCTTGCGCGCGCCAGTCGTAGGCCAGCGGGATGAGCTCGGCGCGGGCATCACCGGCCTCGAGGTCGACGATCGCGTACCAGGTCTCGCGCCGCCCGTCGTTGGCCGGGCGCCCGACGGTGCCGACGTTGACGACCAGCGTGTCGTCGACGCGGCGCTGCCAGGGGATGCCCGTGTGGGTGCACAGCAGCAGGTCGGGGCGCTCGCCGGCGCAGCCGTCCAGGCGCAGGCGCAGCTCGTCGTCGTCCAGGGACTCCCACAGGAAGTCGTTGATGACCAGCGGGGAGCCGTGGACCATTTGGACGTCCACCCCGCCGATGGTCTCCCGCAGCTCGCCGGGCAGCTCATGCATCCAGGCCGCGAAGGCCCGGCTCGTGTGGGCCAGCGTGTGGTCGTACATGAGCTGGGCGAAGTGGTTGTCGCGCTCGTCGGCGTAGCCGCAGCCGCAGTCGGGGTCGCCGCGGCCGATGGCCACGTCGTAGTTGCCCGCGATGCACTCGACGCCGCCGTCGGTGAGCAGCGGCCACACCGCGTCGCACTCGGCGCCGAAGCCCCCCAGGTCGCCCAGGCTGACGAGACGCTCGCAGCCCCGGGCGCGCGCATCATCCAGGCACGCGGCCACCGCGTAGGGATTGGCGTAGGCCCCGCCGAAGGCTGCGATCCGCGTCATAACCTGACCATAGACTGTCACCCATGAGCCACCCCCTCCGTCTGGCTGTCCTTGGCGCCGGCCCGATCGGCCTCGAGGTCGCCCTGGCCGCCGCGCAGCGCAACCTGGACTTCACCGTCTTCGAGGCCGGCGACGCGGTGGGCGGCCACGTGCGCCGGTGGAGCCACGTGCGCACCTTCACACCGTGGTCGATGACCGTGTCGCCGCGGGCACGCGCCGTTCTGCCCGGGGCTCCCGACGGCGACGAGCTTCCCACCGGCGGCGACCTCGTCGAGCACCTGCTCGAGCCCCTTGCGGCGACCGCGCCGCTGGCCGGCCGGCTGCGCACCGGGACGCGCGTGCTGGCCGTGGCGCGCGAGGGGATGCTCAAGCACGAGCACATCGGCAACCGCGGGGCGGGCGGCCGGCCCTTCCGGCTGCTCGTCCGACGTGCCGACGGCAGCGAGGCCATCGAGCGCGCCGACGTGGTCATCGACGCCACCGGCACCTACTCCAACCCCAACCGCCTGGGCGACGGCGGCATCGACGCGGTCAACGAGCGCGCGCTGGAGCACCGCATCGACCGCTACCTGCCCGACTTCACGCGCGAGGCCGACGGGTGGGCGGGGCGCACCGTACTGCTCAGCGGTTCCGGGCACTCGGCCCAGACCGCCGCACGGGCCCTTGCCGCCTTCGCCGCCCGGGCGCCGGGCACCCGTGTGGTGTGGGCCGTACGCAACCCGCGTCCCGACTGGGGCGCCGTGGCCGACGATCCGCTGCGCCAGCGCGCCGCCCTGAACGCCGCCGCGGCGGAGCTTGCCGGCGGGGCGACCAGCGCCGTCGAGGTGCTCCCCGGCCGGGTCACCGAGGCGCTGGCCGAGCGCGACGGGCGCATGGTCGTGACGCTGCGCAACGGCGGCAGCGAGGAGGTCGAGGTCGACCGGATCCTCGCCCTCAACGGCGGTGTGGGCGACCACGCGCTGTACCGCCAGCTCCAGGTCCACGAGTGCTACGCCACCGCGGGTCCGATGAATCTCGCGGCCACGCTGCTGGGCGAGACCGGCGCCGACTGCCTGGCCGTCGGCTCCGCCGGAGCAGAGACGCTCGTGAACCCGGAGCCCGGGTTCTTCATCCTCGGCGCCAAGTCCTACGGGCGCAACTCGCAGTTCCTGCTGCGCACGGGCTGGCAGCAGGTCGATGACGTGTTCGGCTCCCTGCTCTAGCGTCGCCGACCGCACGTACTTCCGAACAACGCCACCAGCGAAAGGACCACTCATGGCCGACTTCTCCTCCGCGCGGATCAGCGAGCTCGAGCCCTTCTACCAGGGCTTGTTCCTCAAGGCGCGCGCCGCCGTGGGGGCGCAGTCCTTTGGGCTCGCGGTGGTCGAGCTGGGGCCCGGGGCCGACGCCCACCCGCTGCACGACCATCCCGGCGGCCAGGAGGAGGTCTACGCGGTGCTGCGGGGCACTGGGGAGCTGGAGATCGAGGGCGAGTCGCAGCGCATCCCGCTGGACTCCGAGACCATCGTGCGCGTGGGGCCCGACTCCAAGCGCAAGATCCACCCGGGCCCCGACGGGATGCGCCTACTGGCCATCGGCGGCACGCCGGGCGAGGCCTACGAGGCGCCGGCGTACAGCGAGCTCGGCGCCCCTGACCCCTTGGGCGCATAGCGGCCTGCGAGCACCTCACCGAGGGGGAGCGGTGGACGCGCGAGCAGCTCGAGGTGCTGCTCGCGCGGCGGTTCTCCCCGTCCGCGGTGGCGGGGTTCCTCGTGGCCTCGCAGCGAAGGGCCGGGGAGGTGCGCCGCGCGCGGCCCGAGCTGGGGCGCCGGTCGCGGGCGTGGATCGCCGTGGGCGCGGGCGCCTACGCGTGCGCGGGCGGCGTATGGGCGGCGTACGGGGCCGCGGGGCCACCGCCCCTCCGGATGCGCACCGCCGCCGCGTGGTGGTCGGCCACCTGGCTCATGCTCGACTGGCACCTGGGCATGGTGGAGACGCAGGACGGGCGGCCACGCAACCTCGCGGCGGCGGACGCGATGACGCTCGCGAGGGTGTGGATGGTGCCCGTCGCGCTGGAGGCGCCGACAGCCTCCCTGGCGCTGGCCGCCTTCGCCACCGACGTCCTCGACGGCCGCCTGGCCCGCGCGAGCGAGCCCACGCGGATCGGCCGCGACCTCGAGGGGCTGGCCGACAGCGCCTTCGCCGCCGCGGCGCTGCGCGGCGCGGTGCGCCGCGGGTGGTTGGCGCCGGCCATCGCCCACGCCGAGATGGCGCGGCTGGGCGTGGGCTTCGCCTACGCGCTGGGCGTGTACTTCGGCTCGGCCCAGCGGCCCGACCCAGCGGTCACCCGCGCAGCCAAGGCCACCACGCCGGTGCGCGTGGCGGGCCTGATGGCCGCGGGCGCCGGGCGCCCGCGCCTCGCCGCGGCGCTGGTGGGCGGCGGGGCGGCGTGGAGCGTCGGCGCGGTGGTCACGGCGTTGGCGCGGCGCCCTCCGTCGCGGGCAGCAGCGGCACCGCGGCGTCCCAGTCGCTGATCGCGCAGCCGTTCTCGCGCGAGAACGCGCGCTCGACGCGCTCGTCACCGATCGTCCCGCTGACCCGCGCGGCCTGGGGACCGCCGTAGATCGACGTACAGGCCCGGTCGGGGTCTGGCGCGGTCAGCAGGAGCTCGGCGCTCGCTCGCACACGGGCGCACGCCGCGTCCTCACCGCGGTCGGCGATCGCCCCGCTGGCCACGGCCTCGCCTCCGTCGCAGGTCAGCGTCGACTCGACCGCGGGCGCGCCCCGGCCGGCCTCGAAGACCACGGCCAGGCGGATCGGCGGACCCGCGTCGAGCGGCCCGGTCCCCTCGCCGCCCGGCTCGCCCTCGTCGCCGGCGCACCCCGCAAGCGCGAGCGCCAGCGCGACGCCCGCCGTCGCGCAGCCTCGGCGGGCCGGCGCGCCTCCGCCCGCTGCCCCAGCCCGCCTCACCCGCTGCCGGCCTCGACGACCTCGTGGACCTTCTGCTCGGCAGCCATGTCTCCTCCTTCTCGGTGAGCGGGAAGGCTACGAAGCCTTCACATCCTCGACACTGGAATCCGCGCGAGGAGGTGCTAGCTTGCCGCGCGCACGGGTCGGGGAAGCCTCGATCATTCAAGCAGTGTGGGCGTTGCAGGTGGTTCTCCGTCGGCGTACGCAGCACGCGACCATCGGAGGACCGGCGAGACCATGGCCACCGGAACCGTCAAGTGGTTCAGCGACGACAAGGGCTTCGGCTTCATCACGCCCGATGAGGGCAGTCGCGACCTGTTCGTCCATCACACCGGCATCGTGGCGGACGGCTACCGCACCCTTGGCGAGGGTGCGCGCGTCCAGTACGAGGAGGAGCAGGGCGACAAGGGCCCCAAGGCCGTCAACGTCAGCAAGGTCTAGCGAAGCTAGGAGCGCTGCTTGCGACCGCGCTCCCACTGCGGGGCGCGGCCTCGCGCGTCAATGGGGCGCGACGTGCCCGTCGCGCGGCTCGAGCGGCAGTCCCGCCTCCGCCCACGCCGCGAGTCCGCCGGCCATCGACCATGCGTCGTAGCCAGCCCGCCGGAAGGCCTGCGCAGCCATCGCCGAGCGTATGCCCGCGCGGCACTGGAAGATGACCGGGCGTTGGGGGTCGATAGTGTCCGCGCTGCTGCCCAGGCGCTCCAGCTCGATGTGCCGCGCGCCGCGGGCGCGGCCCGCCTCCCACTCGTAGGGCTCGCGCACGTCGACGACCTGCGCGCCGTCCGTGCGCAGGGCCTCCTCGGCCTGCGCGCAGGAGACCTCGAGCTGGGGATCGAGGATGCTCACGCCCCGACGGTAGCTCAGCCGGGCTGAGGCGGCCGCGCGCGCTGCCATAGGAACGCGCCGCCGAGCAGGACCAGGCCGAGCGCGAGGAACGACGCGACGCGGTAGAGGGCGGCCAGGCCCGCCAGGCCGACCAGCGGTGCGCGCAGGCTTCGCACGCCGTGGCCGGCAGATCTCGATCGAGGCGCGGCCGTGCCCACGCCCTCGGTTTCGGCCGGGGGCGCGACGTCGGCCCGCAGCAGGGTGCTCGGGTCGACGATGCGCGCGAGCCCCAGCGCGATCGCGGCGGCGGCAAGGGCGCCTACGGCGAGCACCGCGCCCAGGACGTCGTCGAGGCCGTCGACGAGCGCCACGGGCGGCATCTCGAAGGCGAGCACGTGGCAGACGGCGAGCGCGAGGAGGCCGACCGCGCCGCCCGCTGCGACGTGGTCCCTGCGGGCGAACGGCAGAATTAGGGCGGCCAGCGCCGCCCATGCCGCGGCCACCCAGGCGCCGTCGAGGAGGACCGCGGTCAGGTAGGCCAGCGCCGCGAGCGCAAGCGCGTCGAGCGCGGCGGACCAGCCCTCACGGCGCGGGGCCACGAGCCGGCCGGCGCACACGGCGCCCGATGCGACGGCGTGCGCAGCGAGGACCGCGGCGGCCCCCTCGCTGCCGTCGAGTGCGAGGTCGGGGGGCGCGACGCCGAGCGCGTGGCCGGCCGCCAGCAGCGCCTGGCCGCACAGCGTGGTGGCCAGGAGCAACTCGCCGTTGCCCGGATCGCGCGGCACGCGCCAGGCGACGGCGCCGGCGATCACGAGGGTGGCAGAGTAGGCGACGGCCAGCGCGGCGCCGTGGAGGATCAGGCCGAGCGCGACGTCCCCCAGGACGACGCCCAGGGCGAGCAGGACGAGGCGCAGCGTGCCGGTCACGCGCGCGCCGCCGGCCGCGCCCGCCGCCAGGTGCAGAGCGGCCAGAGCGGCGACCCATCCGTGGGCCAGGGCACCGTCGAAAGCGGTGAGCCCCGCGATGGGTCAGCACCAGCGCGTTGAGGGACAGGAGCGCCACCACCGCGCCGGGCAAGGCGCGGGCTCGAGGTGCGTACCGTGTCGCCGGCGGCGGAGACGATGGTGACCGCGCCGAAGCCGGCGAGCACGAGCAGCGCGGCGCCCTGCGGCCGGCCGCCGTCCAGCCACTCGCCCCACTGGACGCTCGTCAGTGCGAACGCGGGGAGCATGAGGCGCGGCCAGCGCTGGTGCACGAGTACCGCGGCGGTGCAGGCGGCGGCGATCCACAGCAGCCACAGCGTCACGCCGTCGGCGGGTGCGCCGGCCAGCGCCGGGGCGGCGAGCCGCCGAGCAGCCCGAGCGCGGCGATCCCCTGTGAGCTCCAGCGCAGGGCGACGACGGTCGCGCCGGTACCGACGACGAGGGCCAGCGGCAGCGCGATCGCCGGCGCCAGAACTTCGTAGCCCTGAGCTCCGACCGCGATGGTCAGGAAGAGGCCGGCCACGCCTGCGGCGACCGCCGCGAGCGCGGCGTCGGTGCGCCCGCGACGCTCCTGCAGCCAGACACCGAGCGCGGCGAGGGCGAGCGAGCTCAACCCGCCGAGCAGGGTGCGCGCCCCTTCTCCGAGCCAGCCGTTGGAAACGGCGACTCCGAAGAAGAGCACGACGGCGATGACGACCGCCAGCCCTCCCGTCCAGGCGAGCACGCGCCCGCCGAAGAGATCCTCGAGAGTCCAGCGCGCGCGCCCGGCGGCCGAGGCGCTGCGTGCGGGCCTCCGCAGACGATCTGGCCATCGCCGACTACGACTCGTTGACGGTCGAACAGATCCTCGAGCGCCTCAGCGATCTGTCCGTGGCGGCGCTGGCCAAGGTCGACGGCTACGAGCGGCACAATCAGGCGGCCGTGAGCACGGGGACGAGAAGCTCTCGGGGGCCGGCGCGGGCGCCTCGGACGCCGTCGGGCTCATCTCACGGGCGGCTGCGTGGCTGCTGGAAGCCGGCGCGGGCGCCGTCCAGGCGCGCGCGCAGCTCGTCGGGCTCGAGCTCGCCGGTGGCCAGGGCGGCGACCGCCCAGCCAGCGGCGGCGCCGAGCAGGCACAGGACGGCGCTGCCGAAGCCCAGCGCGATCCACGCGGCGACGACGGCGAAGCCCAGGGCGGCGGCGGCGTGCTTGGTGCTCATCGGTCAGGTCACCTTTCGGGGGACGGAGGGGTCGAGGGCGGTGATGAGGACGTCGACGCGCACGCCGGGCAGGCCGTGGCGCTCGAGCGCGGCGGCGGCGCGTGGGCTCACGTTGCGCAGGGTCGGGGCGGCGGCGTCGGCGCGCCGCAGGGTGAGGTGGACGACGATGCGGTCTGTCTCGTGAGGACGTCGACCAGGCCCGCCGGCGCCTTGAGCGCCAGGAGCACGAGCATGGCCGCATACCAGGCCACGACGAGCGCCAGCAGCCCGGCGACGACCTGGCCGGCCACGGCGGCGGGTGAGCGCCCGATGCGGATGCGCCGGCGCATCACGCCGCTCGTCGGCCTCTGCCCCCGGCGCGTGGGCGCACCCGCGCGCGCAGGCCGAACGGCTCGCTGACCGACGCCAGGCGGCTCGTCACGTCGTCCCGCAGCGCCGCCGGCTCGACACCCGCGCTGTGGGTGGCGTCGACGCGCAGGTGCGGCCCGCGCCGCCGCGGGCGCACGCGTGCCCGCGCGCCCGTGACCCCGCGCGCACCCTCGGCGAGGTGCGCGGCGATGGCCCGCAGGGCGCGGGGGCGCACGCCCAGCGTGGCGTCCCCCTCGTCGGGCAGCAGAAAGCTGCGCGACCGCCGGCGGCTCAGCGCGCCGATCGCGACGGCCAGGCACAGGACGACCGTGCCGGCGGCGATCAGGGCGGTGGTCTGCTGCGCCGGCCCCCCGCCGGCCAGGCCGTCGAGGAAGCGGTCGACCGCGTCGCGCGCGGCGAGCTGGGCGAGATCGGCCGCGGTGGCGGGCCCGACGGCCGCGCCGACGGCCACCGTCAGCCCGACGAGGGCGAGCAGGCCGAGCAGGACGAACGCGCTGACGCGGGCGAGCGGGCCGAGGAGCAGCGCGATCATGCGGCGGGCTTGGGCAGCTGTTCGTCGGCCAGCAGGCCGGCCACCGTGACGTGCACGGCGCCCAGCTCGCCCATCAGTCCCGCCGCCTCGACGCCCGCGAGGACCCCCGCGCGGACGCGTCGGCCCAGCTCGGCCAGGGCGACCGGACGAGCGATCAGGTGCACGGTGAGCTCGTGGCAGCCGTCGCCTTGCGCCGCGACGACGACGCCCTCGACCGCCCGGCCGCCCTGCGCGGTGCTGCGCAGGGGACCCCCGGCCAGGTCCACCACGCCGGCGTCGCACAGGGCGGCGCGCCGGGCGACGTGCGCGAGGCGCACGCGCACCGAGCCCTCGGAGGCGTCTGTCGGAGCGTCAGGCATCGCACCGAGGAGGACAGGCCCCGCGACGTCAGGGTTACGAAACCGTGAGGAAGGCGATTGGTGTAACTCTCGGCGCCCGCGCGGGGTCACCAGAGGACCAGACCACCGTCGGAGGTACCTCATGATCGGCTTCATCGTCGCCGGACTCGTCATCGGCGCACTCGCGCGCCTCGTCCTGCCCGGCAAACAGGGCATCGGCATCGGGCTGACCCTGCTGCTCGGCGTCGTGGGCGCGGTGATCGGCGGCACCATCGCCAATCTCGTGGGCAGCGGCGACATCTTCGAGCTCAACATCTTCGGCTTCATAGTGGCGGTCGTCGCCGCGGTCGTGCTGCTGGCCGTCGCAGAGCGTGCCGGGCTGGGCCAGGGTCGCTCCACCGACGCGGTCGGGCGCGGCCGCCATTAACGTCGAACGCGCCGTAGGCGGGCGTGGTGTTTGCTTCCAACCATGCGGTCGGATGAGCAGCTCGTGGCGCAGACGCTGCGTGGCGAGCTGTCGGCCTTCGAGGAGATCGTGCAGCGTCACCGGGGGGCGGTCTTCACCGTCGCCGCGCGCATCGTCGGGCCCGGTGACGCCGAGGACGTGAGCCAGGACGCTCTCCTGCGTGCGTTCAACCGCCTGGACCGCTTTCGCGGCGAAGGGCCGTTTCGCGCCTGGCTGCTGCGCATCGCGCGCAACACCGCGCTCAACGCGCTGGCCGCCCGGCGCGACATCCCCACCGGGGACGACGACGTGACCGGGGCCCGGGATCGTGACCCGCCGCAGCGCACGCCGGCGCAGTCGCTGCAGGACGGCGAGCGGCGCGAGCGCATGCGCATCAAGCTGCGCGGCCTGTCGCCGGCTCACCGTGCCGTGCTGGTGCTGCGCGACGTGGAGGGCCTCTCCTACGAGGAGATCGCCGCCGTGGTCGACGCGCCGCTGGGTACCGTGAAGGGCAGGTTGCACCGCGCGCGCGACGAGCTGGCGGGCATGCTGCGCGCCAACACCTACGACTGGGAGCTGCCCGATGGCTGACGACGACGAGCCGCTGACCCTGGCCGAGCGCCGCGTCGCCGTCCTGGTCGCCCAGCTCCAGGACGACCGCGGCGATCCCCCCGAGCGCCTCACCGAGCAGGTGGTCCGCACGGCACGCTGGCAGCGCGCCGTGCGCGGCACGCTGGTGATCGCCGGCCAGGTGATCGGGTCGCTGGGCGACGGGCTGGCGTTGCTGATCGACCAGCGCAAGCGAACGCGCAGCGACGGGGGCTAGGCGTGATCGACGTGGGCAGGATCCTCGACGAGGCCGGCGACACTCTGGGCCAGTTCCTGCCGCGCCTCGGTGCCGCGCTGCTGATCCTCCTCGGCGGCTGGCTGGTGTCGCGGTTGTTCTGCCGCCTGCTCGTCCGCGCGCTGCAGCGCGTCGGCCTCGATCGCGCTGCCGAGCGGGTCGGCCTGCACGACCTGCTCGTCCGCGCCGGCCTGGAGCGCTCGCTCACGCGGCTGATCGGCCTCGTCGTGCGCGTGACGCTGCTGGTGATCGTCGTGGTCGCGACGATCGGAGTGCTGGGCATCGACGCGCTGGACCGCACGCTCGACGAGGTTCTGCTGTTCCTGCCGCGGCTGCTCGTGGCGCTGGTGCTGCTGCTGGGCGGCCTGGTGCTCTCCAGCGTGGCCAGGGAGCGCGTCGAGCGGGCCGCCTACCAGATGGACCTGCCCGGTCCTCTCGGCCGCGTCACCCAGGTCTCCGTGCTGGTCATCGCCGCCATCACGGCCCTCGGTCAGCTCGGCGTGCCCACCCTGGTGCTCAACGTGCTCGTCGCCGCGGTGGCCTCCGGGGCGGTCCTGACCTTCGCGATCGCCTTCGGGCTGGGCGGCCGCGAGGTCGCCCGCCAGCTCAGCGCCGGCCGCGCCCTGGCCACCACCTACGAGGAAGGGCAGACCATCGCCGTGGGCGGACTGCGCGGGGCCATCGTCTCCCTGGACGACACGACCGTGGTGCTCGACGTCGACGACGGCCGGCGCGTGCGCATCCCCAACCACGTGCTGCTCGAGGGCACCGTGACCGTTCGCGAGGTCGAGCGATCGACGTAACCCTGGGGGGCCCGATCCGGTCAGATCGGGTGAGAAGTCCACCCACGAGAGGAGCACCACCATGTCCGACCTCAAGGGCAAGGCCAAGGAGAAGACCGGGGACGTCACCGGCGACGAGAACCTCAAGCGCGAAGGTCAGGGCGACCAGGCCGCCGACAAGGTCAAGGAGGGCGTCGACAAGGTCAAGGACGCCTTCAAGAAGGACCGGTAGCGACCATGGCGACCCAGAGCAAGCCCTCAGAATCGTCTACGGAGGTCGCCACCCGCGGCACAGAGGCCGCCGCGGCCCCGCTGGCCAGCGACCGCGGGAAGACCGTCATCGACGACTCGGTCGTCGCCAAGGTCGTCTCGATCGCGGCGCGCGAGGTGCGCGGCGTGCACGGGATGGGCAGCGGCGTCTCCCGTGCCCTGGGCAGCATGACCCAGCGCATCGGCGTCGGCGGCGGCACGAGTGGCGTGTCGGTTGAGGTCGGCGAGCGCGAGACGGCCGCCGACGTGGTGCTCGTCATCGAGTACGGCGAGTCGATCCCCCGCGTGGCCGGCGAGGTACGCGACAGCGTCGTCCGCCGCGTCGAGGGCATCTGCGGGCTCCACGTCGTCGAGGTCAACGTCACCGTCACCGACCTGCACTTCCCCGGCGAGGACGACGACGGGGACCAGGAATCGCGCGTCAGCTGACGCCGGTGCAAAGGAAGGTGCAGCCCGACTGCGGATCCGCACTCGCGCTCGCCGCCCATCCACGGCATGGTATGGCGCGTAATGCACGACATGCCCCTTCTCCGGCGACTCGTCCTGCCCGTCCTCCTGCTCGCCCTCCTTGCCGGCTGTGGCGACACGACCGCTCAGCGCGCCGAGGACAGGGCAAGCGAGGCTGACAGGGTCATCCGCACCTGGTCCGAGCGCCTGCGGGCGGGTGACGTGGAGGGCGCGGCGGCCCTGTGGGCGGTGCCCTCACGGGCGGCGAACGGCTCGCCGCCGCTGGAGCTGAGCACGCCCGAGGCGGTCGAGGCCTTCAACGAGGCCTTCCCGTGCGGCTCGGTGGTGACCGACACCCGGCCGGGCGACGACGGCTTCACCCTCACCGACTTCCGCCTCACAGCGCGCGAGGGCGCCGACTGTCAGGGCGGTGAGGGTGGCGAGGCGAGCGCCGCGATCCGCGTGCGCGACGGACTTATAACCGACTGGCTGCGCCTCCCCGAAGACGGCACGACACCGCCACCCGGCAGCCGGGTGGTGTGAAAGGCCGTCGCGGTTGGGGCGGCGTCAGACGTCGTCGCGGTAGACGCGACGGCGCTCGACGACTTCCCCGCGGCCGTCCCCGGGCCCACCGCGCGACGCGTTGGCGAACAGGATCAGCGAGATCACCAGGCCGATGATGCCGGCGATCATCAGGATCAACCCGACCGTTGCGATCTCGATCCCCTGGACGTCAGCGTCCACGGCGAATCGCAGAATGGCGCCAACGGCGATGAGGGCGATTGAGGCTCCAATGCTCATTTCCCTGCCCTTCCCGCGTAGCATCCATTCCATGCAGACCTCGACGAACGGCTCGTACGCGATCCCGGAGAGCGGCTGACGATGCACCCGCCGACGCCCCGGCGCATCCTCCTCGCCGCGCTCGTCGCGTTGTGCGCCGGCCTGGCGGCCACCGCGCTGCTGAACGGCTTCAGCCAGGCGACGCCGGTCCGGTTCCTCCAGGGCGCTTCGCTGGCGGGCATCGCGATCTTCCTCATCGGAGGCCTCGTGGTGGGCCTGGGCCTGCGCCTGGCCGACTGGCGCGATCCGGCCTCCGAGGAGGACTTCGAGAAGGTCGTGGAGCGGTCTGAGCGTCTGGCACGTGACGGCGTCGCGGCCGAGCCCGACGAGATGGACTTCGCTGCGTTGGACCCCCTGGACGACGAGGACTTCGAGGAGCTGGTCACCGAGGCCCTGGACGACCTGCCCGACCTCCTGCACCGCGCGCTGGAGCGCAACGTCGCCGTGGTCATCTCCGACGACGGGCACCGCCACCAGGCCTACGGCCTCTACATGGGCGGCACCGTCGCCCGCGCCGAGCACGACCGCATCGTCGTCTTCCGCGACACCCTGCGCCGGGACTTCGGCGACGACCCGGAGACCCTGCGCGACGAGGTCACCCGCACCGTGCGCCACGAGCTCGCCCACCACCTCGGGGCCGACGAGCTGGGCGTGCGGGAACTGGGCCTGTAGGACCGCCCGCCGGTTGCGATAGACCGGTCGCGGGCGCAAAAGCGCGAGGATGTCGTCCGAACGACAAGGGAGGAGACCGATGAGCACGACGGAAGACCGGGCGACGGCCGCCCCGACAACGATGGCCGCGATGGTGCTGGACGCCGCGGCCAGACGGCGCGGCATGGCCGTACGTCACAAGGAGGACGGGGCGTGGCGGCGGATGGGCTACGCGGAGCTCGGCCGCAGGATCACCGCGCTGGCCCGCGGACTGCTGGCCCTGGGCGTGGAGCCCGGCGACCGGGTGGCGATCCTGTCGCAGACCCGCCCGGAGTGGACCTGCGCCGACTTCGCGGTCCTGTGCGTCGGCGCGGTGACGGTGCCCGTCTACCAGACCAACTCGCCGCAGGAGTGCCGATACGTCCTCGAGCACTCGGGCGCGCGGGTCGTCTTCTGCGAGGACGCCGTCCAGATGGAGAAGATCGAGGGCGTCCGCGACCACCTCCCCGCCCTGGAGCGCGTCGTCGCCTTCACGCAGGCCCGCGAGGGCGCGCTCTCGCTCGCCGAGCTCGAGACGCGCGGAGAGGAGATCGACGAGGCCCGCGTGCGCGAGCGCGCCCACGCCGTCTCCCTCGACGACCTGGCCACCGTGGTCTACACGTCGGGCACCACCGGCCCGCCCAAGGGGTGCATGCTCACCCACGGGAACCTGCGCGCCGACATGGACATGATCCAACAGCGCATCAGCTTCCCGGGCGACGCGGTCTTCTACGTCTTCCTGCCGCTGGCCCACGTGCTCACGCGCATCGTGCAGTTCCTCGCCGTGGACGCCGGGGCGGAGCTGGCCTACTGGCAGCGCGACCCCAAGAAGCTCGTCGAGGAGGTCGGGGAGATCCAGCCCACGCACCTGCCCTCGGTGCCGCGGCTGTTCGAGAAGATCTACACGGCGGCGACCGTCAAGGTGGCCGAGGCCGGCGGGGCCAGGGAGAAGCTCTTCCACTGGGCCGTGGGCGTCGGGCGCAGGGTGCGCGAGGCCGAGCAGGCGGGCCGCGAGCCCGGCAGGGCGCTGCAGGCCCAGTACGCGGTGGCCGACAGGCTCGTGCTGCACAAGGTGCGCGACCTGTTCGGCGGGCGCATCGAGCTCTCGGTCACCGGCGCGGCGCCGATCGACCCCGAGATCCTGCAGTTCTTCCGGGCCGCCGGGGTCTACGTGCTCGAGGGCTACGGGATGACCGAGACCGCCGCGGTGGCCGCCATCAACACCATCGAGGAGCACCGCTTCGGCACCGTAGGCAAACCGGTGCCCGGCTGCGAGGTGCGCATCGCCGACGACGGCGAGATCCTCATGAAGGGGCCCAACATCTTCGGGGGCTACTTCGCCAACGAGGAGGCGACGCGCAGCGATCTGGTCGACGGGTGGCTGCACTCCGGCGACCTGGGCGAGCTGGACGCCGACGGCTACCTGAAGATCACCGGCCGCAAGAAGGATCTGATCATCACCTCCAGCGGCAAGAACATCGCGCCGTCGAACATCGAGAACCTCATCCGCCAGACACGCTGGGTGTCCCAGGTGGTCGTCTTCGGTGACCGTCGGCCCTACCTGACGGCGCTGGTCACGCTCGATCCCGACGAGGCCGTGGCCCTGGCCGCGAAGGTGGGCGCCCCGGGCGAGCAGGTGGGAGCACTGGCCCGCCACGAGGGCGCGCGGGCGGAGATCCAGCGGGTCGTCGACGAGGTCAACGCCCAGTTCGCGAGCATCGAGCAGATCAAGCGCTTCGAGATCCTCGAGCGCGACCTCTCGCAGGAGGACGAGGAGCTCACCCCTACGCTGAAGGTCAAGCGCAACGTGGTCTACGACCGCCACGCGGGGGTGTTCGCGGGGCTGTACGAGGACCGGTCATGATGATGGTGATGGAGCCGGGGTCCGGGGGCGCCCGGCCGGCACCCGGAGAAGCCGGTAGGATGGCGCGCCGGCACTCGAACCGGGGAGAAATGGGCTTATGCAGGGATTGAAGAGGTTCGTGGCCGGTGGCCTGATCGCGATGGCGACGGTCGCCATCGCCCCCTCCGCGCTCGCTCAGGCGCAGGACCCCGGGCCGGGCGGCACGCTGAGCCTCAGCGAGACCGGCCGTGAGGCCGAGAGCCCGCGTCCCGGGGCGGACCCGCCTGTGGCCCGTGGGGCACAGGCACCCACCGAGCCACCCACGGTCGAGCTCACCGACGGCACGTTCACGGAGGACGATCCCGAAGTCACCCTCGAAGTCTCCAACTGCGCCTCGAATGTCGTCACCGCCGAGTCGCCCATCTTCGCCAGCTCCGCCTACGACCCGGACACGATGACTGTCACGGCCGACGTCGTGCAGGGGACCGAGAGCGGCACCTTTCCGCTCACGGTCACCTGCCAGGGCCAGCCCCCGGGGGTCGGCGAGCTCACGGTCAACGCGGGCTCGAGCGACGACGACGAGATCACCGCCCGCATCACCGACGGGACGTTCACCGACGAGGACCCGGAGATCCGCATCGAGGTCACCGGCTGCGAGTCGGACGAGGTCACGGCTGAGTCGCCGATCTTCGCCAGCAGCTCCTTCGACGAGGAGACCGGCGTGATCACCGCGCGGATCGAGGAGGGGACCGAGAGCGGCACCTACGAGCTCACGGTCACCTGCGAGGGCCAGCCCACGCTGGAGGGGGAGATCGAGATCAGCGCCGGTGGCGCCGGCGGGGACGGCGACGGGGGGTCGACGCCCCGCGGCGGTGTCGACGCGGGCCACGGCGGGACCGCCGATGGTTCGCCGGCCGACGCCGACGGCTCGCCGCCCGCCGGCTGGCTGCTCCTCCCGCTGCTGGGCGCCACGGGCGCGGGGCTGATGGTCCTGCGCCGGCGGCACGGGACCGATCGCTGACCGCCACCCCGGGCGGGCGACCGTCCCGGGCCGCGGGCCCTACTGCCTGCGCGCGAACACGATCAGGTTGTCGCGGTAGCTGCCGCTCGACTCGTCGAAGCTCCCCGTGCAGGTCACGAGCCGCAGCGTCGATCCGGGCGTCGGGCCATAGACCTCGCGCGTGGGGAAGCCGTCCTTGGGCACGTCCTTCAGACGGTCCACCACGAAGCGCACCGTCCGTCGCCCGCGGGGCGTGACCTCCACCACGTCGCCGGGCCCGAGCTCGCGGAGGCGGAAGAAGACGGCCGGACCGGTCGACGAGTCGACGTGGCCCGCGATCACCGCCGGGCCCTTCCGTCCGGGGAACTCGCCACCCGACCACCAGCCGGCCTCATCGGCCCGAGCGGGAACCTCGAGCCGCTCGTCGTCGGTGAGCCCGAGGCCGATGACCGGTGCCTCCACGCCGATCGTGGGGATCCGGATGCGAAACAGGCCCTCCCCCTCGGCGGTCTGCTCGGACGCCAACCGAGTGCGCGGCTCCCGGCGCACCGGCTCCCGGCGCACCGGCTCCCGGCGCGCCGGTTCCCGGCCATCTTCGGTGCCGGGCGACTCGACGCGGCTGCCGGTCGGCGCCTGCCGATCGACGGGGGCCGCTGCCCTGGGACCAGGCGCGGACGGCGCCAGTAGCCAGATCGCGCCGACCACCGAGGCGGCGATCAGCGCCACCAGGGCAACGACGGCAGGCCACCTTCGCTTCACGGACGGAGGCTAACAGGCAGACCCGCCAGGCCAATAGCCTCCCACGCGGTCAACCGCCGCTCCCACGGCTCACTCCGCCTTGGTCCGTGGAACCGGTGGGGCCCGACAGGAAACGAGGACACCCATGCCGGAAGCTGTGATCGTCGACGCCGTGCGCACGCCCATTGGGCGCGCGTTCAAGGGGTCGCTCAAGGACGTCCGCGCCGACGACCTCGCCGCGGTGCCGCTCCGCGCGCTCGTGGAGCGCAACCCGGGGGTCGACTTCGCGCGGACCAACGACGTCATGATGGGCGCCGCTTCGGGGATCGGTGAGCAGGGCTACAACGTGGGGCGCAACGCGGCGCTGCTGGCGGGTCTGGACCACCGGGTGCCCGCCTGCACGGTCAATCGCTTCTGCGCCTCCTCGCTGCAGACCATCCGCATGGCCTGTCACGCCATCTGGGCCGGCGAGGGCGACCAGTACATCGCCGCCGGCGTCGAAGCGGTCTCGCGCGCCGGCCTGGGCGCGGGCATCCCCGACGAGGCCAAGCACCCCCGGCTCGACGGCAGCGAGGGCTCGGCCTACGACGTCTACATCCCCATGGGCCTGACCGCGGAGAACGTGGCGCAGCAGCGCGGGGTCTCGCGCGCGGCCCAGGACGAGTGGGCCGCGACGTCGCAGAACCGCGCCGTCGAGGCCCGCGACTCGGGCCACTTCGACAGGGAGATCGTGGCCGTAGAGGGCCCGGAGGGCCCCGTCAGCCGCGACGACGGGCCGCGCCCGGGCACGACGGTCGAGAAGCTGGCCGAGCTCAAGCCCGCCTTCAGGGAGGACGGCACGGTCACGGCCGGAAACGCCTGCCCGCTCAACGACGGCGCCGCCGCGGTGCTGGTCATGTCCGCGGACCGCGCGCGCGAGCTGGGCCTCACGCCGCGGGCGCGGATCGTCGCGTCGTGGGTGTCGGCCGTGCGCCCGGAGGTCATGGGCCTGGGGCCGATCCCGGCCGTCCAGGGGCTGCTCAAGCAGGCGGGCATGACCATCGACGACGTCGGCGTGGTCGAGATCAACGAGGCCTTCGCGGCCCAGATCGTCCCCTGCATGGACGACCTGGGCATCGACGCCGACAAGCTCAACCCCTTCGGCGGGGCGATCGCCCTGGGCCATCCGTTCGGGATGACCGGCGCGCGCATCATGACCACCCTGCTCAACGATCTTCTGACGCGCGACGAGCAGTACGGCATCGAGTCCATGTGCGTCGCCGGGGGCCTGGGCCAGGCCATGCTCGTCGAGCGGCTGAGCTAGTGGCCCATCCGGTCCACTAGAGCGGGCCACCGAACCAGTGAACTCATGGAGCCTCCTGTTCGCCGGCTCGGCGGCGATCGACGTCGGGCTGGCGCTGTGGGTCGCCGTGCGCCGGGGTCGCGGGCGGCGCATCGGCCGCCAGGGCGCCCTCGCCCTGGCGCTGTGGGTCGCGAAGCTGTGGCTGCTCGTCCAGGTGGGCATGGACCCGTTTCTGGGCTACCTACACGTCCTGTGGCTGGACCTCGTCCTCGTCGCCCCCGCCTTCGGGCTGGCCCTCGCGGCCACCGGGCGCGGGAGGCGCCATCGCGTCGCGGGCCTCGCCGGGCTGGCCCTGGCCCTGCTGGGGGTCTGGGGTTCGTTCGTGGAGCCCGGCCGCCTGCTGCTCGAGCGTGCGTCGGTGCCGTTGTCGGCCGACCGCGCCGGGGAGGGCCCGATCACCGTCGGTGTGCTCGTCGACCTGCAGTTCAGGCGCGTCGGAGCGCAAGAGCGTGAGGCGGTCGACCGGCTGATGGCTCTACGCCCGGACGTGATCCTCCTGCCGGGCGACGTGCACCAGGACTCCGACGAGGTGCTGCGCGAGGAGCTGCCCGCCATCCGGGAGCTGCTGGGGCGCCTGCGTGCCCCCGGCGGCGTCTGGTTCGTCGAGGGCGACCACGAGGACCAGGCCGAGGCACGGCTCATCACCGCCGGGACCCGCGTGCGGGTGCTCGACAACGAGGTCGCCACCGTCCCCGTCGGCGACCGCCGTCTGACCATCGGGGGCATCGGACTGCGCTACCGCTCGGCGGGCGCCCGCGCCGTGGCGTCGCGGCTCGAGCGCGCGCCCGGCAGCGACGACGTGCGCCTGCTGCTGGCACACCGCCCCGACGCCGCGTTCCTGCTGCCCCCGCGCCCGCGGACCGACCTGGTCGTCGCCGGCCACACCCACGGCGGCCAGATCGCGCTGCCCTTCGTCGGGCCGCTCATGGCGTTCACCGACGTGCCCCTCTCGGTAGCCGCCGGCGGCCTGCACGACCTGGGCGACGCGCGGAGGATCTACGTCAGCCGCGGCGTCGGCGTGGAACGCGGCCAGGCGCCGCGCGTCCGCCTCAACGTCCCGCCCGAGATCTCGCTGCTCACGCTGCGGTAGCCGCCAGTGGTTGCCTAACGCGGCCGGGCGAGGCTCACCGCGTAGAGATCGTCGGGGTCGGTGAGCCAGTGGGCCAGGTGCAGTCCCGCGGCGGCGAGGTCGCCCTCGAGGCGCTCGCGGGTGAACTTGGTGGAGATCTCGGTGCGCATCTCCTCGCGGGCGCGGAAGTCGATGGCCAGGTCCAGCGCTCGCACGTTGACACACTGACGGGTCAGCGCGCGCAGGCGCAGGTCGACCCACTCGCGGTCGCGGTCGAAGAACGCGACGTGCTCGAAGGCGTCGACGTCGAAGTCGGCGCGCAGCTCGCGGTTCATGACGGTGAGCACGTTGCGGTTGAACGCTGCGGTCACGCCGGCCGCGTCGTTGTAGGCCGCCTCCAGGACGGCCGGGTCCTTGACCAGGTCGGTGCCCAGCAGCAGGTGGTCGTCGGGGTCCATTCGCCCGGCCAGGTCGCGTAGGAAGCGCCGCCGGGCGCCGGGCAGGAAGTTGCCCACCGTGCCGCCCAGGAAGGCCAGGACCCGCGGGCCGGTGGGCTCGGGGAGGTGGTCGAGATGGCGCTCGATGTCGCCGACGATGCCGTGCACCTCCAGGCCGGGGTGCTCGGCCACGAGCTCCTGCGCGCTGGCGCGCACCGTGGTCTCCGACACGTCGACGGGCACGTAGCGGCGCAGGGTGCCCGCGTGGGCCAGCGCGCCGAGCAGCGCCCGCGTCTTGGCGTCCACCGACCCTGCGCCGAGCTCCACGAGCTCCACCGCGCCGGTGGCCGCGGCGATCTCGTCGCCCCGCTCGTGCAGGATGGCCGTCTCGGTACGGGTCGGGTAGTACTCCGGCTGCTCGCAGATGGCGTCGAACAGAGCGCTGCCGTGGGCGTCGTAGAGGTGCTTGGGCGGCAGCTCCTTGAAGGGGCGGGTGAGACCGTCGAGCACGTCGTCGGCCAGGGAGCGCTCCTCCTCCGCGCGCAGATAGGAGTGGAGCTCGACGTGGGTCTCGACCTCGGGTGGGGCGAGGGCCCTGCGCTGCGCGGTCATGCGTCTTGTGCGAGTCGCACGCCGCTGAAGATCTGACGGCGCTGTGGCAGGTCCCAGTTGCGGTTGGTCGGGGTGCGCAGCCGCGGGTGGGTGGCCCACGAGCCGCCGCGCAGCACCCGGTAGCCGGCGTCGAAGAAGGGCGCGGAGTACTCGCGGTAGGGGTGGGGGACGAAGCCCGGGTAGCCGTGGAACTCCGTCGCCGTCCACTCCCATCCGAAGGCCGTGCCCTGCAGGGTCTCCTGGGCCGAGGTCGCCGCCCTCTCCCACTCTGCCTCGGTGGGGAGGCGGGCTCGCTGGCTGCGGGCGAAGGCGTCGGCCTCGAACCAGGAGACGTGCAGGACCGCCAGCCGGGGGTCGACCGGCGTCCCGTCCCAGCCCTGCGGATGGGTGATGTCGTACTCCTCCTTCCAGGCCCAGCCCTCGTCGGACCACCACTCGCGCCGCTCGTAGCCCCCGCCCTCGGTGAAGGTCAGCCACGTCGCGTTGGTCACGGGGCGGCGGGCGATGCGAAACGGGCGCAGTGCGACGGGGTGGCGGGGGCGCTCGTTGTCGAAGGCGAAGCGGCCGTCGCGGGCGCCCATCTCGAACGGCCCGCCGGGGACCTCGATCCATCCGTCGCGATCCACCGGATGCTCGGCCTCCGCGGACGGGCGGCCACCGGGCAGGCCGGCCAGGAACAGCGTCTGGCGCATCGTCTCCTGGTGCTGGAGCTCGTGGTTGGCCACCATCTCGGTGATCGTGCCGTCGCCGGGGCCCTCGCGCTCGAGCACGTCGGTGGAGCGACCCCGGACCTCGCTGAGGTGGGTGCGAAGCTCGGCGCCGCGCAGGAAGTCCAGGTCCCCGCGCGCGGTACGGGGGGTCTCGAAGGCGTCGTAGAGGTCGGCCAGCTCGGGGCGCAGGAGGGGCAGGCCGCCATGACGATGGGCGATCCACAGATCCTCGTAGGCGGCGATGTGACCCAGGTCCCAGGCCAGCGGGCTCATCATCGGCGTCCACGCGCGCTCCAACGTGGTGTCGTCGAAGTCGTCGACGAGCGCCAGCGTGCGCTCGCGCGCCAGGTCGAGCGCGCTGATGACCTGGGTCGTGCCCGACATCTCGGTGCCTGCTACCCGTGCCTCGTCCGCGCAACCGTCGCGGTTTGTCAGCGGACCAGGCTGGGCACCGGGGCGCTCATGCACGAGATCGCCCCCGGCCTGGTCCACTGGAGCGTGCCCCATCCGCGCATCGGCCAGGCCGTCGACTCCTTCCTGCTCGCGGAGCGCGGCGTGCTGCTCAACCCCATGCTCCCGCCCGACGGCCTCAAAGCGCTGCACACCGGCCCCGCGCCGCCGACCGACGTCGTGCTGACCAACCGTCATCACGTGCGCGACACCCCCGCGTTCGTCGAGGCCTTCGGCTGCGCCGTCCACGTGCCCGCGGCGGGGTGTGGACGAGGTCCGCGCCGGCGGCCTGGATGCACGCGGGTACGCGCCCGGCGACGAGCTGCCGGGCGGCATGACGGCGGTGGAGGTCGGCGCGATCAGCGCCGACGAGATGGCGCTGCACGTGCCGTGGTTCGCGGCGGTGGCCTTCGCCGACGGACTGGTGCGCGATGGTGGCGCCGACGGCCCGCTGGCCTTCGTCCCCGACTCGTTGATCGGCGACGATCCCGAGGGCGTCAAGCGCGGCCTGCTCGACGCCTTCGAGCGGCTGGCGGCGCTGGAGCCCCGCCACCTGCTCCTCGCCCACGGCCACCCGGTCGTGGGTAATGGCGAGCGTGCGCTGCGCGACTTCGTGGCCGCGCAGCGGTGAGGGCGGCGCCGGCGAACGGCAGCAATGCCGACGGTCAGTCGCTTCTACGGGATAATGCGAAACTGGGAGCAGGCGCGAGCGGGCACTTCGCTCACGCCGATCGAGCCACTGCAATGAGCGACATCCACGACATCGTCGGCGTCGAGGTGACGGGCGACCACAGCCTGCGCGTCACCTTCGACGACGGGGCCGTACGCGAGTTGAGTCTGGAGGGCAAGCTCGAAGGACCGGTCTTTGAGCCCCTCCGCGATCCTGGGCTGTTCGCGCAGGCGACGGTCGACGGTGAATCCGGGACCGTCGTGTGGCCGACCGGCGCCGACTTGGACCCCATCGTCTTATACCAGGGGCTCCCGCCCCTCAATGCTCGAGTCGTGCGCAAAGCCGCTGTCTGACGGCTTCTGGTTGTCGGGGTTCCGCGCAGGCCCACCCGGTATCTTCGGCCGCCCGCGCGGGATGGCTTGGGACGGACGTGCCGGGAGCCGATGCCAAACGGGGCCCCGCTCCCAGGTGAGCCGCCTAGCAGTCGGTGATGAAGATCGAGCGCTGCGATGCGGCGACCAGCGGGGCGATGTCGCCGGCGTCGCTGGTCAGGATTCGGTCTCCTGTGCGACTGACGGCCACGACGCTGGCGTCGACTGCGTCCTGGGTGCCGGCTCGCCCGAGCAGGACCCCGGCTTCTCGTCCGAGGTGTTGGTCGACGGCTTCCACGTCAACCGACCTGAGCATCCGGGCGAGGTTGGCTTGGCGCCCGGTGGTATCTCGCCAGACCTGGCTGATCACCACGCCTGTGCTGCGCAGCTCGAGTCCGCCCTGCTGGGCCATGCGGAGGCGAGCGAGCATGGCGCGATCGCCCCGGTCCACCGCGACGAATGCCCCGGCGTCGAGCACGAGGGCGCTCATGCTGCCGGTCTGGCGGCAGACTTCGCCAGCCCCAGCTCTTGGGCGGCTTTGGCGAGCTCGTCGTGAGTGAGCTCCCCGTGCTCGGCTTCCCAGGTATCGAGGAACTCGGCCAGCGCCTCGGCACGCAGGCGGGCGGTTGCCGCCTGGGCCAGCCATCGGGAGACGCCGCCGCCGCTTCGCTTCGCCGCCGCACGGACAGCGTCGCCGAGGTCTGGGTCGAACGAGACGCTCAGTTTGTCCACCTTCATCGCCCGAGCATACCTCAGTGCGAACTACCACGGTATGGATATCTCTGGCGAATGATGCATGTGCTTATCCACTTCGCTCCACCTGGATAGCCCACTTGGTCGATCACCCGGTGTGAGCCCTGCATCCACTGGTCGTCTCGGTCGGAGGCGGCCACGGCGCCCGGCGGTGGAGGGCCGTGACGCATTACGGACCCCAGCGGTCCGGGCCACACCCCGCCCTCCTCTGCCTCGATGCTGCCGTTCGCCCGACCCGCCAAACCCCACGAGTCGCCCCGAACATTGGTGTATCCAGGGTGAGGGGAGGGGGGCGAGAACACCCACCGTCCTGCCTGGGTGTCGTTATGGAACAGTAGGACAGGATGGTTGGGCGGCGTCAGCCTCCTCGACGGAAGGATCCAGCTCAGCGCGGATCGGCCGCCGCGTCGCAGATGACCTGGTCGAGGCCCTCGCCCAGCAGGGAGGCGGGGGTCGCCGGATCGGGAGCGGCGAGGGCCCGGCGCAGGGGCTCGCGCTTGGCCTCGCCGGCGGTGAGGAGGAGGGTATGGCGCGCCTCGCGCAGGACCGGCAGGGTCAGGGTGATGCGCTGCGGTGGTGGCTTGGGCGCGTCGCGCACGGCGACGCATGGTGCGTGGTGCACCTCGAGCGCCGGATGGTGGGGAAACAGCGAAGCCGTGTGGCCGTCCTCGCCCAGGCCCAGCAGGACGAGGTCGAACACCCCGTCGGGGACGAGGTCGGCCAGCTCCCGCGCGTAGAGCCAGGCGGCGTCCTCGGGCACGGCGGAGCCGTCGACGGGGTGCAGGCGCGGCGGCTGGGCCCGCGCGTGGGCGTACAGGGACTCGTCGACCATGCGCGCGTTGGACTCCGCGTGGTCGCGGGGCACGCAGCGCTCGTCGCCCAGCCACAGGTGCGCGTGGTCCCACGAGCCCTCCATCGCGCCCAGCAGCTCGTACGCGCGCCGCGGCGTGCCCCCGCCGGCCAGGGCGACGTGGAAGGGCCGGTCGCGGCGGCGCGCGTCGGCCAGGCGCCACGCGAGCTGATCGGCCACCCGGCGGGCCGCGGCCTCGGCGTCGGCGACCACGACGAGCTCGGTCACCGGTCCACGTCCTCCCGGATCGGGGAGCGCTCCTGCAACTCCTCGTCGGCGCGCACCACATGCATGACCGCGTTGATCAGCGCGAGGTGCGTGAAGGCCTGGGGGAAGTTGCCCAGGTGGCGGCCCGACCGCGCCTCGATCTCCTCGGCGAACAGCAGCAGCGGCGAGGCGTAGCCCAGCATCTTCGCGCACAGGTCGCGGGCCCGGTCGGTCTCCCCGATCTCGGCCAGCGCGCTGACCATCCAGAACGAGCAGATCGCGAACGTGCCCTCCTGTGCTCCCGCGAAGCCGTCGTCGGTCTCCTCGGGGCGGTAGCGCAGCACCAGGCCGTCCTCGGTCAGCTCCTCGCCCACGGCCAGGACCGTGGCACGCACGATCGGGTCGTCGGGCGGAAGGAAACGCAGGAGCGGCGCCAGGAGCAGCGAGGCGTCGAGCGCGGTGGTCTCGTAGTGCTGCACGAGCACGCCGCGCTCGTCGACGCCGTGCGTCAGGACATCGGCCTTGATCTCCTCCGCGGCCGCGGCCCACCGCTGCGCGCGCTCGTGCTCCTCGCGCAGCACGGCCAGCCGCGCGCCCCGGTCGGCGGCCACCCAGCAGAACATCTTCGACGAGGTGAAGTGCTTGGGCTCGCCGCGCACCTCCCAGATGCCGCGGTCGGGCTCGCGCCAGTGTGCGAGGGCGTCCTCCACCTGGCGGCACAGGATCGGCCACATCGTGTCCGCCAGGCGGTCGCGCGAGCGGGAGTGCAGGTAGAAGGAGTCCAGCAGCGCGCCCCAGACGTCGTGCTGGCGGTGATCGTGCGCGCCGTTGCCCACCCGCACCGGCCGTGCGCCCTCGTAGCCGCCCAGATGGTCGAGGGTGCGCTCGTCGAGGCGGCGCTCCCCGTCGATCCCGTACATGATCTGCAGCTCCTCCTCGCCGCCCGCCACGTCGGCGATGAAGTAGAAGAAGTCGTCGGCCTCCCAGTCGAAGCCCAGGGTGTACAGGCCCCACAGCATGAACGTGGAGTCACGGATCCACGTGTAGCGGTAGTCCCAGTTGCGCTGGCCGCCGGGCGTCTCGGGCAGCGAGGTGGTGGGCGCGGCGACCATCGCGCCGGTCGGCGCGTATGTGAGCCCCTTGAGGGTCAGCGCGCTGCGCTGCAGGTAGGTGCGCCAGGGGTGGTCGGGGAAGTCGCCGTGGGCCAGCCAGTCGTGCCAGAAGTCCGCCGTGCCCCGCAGGCGCTCGTAGGCTTCGCCCCAGGTCGTCGGGCAGCCGTGCTCGCTCCAGCCCAGTGCCACGTAGGCCAGGTCACCGTCGCGCATCGTGGTGCGCGCGCGGGCACGCGAGCCCTCGAAGCCCACGTTGAGGTCGGTGTGCAGGCGCAGCGTCAGATCGCTGTCGGGCCCGCGTGCGATCGCCGCGTGGTAGCCCTCGTCGCCATACTCCCAGCTCACCCGCTCGCGCCCGTAGTCGAGCACCGGCTCGCACTCCATCTCGATCTCGACCGAGCCGTTGACGCAGCGCAGGGTGCGCAGCAGCACGTGGTCGGCGTCGTGGTCGGTCGGGGAGCGGCGGTGGGTGTGGGAGCGGTCGTCGTCGTGGTGCCAGGGGCCGATGAGCAGGACGTCGCGGACGATCACCCAGCCGGTCTTCGTGCCCCACGTCGTCTCGAGCACGTTGGTGCCCGGGATGTAGCGCCGCCCGGCCGGCACCTGGGTGGCGGCGGGGCCGACGCGGAAGAAGCCGGCGTCGCGGTCGAGGATCGCCCCGAAGACGCTGGGGCCGTCCATGCGCGGCAGGCACATCCACTCCACGTTGCCACTGGGCGCCACGAGCGCGGTGGTCTCGCAGTCCGACAGGAAGCCGTAGTCGGCGATGGGCGGGAAGGGGCTGCCGCCCAGCGGGGTGTCGGTGACGAGCTGCCTCACAGGCAGCCCCCGGTACGCGCGCCTCGGCGCGCCGGCGGCCTCATGCGACCATGCCCCGGGCCGCCGCCAGCGCGGGGTCGAAGGTGCCGTCGCGCAGCAGCGCCTGGCGCAGCCCCTCGCCCAGGATGCCCGGCTCGCCGCGCGAGGCGCCCAGGACGGTCCACGTGCGCTCGTGCCCGTCGCGGTCGGTGCGCGTCATCTCCAGGCCCCCGACGCCGCGGCGCAGCGCGACGCCCGCCCCCGACGCGCTGTGCAGCGCCACGCCGCACAGCCCGGGCGCGGTCATGTCCGGCTCGGGTTCCAGGCGCACGGCCACCTCGCCGCGGCGCGAGCGCACGCGGCCGGCCAGGCCGTCGTCCCGACGGGTCAGCTTCGACACCCGCCAGCCCAGCCGGGCGGCCAGCCAGCCGGCCAGCAGCAGCGCCGCCACGCAGGAGTCGGCGCGATGGCGCACGGTCACGCGGTCCAGCGTGGCCAGCTCGGCGCGCCGGGCGGCGGGGTCGAACGCCGCGGCCACCCGCTCGCGCCATGGCGTCCCGCGCAGCCACGAGAGGTCGACCACGTAAGTGTCCTGCGCCAGCCGGCCGACGCGTGCGAGGGCGTCGACCGGGTCGGGCTCGTCGCGCGAGTCCAGCAGCACGGACTGGCTGAGGGCCAGCAGCGCGTCGACCGCCTCGGGATGGCCGTGGGGCGACCAGACCACGGTGGCCACGTCGGTGACCACCAGCGGGTCGACGATCGTGTCCAGATGCTCGAGGTGGCGCTCGCCGACGGACACCACGACCGTCTCGCGCAGCGTGGCCAAACCCTCGCGCCCGCCCTCCAGGCCGGAGACCGTGGCCCGCGCGTCGAGGGTCTCGCGGCCGGGCTCCACCTTGCAGACCACGTTGCGCGAGGGCGCCAGGCGGCCGACCATGCCCAGCCGGTTGGCGATCTCCCCGCGCCACCGGGCGTCGACCACGCTGACCAGGTTCAGCGCGCGCGCGGGCATCGTCCCGGCGTGCGCGCGGGTGTGCTCGATCACGAGCCCGCGCAGCGCCGCCTCGATCGCGCCCGGTGAGGTGTCGCGCTGTGACCAGACGCTGTCGACGATCTCGGCCATCAGATGGCGCGCCAGGCGCCGTCGATCAACGCGTCGGCCTGCGCGGGGCCCTGGGAGCCCGCGGCGTAGCCCGCCGGCGGCTCGCTGCTGTCGCACCAGGCGCGCAGGACCGGGTCGCAGATGCGCCACTGGGCCTCCACCTCGTCGTTGCGCGTGAACAAGGTCGCGTCGCCGCGCATCGCGTCGAGGATCAGGCGCTCGTAGGCCTCCGGCGACTGGGAGAGGAACGCGGTGCCATAGAGGAACTCCATGTTCACCGGGCGGATGCGCATGCGCGACCCGGGGATCTTGGCCGCCAGCTTGAGGGTCACGCCCTCGTTGGGCTGGACCGTGAGGACGAGCTGGTTGGGCTGGGGGCCCACCGAGCCCGCGCTGTCGAAGGCCAGGTGGGGCACGGGCTTGAGGGTCACCGCGATCTCGGTGACCTTGCGCGCCAGGCGCTTCCCCGTGCGCAGCAGGATGGGGACCCCCGCCCAGCGCCAGTTGTCCACCTGCAGGCGCAGGGCGGCGTAGGTCTCGGTGGTGGAGCCGTCCGGGACGCCGTCCTCCTGCAGGTAGCCCGGCACGGGCTCGCCGCTCACCGCCCCGGGCGTGTACTGTGCGCGCACGGCCTCCTGCGGCGGGGGCGCAGCGATAGCGCGCAGCACCTTGACCTTCTCGTCGCGCACCGCGTCGGCCGAGAAGCTGGTCGGGGGCTCCATGCACAGCAGGGTGAGGAGCTGGAGCATGTGGTTCTGGATCAGGTCGCGTAGGGCTCCCGCGGCGTCGTAGTAACCGGCGCGCGACCCGATGCCGAGGTCCTCGGCCGCGGTGATCTCCACGTGGTCGATGTAGTTGCGGTTCCACAGCGGCTCGAACATCCCGTTGGCGAAGCGGAAGGCCAGGACGTTCTGCACGGTCTCCTTGCCCAGGTAGTGGTCGATGCGAAAGACCTGCTGCTCGTCGAAGACGCCCAGCACGCGGGCGTTGAGCTCGCGGGCCTCTTGGAGGTCGGCGCCGAAGGGCTTCTCGATCACCACGCGCACCTGAGCGTTCTCGCAGGCATCCAGGCCGCGGGCGCCCAGCGCCTCGACGACGACCGGGAAGAGGGCCGGTGCGGTGGCCAGGTAGAAGCAGCGGTGCAGCGGCTCGTCGGCGTCGGCGTCGTAGGCGTCGAGAACCTCCCCCACCCGCCCGTAGAGGCCGTCGTCGTCCAGGTCGCCGCTCACGTAGCGCGCCGAGGCCAGCAGCGCGTCGAGCACCGTCTCGTCCACCTCGCGGCGCGAGAACTCGCGCACCCCGGCGGCGGCGCGCTCGCGGAAGTCCTCGTCGCGCAGCTCGGAGCGCGAGGAGCCGACGAGGTGGAAGCGCTCGGGCAGCGCCCCCTCGTGGGCGAGGTTGTAGAGCGCGGGCAGCAGCTTGCGCCGCGCGAGGTCGCCGGTGGCGCCGAAGATGACCAGCGTGGTCGGGTGGACCGGGAGGCGCTCCAGCCCCTCGGTGAGCGGATTCCCACCCACCCCGGCCGGCTCGGTGAGCCCCACGTGTCCGGGCTACCCGTCCGCGGCGTCCGCGGCGTCCGCGGCGGGCTTCGTCGCGTGCCCGCCGAACTGGGCCCGCAGCGCAGCGAGCAGGCGGTGGGTGAAGTCGCCCTCGCCGCGCGAGTAGAAGCGCGCGTAGAGGGCCGCGGTGATGACCGGCGTGGGCACGTCGCGCGCCATGGCGTCCTCGATCGTCCAGCGCCCCTCGCCGGAGTCCGCCGTGTGTCCGGAGAGACCCGCGAGGTCGTTGCCCTCCTGGTCGAAGGCGCCGGCGGCCAGCCCGCACAGCCAGGAGCGCACGACCGAGCCCTGCATCCACAGGTGGGCGATCTGGGCATTGTCGAGGTCGAAGGGCGCCTTGTCGAAGAGGTCGAAGCCCTCGGCGTAGGCCTGCATGAGTCCGTACTCGACGCCGTTGTGGACCATCTTCACGTAGTGGCCCGAGCCCGTCGGGCCCATGTGCCCCCAGCCCGGGCCGTCTTCCGCGGTGGGCGGCGGGGCCAGCACGTCGAGGATCGGCGTCAGGCGGGCGACCGCCTCGTCGGGACCGCCGACCATCATGCAGTAGCCCTCCTGGAGCCCCCACACGCCGCCGGAGACCCCCACGTCGACGTACTGGATGCCCTTCTCCGCGAGCGCCTCGCCGCGCGCGCAGTCCTCGGTCCACTTCGAGTTGCCCCCGTCGACGATCACGTCGCCCTCCTCGAGCAGCCCGGCCAGGGCGTCGACCGCCTGCTGGGTGATTTCCCCGGCGGGCACCATGAGCCACAACGTGCGCGGGGCCTTGAGGGCCTTCACCAGGTTCTCCAGCGAGGTGACGGCACGCACGCCCTTGTCGGCGGCCGACTCCCGCGCATCGTGGGAGGGATCGAAGGCGACCACCGCGTGATCCGAATAGCGCCTGATCCGCGCGACCATGTTGCCGCCCATGCGGCCGAGCCCGACGAAGCCGATCTGCATGAGCGGTGGCGTACCCGCTGCGGGGCGGGAGGAACGGGGACCTCACTGCTCGGTGTGGTCGGGATGGGGCACCGCCACGACCTCCAGCTCCTCGATGCCCGCGAAGTCGACCGGATTGCACGTGTAGAGGGGGAGGCGGTTGGCGACCGCGGTCGCGGCGATCATGGCGTCGTACGCGCGTGCCGCCGGCTTGCGTCCGGCGGCACGCAGCGAGGCCGCGACCCGCCCGAACGCGCGCGCCGCGGCAGCGTCGAACGGCAGCGCAACGAAGTCGGCCTCCGCCTGCTGGAGTCGCGCCTGCCGGGCGGCACGCTCGTCCCGGTCAGCGGCGACGAGTGGCCCGACGGACAGCTCGGCAAGGGTCACCGTCGTGATGAGGGGCTCCGCGGGGAGCGCACGGGCGTCCGCCAGGCGGCTCAGCAGGATGAGGGTGGAGGTGTCGAGGATGCCCTGGTGCTGCTTGGCCGCAGCGCTCACAGGCCGCCGTCCACCGTGGCGTCCAGGTCGGCGCGAAACCGCGCGGCGTCCACTTGCGGGAGGCGACGCCAGCGCTCCAGCAGCGTCTGGGCGGACAGGGGACTCGGCGCGACGGGCAGCAGCTCGGCCACCGCCCTCCCCGCGCGCGTGATCGTGATCTGCTCGCCGCGGGCGGCCCGGTCGACCACGTCGCCGCCGTGGTTGCGCAGCTCGCGGATGGTCACGTCGGCCATGCCGGGCATTGTATCATCTGTGATACTTGCGTCGCGCCACGGGAGCCGTGACGATGCCAACGGTGCCCTCTGCGAGCGAGCTGCTGGCCTCCACGTCGCTGCGTCCCACCGAGCGCGAGGCGCTCGAGGCGGCGATTCCGCGGCTGCGCGAGGAGCTGGGCGACGACCTCCACGCGGTGTGGCTGTACGGCTCGCGGGCGCGGGGCGAACCGGGCCATGACGAGTCCGACGTGGATCTCATGGTGATCACGCGCGGCGGCGACTCGCGTGACTGGCAGCGGGTCTGGCAGATCGTGTTCGACGCGGCCGACGAGGCCGAGGCCCGGCCGTCGTTCTTCTCCGTGCAGGTCCACGATCCCGCGTGGCTGGAGCAGCGGCGGGAGATCCGGTCCTTCTTCATCCAGGAGGTCGATCGCGACAAGGTCGTGCTGGTGGGGTCGCCGTGAGCCCCCGGTCGGAGGAGTTCATGGATCTTGCCGTGGCGAGGGTGATCACGGCGCGTGCGGCGCTGGCGCTCGACTCGGCGTCCGCGGTCAGCCTCGCGTACTACGCGGAGATCAACGGGCTCTTCGACCCCCAGCACGCGAGCGCCGCGGCTGCCGTGCAGAAGCAGCGCGAGGCCGCCGACTACGAAGCTGTGCGGCCGTCCGAGCACGAGGCCGCGGCGGCGGTGCAGACCGCCGAGCGGTTCGTCGCCGCGGTCCAGGCGATGCTCGCCAATGGCTGATCAACCCAGCAGCGCCTCGATGCGCTTCGTCAAGGCGCGCAGCGCGGCGGCGGGGTCGTCGCCCTCGAGCTCGATGCGCTCCGCTGGGCGGCCGCGGTCGCGCAGGGTGCGCAGGTCGCCCAGGGCCTGGGCGCGCTTGAGGGTCTCGAAGGTGTGGCCTGCGCCGGGGATCTCGACCTCGGCGGCGGGGCGGTGGACGAGCTGGAGGAAGCGTCCGGTGGGCGGGCCGCCCTTGTGGAACTGGCCGGTGGAGTGCAGGTAGCGGGGGCCGTAGCCGAAGGTGGTGGCGCAGCCGGTGCGTTCCTGCAGCAGGTCGCGCAGGTCGGCGGCGGCCTCGTCGAAGGCCGGCGAGGGCGCGACGAAGGCCAGCAGAGCGAGGTAGGCCGGCGGCTGTGCGCGCAGGAGCGCGCCCAGCGCGTCGTCGTCGGCGTCGGGTACCGGCGGCACCGGGGGGCTGGCGAGGACCGCTTCGGTGGCGTCTTTTGCCGCCTGCACGTCGGGCTGGTCGAAGGGGTTGACCCCGAGCTCGTGGCCGGCGATCGCCGTGGCCACCTCGGTGACGAAGAACAGGCGGCCGAGGTCCTCGGGGGCTCGGGCTCCTATGGCGAACGCGTCGAAGACCTGGCGGTCGGGGCCCTCCTCGGCGCCGGGCGGGGCGTCGGCCACCGGGAGGATCCCCCGGCCCCGCTTGCCCAGCGACTCGGCGATGAGCTGCTCCAGCCACAGGCGCACGGTGGCGATCGCCTCGGGCGCGCGCAGGACGAGCTTGTCGCGCCCGGCCCGGGCCTCCCGGGCCCACCCTCGTCCCAGCGCCAGCCCCTCGCGGGCGGCCTCGCGCTCGTCGAAGGCCAGGAGGGCGTCGAGGTCGGCCCCCATGAGCGCGGCCGGGACCAGGCCGAAGTAGGAGAGCGCGCTGGAGCGCCCGCCGATGTCGGGGTCGTTGAGGAACGTGCGCCGAAAGCCCTCGTCGCGGGCCAGCTCGGCCAGGGCTGAGCCAGGGTCGGTGACGACGGCGAAGCGCTCGCCGTCGGCGATCCGGGTGCGGAAGTAGCGCAACTGGGACAGCGTCTCGACCGTCCCGCCCGACTTGGAGGAGGCCACCACCAGCGTGCGCTCGAGATCCACGGCCTCCTCCACCGCCAGCAGGGCGCCCGCGTCGGTCGAGTCGAGCACGTGGGGGCGCAGCGCGCCCTCCACGCCCGGGAACGAGCGCGCGAAGACCTCGGGCGCCAGCGACGAGCCGCCCATGCCCAGCACGACGACATCGGTCAGGCCGTCCTGCCCGCAGGCGTGGGCGAAGGCGCGCAGCGTCTCGACCTCCCCGCGCATCGCCGCCGGGCTGTCCAGCCAGCCCATGCGGTCCGCGACCTCGGCCTGGCCGGAGGGCCCGAAGAGGTTGTCGTCCTTGGCCCACAGCGCCTCCAGGAGCTCGTCGGCGTTCATGCGCCCGACCCCCGGACGGTCTCGCGCAGCGCTTCCCCGGCGTGGTCGAACCCGCATGCCGGCCTCACGCCCGGTCGAGCTCCTGCATCGCCAGCAGGGCCGCGCCGCGCACGCCGGCGTCCTCGCCGTGGCGCGCTGCGCGGATCTCCGTCCGCGTGCCCACGCCCGTGAGGACGAGCCGGCGCGCGGCCGCGCGCGCGGGCTCCAGGAGCAGGTCGCCGGCCTCCGAGACACCCCCGCCCACGGCGACGACGTCGGGGTCCAGGACGTTGATGAGGTTGGCGATGCCCACGCCCAGGCGCTCCCCGGCGATGCGCAGGACCTCGACTGCATCGGGCTCCCCCCGGCGCGCCGCCTCCACCGCCGCGCGGCCGTCGCCCAGGCCGCGCTCGCCGGCCAGGGCGCCCAGCGCCCCGCCCGAGGCGGCCTCCTCCAACGAGTCGGGGTGGGGGAAGCGGTGGGCCCGCGGCGCCCCGTCGCGCAGGTCGGCGGCCACGATCATGTGGCCCAGCTCGGCGGCCGCCCCGGTCGCGCCGCGGTACACGCGCCCACCGATCACGATCCCGCCGCCCACGCCGGTGCCCACGGTGACCATCACCAAGTGCTGTACGAGTGGGGCGCCGTCGTCGCCCAGGGCCTCGGCCAGCCCGGCGCAGGTCGCGTCGTTGTCCACGTGCACCGCCATCCCGTCCAGCCGGCTGCCCAGCTCGCTGCGCAGCGCAACGCCGGCCAACGGGATGTTCACGCTGAAGCGTGCAGCGCCCTTCTCCCAGTCGATGACCGAGGGCACCGCGACGCCGACAGCGTCCGCGGGGCCCTGCGCGCGGATCCGCTGCGCCAGGTGCTCGAGCAGCGCCTCGGTGCTGTCGGTGGGGGTGGGGGTGGTGTCGATCGCACCGAGGACGCCGCCCTCGTGCGTGGCCACCGCGGTCTTGGTCCCGCCCACGTCGACCCCGATCAGCCTCACGCCGCGGACCCTCGCACAACGCGGTAGCGAAGGAAGAAAGCCGACTGCGCCTCCAGCGCCCAGGTGAGCTCCAGGCGCGTGGGAGGATCGATCCGCGCGCCGGCCAGCAGCGGTGACGGGGGCTCGCCGCCGGCCAGCAGGGGGGAGAGGGTCACGAAGAGCTCGTCGACCACACCCGCGTCCAGCAGCCCGCGGTTGAGGGTCGGCCCGCCCTCGCACAGCAGCGAGCGCACGCCGTGCTGGGCCCGCAGGCGCGCGAGCGCGGCGTCCGGGGCCGCGTCCTCGCCGGTCAGTACGACGCTGGGCTGCGCAGGGTCGGCCAGGAGCGGCACGTCGGGCACGTCGCCCGAGCGGCTGAGCACCACGGCCAGCGGATCGGCGGCCAGGCCTCGCGCCTCGCGTGCCGCGCGCCGCCCGGCGTCCTTGACCAGCCGCCCGTAGCGCTCGGCGCGCAGGGTCCCGGTGCCGGCCAGCACGGCGTCGACCCGGCCGCGCAGCGCGTGGAAGACCTCGCGGTCGGCCGGCACGCTCAGCCCGGCGGACGCTCCGTCCAGCGCCGTCCGTCCGTCCACGCTGGCCACCATGTTCAGCGCCACGGCCGGCCTCTCCGCGGGCGCGCCGGCGCCCGGGTCCCAGCCATCGAAGGCCTCCTGCGCCGTCAGGACGGCGCCGTCGGGGAACACGCGGGTCAGTGCCACGGCGTCCGCCCTACCCGCCCGGGCCGTGTCGTGACCTCCCTGGGTCTCGTGCGGCTGCGAAGCTCCGTGGCAGATGTCCGACGGGCAGATGCTGCTGGCCTTCGGTGCGCTGCTCGTGTTCGGGCTGCTCGCCTCACTTCTCGCCGGGCGCCTGCGGGTGCCCGGTCTGGTCCTGCTGCTGGCCCTGGGAATGATCGTCGGCTCCGAGGGCCTGAGCCTGATCGAGTTCGACGACTACGGGCTGGCGCGGACGATCGGCATCGTCGCGCTGTCGCTCATCCTGTTCGAGGGCGGTCTGGCCGCGGGGTGGCAGGAGATCCGCCCGGTGCTGCGCGCCTCGCTGTCGATGGCCGTGATCGGCACGGCGCTGACCGCGGTCATAACCGGACTGGCCGCCGTGTGGCTGCTGGGCGTCGAGCCGCTGGAGGGCCTGCTCATCGGCGCGATCGTCTCCAACACGGACGGCGCGGCGATCTTCGCGATCCTGCGCGGCTCCACGTTGCGCCGGCGCCTCGCACGCACGCTCGAGGGCGAGGCGGGCTTCAACGACCCCGTCGCGGTGCTGCTCGTCCTGGGCTTCATCGCCTGGATCCAGGAGCCCGACTACGGCCTGGTGCAGTTCCTCCTGGAATTCGCCCTCGAGCTGGGGGTCGGCGGCGTGGTCGGCCTGGGGGTGGGCTGGCTGGCCGTGCGCGGACTGCGAAGCATGCGCCTGGCCTCGGCGGGGCTGTACCCGGTGGCGTCGATCGCGGTGGCGGCCGTGGCCTACGGCGCGGCCGACGTCGCCCACGGTTCGGGCTTCCTGGCCGTGTACCTCGCGGGGCTGGCCATCGGCTCGACCTCGCTGCCCGCCACCCGGACGATCGTGACCTTCCACGACGGCCTGGCCTGGGTGGCCCAGCTCGTCATGTTCCTCGCGCTGGGCCTGCTCGTCTTCCCGTCCCAGCTCGTGGACATCGCGCTGGAGGGGACGATCCTCGCGCTCGTCCTGGCCTTCGTGGCCCGGCCCGTGGCCACCTACGTCGCGACCCTCTTCCAGGGCTTCTCGCTGCGCGAGCGGGTCGTGCTGGGCTGGGCCGGCCTGCGCGGCGCGGTACCGGTGGTGCTGGGCACGTTCCCGCTGCTCGCGGGGGTCGAGGGAAGCCTGGCCTTCTTCAACGTCGTGTTCTTCGCCGCGGTGCTCTCGGTGCTGCTGCAGGGCCTGACCTTCGAGCCGCTGGCCCGCGCGCTGGGGGTGACCACTGACGCCGCGGCCATCCCGCTGCCGCTGATGGAGGCGGCGACCATGCGCCGCCTGGGCGCCGAGATCGTCGAGTACCCCGTGCAGGCCGGCGACGCCGCGGCGGGAAGGCTCGTGCGCGAGCTGCAGATCCCGCGCGAGGCGCTGCTCAACCTGATCGTGCGCGGGGAGCAGGCCCTCCCGCCGCGTGGCTCGACGCGCGTCGAGCCAGACGACCGGCTCCACGTGCTCGTGCGCCAGGAGGCCGCGGTGGAGTTCGAGGCGCTGCTGCGCCGCTGGCGCGATGGCCCGCTGGAGGTCCGCGTGCGCCCGGTGCCCAAGCCCGGCTACCCGACGATCTTTCGCACCCGCCCGTGGGCCGAGGCCGACGGCGACCCCCAGGCCGTCGAGGCCATCGACGGGGTGGGCGTCGCCGTGCGCCTGCGCACCCGCCGCGACGTCCCCGGCGCACTGCTCGCGCTCGAGGACGGCTCGTTCGCCGTGACCGGCAGCATCCTCGCGCGCGGCTCGGCCGGCCCGCTGCAGGACTTCGCCCGTCGCCGCCTGGCCGCCGCGCGCACCGAGGGCGACCGCACGTGGTGGCGCGAGGTCATCGGGGCGCTGGCGGTGGGGTGAGGGCGACGACTTCGAGCGCTCACGCGCCAGCTTGCCGAATCGGGCTAAAGGTGGTCGCGACGGATGCCGATACGCACTCCAGCGTAGCTGGGACGGGTGCCTTCAAGGCGACGGCGGGAGACTGTAGGGATGAGCATCGGTGGACGAATGTGGGGATGGCGGGGGCGACTCGAGCTGAGGATCGGCGTGGTGTGCGCGTCGCTGTTGCTATGTGGCGTGGTGGTGAGTGAGGCTGTGGCTCAGCAGGAGCGTGGGGCGCAGCGACGTGCGTTGAGCGCTGGTGAGCGTGAGGCGGTGGAGCGTGCCGGTGCTGAAGGCCGGGATCGTGA
>JANDLV010000016.1 GCA_024330185.1 Candidatus Siliceabacter maunaloa
CCAAGTTCCCTGCAAACGCGAGAACTCCTGCAAGCAGTTACCAAAGTCCTACTAGTGGTCCGTCCTGTAAGTCCGTGCGCGTTTGGGCGGTTGCCGGCGCCGGCTGGCAAGGACGCAGTGAGGGAGTGGGCCTCCAGGCCCATGACCGAGCGAGGACGCCGCCAGGCGGTGATCGGCGGCCGATCCAAACGGGTGCGGACTTGCAGGATGGGCCACTAGGCCCGGAAGGACAGGCCGCCGGTGCGCCGGCGGAAGCCCTCGCGCGGCTCGCCGGTTCCGGCGACCGAAGGCGAAACCCTGTTTCGCCGGCTCCGGCGGCCGCAGGCGAAAGCCGTTCTCAGCCGTTAAGACGCCGGCGGGTACCCTTGTAGTCCGTCCGAACGCGTCCCCGGAGGCTCCGTTGCGCCACAGAATCGACGCGGGCAGCGGCCTGGTCGCCGTCGGCGCCGCGGTCCTGCTCGTCAGCCTGTTCCTCGACTGGTACCAGCCGGGGCTCAACGCCTGGTCCGTGTTCGAGATCGTCGACCTCGCGTTGGCGGGCCTCGCCGTGGCCGCTGTCGTCGGCGCTGCGGGCCCTCCCGGGCCGGGCGCGGCCATGGTGCGCTGGGGGCCGCTGGTGTCGCTGGCGGCGTTCGTGCTCGTGGTGTCACAGATCCTCGACCTGCCGCCCGATGTGGACGGCGGCCGAGAGGCGGGCGCCTGGCTGGCGCTGGCCGCGACGCTGGCCATGGGTGTGGGCAGCGCGCTGGCGGTGGCCAGCATCTCGGTGACCGTCGACGTCAAGGGTCGCGACCACGCGCCGCGGCCCGCGGCCGTCGATCACCGCGGGGGCGAGGACGACGAGCCGGACGAGGAGGCGGGGCGTGCCCAGAGCCCCGTGGTCGACCGCCGGGAGCCCGCCGGCCGGGAGGGCGCCGTGGCCGACCGCCGCGAGGGGCCCGGCGAGCAGCCCGTGCAGCGCCGGCCCCAGCCCGGCGGCGACCTTGGCACCACGCAGGCCTTCGAGACGTTGCCGGCCTCCCGGGAGGAGGACGAGGATGGCTCGAGCGACAGTCCCGGGCACCCGCCCGCACACGACCCCCGGTCGCCGCGAGCTTCGCGGGAGAAGGGGTAGGCCGCCGGCATGAGCGTCATCGCGAGCCCCGGGTCCACAGAGCCCGCGCTCGAGCTGCTGCGCTTTCGCGCGGTCCCGGCGGGCACCGATGCGGCGGTGTTGGAGCTCGAGGGCCGCTTCGCAGCGTCCGGGCAGCGACGGCTGGGACGCCCGCGACTGCTGGTGGAGAACGAGGACGCTCGGGTCGAGGCGGTGGCCATCAGCGGCCAGGAGGCCTTCGCCGGCCCTGACGCCGCCGTGTGGCGCGCGACCTACGCGCTCCCGCTGGCCGCCGTGGACGGCACGTTCACCATCGCCGTGGGGCGCCGGCTGACGCTGACCCTTCCCGCCCCCTACGTCGAGACGGCGCAGGGCGCCCCGGCCGCCCACCACGTGCGTCTCGCGCGGGAGGTCAACGGGCTGCGCCGCCGGACCGACGAGGCCGAGGCGGCGGCCGGCGCCGCCCGCGCCCGCGGCGACGAACTGGACGAGCGGTTGAAGAACGCGCACGAGCAGGCCGAGGCGCTGCGCGAGGAGCTGGCCACCGCGCAGGAGGCCGCCCGTGCGGCCGACCGGAGCACGGAGGGGGAGCGCGAGCAGGCCGCCTCGGCGACCGCCGAGGCCGGTCGGGAGCTCGAGGCGAACAGCGAACGCACCCGCGAGGCCGCAGAGCAGGGGCGCCTCGTGCTGGAGGCCGTGCGCGAGCGGGCCCGCCGCGCCGCGGGCGAGGCGGCCAGGGAGCTCGAGGCCGAGCGGGAGCGCGGGCGCGCGTACGCGGCGAAGGCGGCCGAGGATCTGGAGGCCGCCCGGCGCGAGCACGAGGAGGCGATGGCCCGTGCGAGCGAGGAGTCGCTTCACCGCCTCGAGGAGGCCGTGGCCGCCCAGCGTGCTCAGACTCTCGCCGCCCGCCACGAGCTCAAGGCCGTCCGCGCCGACCTGGAGGCCGTCTCCCGCGAGCACCCCGAGGTCCGCGCGGCCCGCCCGCGGCGCCCGGACACGGCCCGCGACGAAACCACCCGCCAGGAGCCCTCCGCGAGCGACGCCGCGCCGCAGGCGCCCACCGCCTCGCGCGAGCAGCCGGCCGCGCGCGACGCGACGACAACCACCGCCGAGCATGCCCTGGGGCTCGATTCCGACGACCTCGAGCCGAGCACCGACGAGGTCGCCCGGGCCGCCATCGACGAGGAGCGCCGCCGCGCAGGTGCCACGGAGGTCGACGAGGACACCGGCGCGCAGCGCCCCGACCCGGCGACGCGGCCCATCACGCTCGAGCTGGCCGACGACGCCAGGGCGGCCACGACCCAGACCGTCCGGGTCCTCAACCCGCGCGCCCGGCGCCCGCGGCGCGACCTGGCCACCGAGGCCAAGGAGGCCAACGAGAGCCGCACGCTGCCCGGTGCCGCGGAGATCGGCGCGCAGCACATAGCCCCCGCCATCGATCGCCGCGACCTCACCGCCCGGGCGGCCGGCGACCCCGCCCGGACCCTGGCCATCGCGGCGCTGGCCATCTTCGTCCTCGCCCTCTTCGTGATCGTGCTGGGGGTCGGCCCCTTCTAGTGGCGCCGGCCGAGACCGTCACCGAACGCACCCTTCCCCTTCCGGCCACCGCCGCAGCCCCGCAGATGGCCCGCCGCCACGTGGCCGGTGTCCCCGGGCTGGGCGGGCGGCTGGGCTACGAGGTGCTGCTGCTCACCTCGGAGGTCATCACCTTCTTCCTGGCCGAGCGCGAGCCCGACCCCTCCGCCCGGCTGCTCCTCACGGTGCGCGTGACGCGTGACCGCGTGCGCGTCGAGCTTTCGGGCCCCCTCCCCGTCGAGACGGTGGAGCGCGCGCTGCGCTCCCGTGACTCCCCCTCGCTGGGCGGCTACGGCTTGGCGATCCTCGACCGCACCGCCCAGCGCTGGGGTGCAGAGCGCGCCGACGGGCTCACGCTCTGGTTCGAACTGGACAGGTGACGTCGCCGACGGTCCCCGCTTGCGGTGACCGGGTGTGACGTCGCCGACGGTCCCCGCTTGCGGTGACCGTCGGCGAAACCCTGTTACGCCGGCGCCACAGCCCCCGGATGGGCCTGCAGCACCTCCTCGCCCGCCTCGCCGGTGCGTACGCGGAAGGCCTCGTCGACCGGCATGACGAACACCTTCCCGTCGCCCACCGCCCCGGTCCTCGCGTGCTTGAGGATCGTGTCCACGATGGACTGCACATCCGTGGAGGACACGACGCACTCGAGCTTGACCTTGGGGCGCAGGTAGTTGGTCAGCTCCGCCCCGCGGTAGCGCTCGGTGACGCCCTTCTGGCGGCCCGAGCCCTTGACCTCGCTGATGGTCAGCGAGGGGAACCCCAGCTCCAGCAGGTCGGCGCGGATGGGCTCGAACGCCTCATGGCGGATGTAGGCCTCGACCTTCTTCATGCTGGGACCTCCTCGTTTCGCTTGGTGGGGGGCTGCCCGACCGCCGGCGGCGCCTCGCCCCCGTTGCGGGGCAGCGCGCCGTAGCCGGCCAGCTCGGCGTCGGGGATGAACTGCTCCGGGTACCCGTACATGCCGTGCTCGGCAATGTCCAGTCCGGCGTCCTCCTCGTCGGCGTCGACGCGCAGGCCCAACGTCGCCTTGATGATGGCGAACGTGATGAACGACAGGGTGAACACCGCGACGATGGTCGCCAGCACCCCGCCGGCCTGCGTGAGGAGCTGGGAGGGCGATCCGGTGTAGAACAGGCCGGCCTCGCCCACTTCCAGCGACTCGACCAGGCGGGGGGAGCTGAACAGCCCACAGGCCAGGGTCCCCCAGATGCCCGCCAGGCCGTGCGCGGAGAGCACGCCGACCGGGTCGTCCAGCTTCTTCTCGATGGCCAGCACGCCGGCCACCACGATCAGGCCGCCGATGACGCCGATGATGGGCGCCGCCCAGAACTCGACGTAGCCCGCCGGCGCGGTGATGGCCACCAGGCCGCCGATCGCGCCGTTGCCGACCATGCCGACATCGAGCTTCTTGGTCAGCACCGAGATCATGATCATCGCGCCGATGACGCCGCCCGCGGCACCCAGGTTGGTGACGACCATCACCTCGGCGAACGAGGAGCCGCCGACGCCCAGCGACGAGCCGGCGTTGAAGCCGAACCAGCCCAGCCACAGGATGAGCACGCCCAGGCCGAACAAGGGCATGGAGTGGCCCGGGATGGCCCGCGGCCTGCCGTCGGCGCCGTACTTGCCCCGGCGGGGGCCCAGGAGGATCAACGCGGCCAGCGCCGCGGTCGCACCCGTGAGGTGCACCACCGAGGAGCCTGCGAAGTCCTGCACGCCGTTGCCGATCTCGGCGAACAGCCCACCGCCAAAGCCCCAGTGGGCGATCAGCGGGTAGATGATCGCCGCGAAGACCACCGCGAACGGCACGTAGGCGATGAACTTGATGCGCTCGAGCGTCGAGCCCCACACGATGGCCAGGGACACGGCGCAGAACATGAACTGGAAGATGAAGAACGCCGCTGTCGAGCCATTGACCTCCGTCCCGCCGACCTCCGCGCCGAACGGCTCGGCGGCCAACCCGTCCGCGCTGATCGAGTTGCCGATGGACAGGAAGAAGCCGGTGTCGCCGGCCAGCACGGCGCCGCCGCCGAAGGCGATGGCGAAGCCCATCCCCCACCAGGCGATCGCAGCGATGGAGAAGTTGCCGAGGATCTTGGCGATCCCCATGCCCACGTTCTTCCCGCGCGAGAACCCGATCTCCAGGAAGGCGAAGCCCGCCTGCATGAAGAAGACGAGCACCGTCGCGACTATGACCCAGGTTATGTCGAGCTCTGCCCCAAGCAGGGGAAGTCGCTCCAGAACTTCGGGATCCAAGATGACCTCCTCGTTAGCGTGTCGGGCGTCATCCTCCTGCGTGGTGCGAGGGTGGGTCTTTGGCCCTGTGGCGAAAGATCGAGCGGTCAGATACGCCGCGGGGCCCCCGGGCTCGCCGCGGGGCCAAACGACGGCGGCGACCCTTTGTCCACGTGGACAACCGGCGCCCGAGCAGGCGGCTCTAGGGTTCCGCCAGGAATGTGAATCTCCGAGGAGGATCCTTGCCCCGACTCCGCCAGCCGAACATCGACGCCGCGCAGTGGCAGGTCAACGGCGCCGGCCTAGGCCGCCCGGACCTGACCCAGGCCGACAACCAGGTCTTCGCCAGCCACGTCTTCGGCATGGACGTGCAGCGCCAGCGCCTGCCCAAGGACGTCTTCAAGCGCCTGCAGGCCACGCTGGAGGAGGGCGTGCCGCTGGACCCGGCGCTGGCCGACCAGGTGGCCCAGGCGATGAAGGAGTGGGCGCTGGAGAAGGGCGCGACGCACTACACGCACTGGTTCCAGCCGCTGACCGGCATGACCGCCGAGAAGCACGACTCCTTCTACGCGCCCGACGGCGACGGCGACGCGCTGCCCGAGTTCTCGGGCAAGGAGCTCATCCAGGGCGAGCCCGACGCGTCCTCCTTCCCCACCGGCGGCATCCGCGCGACCTTCGAGGCCCGTGGCTACACGGCATGGGACCCGACCTCGCCCGCCTTCATCCTCGAGAACCCCAACGGCGCGGTGCTTTGCATCCCCACCGCCTTCGTGTCCTGGACCGGCGAGGCGCTGGACCACAAGATCCCGCTCCTGCGCTCCATGAGCGCGCTGTCGACCTCCGCGATCCGTGCGCTGCGCCTGCTGGGCGACGAGACCCCCCGGGGCGTGTTCACGACGGTGGGCGCCGAGCAGGAGTACTTCCTCATCGACGAGCAGTACTTCTACGAGCGCCCCGACCTGATCAACACCGGGCGCACCCTGTTCGGCGCCAAGCCGCCCAAGGGCCACGAGCTCGACGAGCACTACTTCGGCTCCATCCCCGAGCGCGTCCTGGCCTGCATGCTGGAGGTCGAGCGCGAGCTGGCCCAGCTCGGCGTGCCGATCAAGACCCGTCACAACGAGGTCGCCCCGGCGCAGTACGAGGTCGCGCCGGTGTTCGAGAACTCCAACGTGGGCTCCGACCACCAGCAGCTCACCATGCAGATGCTGCAGAACACCGCGCGGCGCTACGGCCTGGTCTGCCTGCTGCACGAGAAGCCCTTCGCGGGCGTCAACGGCTCGGGCAAGCACAACAACTGGTCGATCGTCACCGATGCCGGCGGCAACCTGCTGGACCCCGGCGACACCCCCCACGAGAACGTGATGTTCCTGTTCTTCTGCACGGCGGTGATCGCGGGCGTGGACAAGCACCAGGCACTGTTGCGCGCCTCGGTGGCCAACGCCGGGCAGGACCACCGCCTGGGCGCCAACGAGGCACCCCCGGCCATCATCTCGATCTTCCTGGGGGCCGAGCTCGAGCGCGTCTTCGCGGCGATCGAGGCCGGCGAGGAGGGCCAGGAGAGCGAGCAGTCCTTCCTGCGCATGGGCACCCCGGTGCTGCCGCGCCTGCCCATGCACGGCGGGGACCGCAACCGCACCTCGCCCTTCGCCTTCACCGGCAACAAGTTCGAGTTCCGCGCACTGGGCTCCAGCCACTCGCTGGGCCTGCCCAACACCGTGCTCAACACGATCGCCGCGGAGGCCATCGACATGCTGAGCGACCGGGTCGAGCAGGGCCTGAGGGGCGGGAAGTCCGTGGAGGACGCCGTCGTCGAGGTCGTCCGGGAGGTGTGGACCGAGCACAAGCGGGTCGTCTTCGACGGCGACAACTACTCCGAGGAGTGGGAGCAGGAGGCCGCCCGGCGCGGCCTGGAGAACCTGCGCTCCACCCCCGACGCGCTGCCGTGGCTCATCAACGAGCAGACGGTGCAGGCCTTCTCGCGCTACGAGGTCCTCTCCGAGCGCGAGCTGGAGGCCCGCTACGAGGTCTTCCTGGAGCAGTACTTCGTCAAGCTCAACATCGAGGCCGAGACGGCCGCCTCGATGGCGCGCACCATGCTCCTGCCCGCCGCGGTGCGCCACCTGGCGTCACTGCGCGCGGCGCACCTTCCCACCCTCGCCGAGGAGACCGAGGCGCTCGTCAACGAGCTCGCCGACCGCATCCGCGCTCTCGAGCACGCCAACCTCGACCCGGGCCTGGAGGAGATGGACCTCGCCCGCTACATGCGCGACACCGTCTACCCGGCGATGACGGCGGTCCGCGAGACCGCCGACCGCCTCGAGGGCATCGTCGCCGACGACCTCTGGCCGCTGCCCAAGTACGAGGAGATGCTGTTCATCAAGTAGCGCCTCAACCACAGCCTGCGGTATTCGCCTGGTCCCGACAGCAGTGCACGCTGATCGCCGTATGAGCCGGGGATCGAGAGGGAGTTTGCCCCGCAGCGGGCTCATCAGGCCACGCTGCCGGCAGGGGCGACCCACTGGCTGGTGAAGGACAGAACCTCCGCGAGGCGGTCGAAGTCGTGGTCGTAGTGGAGGACGCCGAACCCTCGCTCGGCGGCCGCGGCCGCGATCAGGGCATCGGCGACGGGAACCCGGTGGCTCCCCGCAGCACCGGCGCCGGCAAGCTCGCGAACCGCACTGATTGCCGCGTCGGTCACCGAGAGCGTGACCGGCGCCTGACGAAGGCCCATGAGCGCTGCTGCCACCGTCTCTACGCCCTCGCGGTCGCGGGCGTCATGGAGCAGTTCCAACGTCACCACCGGACACCCCACGAGCTCGCCGGCGCGTGCGGCGGCGATCCACGGTTGCGCGACCCTGGCGTCAGCGGCGCGAGCCCAAGCTGAAGTGTCGGCCACCCATGGGCCGCCGGCCCAACTCATCGCCATGCGCGGGCACGCACCGTGCGCAGGCCCTCAAGGTCCAGGCCGGAGGTTCCTTCCGCGACGCTGACGAGGAAATCCGTCGCGCGCCGGCGTGCAGCCTCGTCCTGGTCGAGAGCATCGGCCCCACGCAGGGCGAGCGCGCGAACGACCTGGGATGCGGGCGCCGACGCGCCGACGAGCCGCCTGCCCCGTGCGACCGCCGCCTCCAGCTCAGGGTCGGCGGGTACCTGGATGCGTGCGTGGCGCGAGGCCATCGTCCGTCAGTGTATCCGCTCGCGGACACACCTCCCGGCGAAATCTTCCGGGGCGGATCTGAGCGCTCGGCGAACCGCTACCGGCTGGCGCGCGGCGTGCCCGAGGGAGAGGCCGCCGAGTCCTCTGCTGCGCTGCCGTTGTGCGCCGGCATCGAGGCCTTCGGGATGGTCGCGTATCCGTGGCCCGCAGTCTCCTCGCTCAGCACCTCGAGCAGGGTGGCGGCGACGTCGGGGTCGAACTGGCTGCCCGAGCCGGTGGCCAGCTCGCGGACCGCCACATCGTGGCCCCGGGCCGCGCGGTAGGGGCGGTCGGTCATCATCGCGTCGTAGGCGTCGCAGGCCAGCACGATGCGGGCGGCGATGGGGATGACCTCCGCCGCCAGTCCGTCGGGATAGCCGCCGCCGTCCCAGTGCTCGTGCTCGGCGCGCACCGCCGGCCCGAGATGGGCCAGCGAGGGGACCGCGGCGACGATGCGCTCGCTCTCGATCGGATGGCGGCGCATGAGACGCCATTCCTCTTCGCTGAGCGGCCCGGGCTTGCGCAGCAGGGCGTCGGGCATGGCCACCTTGCCGACGTCGTGCAGCAGGGCGACATGACCGACGTCCTCGACGGTGGCCGCGTCGACGCTTAGGCGCCGGGCGACCTCTGTCGCGCGGCGGACCACGGTACGCGAGTGCTCTGCCGTGTAGGCGTCGCGCGCCTCGATCGCCGCCACAAGGGCGTCGAGGCCGGCCGCGCGGGCCTCCAGCTCACGGCGCATGCGCTCCTGCTCGTCGCGCTCGAGCGTGTCGACGACCAGGCGCGCGAAGACGTGCATGAACTGCAGGTCGCGCTCCCCCAACTCGGGGTGGGCGTCGAGCCCCGCGCAGCACAGGGTTCCGAACAGCGAGCCGTCGGCGCGGGTCAGCGGGACCGAGGCGAAGGCACGGATACCCGCCTGCCTGGTGCCCGGGAGCTCGGCAGCGACGGGGTCATCGAGGGTGTCGGGGATGACCGGCGGAAGCTCGCCGGCCAGGATCCGCTTGCAGTAGGTCGCCTCCAGCGGCACCCGCAGGCCCTCGTGGACGCCGAAGGCCTCGCCGTCGCCCTCCACGTGCAGGAAGACCTGCTCGGTGGACTCATGAAAGGTCGCGTAGGCGATGTCGAGATCCAGCAGGCGTCGAACCCCCTCGACGGCGGTGGCCACCGTCGGGTTGTGCGCGACTTCGATCAGCGCGGACAGCCTCCTCCCCGGTGGATTCGCGGTCATGGGTGAGTATCGGCAATACAGGGCAGAAACCAAACCTTGCCACAACCGTGTCAAGGTTTCGCTAGCCTATGTCCCATGCCCCGCGACTACCTCACAGCCGTCCGCGAGCGCGTCGTCATCTTCGATGGCGGCATGGGCGCCACCCTGGAGGACTTCGACCTCGACCTCGAGCGCGACTACCGGCTGCCCGGTCGCTGCCACGAGGCGCTGGTGCTCAACCGCCCCGATGTCATCGAGGGCGTCCACACGTCCATGATCGAGGCGGGAGCCGAGGTCGTGCAGACCGACAGCTTCCAGGCCAGCCGCCTCAAGCTCGACGAGTGGGGCCTGGCCGAGCACACCGTCGAGATCAACCGCCGCGCCGGGGAGATCGCCCGCAAGGCGGCGGGCGAGGAGCGCTTCGTGGCCGGCTCCATCGGACCGACCGGCTTCCTCCCCGCCTCTGACGACCCCACCCTGGGGCAGGTCTCCTTCCGCGAGCTGGTCGAGATATTCCGCGAGCAGTCCGGCGCCCTGGTCGACGGCGGCGTCGACCTGATCGTCATCGAGACCGTCCAGGACATCCTCGAGGCCAAGGCGGCCATCTTCGGCGCCCGCGAGGCGTTCAAGGAGAGGGGCCGCACGCTGCCCATCCAGGTCTCGGTCTCCCTGCTGCCCAACGGCGGCAAGATGCTGCTGGGCACCGACATCTCCTCCCTGCTGACCACGCTGGAGGCGCTGAAGGTCGAGGTCATCGGGCTCAACTGCTCGACCGGGCCCGAGGACATGCGCGACGCGATCCGCTTCCTGGGCGAGCACTCACCGGTGCCGATCCACTGCATCCCCAACGCCGGCCTGCCCGTGCAGGGCCCCGACGGGGAGACCATCTTCCCCGAGGAGCCCGAGCCGCTGGCCCAGACCCTGGGCGACTTCGTGGAGCGCTACGGCGTGAGCATCGTGGGCGGCTGCTGTGGCACCACGCCGCAGCACATCGCCGCCATGGCCGAGCGCTGCTGCGGTCTCCCCGTGTCCCCGCGCCCCGCCCCGCGCCCGCCGCACGTGAGCTCCATGATCACCGCCACGCCGCTGGTCCAGGAGCCCACCCCGTCGATGATCGGCGAGCGCGTGAACTCGCAGGGCTCGCGCAAGGCCAAGGAGCTGCTGCTGGCCGACGACTATGACGGCCTCGTGCAGGTCGCCGAGGACCAGGTCGAGGGTGGCGCCCACGTGCTCGACCTCTGCGTCGCGCTGACCGAGCGCGAGGACGAGGACGAGCAGATGCGCCGGGTGGCCAAGAGCGTGTCGCTCACCCAGCCCGCGCCGATCCAGATCGACTCCACCGAGCCCGCTGTCATAGCGATGGCACTGGACCAGATTCCCGGCCGCGCGATCGTCAACTCGGTCAATCTCGAGGCCGGGCGCGACAAGCTCGACGTGGTCACCCCGCTGGCCATCGAGCACGGCGCCGCGCTGATCGCGCTGACCATCGACGAGGTCGGCATGGCCAAGACCGCGGAGCGCAAGCTGGAGATCGCCAGGCGCATCAAGGAGCTGGCCTGCGACGAGCACGGCCTGGATCCCGAGCTGCTCATCTTCGACCTGCTGACCTTCACGCTGACCACGGGCGACGAGGAGTGGCGCCCGTCCGCCGTCGAGACCATCGAGGGCATCCGCAGGCTCAAGGAGGCCCTGCCGCAGGTCAAGACCTCGCTGGGCGTCTCCAACGTCTCCTTCGGCGTCTCCCCCGGCGCCCGCGCAGTCCTCAACTCGACCTTCCTGCACCACTGCGTCGAGGCGGGGCTGGATCTGGCGATGGTCAACCCCAACCACATCACGCCCTACGGCGAGATCTCCCAGCAGGAGCGCGACCTCGCCGACGACCTCGTCTTCAACCGCCGCGAGGACGCGCTGGAGCGCTTCATCGGCCACTTCGAGGAGAAGGGCGAGGAGGCGCAGGACGAGAAGGCCGACCCGACCGAGGGCATGGAGCCCGAGGAGGCGCTGCACTTCCACATCCTGCGCCGCCGCAAGGAGGGCGTGGAGGCCTGGATCGACGCCTCCAACGAGAAGATCGGCGCCGTCCCCACGCTCAACGACGTGCTGCTGCCGGCCATGAAGGAGGTCGGCGACAAGTTCGGCGCGGGCGAGCTCATCCTCCCCTTCGTGCTCCAGAGCGCCGAGGTCATGAAGCGCGCCGTCGCGCGACTGGAGAACTACCTCGAGCGGACCGCCGACTACACGAAGGGGACGATCGTGCTGGCCACAGTGTTCGGCGACGTGCACGACATCGGCAAGTCGCTGGTCAACACGATCCTCACCAACAACGGCTACTCGGTGGTCGACCTGGGCAAGCAGGTCCCGATCGGGAAGATCCTCGACGCGGCCAAGGAGCACCAGGCCACGGCCATCGGCCTGAGCGCCCTGCTGGTATCGACCTCCAAGCAGATGCCGCTGTGCATCCAGGAGCTCGACAGCCAGGGCCTCGAGTTCCCGGTGCTGCTGGGCGGCGCGGCGATCAACCGCAACTTCGGCCTGCGCGCGCTCTACCCGGGCGGGTCCAAGAGCGATGAGCTCTACGAGCCCGGCGTCTTCTACTGCAAGGACGCCTTCGAGGGCCTGGCCAAGATGGACCAGCTCGTGGAGCCCGAGAAGGCCCGGGTGCTGGTCGAGGAGACCCGGGCCGCCGCCGTGCGCCTGCGCGAGAAGGGCCCCGAGCCGGAGGCGCTGCCCACCGACGACGACTCGGTGCGCAGCGCCGCGAGCACCGAGACCCCGGTGCCCGAGCCCCCGTTCTGGGGCGTGCGCGAGATCGACGTCTCGCTGGACGAGGTCTACGCCCACCTGGACACCCACGTCCTGTTCAAGCTGCACTGGGGCGGCAAGGGCGTGAAGGGCGAGGAGTGGCGCAAGCTGGTCGACGAGGACTTCCGCCCGCGCCTGGAGCGCATGTGGAGCGAGCAGACCTACCTGCACCCGCGCACCAAGCTGGGGTACTTCCCCTGCTACTCCGAGGGCAACGACGTCGTGGTGCTCGACCCGGAGGACCGCGAGACGGTGCTCGAGCGCCTGACCTTCCCGCGCCAGCCCAAGCACGACCGCATCTGCCTGGCCGACTTCTATCGACCGAAGGACAGCGGGCAGCTCGACGTGGTCGCGCTGCAGGCCGTCACCGCGGGCGACGAGGTCACCGAGCTCATGGCCCAGCTCGAGCGCGACGGCGAGTTCGCCGAGCAGCTCTTCACCCACGGGCTGGGCGTGCAGTGCGCCGAGGGCATGGCCGAGTGGCTGCATGCCCGCGTGCGCGACGACCTCGACGTCGAGCCCGCCCAGGGCCGCCGCTACTCGTGGGGCTACCCCGCGTGCCCCGAGCAGTCCGAGCACGAGAAGGTCTCGCGCCTACTGGGCCTGCCCGACATCGGCATCCGCCTCACCGGCGGCTACGCCATCGAGCCCGAGCAGTCCACGCTGGCCATCATCGCCCACCACCCCCAGGCCGTCTACTTCGGCATGAAGTCCGGCCGCCTGCCCGAGGACGCCGCGCCCGACGCCATCATCGCCGGCAGCGATCGCGACCCCTCGAGCCTCGACGAGGACCCGCCCGACGGCCCCGTCGAGGAGGAGTCCGAGCCGGCCATGGCCAGCTCGTCGGGGCGTCCGGGCGCGGAGTAGCCTTTGCGCATGGCCGTGCCGGTCCAGGCCCCCGCGATCATGACCGCCGAGGATCTCTTGGCGATGCCGGACGATGGGATGAAGCACGAGCTCGTGCGAGGGGAGCTGAGGACGATGCCACCGGCGAACTACGAGCACGGATGGATCGCGAGCCGGATCGACCGCCGGCTCGGCAACCACGTCGAGGAGCACGGGACGGGTGACGTGACGACCGAGGTCGGCTTCAAGCTCCCCGGCGAGCCCGAGACCGTCCGGGCCGCCGATGTGGCCTTCGTGGTCCGCGAGCGGATCGAGAAGGTCGGCCGTTCACGGAAGTTCTTCGAGGGCGCGCCGGACCTCGCGGTCGAGGTCGTCTCCCCGGGCGACACCTCCACCGAGGTGCACGAGAAGGCACTGGACTGGCTCGCCGCCGGCACCCGGCTCGTCCTCGTGGTCCACCCCCGACCCCGCACGATCACCGCCTACCGATCGGCCACCGACATCCGCATCCTCGGCGAGGCCGACACCCTCGACGCGAGCGATGTCGTGGACGGGTGGACGGTGCGCGTGGCCGAACTGCTGGGCTGAGGCCGGTCTTGATACACAGCAAGCTGGGCCCGGGCTGCGAAGAACGAGACCAGCTCGTCGAACGCCCGGCGGGCGAAGCTCGACGAGCCGCCGGCCTCGGGGAACATCGCCGTCGCCTCCGCGTACGTGGCGGCGGCGCAGAAGAAGAACAGGCCGGTGATGAGGAACACCAGCGGCGTGAGCCCCAGCGCGAGCGATGCGAGGAGGCCCAGCGCGTAGTAGATCGACGAGCCGACGTTGCCGTACGCGGTCGCGAAGAGGCGTTGACGCCCAGCACCCGCTGGAGGCCGTGCAGGCGTCGTTCGGCCATTAGATGCTCGGTTCCGAATAGGACGGGTTCGCGGCAGTGCGCCGGGCGCCGCAGGGCGCCGCACGCGGCTGAAGGCGATGCCCGAGGCATCGGCGAAGCCGTGGGTGGCGATCCTGTGGTGATCCGGCGTGCTGCCGCGGACGCGGAGATTCGGAACCGAGCATCCCAGCCCTTGAGCATCCGCCCGGGCGCGTGAAGGCCGCGTGGGTGAACGGACCGGCGGCATCAAGATCGTGAGGCCGGCAGCGCGTCGACACCGAGCCGGTAGACTGCAAAGACGCAACAGAGAAACCGCTACGGAGAAACGATGGCAGAGAGTACGACAACGCGGCACGTCAGGATCGCGGGTCAGCAGTTCGCACTGCGCAACGCAGATGTGACGGGGGTCCTGCGAACTGTCGAGCCGGAGCCGATCAGGAGCCACTTCGTCGTGGTGGGGGCGCGACGCTTTCCCCCGAAGCAGGTCATCAGTGCGGTCACGGGCCTCGACCGAGCCGACTTCACGACGCACCAGGCGAGGCGCACCCTCATGCGGCTTGGCTTCTCCGCCGGCCGCCGCGGGGCCGGCACATCTCTCGCGCTCGGGAAGGGGCAGTGGGACGGTGCCTCTCCAGAGCGACTGGCCGACCGCTTGCGACCGCTCGCCGGCCGGTGGGTCGCCATCAGGGACGAGGACATCCTCCATGCTGCCGATTCGCCGCATGAGCTCGTCGGTTGGCTGGGACGGCAGGGGCAGAGCGCTGACAGCGTCTTTCGCGTGCCCGACGACGAGCTCGCCGCGAACGGGCTCGCTCCCCTGTGAGGTTCGGCTTCCGGGAGATCCCGGACCCAGGCCAGGGGACGGTACGCCCGCGACCGATCGTCGATGTCGTGGTCGAGGGGTTGGCGATCGCACCTCAGGCGTGTCTCCTCGACAGCGGCGCAACGGCGATTCGACTCGGCTCTCACGTCGCCGAGCTGTGCGGCCTGGATCTCTCGGACGCACCGCGCAGGCAGGTGGGGGTCGGCGGCGCCCTGGTCGATGCCCGCATGGCCGACGTCAACCTCCGTGTGGCCGACGACGAGGGCACGTACGCGTGGACGGCGCCGGTCTGGTTCTGCGACCCCTGGACGCCGGCCTTCGGGCTCCTCGGGCTCACGGGGTTCTTCGACCACTTCGAGGTCACGATCTCCTCGTACCGGGAGCGGATCGAGCTCACGCCCATCAGCGGGTGAGGCATCTACACGAACCGGTAGCCGAGTGATGGGCATGGCGCTCCAGGCGCGCAGCGCGCGGCACACCTCCACGCCGTCGCCGTCGGGCAGCACCAGGTCGATGATCGCCGCGTCGGGCGGGCGCACGGCGGCGGCGTCCAGCGCCTCCTGCGCGGTCTGCGCGGTCTGCGCGGTCTGCGCGGGCACGACCTCGAAGCCGGCCTCGCGCAGCACCACGCGCAGGGCGCGCAGGATCTGCAGCTCGTCGTCGCAGACCAGGACGCGGGCGACGGGAGCGCTCATGACGCCGCGACCGGACGGCGCTCCAGCGGCAGCTCGACGACGAAGGTCGAGCCCTGGCCGGGCAGCGACTCGGCCCACACCCGTCCGCCGTTGGCCTCCACGAAGCCGCGCACGATGGCCAGCCCCAGCCCGGAGCCGCCGCCGTGCTCGCCGGGCGCGCGCCAGAAGGGCTCGAAGAGGTGGCGCAGGCGGGCGTGGGAGCCCCGGGCCGCGGTCGATCACGCGCACCACGAGGCGGTCGGCGTCGGCCCGTGCGCGCACCTGCACCGGGTGGTCGCCGCTGAAGCGCCGCGCGTTCTCCAGCAGCCGTCGGCGCCGGCCACCACGTGGGCGGAGGTCAGCAGGAAGCCGTCGGGGGTGAGCACCACGCCGCTGCCCTCCCCCGCCCGCACGCGGCCGCCCCGCACGCGGCGGGTGACCCGCAGGTTGGCGACGGAGGGCGCGAGCCGCTCGGCCACGCCCACGACCAGCTCGGAGTAGGCGTCCAGGGCGCGGCGCTCGGCCTCGGGGGCCGGCGGGGCGGTCGCGCCCTCGCCCGGTGCTGTGATGCCTCCACCGCCTCGGTCGGGGCCGCGAAGGTGACGGCCACGTCGCGCTCCTCGGTGCCCCGCACGACGCGCAGGGTCAGGCCGGCGCCGGTCTCCAGCGCGTCGAGCGCGGCGTAGAGCTGCTCGGTGCCGGCGCCGAGATCGCGTCCCTGGGCGGCGACGAGCAGGTCGCCGCGCTGCAGCCCCGCGCTCGCGGCCGGGCTGGTGTCCTCGACGGCGTGGACCAGCAGGCCGTCGCGCTCGGGCAGTCCGACCGCGCGGCGCATGCGCCGCGCCAGCGCCGGAGGGGCCACGGCGACGCCCAGGCGGCGGGGCGCGACCGACGCCGCCGGCCAGGCCGGCAATGCGCTCGCGCAGCGCCGCATCGGCGGGCACGGCGAGGATCAGCCCGCCGTCCCGACGGGACCGCATTGAGGCCCACGACGCGCCCGTCCAGGTCGACGAGCGGGCCGCCGGACGAGCCACGAGGCAGCGGCGCGCTGTGCTCGATAGCCCCCGCAATGCGCCGGCCGCGCGGCCCACGGAAGGCCGCTTCGGCGGCGGTGACCAGGCCGAAGGTGATGCGTAGGCCTCGCCCGCCGGGGTCCGCCAGGGCCATCACCGGCGCGCCGAGGCCGGGGGCGGAGCCGGCGGCGGCCAGGTCGAGCGTGGCGGCCTCGCCGGTCTCGACGTGCACGACAGCCACGCCGAGGTCCGGGTCGTGGCCGGCGACGCGGCCCTCGGCGCGCCGCCCGTCGCCAAAGGCGACATCGATGGTCTCCGCGCCGCGCAGCGCGTGCACGACGGTGAGGACGGTGTCCCGGGCGACTACGGCACCCGAGCCGAGGGCGCGACGTGGCGCGCGCAGGCCGACGACTGCTGGACCGACCTGCTGTGCGACGGCGGCGATGGTCGGCTGGAACTCGTGGAGAAGCACGAGCCGACCGCCGCGGCCGCCGAGCTGGCCGGCGCGCTGCGCCTGCTGGCCGGCTGGGGAGCGCGCCACGCCGAGGGCGGCGGCGCGCTGCGCCACGAGGTCTGCGGTACGCCCCTGGAGGCGCGCCTGTGGTGCCCGAGCTGCGAGGCGCCCGTCGACCTCGGCGACGCCTCCGACATCGACTACGCCTGACGCAGGGACGAGCACGCCGGGTCGGACCGGGATTGCGATCATGTGGGCGTGCCCAACTTCACGATCACGCAGAAGATCCACCCGATCTCGACGCGCTACGTCGTCACCGAAGCAGAAGGTGGCGGTGAGATCTGCCACGTGCGCAAGAAGAAGTTCCAGCTGCGCGAGGAACTGGTCCTGTGGGCCGATGAGGGCGAGACGCGTCCGTACGCCCGCGTCAAGGCCCGGAACGTGGTCGACTTCGGTGGAATCTACGAGGTCCTCGACGAGGCCGAGCGCCCGGTCGGCGCACTGCGCCGTCAGGGGATGCAGTCGCTGGCCCGCGTGCGCTGGGAGATCCTGGACGCAGGCGGGACGACACTCGCCGTCGTGCAGGAGGACTCGCTCGCGCTCGCCCTGCTGCGCCGCTTCGTCGGTCTCCCCCTGCCCGTCGGCTTCTCCTTCACCGCGCCCGACGGCGGCGTGGTCGGCAACCACAAGCGCCGCTTCGGCCTGCGCGACGTGTACGACCTGCAGGTCGACGGGATCGACCCGCGACTGGCGATCGCCCAGGGCATCGCCCTCGACGTGCTCGAGCAGCGCTGAGGACGCCGGTCACCGGACCGGTCGGCTAGTGGACAGGCCGCTAGGGCACCATGCGGATGCGGAAGGGCTGGTCCTCGCACCAGCCCTCGAGCTGGTTGCCCATCGACGCGCCGGCGCCGCGGTTGTCGCTGGAGCGCACGTAGCGCACGCTGGCGCCGCGACCGCCCTCCTCCGACACCGCCGGCGGATACTCGTCGCGGTCGTAGCCCGAGCGGGTGGGAATCCCCTCCAGGGACTCCTCGCGGTTCTGGTCGGCCCCGGAGCGGTCGATGTGCAGCAGCGCCGGCTCGCCCGCGCGGATGGCATCCTCGATGTGGTCGGTGGTGTAGGGGTAGCGCGACTCGTCGAGCTCGACCGAGATCGAGCGGTACTGACGATCGCACGACGCGGCGTAGGCGACGGTGTCGGCGGAGCCGAGGTCGGCGGCGGGAGCGACGACCAGGGCGCCGGTGGCGATGGTTGCGAGAAGGCTCTTGCGCATGTGGGAACAGTCGCCTGATCGAGGCACGGCCGAGTGACCGAGTGGTGAATCTCCGGTGGACAGTCGTCGGGTGACGTCATTACGCCTGAGGCCCGGCGACCCGGGAGCCCCTGGGCTGGGGCTCCTCCAGGCGCGCGTACAGCGGCGTACCGGCCACGGCGCAGTTGCGATGCTGCTCGCAGGGACGGTGCTCCTCGGTCTCGCCGCCCTGCTCGAGCACGTCGTCGCGGATGGTGGCGAAGGCCAGCGCCGCGCCCGCGAGGGCGAGCCCGGCGGCGGTGGCCATCGCGATCTTGAAGCCGTCGGCCAGCGCCGCGGGATCGCTGAAGTCCTCCCCCGAGAGACCGGCGACCAGCGGGAGGACGGCCACGGCCAGGAGCTGGGCGACGCGCGAGACCGCGTTGTTGACCCCGGAGGCCAGGCCGGCGTGGTGCTCGTCGGCGGCGGCCAGCGCCGTGGCGGTCACCGGCGCGACGGTCGCGGCCAGCCCGAGGCCGAAGACGAAGACGGCGGGCAGCACCGAGCCGGCGTAGCCGTCCCCGGGGTCGATGCGCAGCATCAGGGCCATGCCCGCGGCCAGCAGCAGCGGCCCGACGGTGAGGGGCAGGCGCGGCCCGCGGCGCTGGGCCAGCGCCCCGGCGCGGGAGGAGAGGGCGAGCATCAGCCCCGTGATGGGCAGGGAGGCCGCGCCGGCGGCCAGTGGCGAGTAGCCCAGCGACGTCTGCAGGTAGACGACGAGCAGGAAGAAGACCCCGCCCAGCGCCGCGTAGACGGTGAAGGTCAGCAGGTTGGCCGCCGCGAACTGGCGCGAGGAGAAGATCGACAGCGGCAGCATCGGGTGGGCGCTACTGCGCTCCACGGCCAGGAACGCACCCAGCGCCAGCACCCCCGCCACGCCGATAATCGCCAGGGTGGCGCCCCCGGCGCTTCCCTCCGAGGCGCCCGTGAGGGCGAAGGTCACTCCGCCCAGGCCGATGGCCGCCAGCGCCGAGCCGGGCACGTCCAGCCTGCCGGTGACGGTCTCGTCACGGCTCTCGGGCACGTGGCGCAGGGCGAAGAGGGCGACGAGCAGGCCCAGCGGCAGGTTGATGAGGAAGATCCAGCGCCAGGACAGCGTCTCGATCAGGTAGCCGCCCACCAGGGGCCCGCCCGCCGCGGCGATCCCGCTGAGCGCCGACCACGCGCCGATGGCCCGCGCGCGGTCCTCGCGGCGGAAGGCGGACTCGAGGATGGCCAGGCTGCCCGGCGTCAGCAGCGCGCCGCCGATGCCCTGGAGCACGCGCGCGGCGACCAGCAGCTCCACCGTGGGGGCCAGCGCGCACAGCAGCGAGGCGGAGGTGAACCACAGCACGCCGAAGACGAACACGCGCCGCCGACCCAGGCGGTCGGCCAGGGAGCCGCCCAGCAGGATCAGCGCCGCGAGGGTGAGCAGGTAGCCGTTGACCGTCCACTGCAGGCCGGCCACGCCGGCGTCGAGGTCCTCCCCGATGGCCGGCAGCGCAACGTTGACCACGGTGGCGTCCAGGAAGCCCAGCGCCGAGCCCAGGACGGTGACGCCCAGCACCCAGCGTCCGCGGGCGGTGCCCCAGGCGACGGCGTCCTGGTTCACCGCCGCGCGCGGTTCGCGCCCGCCGGAGGCGACGGCCTCTTCGTCTGCGGTCCCGTCCGGTCCCCGCCCGTCCGGTGCGCGCGGGGTCATCCCGGCTCCTCCGCCGCTGCGTCGTCCAGCGCCCGGCCCAGCGTCGCGGCGTCGGTCGGGCCGGTGTGGCGGCGCCCGCCGACGAAGAACGTCGGGGTCCCGCGCACGCCGCTGGCCTGCGCCCCGAGCGCGTCGTCGCGCACCCGCGCCGCGTGGCGACCGTCGAGCAGGTCGCCCTCGAAGCGGTCGAGATCCAGGCCCAGCGCCCCCGCGTGGGCGAGCAGGTCGTGGGGCTCCAGCGCGTCCTGGTGGGCGAAGAGCCGGTCGTGCATCTCCCAGAACCGCCCCTGCGCGGCGGCCGCCTCGGCACCCTGCGCGGCCAGCTCCGCGGCCGGGTGCACGTCGGTGAGGGGCACGTGGCGGAAGACGTAGCGCAGGCGCTCGCCGAAGCGCTCGCGCAGTTCCTCCACCACGCCCGTGACCTGCCCGCAGAAAGGGCACTCGAAGTCGGCGTACTCGACGAGGGTCAGCGACGCCCCCACCGGGCCGCGGACATGATCGCGCGCGGGGTCGACCGGCGGGTCGAGCACCGTGGCGCCGCGGGGGTCGGCCTCCGCACGGCCCCAGCGCCTCCCCGCGCGGAACAGCCCCCAGCCCAGCAGCGCGGCGAGCACCGACGCGGCGAGCACGCCGACGCGCGCCTCGTCCTGGAGCGCCGGGTCGTCGAGGGCCAGGTCGACGATGAACAGGGAGATGGTGAAGCCGATGCCCGACAGCGCGGCACCGCCGGCGAGCTGCGCCGGGCCCAGCCCGCGGGCCAGCGTGCCCCACCCCAGGCGCACCGCGCCGCTCGCGGCCAGCGTGATGCCCAGCAGCTTGCCGGCGACCAGACCGGCCACGATGCCCAGGGTCAGGCTCGAGCCGAGCGCCGCCTCGATGGTCTGCGCGTCGAGCGTCACGCCGGCGTTGGCCAGCGCGAAGATCGGGACGATCACGAAGCTCGTCCACGGGTGGTACAGGCGCTGGAGGCGCTCGTTGGCCGACACGGCGCGGTCGACGCCCAGCCGTGCGGCGCGGGCCAGGGCCGGGCTGGGCGACTGGCGAAAGGCGCGGGTGAGGCGCTCGGCGTCCTCGACCTCCTCGCGCCGCGGCGCGTAGGCCGGAGCAAGCAGGGCGATGACCACGCCCGCGATCGTCGGATGCACGCCCGACTGCTCCATGGCGATCCAGATGCCGACGGCCACCACGAAGTACGCCGGCCCGCGCCACACGCGCAGGCGCCGGAGGACCAGCATGACGGCGACCCCCGCCACGGCCAGCAGCAGGGGGACGACGGCCAGGTCGTCGGTGTAGAAGAGGGCGATGATGGTCAGCGCCCCCACGTCGTCGGCCACGGCCAGGGTGAGCAGGAAGACGCGAAGCTGCAGCGGGCACGCTGGCCCGACGAGGGCGAGGACGCCTAGCAGGAACGCGGTGTCGGTCGAGATGACCACCCCCCAAGCCGTCGCCGCCTCGCCGCTGGGGTTGAAGGCCAGGAAGACCAGGGCGGGCACGGCGAGCCCCGCCACGGCGGCCACCAGCGGGATCGTCGCGCGCCGGCGGTCGGTCAGCTCGCCCATGGCCAGCTCGCGCTTGACCTCCAGCCCGACGACGAAGAAGAACACCATCAGCCCGTCGTTGACCCAGTGCTGGAGGTCGAGCACCAGCTCGGCGTCGCCCAGGCGCAGCGCGAGGTCGGTGCCCCAGAACGACGCGTAGCCCTCGGGCGACAGGTTGGCCCAGCCCAGCGCCACCACCGTGGCGGCCAGCAGCAGCCCCGCGCTGCCGGCCTCGGTGCGCATGAACCGCCGCACGGGTTCGCCGAGCTGGCCCAGCTCCTGCCGGCGCGAGGCGACGGTCTGCTCGGCGGGGGCGGGCTCGGCGACGCTCATGGTCCCCCGGGATCATCGCTGCTGGCGCGAGCCCGCTCCATGGCCGTCCCACGATGACGCACACGGCGGGCTGAGCCCTACCGCAGTCATCCCCGGTCGGACGCGGCAGCGCCCAGCGTGGCGGCCGCTGCGCGCAGGTCGGCCTCCTCGTGGGCGGCCGTGGCCACCAGGCGCAGGCGCGAGGTTCCCGCAGGGACGGTGGGCGGGCGGATGGCCTGGGCGAACACGCCGCCGGCCAGGGCCGCCTCGCACAGGGCCATCGCCGCGCGCGGGTCGCCGACCACGAGGGGGACGATGGGCATGGTCGAGGGCGTTGCCGGGATCTGGAATCCCTGGGTGGCCAGCGCGTCGCGCAGCGTGCGCGCGTTGGCGTGCAGGCGCTCCAGCAGCGCGGGCTCCTCGCGCACGAGCCGCAGCGCCTCCAGTGCCGCGCCGGCCGCGGGCGGAGGCAGGGCGGTGGAGAAGATCGCGGTGCGCGCGCGGTTGAGCAGGTAGGCGGCCATCTGGCGGGTGCAGGCGGCGAAGGCGCCGTAGCTGCCCAGCGCCTTGCCCAGCGTGCCGATCGTCACGTCGACCTCGCGCTCGAGGCCCAGCTCGGCCACCAGTCCCCGACCGCCGGGCCCGACGACGCCCGTGGCGTGAGCCTCGTCGACGATCACGCGCGCACGGTGGCGGCGCGCGAGCTCGACGATGCCCTCCAGCGGGGCGAGGTCGCCGTCCATCGAGAAGACCGCGTCGGTGACCACGAGGGCACGCCGCCCTCGCGTCCGGCGCAGGGCGCCCGCCAGCGCGTCGAGGTCGCCGTGGCCGTAGACCACCGTCTCGGCGCGCGCGAGGCGGCAGCCGTCCACGATCGAGGCGTGGTTGCGCGCGTCGGAGACCACCACGTCGTCACGACCGGCCAGGGCGGCGATCACCCCCAGGTTGGCCAGGTAGCCCGAGCCGAACAGCACGCTGGCCTCGGTGCCCTTGAAGGCGGCCAGCTCGGCCTCCAGGCGCTCGTGCAGCGCGAGGTTGCCCGACACCAGGCGCGAGGCACCCGCGCCCGCGCCCCAGCGCTGGGCCGCCTCGGCCGCCGCCGAGCGCACCGACGGGTGCCCGGCCAGGCCGAGGTAGTCGTTGGAGCACAGCAGCAGGACCTCGCGGCCGTCGAGGCGCACGTGCGCGCCCGGTGCGCTGTCGATCGTGCGCAGCTCACGCAGCAGGCCGGCGCGCCGCAACTCCTCCAGCGCCGCCCCGACCCCCGTCCCCTCCCCTTCCGATGCCGCCGTGGCGGGTGGGGCCGGTATCACCGCGCGGCGACTCCTGCCTCACCGCAGCGCACGCACCGCGCGGTCCAGCCGGCGGGCAGCACCTGCACCACCAGCTTGCGCCCGCACGCCGCGCAGTACCGCGGCGGGTCGGTCGCGGCGCGCCGCGCCCGGCACCGCGCGTGGTCCGCCCCGGCCAGGGGCGTGCCGCAGCCGTCGCAGTGCGCGGCCGTCGTGCTCACAGGGTCTCGGAGAGGGCCTTGACCGGCATGGACAGCTCGTCGAGCAGGTCGAGGTCCTCCTGGGGGTCGCGACCCAGCGTGGTGAGGTAGTTGCCCACGATGATCGCGTTGATGCCGCCCAGCACGCCGTCGCGCGCGCCCAGGTCGCCGAAGGTCAGCTCGCGGCCCCCGGCGAAGCGCAGCACGGTACGCGGCATGGCCAGGCGGAAGGCGGCGATGGCGCGCAGCGCGTCCGGCGCCTCCACCACCGGGAGGTCGGCCAGCGGGGTTCCCGGCCGCGGGTCGAGGAAGTTCATCGGCACCTCGTCGGGAGCGAGCGCCGCGAGCTGTGCGGCCAGCTCCGCGCGCTGGGCCAGCGTCTCGCCCATGCCGACGATCGCCCCGCAGCAGACTTCCATCCCGTGCTCACGCACGAGCTGCAGCGTGGCCCACCGGTCCTCCCAGCTGTGGGTGGTGACCACCTTTGCGAAGTGGGAGCGCGCGGTCTCGAGGTTGTGGTTGTAGCGGTGCACGCCCATGTCCTCGAGCTCCTGGGCCTGCTGGGCGGTCAGGATCCCCAGCGAACAGGCGATGTTGATGTCCACCGCCGCGCGGATCGCCTCGATGCCCTCGCTCACCTGGGCCATCAGCCGCTCGTCGGGGCCCCGCACGGCCGCGACGATGCAGAACTCCGTCGCGCCTGTCTGGGCGGTCTGGCGCGCTGCCTCCACCAGCGAGCCGATGTCCAGGCGCACCGCGCGCACCGGGGTCTCGAAGCGCCCAGACTGCGAGCAGAAGTGACAGTCCTCTGGGCAGCCGCCGGTCTTCACGCTCACGATGCCCTCGACCTCAACCTCCGGGCCGCACCAGCGCAGGCGCACCTCGTGGGCCAGCGCGAGTGCGTCCTGCAGCGCCTCCTCGGGAAGCCGCAGCACCGCCAGAACCTGCTCCTCGCGCAGCCCCTCCCCCCCTTCGAGGACCTGCCGGCGGGCGACGTCGAGCACGTCGGACTGGATCACGGTCATGCGGGAACCTCCACTGGGTCGGACAGGATGATGCCTCGGGCGGCGGCCAGGAACGCGTCGGGAGCCAGGCGACCGGCGCCCTCGGGCAGACGGCCCACGAGGGGCACGCCGGCGTAGGCGGGCAGGTCGTCGAGGTTGCACCGCGCGGCCAGGTCGGGCTGCGCCGGCCACGCACCGACGACGACGCCGGCGCAGGCCACCCCACGGGCGCGCAGCGCCTCGCAGGTCAGCGCGGTGTGGTTGAGCGTGCCCAGCCCTGCGCGGGCGACCACGAGGACGGGAGCGCCCAGCAGCGCGGCGACGTCGGCGATCGTCCCGCCGGCGTCGTCGAGGTGGACGAGCAGCCCGCCGGCGCCTTCGACGAGCACGAGGTCGCGGCCGGCGGCCAGGCGCTCGACGTCAGCGGCGACCTCGGCGACCGAGGGGAGGCCGTGGGCCTCCGCAGCGCTCCGCCCGCCGGCGGGGACCTTGCGCCCGTCCCCGGTGCGCCGCGCGGCGCTGGCGGGCGCGAGCGGCTCGCGTAGCCGTGCCAGCTCGTGCACGTCCGCCACCCCGGCCAGCCGGCGGACCTCGTCGACGTCCCCGGGCTCCCCGGGCGCGACGCCGGTCTGCACCGGCTTGACCACCGCCACCCGCCGTCCTTCCGCGCACGCGAGCGCCGCGAGCGCCGCGGTGACCACGGTCTTGCCCACGCCGGTGTCGGTGCCGGCCACGACCAGCACGCTCACGCGCCGCCTCCTGCCGCCGCCGCGCCCACCACTGCCCGGGTGATCCGCGCGAGGTCGTCGTCGCCGGTCACGTAGGGGGGCATCGTGTACACCAGGTCGCGGAAGGGCCGCAGCCACACGCCCTCGGCCACCGCGGCGGCGGTGGCCGCGGCCACGTCCACCCCACCGGCGAGCTGCACCACGCCGATCGCCCCCAGCACCCGCACGTCGGTCACCCCGGGCAGGGCGAGCGCGGGCTCGAGCCCGGCGCGCAGGCCGCGCTCGATCCGCGCGACGTCCTCACGCCAGCCACCCTCGGCGAGCAGGCCGGTCGAGGCCAGCGCCACCGCGCAGGCCAGCGGGTTGGCCATGTACGTCGGCCCGTGCATCAGCGCGCCGCCCTCCAGGGCATCGGCCACCGCCGCGGTGCACAGCGTCGCGGCGAGCGTCAGGTACCCCCCGGTCAGCGCCTTGCCCAGGCACATGACGTCGGGCACGACGCCGGCGTGCTCGCACGCGAACAGCGCCCCGGTGCGCCCGAAGCCGGTCGCGATCTCGTCGGCCACGAGGAACAGGCCGTGCTCGTCGCACAGCGCGCGCAGCAGGCCCAGGACCCGGGGGTCGTAGAACCACATCCCGCCGGCGCCCTGCACCACCGGCTCCACTATCACCGCGGCCAGCTCGTCGGCGTGGCGGGCCACCAGCGCGCGCAGGTGCTCGGCGTAGGCGTCGTCCAGCACGGCCGGCGGCCGGTCGGCGAACACGTGCTCGGCCAGCGCGCCGGTGAACAGGCGGTGCATGCCGCCCACCGTGTCGCACACCGCCATCGCCCCGAACGTGTCGCCGTGGTAGCCACCGCGGACGGTCAGCAGCCGGGTGCGGCCGGGCCGGGCCTGCAGGCACAACTTGATCGCCACCTCGACCGCGACCGAGCCCGAGTCGGCGAAGAACACGTGCTCCAGCCCCTCGGGGACCATCTCGACGAGGCGCCGGGCCAGGCGGACCGCCGGCTCGTGGGTGAGCCCCCCGAACATGACGTGCGCCATGCGGTCGAGCTGGGCGTGCGCGGCGGCATCGAGGACCGGGTGGCGGTAGCCGTGCACCGCGCACCACCACGACGCCATGCCGTCGACCAGCTCGCGGCCATCGGCCAGGCGCAGCCGCACCCCCTCGGCGGAGGCGACGGGCAGCGGCGCCTGCGTTCCCGGCATCGGGCCGTAGGGGTGCCAGACATGACGGCGGTCCAGCTCCGACAGCCCGCCGGCCCACGGGCTGGCCTCGCCGGCCGCGGGGTGCAGGACCTCGCGCATCGGCGAGCCACCCTATCGCTCGACGTGGCGCGCCGGCCCGGCGGGGAGCGCAGGCGCACTCGGCGGCGGTCTCATCAGGGCCGCGCCGCTCCTTCCGGGCCCGCAACGGCTGGACGGCGGAGCCGCCCGATCAGCGTGCGGCGGGCTCGGTCGAGGCGCCCGCGCCGACGCGGGCCATCTCCTCGCGGTCGACGAGCTTGACGCGCGGGCGCCCCCTGCTCTCGCCGGCGGCGGTCTCGTGGGCATCGATGGCCTCCCAGTCCCTCCACGTATACAGCGCGGGGACACGATCGCGCAGCCATGACTCGATGGCGTCGGGGTCGGCCTGCGAGGGCACGTTGAGGCGCCCGGCCTCGCGGTCCTCCAGAAGCTTGGCGGTGGTGTCGGCGGAGTCCTTCTTGTTGGTGCCGATGACGCCGCTGGGGCCACGTTTGATCCAGCCGGTCGTGTACTCGCCGGGCAGCCGCTCGCCCTCGTCGTCCAGCACCCGCCCGCCGTCGTTGCGCACCAGTCCGCGCTCGGCGTCGAAGGGCACGGTGCACACCGGCTTGCCGCGGTAGCCGATCGAGCGCAGGACCAGGCCGCACTCGATCTCCTCCTCCTCTCCGGTGGGCACGGCGGCCAGGCGGCCGTCCTCGCGGCGCTCGAGGCGGTTGATGGCGATCCGCAGGCCGCGCACCCGGCCATCCTCGTCGCCCAGGACCTCCAGCGGGGAGCGCAGGAAGCGCAGGATGACGCGGTGGCTGTGGCCTTTGGGCTCGCGCCCTGCGTAGTCGCGCAGCATCTCCACGTTCTTGCGGCTGGTCGTGTGCGCGTCCTCGGAGGCCAGCCAGGCCTCGCTGTCGGGGTCGAGCTCCAGGTCGGCCGGATCGACGATGACGTCGGCGCGCGTGAGCTCGCCCAGCTCGCGCAGCTCCGGGTTGGTGAAGGCAGCCTGCGCGGGACCGCGACGGCCCAGCAGCACGACCTCCTCGACGGTGGCTTCGCCGAAGGCGCCGATGGCGTGGTCGGCGGTGTCGGTGCCGCCTACCTCGTCGGGCGTCAGGACGAGCATCCTGGCGACGTCGATGGCCACGTTGCCGTTGCCCACGACGACCGCCCGTCCGCCCGAGAGATCGAACTCGTGGCCGGCGAAGTCGGGGTGGGCGTTGTACCAGCCGACGAACTCCGTGGCCGCGTAGGAGCCCTCGAGGTCCTCTCCCGGGATGCCCAGGCGATTGTCGGTCGCCGAACCGAAGGCATAGACCACGCCGTGGTAGCGCTCCAGCAGCTCGATGCGCGTGACGTGCTCGCCCAGCGCCACGCCACCGAAGAAGCGAAACCCCTCCTTGGCCGCCGTCTTGGCGTACGCGCGGGTGACCGACTTGATCTTGGGATGGTCGGGCGCCACGCCGGCGCGGACCAGGCCGTAGGGCGTGGGCAGCGCGTCGTAGAGGTCGACCTCGAGCCCCTGCTTGAGGAGCTGGTCCGCCGCGTAGAACCCGGCCGGGCCGGCCCCGACGATGGCGATGCGCTGGGTGTGCCGGTCGTCGCTCACGAACGGGCGAGTTTACGAGGAGGCGCCGGGTCCCCCGCAGAACGGCTTTCGCCTTTCGGACTACGGCTTTCGCCTTCGGTCCTCTCAAGTTCGGACCTTCGGCGACGTTAGAGCTCCAGCACGAGCTTTCCGCGCACGTGTCCCTCCTCGAGCCGCTCGTGCGCCGCGGCGACCTGGTCGAGCGGGTACGCCTCGGCGACCTCGACACGCAGGTCGCCGGCATCGACCAACGCCGTGAGCGCGTCGAGCCCCTCGCCGCCGGGGCGCACGAAGACGTAGCTTCCCTGGAGGTCGTCGCGGTCGCCGGCGGGCTGGGGGTCGGCGAGGGACACGACGCGCCCGCCGCTGCGCACCGCGCCCCGCGCGTCGGCCAGCGCGTCGCCGCCGAAGAGGTCGAAGAGGACGTCGACCTGGGGGTCGACCTTGCCGGCGACCGGGCCCGCGGTGTAGTCGACGACCTCCGTGGCGCCCAGGGAGCGCACGAAGTCGTGGTTGGCCGGCGAGGCCGATCCGACGACCTCGGCGCCCCGCGCCACCGCGATCTGCACGGCGAGGTGCCCCACGCCGCCGGCCGCGGCCTGCACGAGCACACGCTCGCCACGCTGCACCCCGGCCGCCTCCACGAGCGCCTGCCAGGCGGTCAGACCGGCCAGCGGGACGCCGGCGGCCTGGGTGAACGACAGCCCGGCGGGCTTGCGGGCCACCATGGCCGCGGGCAGCGACACCAGCTCCGCGTAGGTGCCCTCGGCCACCTCGGTCTTGCGCCCGTAGGCGTAGACCTCGTCGCCGACGGCCAGGTCGACCACCGCCGGTCCGACCTGCTCGACCACGCCGGCCACGTCCCAGCCCAGGACGACGGGGAAACGATGGTTGAAGGCCGCGTCCAGGTTGCCCTCGCGCAGCTTGAAGTCGACGGGGTTGATCCCGGCCGCGCGCACCCGCACCAGCACGTAGTCGGGGCCGACCTTGGGGTCGGGCAGGTCCATGGGCCGCAGCTCGTCGCGGCCACCGAAGCGCTCGATGGCTATTGCTCGCATTCGCGCGTTGGTACCCAAAAAAACCCCAACGCCGTCCCCATACGCGGTACTCTTGGCTGCAAACCGTTGTCTTGCCAAGGAGGGCACGCATGACCGCACCGACCGCCTCGGGCTATCCGGTCCAGTACCGGGCCGATCACGAGGAGCAGCGCAGCCGGTTGACCACCTTCTTCCGAGCGCTGCTGTTCATCCCGCTGCTCTTCGCCCTTCTGCTGTGGACCCTGGTGGGCATGTTCTCGCTGGTGGGCGCCTGGTTCGCGCTCATGTTCACCGGGCGCTATCCCCAGGGTCTGTACCGGTTCAACGCCGGCTTCCTGCGCCACATCACCCGGCTCTCCGCCTACGCCTCGCTGGCCACCGACCGGTACCCGCCCTTCCACACGTCGGAGGCGCCGACCTACCCGGTGCGCGTCGCCATCGCGGCCCCGCAGGCCGAGTACTCGCGCGTGAAGGTGTTCTTCCGCGGGGTGCTGGCCATCCCGTTCGCGATCGTGTCCGAGGCGCTGATGACGGTGGCCTGTCTGGCCACCTTCGCCTCCTGGTTCGTGGTCGTGGCGACCGGCCGCCAGCCCGCCGTGCTGCAGGAGGGCATCAACCTCGGGCTCTCCTACCAGACCAAGGTCTGGGGCTTCCTCCTCCTGCTCACCGAGGAGTGGCCGCTGTCCATCACCGACGGCGTCGGGGAACCCATCGTCTCCTCGCCCGAGCGGCCGCTCGGCGCGGCGTAGCCCGGCTCTCGCGCGGCCGTCCACCGGGGCCCACGCTCGGTGGATGGTCGCCGCCGCGCTCTCGCAGGACACCGGGAGGCGCGCCGGCGGCGGTACGGTGATGTCGTGAGCACCCCGGCCAGCCCGCGATGACACGCACGCCGTGACGGCGGTCGGGCGCTTGCGCGCGGTGAACCTCGGGCGCGTCGCCGCGCTGACCCACGCCAAGGGCGTGGTGGACAGCGCCATCATCAAGGCCCCCGCCACGGGCCCCGTGGCCGTCGGCACGCTCGGGGTGGCCGGCGACGAGCAGGGCGACACGGTCAACCACGGCGGCCCTGACCGGGCACTGTGCGCGTTCGCCGCCGAGCACGTGCCCGCCGTCGAGGCCCACCTCGGCAACCCGCTCCCGCCGGCCGCCTTCGGCGAGAACCTCACCACCGAGGGGCTGCTCGAGGACGAGGTGTGCATCGGCGACGTCCTGGAGGCCGGAACGGCGCTCCTGCAGGTCTCCACGCCGCGCACCCCCTGCTACAAGCTCGCCGCGCGCAACGGCGAACCGCGCCTGGCCGCCTGGGTGCAGCGCACCGGGTGCACCGGCTTCTACCTGCGGGTGCTGGAGGAGGGCGAGGTGGCCGCGGGCGATCGGGTGGCATTGGTCGAGCGCCGCCACCCGGCCCTGACCGTCGCCGAGGCCAACCGGGTCCGCCACCACGAGCGCCACGACCACGCCGCCGCGCGCGCCCTGCTGGTGCCCGAGCTGGGAGCGGAATGGCGCGAGGCCTTCGAGCGCCAGCTGGCCCGCGCGTGACAATGGACCTCACCGGACGCACCATCCTCATCACCGGCGCGACGGACGGCCTGGGTCGCCGGCTCGCGCTCGACGTAGCGGCCGCCGGCGCGACGGTGCTGGCCCACGGGCGCCGGCAGGAGCGCCTCGACGCGCTGAGCGCCGACCTGAGCGAAGGGGCGCGCGTCCAGACCTACCTCGCCGACCTCGCGTCCCTGGAGGAGGTCCGCAGCCTGGCCGACGCCGTCGCCGCCGACCACGATGCCCTCCACGTGCTGGTCTCCAACGCCGGTGTCGGCGCCGGCGACGAGCGGCTGCGCAGCCGCGACGGCCACGAGCTGCGCTTCGCGGTCAACCACCTGGCCGGGTTCCTGCTCACGCGGCGCCTCCTGCCGCTGCTGCGCGCCGGCGCGCCCAGCAGGGTGGTCAACGTCGCGTCGGTGGGGCAGGCCGCGATCGACTTCGACGACGTCATGCTCGAGCACGGCTTCTCCGGCATGCGCGCCTACGCCCAGAGCAAGCTCGCCCAGATCATCTCGACCTTCGACCTGGCCCAGGAGCTGGCCGGCGAGGGCGTCACCGTCAACGCACTGCACCCCGCCACCCTCATGGACACCACCATGGTCCGCGAGACCTTCGGCAGCGCACGTACCACCGTCCGCGAGGGGGCTGACGCGACACTGCGCCTCATCGCCGACCCCGCGCTGGAGGACGTCACCGGCCGCTACTTCGAGGGCACGCGCGAAGCGGAGCCCGACCCGCAGGCCAATGAGCCGCAGGCCCGAGCGGCGCTGCGCGAGCTCAGCGAGCGCCTCGCGGGCGCGGCGTAGCGGGGTGCGAGCAACACCGGGGGAGGAGGTGCGCGGCTCTGCAAAGGAGGGCATGGTCGCCACAAGCCAACCGCTTGCCACAAGCGCCGGCGTGGCGATGCTCGAGGACGGCGGGACGGCCGTTGACGCGGCGGTCGCGGCCGCCGCCGTCCTCTGCGTGGTGGAGCCCGACGCGACGGGAGTCGGTGGCGATGCCTTCGCCCTGCACTGGCCCCCCGGGGCACGCCGACCGCTGGGCCTCGACGGCGCCGGGCCGACGGGCTCGGCGGCATCGGTCGAGTCGTTGCGGGCAGCGGGTCACGCCGAGATGCCCCGCAGCGGCGGATGGACGATCACCGTGCCCGGCGCTGTCGACGCGTGGACGACCCTGCTCGAGCGCGGCGGCAGGCTCGGCCTGCGTCACGTGCTCGAACCGGCCATCGGGCACGCAGTGGACGGCTTCGCGGTGACACCCGTCATAGCCGGGGAGTGGGCGGCCCACGCCGGGCGGATCGAGCACGACGAGGCCGCCCGAGCCACCTTCCTGGCCGACGGCCGGGCACCTCGCGCCGGCGAGACGTTTCGCAACCCCGAGCTGGGTCGACTGCTGCGCGCCATCGCAGCGGGAGGACCGGATGCCTTCTATCGCGGCGAACCCGCTGAGCGGATCGGCGCGGCCGTCGAGGCCGCCGGCGGCCCACTGCGCGCAAGCGACCTGGCGAGGTGGCCCGGCGCCGTGTGGGTCGAGCCGCTCAGTCACACCTTCCGCCATGTGGAGGTATTCGAACTGCCACCGCCCGGTCAGGGGGTCGTGGTCCTCGAGGCTCTCGGGATCTTCGGCCGTCTCGACGGCGCTGATCGCGCAGAGGAGGAGCACCATGCCATCGAAGCCCTCAAGCTGGCGTTCGCCGACGCAAGCGCTCACCTCGCAGACCCGCTCCTGGAGCGAGTGCCGGTCGATGCGCTGCTCTCCGACGCTCATCTCGATGACCGGGCTGCTCGCATCGGGCCCAGGGCGGCCGCCATCGCCGGGCCGGGCCGAGCGAGCGACACCGTCTATGTCGCCGCCGTCGACGGGCAGGGAGGCGCCTGCTCCCTGATCCAGAGCCTGTACTCGGGCTTCGGGTCGGGCGTCGGCGTGGCGGGGCTGGGCATCACGCTCCAGAACCGGGGCGCGGGATTCGTGCTCGACGAGGGCCACCCCAACCGCCTCGCCGCGGGGAAGCGCCCCTTCCACACGATCATTCCCGCGATGCTCGCCTCACAGGGCGACTTCCTGGGCTGCCTGGGCGTCGTCGGCGACTTCATGCAGCCGCAGGGCCAGATGCAGATCCTCCGCCACGTGCTCGACCACGACCTCTCGCTCACAGAAGCGCTCGCCGCCCCCCGCGCTCGGTTCCTCGACCACCGCGCCATCGGCCTCGAAGCCGGCTACGGCCGCGAGATCGGCGAGGAGCTGCAGCGCCGCGGCCACACGATCGGTGACCTGGACAGCTCTCTGGCCGGCGGAGCGCAGGCCATCCTGCGCGACCGCGACGAGCTGCGCGGCGCGTCGGACCCCAGGAAGGACGGATGCGCGCTACCGAGCCGGCTCAGGAGTATCCCTCGACCGCTCCGGTGATCACGAGGTGATCGAGCATCAGGCGCGCCGCCTCGTCGGCATCACCACCGCGGATGGCGTCCCGGATGAGCTCGTGTGTCTCCAGGGAGCGCGGCGGCTGACCCGGCCGGGAGAGGGAGGCGCGAGCGACCCGGGCGACAGCGGCGGAGATTCCCTCGAGCAGGTCGGTGAGCAGCGCGTTGCCCGCCGCGGCCAGGACGGCGGCGTGGAAGGCACTGTCGCCCACCGCGCCGATCTCCCCCCGTTCGATCTCCCTTCCCATCTCCTGGATGGCGGCGCTCATCGCGCGCAGATCCGACGCTGAGCGCCGGCGAGCGGCCAGTCGGGCCGCGTGGCTCTCCAGACCCTCCCGGATCTCGTTGACCAGCGGCAGGTCGGGGTGGTCGCGCAGCACCCGAGCATCGATCGGGGGCACCACGTCGTCCACGGCGCGGGCGAGGCGGATCCCGTCGCCGTGGCGGATGTGCACGATCCCCATGACGCGCAGGACGGTCAGCGCCTGGCGGACCGAGCTGCGGCTGACGTGGAGCGCGGCGGCGAGGTCGCGCTCTCCTACCAGCCTGTCGCCGGGCCGCAGATCCTGCTCGGAGATGAACGCCAGCAGGCTGTCCACGACCTCCTCGTAGAGCGGCGCCCGGCGCACCGGACCGAGGCCCACCACCCGGCCCTCGAGGGCGGGTTGCGCGGCGGAGCGGTCTGCCATCAGCCAAGCGTAGTCCCGGCGGGCCGCGACCACCGTTGGTCTATTGGTCCAACCACTGGGGCGGATCTTTCGACATCGGTACATACCGCTGATGCGGGCGGGTGGGGATCGTCTCGTGCGTGCCCGTCTGCGCCCCGACCGAGCCAGCCGCCTTGACCCAGGCGGTCGCGCTCTTGCGCCCAGGTCTCGTGGGCGACGCCGAGCTCGGCGGCCTGCGCGACCTGATCGGCGGGTCGCCGGACATGCGGGTGGCCCTGCGCAGCGACGGATCCCCGGCCTGTCGCTGCGGCGAGCCCCACCCGACGGTCTTCGTGGGGGCACGACCCGAGGATCGCGCGCTCCCGGCGCCGACGCGTGCAGCGCTGCGTGCGCTGCCCCGGGGACAGGGTCTCGCCGCGCGGAGCTCGAGCGCGATCCTCCACGCCACCACCCTGGCCGTGACCGGCTCGCATGGCCTGCGGATCTCCACCGACGCCGACCTGGGTCCGGCCGAGGGGGAGGTTGCCGTGGTCCATATGGCCGACCTCGCGCGGGCCGTGGCGCACCACTCTGCGCCCCAGACCCTGCGCATCGCGACCGCCGCACTCCTGGAGGAGCTCGAGGGCGCCGAGCCGGACGGCTGGCAGCGCGTACCCGCCGCCGACAGCCTGCGGGCGCTGGTCGAGGCGCTGGGTGGCCGGCTGGCACGAGATCAGGCGCCGCAGCCATGACCGAGCGGATGATCCTCGCCCACGGCTGCTCGCTGTCGAACCTGCCGCTGCTGGTGGCCGCCGACCGCGGCTTCCTCGCCGAGGAGGGCATCGAGGCACAGGCCCCCGAGCTCGAGGAGCTGTCCGGGACCGCCGACCTGCTCTCCTCGGGCCGCTCGCTCCTGGGCACCGCGGCCTTCACGCTGGCGCTGGGCATGCCCACTGCGCCGCCCTCCACGCCCACCCCCGCGATCGACGTCGTCGCCGTCGCCGGAAGCGGCCTGCGGGGCGTCTCGATCGTCGCTCACCCGGACGTCGGCGCTGTGGCCGCCCTCGAGAGTTCGGTGGTGGGCACCTTCGCCGAGGATCCACTCGAGCTGCTGCTGCGCGAGGAGCTCCACCACGCCGGTGTCGCGCCGGACGGGGTGGAGCTCCGCTACCTGTCCAGCATGCAGGAGGCCGTCGAGGCCCTGAGGGGCCGAGAGGTCGCAGCGGTCACCGTGGCCGAGCCGTTCGGCGTGCGACTGCGCCGCGAGGGCTTCGTGACGCTCAGCGATGGCACGGACCTGTGGGGCCCCTCTTACCCCGACACGATCCTGGTGGCGGCGCGAGGCCTGGTGGAGGACGAGCCCGCGACGGTGGCCGGCGCGATCCGCGCCATGCGACGCGCGGAGCGCCTGATCGTCACGGCCCCGGACGAGGCCCTGCAGGTGTCGAGCAGGCACTTCCCGGGCTTCACGCTCGACGAGCTGGGCGCGGGACTCGCCGCGCAGCCCTCCCAGGTCGCCCTCCGACCCAGCGTGCCCTTCCTGCGCGAGCGCTGGGCGGCGGCCCGGACACTCGCGCTGGTGACGGAGGCGGCCTTCCCCGCCCACCGCATCGACCTGCGCCTGCTGGAGGCCGAGCTCGACGCGCAGTCCACAGGGCAGAAGACCACATCCTTGACGCCCCCCGTCCAGACGATCGGCGCCAACCCCACACGAGGAGTCGCATGAGCCCCCCCACCAACCACATCCCAAGCTCCGACGACCGGCTCAGCCGGCGCAGCTTCATGGCCAGAGCGGGCGCGACGGGGGTCGCGGTCGCGGTGCCGAGTTGGCTGGCCGCTGCCTGCGGGCCCGCGTCAGGACCCATCAGCGAGGCCGGAGCGGTGCGCATGACCCACGGGACGGGGCTGTGCAACCTCGGCATCTTCATCGTCAACGAGCGCAAGCTCGCGGAGCCCGGCCTGGAGGTGACCTTCGTCAACGCTCCGAGCAACGCGGACATCGCCACGCTGTTCGGCGCCGGCCAGGTCGAGGCGTCGGTCGTGCCCTACAGCCAGTTCGTCACCCTCCGCGCCGAGGGGGCCCCCGTCAAGATCGTCGCCGGGGCCGGCGTCGAGGGCTGCGCCATCACCGCGGCTCGCGGCATCGGCAGCGCCGAGGACCTGCGCGGCAAGACGCTGGGGACCTTCCAGGCCGACACGCTGGAGATGCTCCCCTACGACTACCTGAAGCAGGCCGGCGTGGCGTTCAACGATGTCGACGTGCGCTACTTCTCCACCTCTCCGGAGCTTGCCCAGGCCTTCCTCGGTGGGCAGCTCGATGCGGTGAGCCACATCGAGCCCTATGCGACCCAGACCCTCCAGCGCGAGGGGACGACGGTCCTCACCGACGGGATCGACCTGTACGGCAGGGGCTACAGCGACTGCGTCCTCGCCGCCCGGGAGAGCTTCATGGCCGAGCGGCGCGACGACGTCAAGAGGCTGATCAAGGCGATGCTCAAGGCCCAGCGCCAGTGCGAGGCCGACCTGGAGGCGGCCGCGCGCGAGGCCACCGGCAAGTACTTCAAGACCGACGTGGCGACCACGCTGGACGCGGCCACCAAGCAGAAGGTCAAGATCGACCAGCGCGACCAGCGCGAGCTCATCCTCAACTCGGCCCAGAACCTTCAGGAGCTCAACTACATCCAGAGCCCACCGGGCGATGAGATGTTCGATTTCTCGCTGTTCGAAGAGGTCATCGACGAGAACCGCGGGCTCTACGACGCACTGGAGCTGACATGAGTCTCAGCGACGGCCAGCTGGCCACCCTCCCTCACCGTGCGCTTGCGCAGGGCGCCGCACGCAGCCGGCGCGTGTTCACCCGGACCGTGCTCCTCGCGCGGCTGCGCCGTGTCGGCTGGACGGTGGCCTCCCTGAGCCTGTTCATCGGAGGCTGGGAGGCCTCGTGGGCGCTCGGCGTGCTCGACCCGCTCATCATGCCCCCGCCGCACATCTTCCTGGCGGAGATCGCCAACCAGGGCCAGTTCTTCTCCAGCACGGTGGGCGAGAGCTCGTCGGGCTCCAACTTCAGCGCGGTGCAGGCCATGCTGTCCAGCGCGGGCCGCGTCCTCGCCGGGCTGTTCATCGGCTTCGTGACCAGCCTGGTCGTCGGGCTGGCGATCAGCCTCTCGGGCATCACCCGCAACCTGGCCCTCCCGACGATCACCCTGCTCGCGCCGATCTCACCGATCGCCTGGCTCCCCGTCGCCGTCCTGTTCTTCGGTATCGGCAACGCACCGGCGATCTTCACCGTCTTCCTGGGCGTGTTCTTCATCATGACCCTGGCGACCATCAGCGCCGTCGAGCAGGTCGGCGCGACCTACGTAAACGTGGCCCGGACCCTGGGCGCCACGCGTAGCCAGGAGGTACGCCACGTGATCATCCCCGCCGTCATGCCCCAGGTCTTCGTCGTCCTGCGGATCAACCTCTTCGCGGCCTGGATGGTCGTCCTGATCGCCGAGGCGATCGGCGTGGGAACCGGACTGGGTCAGCTCATCATCGCGGCGCGCAACACGTTCAACGCCGACCTCGCGTTCCTGGCCATGACCCTCATCGGCATCACCGGCTACCTGCTCGACGTCGTGCTGCGCCAGATGCAGCGCCGGCTGTTCCCCTGGCAGCCAGGCATGCAGGCGAGCGCCGCATGAGCGGCGAGGCAAAGGAGATCCGCTGCGCCGGGGTGGCCAAGACCTGGGCGGCGGAGACCCCCCGTGCGCACAAGGCGCTGCGCGACGTCGACCTCGAGGTCGGGGCACAGGAGTTCGTGGTGCTCATCGGGCCCAGCGGCTGTGGCAAGAGCACGCTGCTGACCGTCATCGCCGGCCTCGAGGCGCCGACTGCCGGCGCGGTCTACTGCGGCGAGGAGACCGTGACGGGCCCCGGCCCCGATCGCAGCTTCGTCTTCCAGGAAGCCGCCCTGTTCCCGTGGGCCACGGTGGCCGACAACGTGGCCTTCGGGCTGCGCCTGCGCGGGCAGAACAAGGCCCAGCGACGGGGGCGCGCCCAGGAGCTGCTGGAGCGCGTGGGCCTGCAGGAGGCCGCTGCGAAGCGGCCGGCCGAGCTCTCGGGCGGGATGCGCCAGCGCGCGGCGCTGGCCAGAGCGATGGCGGTAGAGCCCGATGTGCTGCTCATGGACGAGCCCTTCGCGGCGCTCGACGTGCAGACGCGCGCGCGCATGCAGCAGTACCTCCTGGACACCTGGCGCGCCACCGCGGCGACCACACTCTTCGTCACCCACCACATCGACGAGGCGATCGCCCTCGCCGACCGCATCGTGGTCATGACGGCCCGACCGGGACGGATCAAGGCCACCGTGCCCGTCGAGCTGGAGCGCCCGCGCGATCCGCGCGACCCGGCCCACCACGAGCTCCAGGACCACCTCGTCGACCTGCTGCGCGACGAGGTCGACAAGGCCTTCGTCCAGCAGGAGGGGGCCGCGCGATGAGTCCCCGCCCCCCCGCGCGGTCCGTGAGGGTCGCTGCCGTCCAGCTTGCCGGCAGCGACCCGGACCTCGCGCGGTCCGAGGCCGGCGCTGTCGCCCTGCTCGAGCAGGCCTCAGAGGCCGGTGCACGGATCGCCGTCCTGCCCGAGCTCGCCCTGTGGCCCTACTTCGCCTGCGGCACGCCCGAGGTCGCCGCAGGGTGGTTCGAGACCGTCCCCGGCCCGGTGACCGCGCGCTTCGCCGCGCTCGCCCGCCGCCTGGGCCTGGCCATCGTCCTGCCGCTCCCCGAGCGAGAGGCAGCCACCGGCCACCACTTCAACGCCGCCGCCGTCATCGACGGCGACGGCGAGCTGGCCTCCTGGCAGGACGCAGCCGGCGCCGTGGGCACGACCGCCCGCAAGCTCCATCTGCCCGCCGGCTCGTCCCCCCCGCCCGCCTTCGACGAACCGGCCCACTTCACCGCCGGCCGGGATATCGGCGCCTTCGTGGTCGAGGGCGTCCGACTGGGCTGCCTGGTCTGTTACGACCGCCGTGTCGGTGCATGCTGGGAGGCGCTCGAGGCGCTCGACGTCGGGCTCGTGGCCGTGCCCATCGCGGCCCGTGGCGGGGAGAGCGACGACGAGTTCCTCGCGCTGCTGCGCCGGCGCGCCCGAGAGCACGGCGTCGCGGTCGTCTCGGCCACCAAGGCGTCCCCCGACGTCGCCGGCGGTCAGCGCATAGCCCACGAAGGCGTCTCGGTGGTCATCGGCACCGACGGGGCCGTCCTGGCCTCCAGGCCACGCGACGCGGGCCCCGGGATCGCCGTCGCCGACCTCACGCTCGCCGGATCCCCGTTCTTGACCATCCAGGAGGCCTCCGCTCGATGAGCACGCACCCGACCTCGACGCTTCTGAGCGGCGCCTGCGTCCTAACCATGGACCCGACGAGCGGCGCGGAGCCCGTCCGGCGCGACATCCTGATCAAGGGCGACCGGATCGAGGCGGTCGAGCCGTCGATCTCGCCCGAGCGCGCCAACGAGGTGGTCGATCTGACCGACCGCCTGGTCATGCCGGGCCTGGTCAACGCCCACCTTCACTCGTGGGAGGCCCTGTTCAAGGGCCGCTACGACAACCTCCCGCTGGAGCTGTGGATGCTCTTCGCCTACCCGATCCTCGGGCTGAGCGCGCCGTCCAGGCGCCTGATCGAGCTGCGCTCCCTGCTGGTGGCCATCGAGTCGCTCAGGAACGGCGTCACCTGCATCGTCGACGACGTGATCGAGATGCCCGACCAGACGACCGAGGCGCTGGACGCCGTCTTCCGGGCCTACGAGGCCGCCGGGATCCGCGCGAACGTCTCGGGCAACGTCCTGGACCGACCCATCGTCGACTCGCTGCCCTTCGCCGCCGACGTGCTGCCCCCCGAGCTGCTGGCCCGCGGGCGCAGCCAGCCCCACAGCTCGCCGGAGGACTACCTCGCCTTCAGCGAGGACGCGCTCGCGCGCTGGCACGGGCACGAAGGCCGACTGCGCTACGTCATCGCGCCCTCGGGGCCACAGCGCTGCACCGACGACCTCCTCGTCGCGGCCGAGGCGCTCTCGCGCCGCCACGACACCACCTACCACATCCACGTCCTGGAGACCAAGACCCAGGCGGTCACCGGCCACGAGCTCTACGGGAAGACCCTCGTCGCCCATCTCGACGACATCGGCGTCCTCTCGGAGCGGGCAACCCTGGCCCATGCGGTGTGGGTGACCGACGACGACATCGAGCGCCTCGCACGGGCGGGGTCGTCGGTGGCCCACAACGCGATCTCCAACCAGAAGCTGGGCGCGGGCATCGCGCCGTTTCGCAAGCTGCGCGACGCCGGCGTGAACCTCGCGCTGGGCACCGACGGCGTCTGCAGCAACGACACGCCCCGCATGTTCGACGTGATGAAGGCCGCCGGCCTGCTGCACAAGGTGACCTCCCCCGACCACACGATGTGGCCGTCGGCGCCCGAGGTCCTCCACGCCGCCACGGTGGCCGGCGCCCGCAGCGCGCACCTCGCCGACGAGGTCGGCTCGCTGGAGCCCGGCAAGAAGGCCGACCTCCTCGTCCTGCGCCTCGACGGGCCGAACTTCACCCCCCTGAACAACGTCGCCAACCAGCTCGTCTACTGCGAGGACGGCTCGTCGATCGAGCAGGTCATGGTCAACGGCCGGGTGGTGGTCGACGGCGGCCGGCTTACGACCATCGACGAGGACGAGGTGCTCGCCGAGCTGCGCGCGCACGCTCCCGAGTTCCTCGAGCGCCACGCCGAGGTGGAGCGCATCAACGCTGTCTTCATGCCCCACGTCGACGCGATCCACGCCAGGTGTGCGAGCCGGCCGCTTGGCATCAACCGCTACAGCGGCGACGAGAGCACCTGGCTGGCCGGCGCGGAGACAGCGCGAGCATGACCACCTCCACACACGAGCATTATGCGATCGACCAGCCGTCGAGCGCGAGGCGCATCATGGGGCACATCGAGGCCCTGGCGGGGCCCGACCACACGAGCTCCGTCGCGGCGATCCGCCGCTACGCCTACACGTCGGAGTACCGCCGCACCATCGACTACTTCGCCGCCGCGTTCCGGGAACTCGGCTACGACGTGTGGGAGGACCCGCTGGGCACCTTCGTGGCCCGCAACCGACCGGCGGGCACGCCGGCCTTCGGGCTGGGCTCGCACTGCGACTCCAACCGCAACGGCGGCAAGTACGACGGCACCCTCGGCGTCGTCGTGGCACTGGAGGTCTGCACGCTGGCCGCCGAGCTGGGCCTCGATCTCCCGCTGCAGGTGGTCTCGTTCCTGGAGGAGGAGGGCTCGGGGTTCGGGCTCATGCTGCTCGGCAGCCGGATCGTCGCCGGCGATGTCACCGAACGGGAGCTGCGCGAGGTGACCGCCATCGACGACGGCGAGAGCCTGTGGACCCACGCCGAGCGCGCGGGCCATCAGCCTGAGCGCTGGCGCGAGTGCGCACGGGTGCTCGACGACCTGAGCGGATGGCTCGAGCTGCACATCGAGCAGGGCCGTGTCCTGCAGGACACGGGCGGGCGGATCGGCCTGGTGGAGGCGATCGCGGGCTACGTCCACGCCGACCTGACGTTCACCGGCCGCGCCGACCACGCCGGCGCCACGCCGATGGGCTGGCGCGCCGACGCGGGCCTGGCCGCGGCCGAGACCGCGCTGGAGGCCGAGCGCCTCGCGCAGCGAGCCGGCGAGGGGACCGTGGCCACGGTCGGTCGGCTGGAGCTCGATCCCGGCCTGATCAACGTGGTGCCCGGGCGAGCGTGGATGACCCTCGACTGCCGCAGCCCCCACCAGGAGAGCTTCGAGGGGGTGGCTCGCGATCTCGAGCGCTATGCCCGCCGACGTGCAGAGCTCCGTTCGCTGGACCTCGCGTGGGAGGAGCGGGTCACCGTGCCCGCCACACAGCTCGACGCGCAGCTGGTCGATCGTCTCGACCACAGCGCCTGCGCAAGCGGGACCTCGCCGCTGCGCATGATCTCCGGGGCGGCGCACGACACCATGTACGTCGCTCCGCGCATTCCCAGCGCGATGGTCTTCGTTCCCTGCGAGGACGGCATCAGCCATTCGCCGCAGGAGAGCGCCGACCCCCGCGACGCCGCGCTGGGCGCCGAGATCATGCTCAACGCGATCGTCGCCAGCACGTGATGCGCACGCTGGTGCGGTCGGGCAGGGTGGTCACGGCCGCCGACGAGTTCGTCGCCGACGTCCTCGTCGAGGGAGGGCGCATCGCGGCCGTCGGCGTCGAACTCGGGGTCGACGACGCCACACGGGTCATCGACGCCGAGGGCTGCTACGTGCTGCCGGGGGGCGTGGACCCCCACACCCACACCGACACGCCGCAGCTCGGTACGGCCACGTGCGACGACTTCACCGCCGCCTCGGTGGCCGCCGCCTGCGGCGGCACCACGACCCAGATCGACTTCGCCCTCCAGGAGCCGGGCCAATCGCTCCACGCGGCCGTCGAGACCTGGCACGGCAAGCTCGCCGACGCGCCGCCCGTCATCGATGTGGGCTTCCACGTCTCGGTGACCGACCTCGACCACGCCGGGAGCCCGGCAGAGCTGGGCGAGCTGCCCGGGCTGGGCGTGACGAGCTTCAAGCTGTTCATGGCCTACCGCGGGTCGATCATGGTCGACGACGCGACGCTGTTTCGCGCCATGCAGGTGGCGGCCCGGGTGGGAGCGCTGGTCATGGTGCACGCGGAGAACGGCGCGGCCATCGACGTGCTCATGCGCCAAGCGCTGGCCGAGGGACGCACCGCGCCGCGCTGGCATGCCGCCACGCGCCCGCCGGCCACCGAGGGGGAGGCCGTCAACCGGGCCATCCAGCTTGCCGGCCTGGCCGGCGCGCCGCTGTACGTCGTGCACGTGAGCTGCCGCGAGGCACTGGACCCCATCGCCCGCGCACGGCGGCGTGGCATGGCGGTGTGGGCCGAGACCTGCCCGCAGTACTTGCTGATCGACCGCTCGGCGCTGGACGCCGACGGTCTGGAGGGCGCCAAGTACGTCTTCACGCCCCCACCGCGCGAGCAGGCCGACCGCGATGCGCTGTGGCAGGCCCTGGCCACCGGCCTCCTCGACGTGGTCTCCACCGACCACTGCCCCTTCCGCCTCGCCGACCAGAAGGCGATGGGCAGCGACGACTTCTCGAAGATCCCCAACGGCGCCCCGGGCATCGAGCACCGCTTGGCCCTCCTGCACCATTTCGGCGTGCGCGGCGGGCGGCTGGCCATGTCGAGGCTGGTCGACCTGCTCGCCACCCGTCCCGCCCGGCTCTTCGGCCTGTACCCGCGCAAGGGCACGCTGGCCGTGGGCAGCGACGCCGACCTCGTGGTGTTCGACCCCGAGCACCGCTCGACGATCTCCGCCGCCACGCAACGCACCGGCTCGGACTACAGCCTCTTCGAGGGCATCGAGGTCGAGGGGGCTCCTCGGACCGTCATGGTCCGTGGCCAGCTCGTGGTCGAGGACGGCGAGCTCGTCGCCGAGCCCGGGCACGGAACGTTCGTGCGACGCGCCCGCTTCGGCGAGAGCCTTCCGATCGCCGCCGGGGTCGCCTAAGCGCACCGGTCAGGGCGCGCCGGTCAAGGCTCGTCGTCGTCGTCGCTCACCCGCGAGCGCGGTCCATGCACAGAGCTCAGTGCCCCATCGTCCAGGGCCGTCGGGACGGCGGCCGCCGGGGAGCAGGACCGGCCGCCGTCGTGGGGTGTCCGGCCGGCATCGGGCCCATGGTCGGCTCTCCCTCGATTCCGCGCTCGACCCGGCGGATGTCGCCGGCCCCCATGCGATCGAGCTCGCGCCCGCGCCGGGGGCTGCGACCCCCGGGCGCGGTGTAAACGCGAGAACCGGGCGTCGCGCATCGCGGGCAGGGCTGGGGACGCCCCGCCTCGTCGACGGCGACCGCGCCGTCGAAGGTCCCGCAGGTGGCACACCAGTAGGCATAGTGGGGCACGCCATCACCCCGGGAGGATGTCGCGATCGAGGATCTCGAGGGGGATCCCGACCGTGACCGCGCAGTTGGGGATGTCGACGATGCCGCCGATACGCCCCTCGATCGGGGCGGCGCCGAGCAGCAGGTAGGCCTGCTCGCCCGTGTAGCCCAGAGCGCACTTGAGGTACTCGATCGCGTTGAGGCATGCCCTGCGGTAGGCGACGGTGGCGTCCATGTAGTAGTTGCGCCCGTCCTCGACGCAGATGCCCTCGAACATCAGGTACCGGTTGTAGCGGGGCTCCACCGGGCCGGGCACGAAGACCGGGTTGCCGTGCGGGTTGGCCGCGTCGAGCCCGTACTTGGCCACGCCGCCCTTGATGAGGTCGAAGCCCAGGTCGATGTAGCCGGGCATCTCGATCGCGCCGCAGAAGGTGATCTCGCCGTCGCCCTGGGAGAAGTGCAGGTCGCCGATCGAGAACAGCGCGTCCTCCACGTAGACGGGGAAGTAGATGCGGGTGCCCTTGGACAGGTTCTTGATGTCCACGTTGCCGCCGTGGTCGCGCGGGGGCACGGTGCGCGCCGCCTCACCCGCCACCCGTGCGTGGTGGTCGGGGGGCAGCGTTCCCAGCAGCGCGTCCTTCTCCAGCGGCAGGAGCGCGAGCGGCGGGTCCTGGGACACGCTGGCCGGGTCGCCGGTGATGCGGTCGGGGTTTGCCTCCACCAGCGCGGTCTCGCGCCGGTTCCACTCCGCCAGCAGGTCGTGCGACGGCGCACAGCCGAGCAGGCCCGGGTGCGAGAGGCCGGCGAAGCGCACCCCGGGCAGGTGGCGGGAGGTGCAGTAGATGCCCTCCAGATCCCAGACCGCCTTCGCCGAGTCGGGGAAGTGGTCGCAGAGGAATCCTCCACCGTTGTCCTTGGCGAAGATGCCGGTGTAGCCCCATTCGTGCTCGGGGAACGGACCCATGTCGAGGATGTCGACCACGAGGATGTCGCCCGGCTGGGCGCCGTTGACGGCGAACGGCCCGCTGAGCATGTGGCACTTGTCGAGGTTGACCGACGTGATGTCGTCGGCCGAGTCGGAGTTGGTGATCTGCTCGTCGGTCCACTCCTTGCACTCGATGCGGTAGCTCCCGCCCGGGTCGATCGCGACCACGGGCGGGATGTCCGGGTGCCAGCGGTTGTGACCGGGCACCGCCTGCTCGGCCATGGGCTTTGACTGGTCGCGGTCGACGCTGAAGATGACCTCGGGTATGCGCGATCACCCGGCCAGGATCTTCTGGGCCGGGCCCTCGGCCTTGGCCTTGCACATGTCGTCGCAGGTCTTCTCCAGCGTGCAGCACAGTGAGCAGATGGGTCCCGAGTGGAACGGGCACTGGGCCATGTCCGGCGCCTCGTAGTCCTGCTCGCAGACCGTGCATTTCATGGCCACGGGCGTCTCCCCGGGCTCCCCCCAGGGGATGGCCGACTCCCGCGCGATGTAGTACCGCCCCTTGGTGGCGACGGCGATCAGGGGCGCGGTTATCATGGCGACGACCAGCGCCAGGAACGGCGAGTAGGCGTCGAGCGTCTCACCGAACGCGCCGAAGTAGGCGGCGATCGAGATCGTCGAGGCGATGAGCAGGGCACCGAAGCCGACCGGGTTGATGGGGAAGAGGTGCGCGCGCTTGAACTCGACGTAGGACGGGCTGAGCTTGAGCGGCTTGATGATGACCAGGTCGGCCACCACCGCGCCGATCCACGCGATCGCCACGTTGGAGTAGAAGCCGAGCACCGTGTTGAGGAAGGCGAAGACGCCGATCTGCATCAACACCAGCGCGATCGCCACGTTGAAGAAGACCCACACGATCCGGCCCGGGTGGCGGTGCAGCACGCGTGAGAAGAAGTTCGACCAGGCCAGCGAGCCTGCGTAGGCGTTGGTGACGTTGATCTTGAACGCCGAGAGCAGGATGAAGAAGACCGCCAGACCGACGACGATGCCGCTCGGGAGGAACGTGTCGAACGCGACGATGAACTGCTCGATCGGCTCACCCGCGGCCACCAGGCCGACCTCGGCGGCGATGTAGAAGGCCAGGAACGCGCCGACGAGCTGCTTGAACGCCCCGAAGATCACCCAGCCGGGGCCACCGGCGACGACCGCGGCCCACCACCGCTTGCGGTTCTCTGGAGTCTTGGGGGGCATGAACCGCAGGTAGTCGACCTGCTCGCCGATCTGGGCGACGAGCGACAGCGCGATGCCGGCGCCGATGCCCAGCGAGAGCGCGTTGAGCCCGGAGCTGTCGGCCTCACCCGCGAAGCCCGTCCACTCCGAGAACGCGCCGGCGTCCGTGACCAGGATGGCCACCAACGGTGACAGCAGCAGCAGGACCCAGATCGGCGTGGTCCAGGCCTGCATCTTGGACAGGGCCGTCATGCCGAAGATCACGAGCGGGATGACCACCAGGGCGACGATCAGGTACCCCAGCCAGAGCGGGAGGCCGAGGCCGATCTCGAAGGCCTGGGCCATGATCGACCCCTCGAGCGCGAAGAAGATGATGGTGAAGGTCGCGTAGACGAGCGACGTGATGGTGGAGCCCAGGTAGCCGAAGCCCGCCCCGCGGGTCAGCAGGTCCATGTCGATCGAGTACCTGGCCGAGTAGTACGAGATCGGGAACGACGTGAGGAAGATGACCACTGCGGCGAGCAGGATCGCGAAGAGGGCGTTGGTGAAGCCGAAGGTGATCGCCAGCGAGGCTCCGATGGCGAAGTCGACCGGGTAGGCGATGCCGCCCAGCGCCGCGGTGACGACCCTGGACTCCTTCCAGCGGCGAAACGTGGTCGGCGCGTAGCGCAGCGAGTAGTCCTCGAGCATCGGGTCGTCGACGAGCCGGCTGATGCGCCGCTGGGCGCGTTGCCGACGCGTGGGGGGTGCGACCGTCGCCATGGAAGAGCCTCCGGATTGATTGGAAGCGCGCCGCAGCTTGAGCCGACGGAGCGAGGAGGGTTGGCATCCTGCCAACCCATCCAGCCGGGCCGAATCGACCGCCGTCCAGAGATCGGACAGGGATTTGGGCCCCCGGTACAGGGAATCAAGACCGACCCCGACCGCAAGGACTACCTCGTCGTGGACAACCACTCCCACACCCAAGAAGGTCCGCCAATGGCCAGCGCGAGACGGGACGCCTCGAGCGCCTCGAGCTCGTCTTCCTGCCCGCCTACGGCCCCGAGCTCAACCCCGACGAGAGCCTCAACCAAGACCTCAAACGCCACCTGCGCGCTACCGACCAGCGGCCCACCGCCCGCCCCGGCCTACAACGACCCCTGCCGGCAACGAGGCCAACATTGCCGGTCACGGCATTAGCTAAGTGGGCTATCCACTTCGCTCCACCGATTCGACGGAGTGCAGGGAGAAGGTTGGTCAGGCCGCGGTGCGCGGCGTGAGGAGGGTCGCGTAGGGGTGGGGGTCGGCGGTCAGCGCGCCCTCGATGAGCCGGTAGAACAGCAGCCCGCGGTGTCGCGAACGGCGGCGGTTGAAGCGAAACGTGAACTCGTCGAGGTAGAAGTCCAGTTGGCCGTGGGTGACGGCGCCCTGGTGGGTCCCGAGCAGCCAGCGCTTGAGCAGCGAGGCGACACGGTGGACGTGAGGCATCGCGACGTGGGCGGGGTCGCCGGAGGCCTTGACGTTGACCACGACGTGGCTGAAGCGGTGACGCCCGACGTCGTCGTAGCCGTGGTAGGCATCGGTGCGCACCTCGGTCCCGCGGTCGACGTGGTCGAGCACGAAGTCGGTCAGCGTCTGGCGCTTGACGTCGGGGATGCGGGCCAGGCGGGTGCGGCCGGGCGCGCCGTCGTGGTCCTCGACGGCGATCGCGACGATCGCCTTGCCCGCCGCGCCGCGCCCGCGCTTGCCCGGCCGTGTGGCGCCGACGTAGCTCTCGTCGACCTCGACGACGCCGGCGAGCAGCTCGCGGCCGGGGCAGCACCATCGCGCGACGCAGCTTGTGCAGCCACGCCCACGCCGTCTGATAGCTGCCAAAGCCCAGCACCCGTTGCAGCCCTAGCGCGCTGACGCCCTGCTTCTGGTTGACCACGTACCAGATCGCCGCCAGCCAGCTCTGCAGCGGCAGCCGACTGGCGTGGAAGATCGTCCCGGCGGTCACCGAACTCTCGCGCCGGCAAGCCGCGCAGCGACGCATCCCGCGACGCACAGCCCACCACTCACCGCCGACGACGCCACAGAAGCGACAGACGAACCCATCGCCCCAGCGCACCCGCTCGAGGTAGCGCAAGACACGCCTCGTCATCGGGAAACCAGGCCGTCAGCTCATGGAAGCTACGCGGGTAGTCGACACCCGCCCGAGGCGCGTCTGCAGGCACGCCATCACGCTACGACCTCAGGTGGACGGAAATGGATAGCCCACTTAGCTAATGCTGGTCGTGCTCGTCAAGCTCGGCGGTGCGGGCTCGCAGCTCATCTGCGCCGGCGAGTCCCTCGGCTAGGACTGCGTCTTCGAGCGCACGCAGCCAGCAGACGTAGTAGTCCGAGGTCGGTTGCTCGCCTCTCGGGGCGTGACCCCAGGCGCCGATCTCGGCGACCAGACGTCGGCGGAACGCCTCACGGTCGAGGAGGCCCTGCTCCTCGAGCGCTTGAGCCAGAGCTAGAGCCGACGCCTCCCATGGCTGCGCGAAGAGGAGCTCGCCATTGGTTCGCGGAAGGGCCAAGGGTCCCTCAAGGTCCTCGACGATCACAGCGCGGTGCTCACGCCGCCGCCGCAAGTCGGGTGACGCCTATCATCGCGTCGCGAGTGACGAGCGCGGCCAGGGCCTCCCCATCGAGCTCGGCGGTACCCGCTGGTCGCTCGGGCACGACTAGGTAGCGCACCTCGGCGCTGCTGTCCCAGAGACGCACCTCGACACTCTCGTCGAGGATAGTGCCGAACTCGGCCAACACGGTGCGGGGCTCGAGCACCGCGCGTGAGCGGTAGGCGGGGTCCTTGTACCAGGTGGGCGGCAGCCCGAGGATGGACCACGGATAGCAGGAGCACAGCGTGCAGACAACGAGGTTGTGGACGCGCGGTGCGTTCTCGACGGCGACCAGTCGGTCGGTGCCGAGCCCGAGCACGCCCATCTCTTGGGCCGCGGCCGAGCCGTCGGCGAGCAATCGCGCGCGGAACGCCCGGTCGACCCACGAGCGGGCGACCAGCCGCGCGCCGTTCATCGGCCCGACGTGATGCTCGTAGACGCGCACGATGCGCTCGACCGTGTCGCTGGCCAGAAGGCCCTTCTCCAGCAGTAGCGACTCGAGCGCCCGGGCCCGCAGCGCTGGCTCGTCCAGGTCATGAGCGTGAGTGTGCGCTTGGCTGCCGCTCACGCGGGCTCCAGATAGGACTCGAAAAGGTCGAGGTGGATGGCCGTCCGCGCCTCGGCGTCCGGCCCCCACAGCTCCGAACCCTCGAACCGCACCGAATAGAAATGCTGCGGCTGCTCTCCTGCGCGGGCGGCGAGCGCGTCGGCGAAGGCGTAAGCGCCGTAGTCGGCGACTACCCGGCCGGCCCGCCCGCGCGCGTATTACGGCGCGCGGCAACTGGTGCGGTGATAATATGGGCTTAACCTTATTGTGGTGGAGGCATGGTAGGGTGCCGGGTATGGGTGAGGTCGGCGATGCGCGCAGTCTGTCGGGTGAGGCCCAGGCGGCGCTGCGCGAGCGTGGGGTGGGGATGTTGGGCCAGGGCCACTCTCACAGCCAGGTGGCCGCCGCGCTTGGGGTCGGGCTGCGCACGGTGGCGGGCTGGTCGGCGCGCTTTCGCGTCGGGGGGATGGACGGGCTGCGCGAGCGGCGCCGCGGGCGGCGCGCGGGCGAGCAGATGGCGCTTTCGCAGCCTCAGCAGGCCCAGGTCGTGCGCACGATGATGGGCTCAAACCCCGACCAGCTCGAGCTCGGAGAGGGCGTGCTGTGGAGCCGCGGCGCGGTGCGCGCGCTGATCGCCAAGCTGTTTGGGGTCGCGCTGTCGCGTCAGACGGTCGGGCGCTACCTGCGCGCCTGGGGATGGTCGTCTAAGAAGCCGGCCAAGCGCTGGGCCCAGCAGGACCCCGCGCGCGTGGGGGCCTGGCTTGAGCACGAGTACCCCGCCATCCAGGCGCGCGCGCAGGCCCAGGGCGCAAAGATCTTGTGGGCCGACGAGATGGGCCTGCGGGCCGGGCAGACCGCCGGCACCAGCTACGCGCCGGTTGGCCAGCGCGCCGTCACGCCGCTGACGGGCAAGCGCTTCGCAGTCAACGTCATCAGCGCCATCGCCAACGACGGCACGCTGCTGTTCGATGTCTTCTGCGGCTACGGCGACGAGATCCGCTTCATGGACTTCGCCGACAAGCTCATCGCCCACCACCCCGACCGCAAGATCTTCTTGATCGTCGACAACCACTCGATCCACAAGTCGGCCGCCGTCAAGCTGTGGCAGGAAGACCACCCCCAGCTCGAGCTGTTCTTCCTGCCGCCCTACGCGCCCGAGGTCAACCCCGACGAGTACCTCAACAACGACGTCCACGCCCATGTCGCCCGCCGACGCCCCTCAACCGTCTCCCAGCTCACCGAGATGGCCGTCGACTACCTCCACACCCGCACACCCAACATCGTGCGCAACTACTTCCAAGCCCCCCACGTCCGCTACGCACAATGACCGCTACATTTGCCACGCGCCGTAATAGCGGGGCAGGCGCGTGTGGCCGGTGGGGTGGACGTTGCGCCCGCGCACCCATTCTCCGACCGCGAAGCGCGGTCCGTCGGACTCCGGTCGTCGCTTCGTCACGCCCTCGCGGATCACGCGGTCGATGTGCTCGCCGAGCGGCTCGTCGACGCGCTGGGTGGGCCGGGCGCCGGGCCGGGCGCGCAGCTCGGCGCGACGCGCGACGAACTCCTCTGCGGACACGATGCCCCGCTGTGCGAGGATCGCCTCGGTACCGAGCAGCCAGCGTTCGTAGTAGGACGCGGCCAGGTAGCGGTCGGGGCGCAGCCGCTCGACCTCGAAGCGGTGCTCGTCGGTCGAGCAGACGCCTTGGGTCTCTAGCGCGACCTGGATGCTCGCCGCTCTACCCTCCCATCCGGCATGGAAGACCGGCTCGTCGTCCTCGCGCGGGATGGCGCCGAAGCCGTGCATGCCCCCCATGTCGGCGGCGCCGTTCACGTCGCCAGCGCGAGCGTTCCGGCCGCCTCGCTGGCAGTCTTTGCGCTGGCGAAGCCGGCGGGCACGTCTTGGTCGAGCCGGGCGGCCCACTCGCGGACGACCTCGGGCCAGCCGATGATCAGGCCGACATGCATGACCATCAGGTTCAGGGCCTGACGCTCGGACTCCTCCGCCGATGTGGCGCCGGTGCATATCGATGCTGACGGTTGCGGGGTCCTCCGGCTCGAGCCAGAGCCCGAGTGCTCCTTCCTCCGCGTGCCATCGAGAAGCTGACATTGCAGCGGCGTTCTCATCGCTGTGCTCCCAGCGCCGCGATGACGACCCTGGACTCCTTCCAGCGGCGAAACGTGGTCGGCGCGTAGCGCAGCGAGTAGTCCTCGAGCATCGGGTCGTCGACGAGCCGGCTGATGCGCCGCTGGGCGCGTTGCCGACGCGTGGGGGGTGCGACCGTCGCCATGGAAGAGCCTCCGGATTGATTGGAAGCGCGCCGCAGCTTGAGCCGACGGAGCGAGGAGGGTTGGCATCCTGCCAACCCATCCAGCCGGGCCGAATCGACCGCCGTCTAGAGATCGGGCAAGGACTTGGGCCCGCGGTACAGGGCGCCCGAGGGGTGGTCGAGCTCAGGCCTGCCACCCCTCCGCCCGCCACGCCACCAGATCCACCTCGACGCACGCTCCCGCGGCCAGCGCCTCGGTGCCGGTGCACGTGCGACTGGGCAGGCGCTGCGCGAACCAGGCCTGGTAGGCGACGTTGAAGGCCGGATAGTCGGCCCAGTCGGTGAGGTAGGCGCGGGCGGCGACGACGTCGGAGAGGCTGCCGCCCACGAGCTCGAGCACGCGCGCGAGGTTGCGCATGACCTGGTCGGTCTGCTCGCTGATCCCGCCCGGCACGAGCCGGCCGTCGAGGTCCGTCGGCATCTGGCCGGTGACGTAAAGCGTCGGGCCGGCGGCGGTGGCGTGGGCGAACGGTGCGACCGGCGGGGGCACCCCATCTTCGGGGCCGAACGTCCACGAGGCGATCGTCATGGCGCGAAGGGTGGCACGAGGTCGCCCCGCCACCTATCCGCGTGTCGGATCGCGATCGGCTGCTTCTGTACACCGGTCCAGTGGCAGGACCACTTCGCCTCCGTAGCTTGGCGACAGTGCGTGTGACCGCCAGCAACGCCCCAGCGCCCGCGTCGGGAGCGCGAGCATCCGAGGACGGTGGGGACGATGGCACGGGGTTGACCGCGCTGGAACGTCCACCGCCGCTCGAAGTCCGCGGCTTGACCAAGCGGTTCGGCACGCTCACCGCCAACGACGCGATCGACCTCGAGCTGCGCGCCCGGGAGGTCCACGCGGTCCTGGGCGAGAACGGCGCCGGCAAGTCGACGCTGGCCAAGGCGCTCTACGGGGTCAGCCCTCCGGACGAGGGGGTCGTGCTGCGCGACGGGCACCAGGTCGAGATCGGGTCTCCGGCGCGCGCCCGGGAGCTCGGGATCGGCCTCGTCTTCCAGGACTTCCGGCTCGTGCCGGCCCTCACCGTGCTCGAGAACGTGCTGTTGGCGCTGCCCAAGGCTGGCGCCGCGCCGGGGCGCGCGGCCGTGAAGTCGCGCCTGGAGACCGAGGCGGCCAGGCACGGGATGAGCGTGCGCCCGCGGGCGCGGGTGACGAGCCTGTCCATGGCCGAGCGTCAGCAGGTCGAGATCCTCAAGGTGCTGCTCAGCGACGCGGAAGTGATCGTGCTCGACGAGCCGACCAGCCTGCTGGCTCCACAGGAGGCCGAGGGGCTGCTGCGGGTGGTCGGCGAGCTGCGCGCCGCCGGCCTCGCGCTGCTGATCATCACCCACAAGCTCGCCGATGTCCGCGCCGTCGCCGACCGGGTCACCGTGCTCCGTGACGGCAGGGTGGTCACCGCCATCGACGACCCCCGGAGGGTGGGCGACGACGAGCTCGTGGAGGCCGTGGTCGGTCGGCCGGTGGCGTCGCTGGCGCTGCGCAAGGACGGCGGCAGGCGCCGCCGTGGGCCCGGCCTGATGCCCGCGCTCAACGCGAGCGGGATCGAGGTCGCGCGGGACGGCGGCGGACGAGCGATCAGCGAGCTCTCGCTGGTCGTCGAGAAGGGCGACGTCGTGGGCGTCGCCGGCGTGTCCGGCAGCGGCCAGCGCGAGCTCGCCGACGCGGTGCTCGGCCTGCGACCGCTCGAGCGCGGCTCGCTGGAGGTGCTCGGCCGACGCGTCAACGGACGACCGCGCTCGGCCATCGACGCGCGCGCCGCGGGCGTGGCCGGGGATCCTCTGAGCGACGAGGTCGTGCCGGGCATGACGGTGACCCAGCACATGACCCTCGGTGGCGCCACGGCCCCCCGACGCCGCCTCGGCTACGACTGGGACGCGGTCGAGCAGGCGGTGAGTGAGCTGCCCGCGGCCCAGGCGCTATCGCTGGCCTCTGGCCACAGGGTCGTCGGCGAGCTCTCCGGGGGCAACGTCCAGCGGGTAATGCTTGCCCGCGCGCTCGGGCAGGAGCCGGGGCTGATCGTGGCCGCCTACCCCACCCGGGGGCTCGACGTCGCGACGCAGCGCAAGGCCCAGGAGCTCCTGCTGGGGAGTGCGGGCCTGGGCGCGGGCGTGCTGCTCTTCTCCGAGGATCTCGAGGAGCTCTTCGCGCTGTCGGACTGGATCGCTGTGCTGCACGCGGGACGCCTGGCGGCGGTCAAGCGCTCAGAGCAGACCAGCCACCGTGAGGTCGGCACGCTGATGCTCGGCAACCCGTCGTGAACGCGCTCCCCGCCACGGGCCGGCTGACGCCGGGCGCCCTTCTGCGCCCGCCCTACGCGCGCCCGGCCGCCTGGGTATTCGGCACCCTGCTGGGGCTGCTCGTCGTGCTTCCGGCGCTCGAGGTCTCGATCGACCAGACGCTGATCCGGGCGACGCCCTTCATCCTGACCGGCCTCGCCGTCGCGCTGCCGGCGCGCGCCGGCCTGATCAACGTCGGAGGGGAGGGCCAGCTCCTGCTGGGGGCGGTCGGGGCGACGGGGGTCGGGCTCGCCCTGCCCGACACGCTGAGCCCCGTGGCCACCCTCCCGCTGCTCGCGCTGGGCGGCGCACTCGGCGGCCTGGTGTGGGCGGGCATCGCCGCCGGCCTCTACGTGGGGGCACGCACCAACGAGGTGATCGTCACGTTGCTGCTGAACTTCGTGGCCGTCTCGGTGGTCGCCTACGTCGTGCACGGGCCGTGGCGCGACCCCGACTCGGCCAGCTTCCCCTACACGGCCGACTTCGGCGCCGGCGGCACGGTGCCGCTGCTGCCCGGGGGAACGGCTCACGCCGGGCTGCTGGTCGCGCTCGTCGCGGCGGTCGGCGTCTGGCTGGTCATGGGCCGCACGCGCTGGGGCTTTCGCGCACGGGTCGTGGGCGGCAACAAGGAGGCCGGGCGCCGTAGCGGCTTCAACGTCTCCCGCACCCTCGTCATCGCCCTCGTCGCCGGCGGTGCGCTGGCGGGGCTGGCGGGCGCGATCGAGGTCGTGGCCGTCGAGGGGCGCCTGCGACCGGCGGTTGCGGTGGGCTTCGGCTACATCGGCTTCCTCGCGAGCTGGCTTGTGGGCCACCGGCCGCTCGCGGTGGTCGGCGCGGGGCTGGCGCTGGCGGCGATCTCGGTCAGCGGCGACAACCTGCAGATCGATGCCGGGCTGCCCTCGACGACGGTCTACATCCTGATGGCGGTGGTCGTGATGGCTGTCCTCGGTCTTCGCCGCCGCGCTGGGAGGCAGGGATGAGTCTGGTGGAGGACGTGTTGGTGGGCGCCGTGCGCCAGGGCTCCCCCGTGCTGTTCGCCACGCACGGCGAGCTGGTGGCCGAGCGATCGGGGGTGGTCAACCTCGGAACCGAGGGCTCCATGCTCTGCGGCGCGCTCGCGGCGTTCGCGACCACCGTGGCGACCGGCAGTCCATTGCTGGGCATCGCCGCGGCCGCCGCGGCCGGCGCGCTCCCGGCGTTGCTGCACGCCTTCATGGTGGTCGATCGCGGCGCCAACCAGCTCGCCAACGGGCTGGCGATCTTCTTCCTGGGCCTCGGGGTGACGGCGGCGCTGGGCTCGAGCCTCGTCGGCCGTCAGATCAACGGGCTTGGAGTGGCGCCGATCCCGCTGCTGTCGGAGATCCCCTTCGCCGGGCCGATCCTCTTCGCGCACGACGTGCTCACCTATCTGGCGCTGCTGCTCGCACCGGCGCTGTGGTGGTTCCTCTACCGGACCCGGTGGGGACTGGTCCTGCGCGCCACCGGCGAGCGCGATGAGGTGCCCTTCGCCTACGGGCACTCGCCGCGGCGCGTGCGTTACCTGGCGCTCGCCGCGGGCGGAGCGCTCGCCGGGATCGGCGGCGCCCAGCTCGCGCTGGCGATCACGCTCACCTGGGTGGAGGATCTGACCGTGGGGCGTGGCTTCATCGCCGTGGCGCTGGTCATATTCGCTGCCTGGGAGCCGCTGCGAGCACCGCTCGGGGCGTTCATCTTCGGCGGGGCGCTCAGCCTCCAGCTCCAACTCCAGGCGCGCGGCGTCGGAATCTCGCCGTTCCTGCTCGAGACCGCGCCCTACGTGCTCACGATTCTCGCGCTCGTCGTCCTCAGCTCGCGGGCGGTCTCGCGCATGCCCCGGGGCCTGAGCGCCGTCTTCGCCGGAGCGCAACGCGCGTGACACCCAAGCCACGATCACCAGGAGGCAGTTCCCCGATGAGCAGACCCAAGGTGCGCCACCTGATCGCCGTCGCGATCGCCTTCGCGCTCGCCGCCACGCTGATCGCCTGCGGCGGCGACGAGGAGAGCGGGGCCGAAGGCCAGACCACGATCGGCTTCCTCTACGTCGGGCCGCGCGACGACTTCGGCTACAACCAGGCCGCCTTCGCCGGCTCGCAGGCCGTCGCCGAGGCGTTTCCGGACGCCGAAGTGCTCCAGGCCGAGAACGTGCCCGAGACCGCGGAGGCGGAGCGGGTGATGGAGAACATGATCGACGACGGCGCGACGATCATCTTCCCGACGAGCTTCGGACATTTGGAGCCCGCGCTCAACGTCGCACGGAAGTACCCCGACGTCACCTTCCTGCACCAGGGTGGGCTCGACACCGCCGAGAACGTCGGCACCTACTTCGGCACGATCTGGCAGGCCCAGTACGCGGCGGGCGTCGCCGCGGGGATGGCGACCGAGTCCAACAGGCTCGGCTTCGTCGGAGGCTTCCCCATCGCGCAGGTGCTGCTCAACGTCAACGCCTACGAGCTGGGCGCCAGGTCGGTCAACCCCGACGTCACGACCTCGATCGTCTTCACCTCGAACTGGTGCGATCCCGCCAAGCAGGCTGCCGCCACCAACAGCCTGATCGATCAGGGCGCCGACGTAATCACCCAGCACCAGGACTGCACGAACACGGTCATCGAGACCGCCGCGCGCCGCGGCGCCAAGGTCACCGGCTACCACTTCGACGCCTCCCGTGTGGCGCCCGAGGCGTGGCTGACCGGCGCCGCCTGGAGCTGGGGGCCGCTCTACGTCGACGCCGTGCGCACCATCGAGGCCGGCGGGTTCGAGGGCTCCAAGTACGACGGACGCTACCGCAGCGGCCTCGGCGAGGCGGTGCAGCTCACGCCGTTCGGCGGCGCGGCCACGCCGGAGATCCGCGAGCGCGTCGAAGCCGCGGCCGCGGAGATCAGGTCGGGCGAGCTGGAGCCCTTCACCGGGCCGATCAGGGACCAGGGCGGCAGGGTCCGGATCCCGGGCCCGCAGCCCTCGGTGGAGGAGCTCGAGGAGACCGACTACCTGGTCGAGGGGGTGACCGGTGAGATACCCGGCTGATCGGCCCGCGGCCCCGTCGCTGGGGACCGTCCCGGCCGATCCCTACCCCTGGCCCTTCGGCGGTGCGCTGGAGCTCGAGCGCACCGCACTGCTGCTGATCGACTGGCAGCACGACTTCTGCGGGCCGGGCGGCTACGTCGATGCCATGGGCTACGACATCGCCCTGACACGTCGCGGGATCGAGCCGACCCGCGACCTGCTGGCGCTGTGGCGCGAGCTCGGTCTGCCGATCGTGCACACGCGCGAGGGTCACAAGCCCGACCTCTCGGACTGCCCGCCCAACAAGCTCTGGCGCTCGCGGCGCGTCGGAGCCGGGATCGGTGACAGCGGGCCCTGCGGGCGGGTGCTCGTGCGCGGCGAGCCGGGCTGGGAGATCGTCCCCGAGCTCGCACCCGTCGCGGGTGAGGCGGTGATCGACAAGGCGACCAAGGGCGCCTTCTCCCAGACCGACCTCGAGCTCGTGCTGCGCAACCGCGGGATCCAGAACCTCGTGTTCACCGGCATCACCACCGACGTCTGCGTGCACACGTCGCTGCGGGAGGGCAACGACCTGGGCTACGAGTGCCTGCTGCTCGAGGACTGCACCGGGGCCACGGAGGAGAGCAACCACCAAGCCGCCGTCCACATGGTGAAGATGCAGGGTGGGATCTTCGGCGCCGTCGCCCGCAGCAGCGTCCTGATGGACGCGATCCAGCCCAACCACGACGAAGGAGCAACCACATGAGCGGTCTCGGCGGTCTCAACCCATCTCCCGGCGGCATGGTCGTCGGGCTCGCGCAGTTCCAGCTTCCGACGGTGCAGACGCCCGACGACCTCGAGCGCACGCTGGGCATGGTCTGCGAGGCGACGCGCGCCGCCAAGCGGGCCACCCCGGCGCTGGACCTCGTCGTCTTCCCCGAGTACTGCCTGCACGGGCTGAGCATGAGCATGGCGCCGGAGCTGATGTGCGAGCTCGACGGCCCCGAGGTCGAGGCGCTGCGCGCGACGTGCGCCGAGGTCGGCGTCTGGGGGTGCTTCTCGATCATGGAGCGAAACCCGGCCGGCAACCCCTTCAACACCGGCTTGGTGATCGACGACGCCGGCGACCTGCAGATCCACTACAGAAAGCTCCATCCCTGGGTCCCGGTCGAGCCGTGGGCGCCAGGCGACCTGGGCATCCCGGTCTGCGACGGTCCCGCGGGCTCGCGCCTGGGGCTGATCATCTGCCACGACGGCATGTTCCCCGAGATGGCACGCGAGGCCGCCTACAGGGGGGCCAACGTGATGATCCGCACCGCCGGGTACACCACGCCGATCCGCCACGCCTGGCGGATCACCAACCAGGCCAACGCGTTCTGCAACCTGATGTACACCGTCTCGGTCTGCATGGCCGGCGAGGACGGCACCTACCGCTCGATGGGCGAGGGCATGATTTGCGACTTCGCCGGCGAGGTGGTGGTGCCCGGCAGCGCCCAGCCGGGCGAGGTGATCACGGGCGAGGTCGTCCCGCATCGCGCCGACGACGCCCGCGAGGGCTGGGGAGTCGAGAACAACCCCTACCAGCTCGGCCACCGCGCCTACGTGGCGGTCGACGGTGGCGAGCGCGACTGCCCGTACACCTACATGCGCGACCTGGTGGCGGGAGAGTATCGGCTGCCGTGGGAGGAGCGGGTCGCGGTGACGGACGGTTCAGCCTACGGCTTCCCGCCGTCGGCTCCCGCCACCGCGCGCCCACGACTGGAGCCGGTGAGATAGCCGCGTGGCCATCGTCAGACGATCTCCCGTCCCGCCGGGGCCAGGCCGAGCACCGGGCGCGCGCAGGCGCGCAGCGCGTTGAGGGCCGCGGTCAGGGCGGGAGCGGTCGCCGTGAGCAGCCGCGCGCAGAGCACGCCCTCCTGCGGCGTGCTGGCCGAGCCCAGTACCGCCGCGCCCTGTCCGGCCAGCAGCGCGTGCAGCTCGTCGGCCAGCCCGCCCAGCCCCTCGGGCGCGACGATGAACACCGTGGCCAGGTACGCCCAGCCGCCGAAGGGCTCCCCGCCGCCACGCAGCTCGCAGCCGTCAGCGGCCACGGGCGCGCCATCGCGCAACACGAGCGTGCGGCTGGCCAGGCCGTCGACGGCGAAGCGCTCGCCGCGGGCCAGGCGACCCGCGCCAAAGGCCTCCCAGGCCAGCAGCCGTGCGCCGCCCGCCAGGTCGATCACCGTGTCCTGGCGCCAGCGCGAGCGCGCGAAGGGGATGACGTGGTGGGGCACGTATTCGAGCACGCCGCCGTCGGCGACGCCCAGGCGGGTGCGCTGCACCGCCTCGGCGCCGCGATAGACCTTCGTCGCCCCCTGCGTGCACACGGTGCCCCGCGCGCCCAGCCCGACCTCCACGGTCAGCTCGAGGCGGTCGCCGCCCAGCGTCCCGCCGCCGGGGTTGGTGAGCACGACCTCGGCGACCCCCGAGGCATCGGACCGCGCGACCTGGACGGCACCCCACGGCTGCGAGGCGAAGCGCCGGACGAGCGCCGTGCGCCCGCCGTCGCGCGCCAGGCGCACGTGGCACGCGCCGCGCTGACCGGTGCCGGTCAGGCGTGGTCGTGGTAGTGGTGTCCGTCCCCCCGCAGCGTCGACCCCGTCGGGGTCCAGCTGCGCTGACGCACCGCCGTGCGCACCCATGCGACCACCTCCTCCATGCCGTCCCCGTGGACCACGGAGGTGAAAAGGACCAGCGCGCCCTCGCGCAGCGCGGCCGCGTCGCGGTCCATGACCGAGAGGTCGGCGCCCACGCGGTCGGCCAGGTCGACCTTGTTGATGATCAGCAGCTCGGAGCGCGTGACGCCCGGCCCACCCTTGCGGGGCACCTTGTCGCCGCCCGCGACGTCCACCACGTAGACGGAGGCGTCGACCAGGTCGGGGCTGAACGACGCGCTGAGGTTGTCGCCGCCACTCTCCACGAGGATCAGCTCCACGCCCGGGAAGCGCTCCTCGAGTGCCTCGATGGCGAGCTGGTTCATGGACACGTCGTCGCGGATGGCCGTGTGCGGGCAGCCGCCGGTCTCCACGCCGGTCACGCGCCCGTCGGGCAGCACCGCCGCGGCGATCAGGAACTCGGCGTCCTCGCGGGTGAAGATGTCGTTGGTCACCACGGCGATCTGGAGCTCTGAGCCCATGCGCCGGCACAACTCGGCGACCAGCGCCGTCTTGCCCGAGCCCACCGGCCCGCCGATGCCCAGCTTCAGGGCGCTCACGAGATGTACAACCGGGTGCGCTGGCGTTCGTGGGCCATGGCGGCCACCTCCTGGACGGGGGCGAAGGCATAGGGGTCGGTGGGATCGACGGCGCCGCTGAGCTCCATCGCGGTGGCGATGGGGGCGTGCAGGGCGAGCAGGATGCGCTGGGCCTCGCGCTGGCCCAGGGGCACGAGCTTCTGCCCGGCGGCCACCAGCGACGCGCAGGCCGCGTAGGCGAAGGCGGTGACGCCGTCCTCCACGGGGAGGTCCAGCGCGGTGCCCACCACGCCGTAGGCCACTGCGTGGTGGCCCGGCGCGTCGCCGGCGCGCACGAGTGCCCGGTACTGCGCGGGCCCTGGGTCGGGGAGCTCCAGCGCCGTGGCGCCGTCGAGCAGGCTGCGCCCGATCGCGGCGCTGGCCCCCCGCGCCTCGCGCGCCAGCTTCGTGGCGCCCAGGGTGCGGTCGAGCGCCACCACCCGCTCCACCGACTCCGCCTCGGCGACGCCGCGCAGGGTCGCGAGGTCGGAGGTGGCCATCGCCCCCAGGTGGTCGACGATCGCCGCCTCCAGCGTGGCGCCGTCGCGCACCGTGCCGCCGGCCACCAGCGTCTCCAGTCCGAGCGAATGGCTGAACGCTCCCGTCGGGAAGGCGCTGTCGGAGAGCTGCAGCAGCGGGAGGAGGCCGGCGCGCATCAGAACAGGAAGTAGCGCTGGGCCAGCGGCAGCTCGGCGGCGGGCTCGGACGTGAGCAGCTCCCCGTCGGCGCGCACCTCGTAGGTCTCGGGGTCCACCTCGATGGCGGGCAGCAGGTCGTTGCGCACCATGTCGCCCTTGCTCAGCGCGCGGGTCTCGCTCACAGCGGCCAGGCGCTTGCGCAGCCCCAGGCGGGCGCCGACGTCCGCCGCGACTGCCGCCGCGGAGACGAAGGTCACCGAGGTCGACTGCACGGCGGCGCCGTGGGCGGCGAACATCGGGCGGGGCAGCACCGGCTCGGGCGTGGGGATGGAGGCGTTGGCGTCGCCCATCTGCGCATAGGCGATGAAGCCCCACTTGATCACCAGCTCGGGCTTGACCCCGAAGAAGGCCGGGCTCCACAGGCACAGGTCGGCCAGCTTGCCCTCCTCGACCGAGCCCACCTCGCCGGCGATCCCGTGCGTGACGGCCGGGTTGATGGTCACCTTGGCCACGTAGCGCTTGACCCGCTCGTTGTCGGCGGTCTCGCTGTCGCCGGGCAGCGGCCCGCGCTGGCGGCGCATCTTGTCGGCGGTCTGCCAGGTGCGCATCCACACCTCGCCCACGCGGCCCATGGCCTGCGAGTCCGAGGAGATCATGCTGAAGGCGCCGAGGTCGTGCAGGACGTCCTCGGCCGCGATGGTCTCGGCGCGGATGCGGCTCTCGGCGAAGGCGATGTCCTCGGGCACCGAGCGGCTCAGGTGGTGGCAGACCATGAGCATGTCGAGGTGCTCGTCGATCGTGTTGACCGTGTAGGGCCGCGTCGGGTTGGTCGAGGAGGGCAGCACGTTGGGCTCCCCGCACGCGCGGATGATGTCCGGCGCGTGGCCGCCGCCCGCTCCCTCGGTGTGGTAGGTGTGGATCGTGCGGCCCTCGAGCGCCGCCAGCGAGTCCTCCAGGAAGCCCGACTCGTTGAGGGTGTCGGTGTGGATGGCCACCTGGACGTCGAGCTCGTCGGCCACGGAGAGACAAGAGCGGATGGCGTAGGGGGTCGTGCCCCAGTCCTCGTGGAGCTTGAGACCGCACGCTCCCGCCGCGACCTGCTCGCGCAGCGCGGCGGGGTTGGACGCGTTCCCCTTGCCCAGGAACCCGAGGTTCAGCGGCAGCGCCTCCGCTGCCTCGAGCATGCGGTGGAGGTTCCACGCGCCCGGCGTGCAGGTGGTGGCGTTGGTGCCGGTGGCCGGCCCCGTGCCGCCGCCGAGCATCGTGGTGGTGCCCGAGGCGATGGCCTCGGTGGCCTGCTGGGGCGCGATGAAGTGGATGTGGCTGTCGATCGCCCCCGCGGTGAGCAGGCTTCCCTCCCCGGCGATGATCTCGGTGGCCGCCCCGATGACCAGCGTGACGCCGTCCATCGTGTCGGGGTTGCCGGCCTTGCCGATGCCCGCGATGCGCCCGTCGCGGACCCCGACGTCGGCCTTGACCACCCCCCAGTGATCGACGATCAGGGCGTTGGTGATGACCAGGTCCATGGCGCCCTCGTCGCGGGTCGCGGTCCCCTGGGCCATGCCGTCGCGCACGGTCTTGCCGCCGCCGAAGACGGCCTCCTCCCCGGCCACGGTGAGGTCGCGCTCCACCTCGACGACCAGCGCGGTGTCGGCGAGGCGGACCCGGTCGCCGACCGTCGGGCCGAACAGGCCACCGTGCCGGATGCGGTTCAGATCGCTCATGCGCCCAGGAAGCCCCGGGCGTGGGCGCGGCGCAGCGCCTGCTCGCGCACCTGCGGGTCGTCCAGGGCGCCGTCGATGAGCCCGTTGAGCCCGCGCACCACGCGGCGGCCGCCGAGGGCCACCAGGTCGACCCTGCGCTCGTCGCCGGGCTCGAAGCGCACAGAGGTGCCGGCGGGCACGTCGAGGCGCATCCCGTAGGCAGTGGCCCGGTCGAAGCGCAGTGCCCTGTTGACCTCGAAGAAGCAGAAGTGGCTGCCCACCTGGATCGGACGGTCGCCCGTGTTGGCCACGGTGACGGTGGCCGTCGCGAGGCCGGCGTTGAGCTCGACGTCGGGGCCGTGCGCCGCGAGCATCTCGCCGGGGATCATGCGCCCTGCCCGGCGACGATCGGGTCGTGGACGGTCACCAGCTTGGTGCCGTCGGGGAACGTCGCCTCGATCTGCACCTCGTGGACCATCTCGGCCACGCCGTCCATCACGTCGTCGCGGCTGAGGATCGTGGTCCCGAAGTCCATCAGCTCGGCCACGGAGCGCCCGTCGCGTGCGCCCTCCATGAGCTCGGAGGAGATGAGCGCCATGGCCTCGGGGTGGTTGAGCTTCAGCCCACGCTCGCGGCGGCGGCGGGCGACCTCGGCGGCCATGAAGATCATGAGCTTGTCCTGGTCGCGAGGGGAGAGGCGCATCGGGCGCCCATCCTGCCTGGCACGCGGCCGCCGTCCCCACTCCACGAGGACAAAGATCGACGCGAGACCTCCTCCCGATGGACGGTTCGACCCAGCGTGGTAGCCGCGGGCCGTCAGCTCATGCGCCTAAAGCGCCACACGCACAGCGGCACGAACACGGCGAGGATGCCGACGGTCCAGGCCAGGAAGCCCAGCAGCGGGCCGGCGACGTCGCCCCCCAGGGAGAGGGCACGGGCTGCGTCGACGGCCAGAGTTACCGGGCTCACGCTGGCGAAGCCCTCCAGCCACCCCGGCATGGTCTCGACGGGCACGAAGACCGAGGAGGCGAAGACGAGCGGGAACATGAACACGAAGCCGGCCGACTGGGCCGTCTCGGCACCGTCGCTGATCAGGCCGACGAAGGCGAAGATCCAGCTCAGCGCGAGGCTGAACAGGCACACGACGATCACGGCGGCGACTGCGTGGAGGGGGCCCTCCATGAAGCTGAAGCCGACGATGTAGCCCACGACGATCATCAGCGCGACGACGAACAGGGTGCGCACCATGTCGGCGCCGGTGCGCCCTACGAGGACCGCTGCCCGCGACATGGGCATCGAGCGCAGGCGGTCCACGACGCCGTTCTTCATGTCCTCGGCCAGGCCGACAGCGGTCTGCGAGGCGCGGAAGGCCGAGGACTGGATCAGGATGCCCGGCAGCAGGAAGTCGACGTAGCTGACGCCCTGCGGCAGCGAGCTCCCGATGGCCCCGCCGAACACGTACGTGAACAGGATGATGAACATCACCGGCTGGATGGTCGAGAACAGCAGGAGCTGGGGCTGGCGGGTGAAGTGGCGCATGTTGCGCCCCGTCACCAGGCGGCAGTCGCGCAGCGTCCAGCGCAGCCCGGCTACGGCGGCGTTCACACGGGCTCCTTCTCGGGGTCGCGGCGCCCGTTACCCATGGCCTCCCCGGCCGGGTCGGGCTCGGTGGCGGCCTCCTCGCCCTCGGCCGCCTCGCGGCCGGTCAGGTCCAGGAAGACATCGTCCAGCGTCGGGCGGCGCAGCGCGAGGTCGCTGACCTGCACCCCCCCGTCGCGCAGGGCCGCGGCCGCCTCGGCCACCATGGCCACCCCGTCGCGGGGGGCGGGCACGGTGAGCAGGCCGTCCTGGCCGCCCGTGTGACGACCCTCCCCGCAGCCGACGCGCGCCAGCGCCCGCTCGGCCGCCGCGCGCTCCCCCGGATCGACCAGGCGCACCTGCACCATCTGGCCGCCGACCTGGTCCTTGAGCTCGTCCCCCGTCCCCTGGGCGATGACCTGACCGTGGTCGATCACGGCTATCCGGCTGGCGAGCTGGTCGGCCTCCTCCAGGTACTGGGTGGTCAGCAGGACGGTGGTGCCCTCCTCCACCAGCTCGCGCACCACGGTCCAGATCTGGTTGCGGCTGCGTGGGTCCAGCCCCGTGGTGGGCTCGTCGAGGAAGAGGACCGGGGGACGGGTGAGCAGGCTGGAGGCGAGGTCGAGGCGGCGGCGCATGCCGCCCGAGTAGGTCTTGGCCGTGCGGTCGGCGGCGTCGAGGAGGTCCAGACGCTCCAGCAGGTCCTCGGCGCGCGCGCGGCCCTCCCGGCGCCCCATGCGAAACAGGCCGGCGAACAGCCGCAGGTTCTCGCGCCCGGTGAGCAGCTCGTCCACGGCGGCGAACTGGCCGGCCAGGCCGATGACGCGGCGGACCTCCCGCGACTCGCGCACGACGTCGTGACCCAGAACCTCGGCGCGCCCCTCGTCGGGGCGCAGCAGCGTGGCCAGGACCCGCACGATGGTGGTCTTCCCGGCGCCGTTTGGGCCCAGGAGCCCCAGCACGGCGCCCTGCTGGACCTCGAGGTCCACCCCGGCCAGCGCGGTGGTGTCCCCGAAGCGCTTGGCGATCCCCTCGACACGGACGGCGGCGCTCACGCGATGAATCTAGTGGTCCGTCCTGCACGATGGGCCACTGGGTCGTCGGCGCAGGCGGGGTCGCCGGCGGGCCCAGGTCGTCGCCACCGGGCCGCTCGGGCCCGGTGTCGTCAGACGAGCTGGGGCACCGCCTGCGCGGTGAGCAGGCCGCCTGCGGCCACGATGACAACGGCGGACGCCGCGGGCAGGGCGCTGACGATCCTGCGCGGGACGGGCAGCCGGCCACCCCAGCCACGGGCGGATACGACGAGGAGGCCGAGCACCGTGAGCGTCGCGGCCAGGCCGAGGCTGAAGACGACGATGAGCGCCATGCCCAGGGCCACCTGCTGCTGGGCGACCGCGGCCAGGAGGACGACGAGCGCCGACGGACAGGGCACGAGCCCGGCCGCCGCGCCCATGCCCAGCACGCCACGCCAGCTCAGGTCGTCGGGGAGGTGGTGATGGTGTTGGCCGTGGCCATGGCCGTGTTCGTGTTCGTGGTGGCCCTCGCCGTGGTGGTGGTGCCCGGCGCCGTGGTGCTGCCCGTCGTCGTGGTGCTGCCCCTGCCCATGCCGCTGCGCGCGGGCATGGCGGATGCGCGAGCGCAGCACCCAGGCGCCGATCACCACGACGAGCAGGCCGGAGACCAGGCCCAGCCACGGATAGAGGTCCTCGGGCAGCAGGACGCTGGACAGCAGCAGGGTGATGAGACCCAGGGCGAACACGCCGACGGTGTGGGTCGCGGTCACGATCGCGCCCAGCGCCACCGCGTGACGGGCGGTGCCGCGCGTGCCGACGAGGTAGGCGGCGACCATGGCCTTGCCGTGCCCGGGCGACAGGGCGTGCAGCGCGCCCCAGGCCAGCGCGGCGACCAGGAGGAACGCCAGCACCCCCTCCCCCGCCGCCGCACTCGCGAACAACCCGGCGAAGCCCCCACCGGAGCTCCCGGTCGAGGCGGACTCGCCGCCCGGTGCCACCGGGGCGACCAGGGTTCCGCTTCCCGGCTGCACCGAGAAGCTCGCCTCACGGCGGTCCACGGGACGGTCGCGCAGGTCGTCCGGGTAGGCCCGCAGCCCGCCGGTGGGGTCCCCCGAGGGCGCGTCGGTACGCACCAGCGTGCCCTCGCCCGGCAGCGGCACGATCGCGCGCCAGCCGGGCCGGTCGGCGTACGTGTCGTCGCGTACCACCACGCTGCGCGGATCGTCGACCATGGCGCTCAGCGACAGCTCGACCCGCGTGGTCTTGAGGCCGCCCTCGCCGACCGGGAGCACGATGTCGCCCGGACCAGCCGCGCTCAGCGGCACCTGCCGGCCGTCCACCGTCACACGCAGGCCTCCCTCGACCTGGTCGCGGACCTGTTCGAGGACGCCCTCTTGGCCGAGGGCACGCTCCTGGAAGGTGGGGATCTCAGCCTTGTCCAGGATCCAGCGGATCTCGATGCGGTCCTCGGAGATCGCGACCCGGGCCAGGTGGTTGACGGTGAAGTTGCCCAACGGGTGGGCCCGGGCGACGCTGGGCGCCAGCAGCAACGCGACGAGCGCGAGCAGTGGTGCCCAGCGGCGCATCAGGGTGACCGTCAGCCCCCGGCGACCTGGAAGGTGTGCACCTCGCCACGGATGCGCTGGGGGAAGTAGCCGGTGAACGCGATGACCGAGTGCGCCTCGCCCTCCATGGCCTCCAACGAGCGGACGGCATCCTCGGGCAGATTCTCGTCGATCTCCCACTCGCCGTCATCGATCCGCGCGCGGGCGTCATGGGTCTGCTCCCGACCGCCGGAGAACCACGTCATCCGAAAGCGCACCACTCCACGCGCCTCCTCCTCGACGATCGTGCCCTCGACCTGGAGGCGTCCGTCCTTGACCAGCGGGCGGTCGGTCTCGAAGTCGGCAGGGTTGGCCGCCGCGCGCAAGCGGATGTCCTGCGGGCTCGTGCGACCATTTCCGGGGTAGCGCATGGTCAGGATCCCCGTGCCCAGCCGCGCCTGGGAGGCGGGGACCTCCTCACGGAAGCGCAGTCGGCGGTTCTCCGCGTCGACCTCCTCGGTGAACTCGTGCGTGCGTCCTGCGGCCTCGAAGTCGGCGGCGACCTCACCCGAGGCTCGCCCGGTGATCGGCGCCAGCACGTCGAGCTCACGCTCCCCGCGACGCACCCGCGCCCGCGCCACCTGCAGCTTGGCGGGGAAGCGCGGGGCGGCACCCGCCGAGTCCCCGGCCACCTGCGGCGGCCCGCCGGGCATCGGGCTCATCATCGGCGGGCCGGAGGGCGGACCCGAGGGGCCACCCGGCTGTCCGGCGCCCGGAGGGCCGCCGCCACCCGGAGGGCCGCCGCCACCCGGAGGACCATCCCCGCCCGGGCCGCCACCCGGAGGACCATCCCCGCCCGGGCCGCCACCCGGAGGACCATCCCCGCCCGGGCCGCCGCCGCCCGGCTCGCCGGTCGTCGTGAACGACCACACCGGGCCCTCGGTCGAGCCGCCGAAGTCGTCGGCCACCCGCGCGTACCAGCCGTACTCAGTGTCGGGCGCCAGCCCGTTCCAGCGCGTCGACGCCTCCTCGCCAGAGGCGACAGCGTCGGTGCCGATCACGCGGTCGGTGCGCGCGTCGAGCGAGATCGCGTCGGTGGCCACGCTGTTGTCACGCGTGGCCAGGTCGACGGGAACGCTGAACTCGTCGGCCTCGGGCTCGTAGCGCCCGTCGCGGGTGTCGAACTCGTTGGCGTTGTGGTCGTCGAGGGTCGGCGAGTAGGTGTTCACCGCCACCGTCGACTCGTCCACGTCGAACTGCAGCAGGCGGAAGTGCCCCGTGCGCCGCTCGCCGTCGACCTCGTAGAACTGGTAGTTGGCCAGCATCTCCACGACCGTGCGGCCCTGCTCCCCGATGTCGCGCTTGATGTTCAGCGCCACGCCGTGGGTGTGCCCCGACAGCGTCATGAAGACGTTGCGGTTGGGGAGCACGACCTCGCGCATCAGCTCCTCGCCCTGGCTGCGCTCGTTCTCGTCGCTCAGCGCGCCGTCGCTGCCGTCGGGGTTGTCGCTGGGGCGCAGGTACTCGTGGGTGGCGAAGATCGCCTTGCGGTCGCGGTGCTCCTCCAGGATCCCGTTGGCCCAGTCGATCTCCTCCTGGCCCGCGATGAAGCCCAGGTAAACCACGATGAACTCCTGGCCACCGGCCTCGAAGAGGTCGAAGTGGTTCTGAGCGTCGTTGGGAAGGAATGAGCCGCCGTAGCCGGGCACGTCGGCGAGGTCGTCCGGCCCGAAGTACTCGTTGTACAGCTCGTTGGTGGTGCCGAACTTGTTGTCGTGGTTGCCCGGCGTCGTGCCCCAGGCCAGCCCCGCCTCGGTGAGCAGGTCCTGGGTCTGCGCGGCGAAGGCGAACTCGCGCTCGGCCCGCTCTCGGTAGGACGGCGAGTCGCCGTTGGCGCCCGTCGCGATCCAGTTGTTGATCAGGTCGCCGGTGTGCGCTGTGTAGGCGATCTTGCGCTCCTCGGCGTTGTCGACGATCCACTCGTTGATGTCACGGTAGGCCGCGGCGAACTTCGTCGCGCTCTCGTCGGACTGGACGGCGCCCTCCGACAGGTACTGCGTGTCGGTCACGTAGGCCAGCGAGAAGTCGTAGGAGTCGGGGTCCTTGAACTCCTCGTCCGCCGGGTCGTCGATGTTGTCCAGGAACGGGTCGCTGGCCTGCACCAGCAGGTGGACGACGTCGCCGTCGAGCATCGTCGCGAGATCGACATCGCCCTGCAGCGAGATCGTCTCGGGCGCCTCGTCGTCGTTGACCGCGGCGTCGAGCTCGCGCCACTCCTGCGCCTGTAGGTCGTAGGCCAGCAGGCTGACGCTGCGGTTGGACTTGGTGCTCCCCTCCCAGGTCGCCTCGACGGACTCAAGGTCGGCGCGCTCGCCCTCCACGCGCAGGTCGTAGCGCTGGTAGGGGAAGCCCTCGTCGGCCTCGGTCGCGACCACCTCGCCGTCGCGCTCGGAGGCCGCCTCGCGCTGGGCCTCGGTCAGCCCCTCTCCACCTGTGGTGGCCAGGTCGTCGGGCGGCGTGATCGGGGTGGTGCCCATGGCGGAGGCAGCGCCCTCGTCGGCCGGGTCGGTGCTGGTCGCCTCGAGGAAGGTGACGTCGAGCTCGTCGCCCGCGGGGTCGGTGGCGCGTACACGCAGGTCCAATGAGGTGGGGACACCGGTCGCCCCGTCCTCGGGTGCGATCAGCTCGGGCTCGTCCGGGGTCTCCGCGACGCTCGTGAAGTTGACCGTCCTGTCGACCTCGTTGCCGGCGCGGTCGACGGCCGTGAGCACCAGCGTGTGCGGCCCGTCCTCGAGGTCGTCGCTGACCAGCTCGCTGGGCACGGCTATCTCCTCGCCGTCCAGCGTGGCGGTGATCTCGGCCTCCTCGTTCACGGTCGCGTCGACGGTGAAGGGCCCCTTGACCCGCTCGCTCTCGGCGGGGGAGGTCGCCGTGAACTGCGGGGCGGTGTTGTCCACCGTCACGGTGTGCGTGCGCTCTTCCGTCCCGTCGGTGACCGTGACCGTGTGCTCGCCGTCGGGGACCTGGGTGGTGTCCCAGTCGAAGCGCCGGCCGGGCTCGACGACCCCGGACGGGACCTCGAAGGCGAAGGTCACCTCCGTGGGCTTGGTGGAGTCGGGGTTCGGGCAGCAGCCGTCGCCCACCGCGATGGTCTCCGTCTTCGTCGGGTCGGTGAGCACCGTGCCGTCGGCGAGCACCAGGCGCACGTTGCGCAGGTCGAAGTCGTCCTTGTTGGTCTCCTGGGGCGCGGCACCCGTGGCGATGGTGATGGTGTTGGTGCCGGGCGCGAGGAGCTCGCCGGGGACGTTCACCCAGTCGGTGGCGAAGTCTGCCCCCTCGCCGACGTTGCTGGCCAGCGGGATGTCCTGTCCGCGCACAGTCGCCTTGTTGGCGAAGCCGTTCGACTCGCTCTGCATGCCGGTGGCCTCGAACACCAGGCTGGCCGAGTCGCCCAGCGCGAGCTGGCTCTCGACCGCCTGGTCGTCGATGAGCAGGTCGACGCTGTCGGTCAGGTCGGTGCTCCAACCGTAGACCGCGCGCGTGCCACGGACGACTGCCTCGTCGGGCGGGCTGAGGGCCAGCGACGGGTTCTGGGGGATCTCGCGCAGGCGCAGGGCGTCCAGCCCGATGCGAAAGCCCTGACGCTGGCTGGCGGCAGGGTTGGCGCCGGTGATGGTGAACGTCAGCTCGTGAGTACCGGCGGTGAGCTCGCGCTGGCCGTAGACCACGCGCTGCTCGAGGGTGACCTCCGGGTTGTAGGAGTCGAAGGGCTCGCCGAGCTGCGCGCCGTCGACCTCGAGCGTGGAGATGGCAAAGGACGGGTCGACCGTGTGGTCGACGGCGATCTCGTAGAGCCCGTCGCGCGGCGCCTCGACGGCGAGCGTGAAGTAGTCGCCGATCTCACCGCTCATGCCCCCGCCGAAGGTGATGGCCAGGTCGTTGGAGCGCACGATGTCGCAGCAGTTGGGCCGGTTGCCGGCGAGCTGCGCGGTGGGCTCGCCGACCACGGGCAGGTTCTCGGCCTCCAGGAGCAGCTCCACTGCCGGGTCGCCGGACGGGACGGTGGTGCGCACCTGCTCCTGGCCCTCGGGCGGCGGCCCCTCACCGCCGCCGGGATCGGTCGGCTCCTCGCCACCGGGGTCGGTCGCTGCGTCCGAGCGCGTCGGGGTCGGTGTGGCGGCGGTGAAGTCGGCGCTGTTGTCGTTGGTGTCGGTGCCGGCCTCGTCGCGGGTCACCGCCTGGTCGGCGGGCGGGGCGGCTACCGGCGTGCCCTCCGTGCACGGCTGCTGCGCGGTGTGGCCGACGCCATCGACCAGTCTGTCCTGAGCGTCGAACAGTCGCGCGCCCCCGTCGGTGGTCAGACCGACGTCATAGACCTGGTCACCCTCCTCGCCGGGGAAGTCGGTGTTGGTCAGCAGGTAGTGCTCACCCGCCTCCAGCGAGGTCCCGGCCGGGATCGTCGCGCGGGTGGCGGCCTGCTCGGTGGTGTTGCAGGCCACGAAGCGCCAGCCCGAGATGTCCACCGGACCATCGGAGACGTTGCGCAGCTCCAGGAACCCGTCAGCCGTTCCCCCGCCGGTGTTGGTGCGCAGCTCGTTGATGCGCACGGGCGCCGTAAGGCCCCGCGGCTCCGAGGTGGCCGCGGTGAAGTCAGCGGAGTTGTCGTCGGTGTCGGTGCCCGGCTCGTCACGGCTGACCGACTCCCCCTCGGCGGGCTGGGGCGCGGGCTCGCCCTCGACGCACTCGACGGCCTTGTGGCCGACTGCGTCGATCTCGTTCCCCTCGGCGTCGTAGAGGATCACGCCGCCGTCGGGGGTCAGGCTGGTGCCGAAGTCCTGGTCGGGCGGCGTGTCGAAGTCGTAGTCCTCGGAGGCCAGCAGGTAGCGCTCGCCGGGCTCGAGCACCACACCCCCGCTTATCGTCGCCCGTCGGCCGGAGATCCCCCCGCCGTTGCAACCGTCGAAGCGCCAACCGCTGATGTCCACCGAGCCGCCGGAGACGTTGCGCAGCACGACGTAGGTGTCGAAGTCCCCCGCCTTCGTGTTCGTATTGAGCTCCTCCACCACGACCGTGGTCGACGGCGCGGCGAGCGCGGGGACGGCGACGACGGCGCAGGCGACAGCGATGACCAGCGCGACCGCTCGGGCGCGGGGACTCTTCGGCATGAGAGGGCTCCGGGGGGAGGAGGGACTGACCGAGCGGAAGAGTGGACCGCTACAGGGCCGTCCACGTAAAGGACCGGTAAACGGCCCTCAGAGCGTCCGCGCCGTGACCAGCGCGAGCTTTTGCGCCCGCGGCAGCGCCTTCACGCGGACCTCCGCGCGGCGGGCCGCCCCGCGGTCGGGCAGCGCTTGGGCCCAGGCGAGCTCCACGGGCAGCCGCGCGCGGGTGTAGCGGCTGGCCCGCCCGGCGCCGTGGGCGAGCAGCCGGGCGCGCAGGTCGCTGGTCCAGCCGCAGTACAGCGAGCCGTCGGCGCAGCGCAGGAGATAGACCCAGGCGGCGTCCATGGGGATCATGTTCGCCGCACCTGCCCTTCCACCCTGCGGAGCCCCCACGAGCGAGCGGCCGTCAACGTCCTGTCATCGACGGCGGTGGCCTTCGCGGGATATGTAGGGGAGGAGGACCTCCTCAGGCCCGCCCGGGGCTTGCCTGCCCCGGCAGCGGCTCGAGGTGGACCGGGCTGGCGTGCAGCGCGCGCACGCGCACGTCGCGCCAGCTCAGGCCCTCCTTGACCAGCGCGGGCGCGCCCAGCACCACCGCGGTGGCGATCTCCACGGCCTGCAGCACGATGCCGTAGGCCAGCGCATCGGCCTGGCCCACGCCGTAGGCGCCCAGCACGAGCACGCACGCGAACTGGAAGACGCCGACGTTGGACGGCGTGGCGGGCAGGACGGCGGTCACGTTGACAGCGAAGAGCACGGCGGCGGCGGCGCCCAGGCCTGCTCGGTCGTCGAGGCCCAGGGCGAAGAGCAGCAGGTAGCAGCTCAGCAGCTGCAGTCCCCATGCGGCGAGCTGCACGACGACTGCCGTCGCGCCCAGATGGGGGTTGCGAAAGACGCGCAGGCCGTCGCGCACCTGGGCCAGGGCCCCACGCACCGTGCGCAGAAGCGCCTCGACGCGGTGGGAGCGGGCCGGCCCGTCACGGCGGCCCAGCAGCCACGACGCGGCGAGGAGGCCCAGCGCGACCACGGCCGGCCCGAGGGCGGCGAGCACGATGCCCGGCGTGCCCGTGAACATCTCGACGGTCGACAGCATCGCCGCGCCCAACAGGGCCAGCGCCAGCAGGTTGAGCAGCGTCTGGGAGACGATCGTGCCCAGCACCACGGGCACCCGCTCACGGATGCGCCCCAGGCGCCGGGCCACGATGACCGCGCGCGAGGGCTCGCCCAGGCGAGCGGGAAGCGTGGCCGACATGAGCACGCCGATGGCCGTGCCCTGGAAGGCGTCGCCGTAGCTCACGCGCACGCCGGGCAGCGCCGCGCGCAGGATGGCCCGCCATGCCACGGAGCGCAGCAGCAGGGACGCGGCCATGAGCCCCAGGCCGGCCAGCACCCATGGTGGGCTGGAGGCCAGGAGGCTCGCCCCGATCTCGCCGACCCCGATGCGCCCGAGGGCCAGCACGGCGAGCGCCAGGGCCGCGAGCGCGCCCACGGCCAGGCCGACGCGCCGCGCGATCACGAGCCGCGAGCGACCCGCCCGGGGAGGA
>JANDLV010000017.1 GCA_024330185.1 Candidatus Siliceabacter maunaloa
CCGGGCAGGCCAGGGCTGCGCAGCACAGGCCCCGGGGGCTCCACCGGCCCCGCCCTCCGGCGCCGGCGGGGCCTCTGCTGCCCGGGGATTCGGCGCTGGTGGTGGCGGGGCCGGTGGAGCCCCCGGGGCCTGTGCTGCGCAGCCCTGGCCTGCCCGGCAGCGCTCCTCCTCTGCGCAGTCCTCGCTCTCCGGCGCGCACGGCTCGGTCGACAGCGGCGGCGCCTGCGCGACGGCCGGCGCCACCGCCGGTCCGACGGCGATCGCCAGCCCGGCGACGAGCACCGCGACGGCCAGGAGGGCCGGACGCGCCAGCGCGGTGCTGACGGCGCGCGGGCTCAATTCGGGAAGCTCCCCAGCGGCGGCCCGAGCACCTCGACGCGTGGCGTGCCACGCGCGACGCGGAAGCGCTGCAGCGTGGAGACCTCGGAGTTGGGCACCCGAGCGTCCTGCACCCCGCGGTACTCCACCAGCAGCTCGTCCTGGCGCGCCTCCAGGATCCCGTACCCCTTGACGTCCTGGTTGGAGTAGACGATGTGCGGGTTGTTGGTCCGGACGCCGCTGTCGAACAGATCGCCGAGGAGCGCGCGATCCTCGGGCGTGCGCGACGCCGAGTCGGCGATCCCCCGGGAGCTGATCGAGCCGCCGACGAACTCGGTGGCCGCCGAGCCCAAGCCGGTGGTGTCGGGCTCGGCGCCCGAGGGCGTGATCTGGCCCGCGAAGAAGATGTGGATGTCGCCGGTGAGCACCGTCACGTCCTGGATCTCCCGGTCGAGCAGGAAGCGCATGAGCTCTTCGCGCTCGGCGGAGTAGCCGTCCCACTGGTCGGGGTTGAGCGCGTTGCCGGCCGGAAAGTCGAGCGACATGAACATGACCTGGTTGGCGACGACCTTCCAGGTGGCCCGCGAGGCGGCCAGGCCGTCCTTCAGCCACTGCTTCTGCTGCGCCCCGAGCATCGTGCGCCCCGGGTCGTCGATGCCCTCCAGGCAGTTGGTGGTGCCGAACTGGTCGCCGCAGGGCTGGTCGTCGCGGAACTGGCGGGTGTCGAGCAGGAACAGCTCGGCGTTGCCGCCCAGCGAGAGGCTCCCGTGGATGCGGTCGGGCACCGACGAGTTGCGGATGCGCGGCATGTGCTCGAAGAACGCCTGGTAGGCGTTGTCCCGGCGCTCGGAGAAGTCGATGTCGCCCACCCTCGGGTTGTCGTCACCGGCCCTCTCGAAGGAGTAGTTGTCGTCCAGCTCGTGGTCGTCCCAGATGGCCATCAGGGGGTGGGCCGCGCGCATCGCGATCAGGTCGGAGTCGGTCTGGTACTGGTCGTAGCGCGTGCGGTAGTCGGAGAGGCTGGCCAGCTCGGTGTCCGGGACGTGCGCGCGGCCCAGCGCCTCCTCGTCCGTGGCCTCCTCGTAGAGGTAGTCGCCCAGGCACACGACGAGGTCGAGATCCTGGGCCGCCATGTCGCGGTGGGCGGTGTAGAAGCCCTGCTCGTAGTCCTGGCAGGAGAAGAAGCCGATGCGCACCGGCTCGCAGGAGTCGGCGGGGCGCGACGTGCGAAAGCGTCCCACCAGGCTCGGCGTGTCAGCCGTCTCGAAGCGGTAGAAGAACTCCTCGCCGGGCATCAGCGGGCCGCCCGAGAGGCGGACGTGCACGGTGCCGTTGCGCATCGGCTCGACGAGCGCGTCCCGGGCGATCACCACGTTGGCGAAATCGCGGTCGCGCGCCACCTCCAGGCGCACCCGCGATCGGGGCTGCTGCGAGCGCTGCTCGAGGTCGCCCACGAGCGCCCACAGCGTGATTCCCGTGCACGTCGCCTGCCCGCACGCGACGCCGTGGGGGAAACCGCCGGTGGCCATCGGCGGTGTCGACATCTGGGCCAGCGCCGACAGGTCGCGCGTGAGCGCGATAGCGCCGCCGGTCACGGCGACCGTGCTGAGGAAGGCGCGGCGGCTGAGTCTGTTCGTGGCGGGGCGGAGCACGAGGGGCAACGGCGGCCGCACGACGGAGGCTTGGCGCGGAGCACGAGAAGCTAGGTGCCGCTCGAGCCGATCGTGTTGCCGTTTCGTGATCGGCCAGCTCCGGAGGTCGGCGGGCTACCGCGGACGCCGCGCCGGCGCGCGGGGGGGCGGGCGCCCGGACACCCGCGAGCAGAGGCGTCTCTAGACCGTCGAGGAGGAGTAGGCGGGCGGCGGGGACAGCGTCTCGAGGCTCCGCCCTCGGCCCTCGATCCCCCGCACCCACCACACCGCGGCGGCCACGGCCCCGATGAGCCAGAAGGCGGCCAGCAGGGCGAAGCCGGTGAACAGGCCGAAGGCCGCTGCCGACAGGCCGAGGACCACGTTGCCGATGATCGCCCCGACGCGGCCGACCGCCACGCTGACGCCCACGCCGGTCGCCCGCAGGTGGGTCGGGAACAGCTCGGTGAACGTCGGGTACGCACCGACCCACGCGGTGGTGGCGCAGAACACGGCGAGCGTCAGCGCGACCAGCGTGAGGCCCGGCGAGCCGGTGCTCGCGGCCCCGGCCAGGAGCATCACCGCGACCGCCGCCCCGGAGTAGGTGAAGAACGTCGTGGGCTTGCGGCCGAAGCGATCCAGCGCCCAGGCCACGGTCAGCCCGCCGGCCAGCGCGCCGACGTTGGCGACCAGGAAGTAGACCGGGATGAGGTTGTCGGCGACGTCGATCACGCCGTCGGTGAGCACGAAGACGGCGGTGAAGGTGAAGATGCCGTAGTAGGCGGCCGCCTCGGAGAAGTCCAGCGTCATGCCGTAGATCAGCCGGCCGCGATAGTCACTCCACAGCTCCCGGAGCTGCGGCCCCAGCGACGCCTGCGGCTGGAGCAGGTCCTCGAGGGCGTCGGGCTGGTCCTCGCCGGTGATCTCGCGGATCACCGCCCGCGCCTCCTCGTGGCGCCCGCGCGCCGCGAGCCAGCGTGGGGACTCCGGGATCACCCTCCGGACGTAGAGGGCGAAGAAGGCGCTCACCGCGCCGAAGAGCAGGGCCAGGCGCCAGCCGCCGCCGGTCGAGAAGGCGGTGAGGAAGAGGATGCCCGCAGCGCCTGCGGTGATGCCGCCGAGCGCCCAGAAGTTCATCACCAGGGCGTTGGTGCGTCCGCGGTGACGGGCGGGGACGAACTCGGCGATGGCCGAGGCCACGACCGCGTACTCGCCTCCCACGCCCGCGCCGGTGAGAAAGCGAAACGTCAGCAGCGACTCGAGATTCCACGACGCCGCGGTGAGCATCGCGAAGAAGGAGTAGAAGAGCAGGGTGACGACGAAGAGCCGCTTGCGCCCCAGACGGTCGGCAAGGAAGCCGAAGACCAGCGCACCGACGAGGATGCCGGCGAACCACGGGAGGTAGACGAGGATCTTCTCGGTGTCCGAGAGGCCGAACTCGGCCGCGATCGGCGTGATGACCGAGTTGACGATCTGGACCTCGAAGGAGTCCAGCGCCCAGCCGAAGCCCAGCGCGAGCGCGATGCGCGTGTGGATCGGCCGCCACGCCGACCGGTCAAGAGCGCCCTCCATCACTGCTGCCCGTGCCCATGCCCGCGCGCTGTGAAACCGGGCTTCGCGGGGAGAAGGCCTTCCCCTCCGGTCCTCTCAAGCTCGGATCTCCAGCGACGTTACCTAGGCGGCCAGGACCGTCGTGTGCTCCGTCTCGGCCAGGTGCTGGTGGGACGGGCAGTAGCCGTTGTGGGGCAGCGGGGCGCGCTGACACGGCGTGCCCCGGCGCGTCGTCGCCCGGCACACGAGCGGGTTGCCGTCCAGGTCGAGGTTCTGGGGCGGCTGGCGGCTGAGCTCCTCGTCGGCCGCCGCCACGTGGGCGGAGATGACCTGCCACACGCGCGCCTGCGCGCTCATGGGGAAGTGCATCCGCACGTCGCTGAACAACGTGCGCGCCGGCTTGGCGAAGTAGTGACGGTCGTTGGCGAGGCGCTGGACGGTCTGCTCGCACGCGCGCAGCACCTGGGCGTGCGCGGCGCGCGCGTCGTGCCCGCATGCCGCGCGGATGTCGCGTGCTATCTCGCGGTAGATCGCTCGGCTGAAGTGGTACAACATCGCTTGCCTCTCTCCTCTCACGCTTGAAGTCTCCCGGGCGCGGAGAGTGTGCCGCTCCCTGATGTATTCACAACGCAACAAAGATTGATTTCGCGTTAAGGGGGTCCGTGTTCAATCCCAACGTTCGAGGTGGGGGCCCTGCGCCCCTTCCACCACGGCGTGATGCAGGTCGAGCGCCGAGTCGGTGTGGGGGAAGTCCTCGCGGCGGTGCGCGCCGCGGCTCTCCCGGCGGGCCAGGGCGCACGCGGCGACCAGGCGCGCCAGCGGGTGGGGGTCCTGCGCGAGCAGCTCGAGGCCGGCGCGGTCGCGGGCCAGCCCGGCGTGGCGCCACAGCGCCTCGCGCGTGGCTCGGGCCACGGGGTGCAGCGCCGACAGATCGGTCTGCCGCCCGGGCGAGACGCCCTTCGCGGCCGGCTCGTCGAGCGCCGCGCGGGCGGCGCGTGCGCCGTAGACGAAGCACTCGCTCAGGGAATTGGAGGCCAGGCGGTTGGCGCCATGCAGGCCCGTGCACGCCGCCTCGCCGACGGCGAGCAGGCCGGGCACGGTGGAGCGCCCGTTGAGGTCGGTGGCGATGCCGCCCATGACGTAGTGCGCGGCCGGCGCGACCGGTACCGGCTCGCGTGTGGGGTCGAGGCCGAAGTCGCGCAGGGCCCCGACCACGTTGGGAAACAGCCCCGGGTCGATCGCGCGCATGTCCAGCGCGACGCTCGGCGCGCCCGTGCGACCCAGGACGTCGAAGATCGCACGGGCGACCTCGTCGCGCGGCGCGAGCTCGTCGACGAAGCGCTCGCCCAGCACCTCGAGCGGGCCCGTGGGCGCGTGCAGGGTGGCGCCCTCGCCGCGGATGGCCTCGGTGACCAGGAAGCCCTCGCGCCCGCGCACGCCGATGACCGCGGTGGGATGGAACTGGACCATCTCGAGGTCGGCCAGTGCGGCGCCCACCGCGTGGGCCAGCTGTGGGCCGATGCCCAGCGAGCCGGGCGGGTTGGTGGTGCGTGACCACAGTGCCGCGGCGCCGCCGGTGGACAGCACGGTGGCGTGGGCGGCGACGGTGCGCCCGTCCTCCAGGGCGACGCCGGTGACGCGCCCTTCATGGGTGTGCAGCGCGGCGGCGCGCGCTCCCTCCAGGACCGTGACGCGGGGCGCCTCGACGACGAGAGCCGAGAGGTCGCGCACCAGGCGGCGGCCCGTCGCGCTCCCGCCCGCGTGCACGACGCGGCGCAGGGCGTGGCCGCCCTCGAGGCCCAGGGCGAGGGTTCCGGGCCGGTCGGCGTCGAAGCGCACGCCCAGGCGCTGGAGGTCGGCGACGATTCCCGGCGCCTCCTGCGTGAGCACGGCCGCGGCCGATCGGCGCACGGCGCCCCTGCCGGCACGCTCGGTGTCCTCGAGATGGCGGGCGGGGGAGTCGTCGCCGGCCAGGGCCGCGGCCAGGCCGCCCTGTGCCCAGTAGGAGGCAGTCTGGGCCAGCGGGGTGGCGGAGACGAGCACGACCCTGGCGCCCTCGCGCGCTGCGATGAGGGCCGCGTAGAGCCCCGCCGCCCCCGCGCCGATCACTGCGACGTCGGTGCGCAGCGGTACGGGGTCCGCGGTCGCCATCGCGCGGGTACGGTATCCGCATGGTGCCCGGCCTCCTGCTCCGTCACCCCAGCTCGCTGGAGCACGACACGGGCTCGCACCCCGAACGCGCGGCGCGCATCACCGCGATCGAGTCGGCGCTGGCCCAGCAGGACTGGCTGGGCTGCGAGGTCGTCGAGTCACCCGCCGCCGACCCGGCGCTCCTTGGGGCCGTCCACTCCGCCGCGCACATCGATCGCGTCGAGGGCCTGGCCCTGCGGGGTGGCGGCATGATCGACATGGACACCACGGTCTCGACGGGCTCCTACGCCGCCGCCTGCCACGGCGCGGGCGGGGCGGCGGCGCTGGTCGACGCGCTGCTGGGCGGCGCGGCGCGCACCGGAGCCTCGTTGCACCGCCCCCCCGGCCACCACGCCGGGGCCGCCCGTGCGATGGGCTTCTGCCTGCTCAACAGCATCGCCGTGGCCGCGCAGCATGCGCTTGACGCCCACGGGCTGGAGCGCGTGATGATCGTCGACTGGGACGTCCACCACGGCAACGGCACCAACGAGATCTTCTCCGCACGCGACGACGTGCTCTTCTGCTCGGTGCACGAGTCGCCGCTCTATCCGGGAACGGGGCCGGCGAGTGACGTGGGAGACGGCGCGGGGGAGGGGTTCACCGTGAACCTGCCCGTCCCCGGCGGCAGTGGCGACGACGCGTGGTGCTCGCTGGTCGAGCACGTCATCGCGCCGGTCGGCCGTGCGTACGCGCCCCAGCTCGTGCTCGTCTCGGCCGGCTTCGATGCCCACACCGAGGATCCGCTGGCCACCTCCCGCGTGAGCGACGCGGGCTTCGTCACCATGGCGGGCTCCGTGCGGCGGCTGGGGGAGGAGATCGGTGCACCCGTGGGGATGGTGCTGGAGGGGGGCTACGCGCTGGAGGTGCTGGCCCGCTCGTTCACCGCTGCCCTGAGGGTGCTGGTGGCGCAGGCGCCGCCCGCGGCGCCCTCCCTGGCCGTCGACCCACTGGCCGAGCGTGCGCTGGAGCGCCTGGCGGCCGGCCCTGGTCCGGCCGCCGCGGCGGTCTGAGGCTGGCTCCGCCGCTCCTCGCAGCTCGCCACCACGCCCGGGGCAGCACAGGTGCCGTCACACCTCGCGGTGCCCTCACACCTCGCGGGTACCCGCCAGGGCTGCCCAGCGGATCGACGATCGTTGTCAGGCCTGCTGCTCGCCGACGGCGAGCCACACGATCCCGAACGCGATCAGGCCGATCGGAAGGATCCGCGCGAGCGTCGCGGGCTCGCTGAACAGCACGATGCCGCCGATGGCTGCCCCGACCGCGCCGATGCCCGTCCACACCGCATAGCCGGTGCCGACAGGCAGGTCGCGCAGCGCGAGGGCGAGCAGCACCAGGCTCACCAGCCCGGCCACAGCGAAGACCACGGTCGGGCCGAGCCGGGTGAAGCCATCGGATTCCTTGAGGGCCAGCGCCCACACCGTCTCGAGGAGACCGGCGATGATCAGCAGCACCCAGGCCATCGCAGGCCTCCTTCCTCAGGGCGTCGGCACCGGGTCGCCCGGGGCGGGCGCGGCGGGCGGCGCCTCCTGGGCGGGCGGTGCCTCCTGGGCGGGCGGCGTCTCCTGGGCGGGAGGCGCGGGTTGCTGGCCGGGACCGGGGCCGGCGGGAGCGGGCTGGCCGGGTTGCTGGCCGGGGATGGGCTGCTCGGGCGTGGGCGCGGTGACGGTCGAGGAGGGAGCCGGACCGCCGCCGTCGTCGGTCAGGCGCACGAAGGCGAAGGCGAAGGCCGCGCCGGCCAGGACGACCATCGCGACGACGACGAGGGCGGGCAGCCGCCAGTTGGGCGCGGGCGCCAGCCGGGTGCGCGCCGGCGCGCCGCACTCCAGGCACCAGTCCTGGTCGTCGTGCAGGGCGGTGTCGCAGCGGGGGCAGCGCAGCGGCTCGGGCGGGGCGTTGGCGCTCGGGTCGCCCCCCTCGGGCGGGGCGCTGGCCTGGCCGGTGCTCACGACGAGCTGCCGGGCCAGCGCTCCGCGGGGCGCTCGTCGCTGGGCGCCTCGGGGCGGTCGCCCTCGGCGCCCGGCTCGGACTCCGGGACCGACTCGCCCTGCGCGGCGCGCTCGCCCTGTGGGATGCGCGCGCCCTCCGCAGCGTGCTCGCCCTCAGCGCTCTGGGGGTCCGTCGCCGGCGCGGCCTCGCCGTCCGCCCCCCCGGCCCCCACCGTCCCGATCTCTCCTACCGAGTGCTGCACGCCGCCGTGGCCCGGGCCGCCGACAGCACGGGGACCGCGCAGGCCGATGCCGCAGGCGGGGCAGAAGCGGTCGTCGGTCGCGTGCAGGGCGTCGCAGCGCGAGCACGAGGCGATGCCCGGCTCGTGCAGCTCGTGGATGGGCGTGCGCTGGTGCAGGGCGATCTCCAGCGTGCGCAGCTCGCGGTCCACGCCGGCCAGGGCGTCGAGCTTGGCCTGCACCAGGTCGGGCCGGTCGCGGGCGAAGCGGCGCAGGTCGAAGATCAGGCCGCCGAGGTCGCGGAAGCCCAGCTCCCGGGCGCGGCGCAGATAGCGCAGGCGTCGGCGCAGGCGGCCGCGGTCGCGAAAGCTGGCGGCCGAGGGCGGCGGCGCCGCCTTCTCTTCTGGCAGGTCGACCGCCAGCTGCGTCGTGGGCTGCTCGAAGGCGTGGGTCGGCTGCTCGTCGGCCTGCTCGTGAGGGTCGGAGCGCCGGCGGAGGATGCGCTGCATCAGACCGGTCATGGCAAGGCGCGCGCCGGATCGGTGGGGCCGCGGCGCGGGAGCCAACTGTACCGGGGGGAGGCGCGGCGGTGGGCACGGGTGGGTGGGGACGGCCTTCCACGTGCCGCCGGTGGACGTTGCGCAGGCCCGACACGAAGTCTGCGCGGGATCGTCACCTACGGGTGCTGATCGGGCACACGGCGCTGCGCAGACTCGGCTGGGCGAAAGCGCGTGGCGCACCGGGCGCCCGCCGAGTGACCGAGGAGGTCTGACATGCCGTACCGCACGATCGCCTGGCTGCATGTGCATCTGGTCGCCACCGCCACCGCCCTGCGCGACCAGCGCGGGCAGGGCACGGTGGAGTACGTCGGGATCATCCTGATGATCGCCGTCCTGCTCACCGCGATGGTCGCCGCCGCCAAGAGCGCCGGAGGTCTCAAGGAGATCCCCGAGGTCCTGGTGGATCAGCTCAAGAAGGCCATCCAGAAGGTGAAGTAGCCGCGCGGAGGGTGCGGGCGCCGTCTGGGAACATGGCGCCCGTGCTCTCCGGCTCGCCCCCGCCTGACGACCGCCGCGCCCTGCCCATCGGGGTCTTCGACTCGGGTGTGGGCGGGCTCACCGTGCTCCATGAGCTGCTCGTGTCGCTGCCTCGCGAGGACTTCCTCTACCTCGGCGACTCCGCGCGCCTCCCCTACGGCACCCGCGCCCCGCACGAGCTGCGCGCCTTCGCGGTGGAGACCGGCGAGGAGCTGCTGGCCCGCGGGGCCAAGCTCCTGGTCGTGGCCTGCAACTCGGCCACCGCGACAGCGCTGGAGCACCTGCGCCGCCACGTCGCCGCCACCGACCGCGAGACGGACGTCATCGGGGTCGTCGGGCCGGAGTCCAACCTGGCCGTCGCCGCCACCCGCAGCGGCCGGATCGGCCTGCTCGCCACCCCGGCCACCGTGACCAGCGGCGCCTACGAGCGGGCGGTGCAGGGCGCCGACGCACTCACGCGCCTGACCAGCGTCGCGTGCCCCGACCTGGCCGCGATCATCGAGGAGGACGCGCCGGTCACCCGGCGCGTGGTCGAGACCGTCCGCGGCTACTGCGGTCCCCTCATCGACGCCCGCGTGGACACCGTGATCCTGGGCTGCACCCACTACCCGCTGGTGCGCCCGATGCTCCAGCGCATCCTGGGCCCCGACGTGCGCCTGATCACCTCGGGCGCGGCGATGGTCCGCCGCGTCCAGCACGCCCTCAGCGTGCGCGACCTGGTCGCCACCCGCCCCGGCGAGGGCCACTACGCCTTCCTGACTACCGGCGACGCAGCGCGCTTCCGTGCGACCGGCACCCGCTTCCTGCAACTCCCCATCGAGGAGGTCGAGCACGTGGATCTGACGACCAGGGCGGCCGCGTGAGCGCCGCGACGACAGCCCCGCAGCGCTCCTACGGCCGCGCGCCCGACGGCCTGCGCCCCACCGCGATCATCACCGGCTTCGTGCGCACCGCGACAGGCTCGGCCCTCATCGAGGTCGGGGAGACACGCGTGATCTGCACCGCGTCGGCGCAGGAGTCCGTCCCTCGCTGGATGGCCGGCAAGGGCCGCGGCTGGGTGACGGCCGAGTACGCGATGCTGCCCGCGTCGACAGGGGACCGCAAGCAGCGTGACAGCTCCAAGGGCCGTCCTGACGGGCGCAGCGTCGAGATCCAGCGCCTCATCGGCCGCGCGATCCGCGGCGTCGTGGACTTCGAGGCCCTTGGCGAGCGCACCATCTACCTGGACTGCGACGTCCTGCAGGCCGACGGCGGCACCCGCACCGCCGCGATCACCGGCGCCTACGTCGCGCTGGCCCTCGCGGCTCAGCGCCTGCGCGACGAGGGCAGGCTCAAGGCCTCCCCGCTGAACGGCGCCGTCGCGGCTATCTCCTGCGGCATGGTCGACGGCGTCGCCCTGCTGGACCTCGACTACCCCGAGGACTCCTCCGCCGAGGTCGACGCCAACGTCGTCATGACCGGCGACGGCGGCCTCGTCGAGGTCCAGGCCACGGCCGAGCGCACCCCGCTCTCCCGTGCCAGCCTCGACGAGCTGCTCGCCCTGGCCGCCGGCGGCATCGAGGAGCTGCGCGCCCTGCAGGAGGCGGCGATACGCGAGGGCTGAGCCTAAATCCCCCGATTCTCGCGGCGGCTCGCCGCCATCAGCCTTCGCCAGAGCGGATCGGCCTCACCCCAGGTGGCTCACCACATGGGTGCTCGGCCGATCCACCCTGACTCGCCTGCTGACGGGCGATGCCATCCACGATGATCGGTGGATCCAGGCTGAGCCGCTGCCGCCAGCGGCGCCCAAGAAGAGGAACCGACGACGCGATGCGCTCGCCGCCGGGGCGGCCTCATCGGGGCGGTAGTTGTACTTCGCAGGCGTCGTCCCGCGCGGCCACCGCGGCACTGCGAGACGCCGTGCGTTACTGCGCAGAGTGGGAGTCGCCGCGGCGTATGCCCCACCGCCGGCGCCGAGCGGCGCGGACCGTGAAAGCGGTCAGGCGGGCGCGTCGGTCGCAGCGTCCGCCGCGTCGCGGTCGTAGTAGCTGGCCAACGGACCGCTGAGGCGGTAGCGGCGCTCAGTCCGGTACCCGAGCCGAGATAGGGGTGCCGGGAAGGTCAAGGTGCGGTGCTCGAGTAGCCCGAGCAGCTGCAGCGTCTTGAGGCCGTGGCGCATGGACTCGGCCGAGAAGCCGTACCAGTTGGCGGCGTGCTCGATGGGGAGAATAAACTCGCCTGGGGGTCGAGAGAGCGCGATGAGCAGCACAACGCGGGTGGCTAGATCCATTTGGCCGTACCAGCCCGCATGCCAGTACAGATGCGGCAGCGTGAAGTAGTCTCCCTCGGCGCCCTCCGTGGGCGTGGAGGCTCCCGGGTGGGTGTACGGCTGGCCCGAACCGTCCTCGCGCAGCAGCACGACCTTGTGGTTGCGCTCGTGGATCTGGGCCTCGACGAGCCGCTGCTTCTCAAGCCACGGCCATTGGCGACCCAGCACCGTGGTGGCGCTTGAGGCCGAGATGCCCAGCAGTCGTGCCCAGACGGCCGCATCCAGCGCGACGTCCCATGGGGGAGCGGAGGCGGCGGCGTGCGCGAGCAGATACAGATCGAAGGCGTTGCGACGCCGGCCGGTGACAAACGCGGCCAGCGGGCCCCTGCCGCCGCCGCGCGTGCGCAGCTGCGTAAACGAGCGCCGCAGCGGAACCCCGTCGCGCCCGGAACGCTCGAGTAGCGCCTGGATCGCTGCTTGCTGCTGGTCAGCGGTCGTCATCTGGCACCGGGCGCACGTGGACGATCACGTTGCCGCGCAAGATCATCCGAAACCTCCGGCCGTCGGGGTCATGTCCAAACACCTCCCGATAGCCCTGCTCGTCCTGCTCGCCGTCCACGGCTGGGTTGCTCGCCGCGTACGCGATAGCGTCCTCGCGCAGCGCGTAGCGCTCCATGAACTCCCGTGCTTCCTGACCGAACTTCATCGCTTTGCCTCCTGACGGTTTCCTCCGCCGAAGCTACCGGCCGTCCACGGCACATGCCCGCCGCAACCCCCACACGCCGCAGGAACAATGAAAGCCCCTGAGAGCCCCACTTGAGAGGCCCAGATGAAAGGACCCAGATGAAAGGGCCAGGAGGGGCACATGGTGGTCTTGCCTACGACACGTGCTCGCCGCGCTCGAGGAGGACGAGGTGTCAATCTCGTTCACTGTCCCGACCAAGGAGCAACCTCATGAGCAGTGCTGTTCGCCGCCTCGACGAAGGCGACGTCTTCGTCTGGACCCTGGATCCCGACGCCGAGTGGGCCTACTCGAAGTTCCCAGCCCGGCTGATCACCGTCGACTACGACAAGCACGACCGGCCGATCAAGGTCGTGGCCATCGGCCCCGAAGCGGAGCGGCTTGAGCGCACCGTGGTCGAGAACGCTACCGACCGGCTGTACGAGCTTGCGCAGCCCGACGTGGCAGAGGAGGTCAACCTCGCTCTTGCCGGGTCGAGCGGCTGACCTTCGTCGGCGCGTCGGGCGTGACTGCGGCAGGCGAGCTCCGAGTTGCCCATAGCACCTGATGGGGATGCTGGCGCCGATCGATCGGGCGGTAATCGCCGCGATCACGGCTGAGCCTGGCGGTGATCGACGCCATGCGCCTCTGCTCGTCAGCCGAGCGTGATCGGTGATGCCCAGATAGGCGCGGTCCAAGGCCCATCTGAGCTCATATCAACGGTCGGCCCAATCCGCCATTGGCCGGTAGCGCGGCCGGTCGTCCCCATGGCGCGATGACATTACGCGCTCCCACCGGGACCCGCCGGGCCCCGCGCTTGCCACCCTCCCGAGCGAGCCGCGCTGCGCGATCCACTCGGTCGGCTGCCCAGTGATCGCGGCGATGCGCTCGTAGTCCTCGTCGTAGTGCCACACCGTCGCCTCACGGGCCTCGGCAGCGGCGGCGATGAGGAGGTCGACCAGCTTCACGCTGCGGTGATGGAGGCCACCGCTCTCACCCAGACGCCGCTGCACCTCCTCGGCGCGCGCGAACGCCCGCTCTCCACAGGCCACCTGGCGCAGCCCGTCGAGCTCGTTGCCGATGGCCCGCAGGTCGCCTGCGCTTCGGGCGCTGTAGAGGATCTCCAGGCGCATGGGCGGCGTGGCCGCCACCCGGTCGGCGAGCAGCTCCTGCCGCCACCGGCGCGCGACGTCCGGGTGGTCGCTGCGGTGCCATGCACTGGTGTCCGCGACGAGCAGGCTCATCCTCGCCAGTGCGCGCGCCGTGTCTGGTCGTCCAAGAGCGTCCGGTCGAACCCGTCACCAGACTCCAGGCGCGCGGCGAGACGCTCACGGGCCGCGGCCCGCACGGCTTCGCTGAGCGCTCGATCGACCGTGTCCTTGAGGCCGCGCGTGCCGAGCGCCGTCTGGGCGTCGGCGAGGAGCGCTTCGTCCACCACGATCGTCGTACGTCGATTCACGGTCCACGAATATAGCTCGTAGCGGCCCGTTTCGCCATACTCCGGTCGGTAAGCTTGGGAACGGTGCGCCTGATCCTCGCCTCCCGCAACGCCCACAAGATCCGCGAGCTCGGCCCGCTGCTGGCGCCCCACGAGCTCGAGCCGCTGCCCGACGACGTCGAGCTGCCGCCCGAGGACGGTGAGACGTTCGCCGTCAACGCGCTGGGCAAGGCAAGGGCTGCCGCGGCGGCGACGGGGCGGGCCGCGATCGCCGACGACAGCGGGATCGTCGCGCAGGCGCTGGGCGGCGCGCCCGGGGTGCGCTCGGCGCGCTTCGCGGGCCAGGACGCCACGGACGAGGAGAACCTCGCGCGCCTGCTGCGTGAGGCCCCCGCGGGCAGCGAGCTGGCCTACGTGTGCGCGCTGGCCTTCGTGGACCCCGGCGACGGGGTCGAGTACCTCGTCGAGGGGCGGTGCACCGGGACACTGGCCGCGGAGCCCCGCGGCGAGGGCGGCTTCGGCTACGACCCGGCCTTCGTCCCCGACGACGACGCCACCGAACGCACCATGGCCGAGCTCGACCCGGCCGAGAAGGACGCCATCAGCCACCGCGGGCGGGCGGCCGGGGCGCTGGCCGACCGGCTGCGCGAGCGGTCGTGAGCGCCCGGTGCCCCCCATGAGCGGGGCACCGGCGCGCCTGCCCTCCAAGCCGGCGGCCGCCGCGGTCTCCGTCGCCTCCAACGCGACGCTGATCATCCTCAAGCTCATCGCGGGCGCGGTCACCGGCTCGGTGGCCATCATCGCCGAGGCGATCAACTCGTGCATCGATCTCCTCGGCTCGATCGTCACCTACTTCTCGGTGCGCGAGGCCGACAAGCCGGCCGACCCTGAGCACCCCTACGGTCACGAGAAGCTGGAGAACCTGGCGGCGGGCGTCGAGGGGATGCTCATCCTGGTCGGCGCAGGCATCGTGATCTACGAGTCGGTGCGTCGCCTCATCGCCGGTGCACAGGTCCAGAACCTCGGCTTCGGCATCGCGATCCTCGCCGTCGGCACGGTCATCACCATCGCCGTCTCGGCCTTCCTGCGCCGCCGCGCGCGCGAGACCGCATCGCCGGCGCTCGAGGGGGAGGCGGCGCACCTGCGCACCGACGCGGTCGCCTCGGTCGGGGTGCTCATCGGCCTGGCCCTAGTGGAGCTCACCGGCGCGAGCTGGCTCGACCCGGTGGTCGCCCTTCTGGTGGCCGTGGTCATCGTGGTCACCGGCGTGCGGCTGCTGACCAGCTCGGGCCGGGTGCTGGTCGACCAGGCCCTGCCCGCGGACGACCTGGAGGCCATCCGCCAGCAGATCCACGGCTTCGGGCCCCGCGGCGTGGCCGGCTTCCACGCCCTGCGCGGCCGCCGGGCCGGCGCCCGCGCCCTCGTCGACCTCCACGTGCAGTTCCGCTCCGGGACGACCCTGGAGGCCGCGCACGCCGTGGCCCACGATCTGCAGGACGCCATCCGCGCCCGCCTCCACGGCGCTGACGTCCTCATCCACCTCGAGCCCGAGGACAGCGTGCGGCCGGGGACGGAGGTGCCCGCTACGTCCGCTCCGGGGCCAGGTTGATCCCCGCCGAGAGCGCCACGACCAGTCCGAGGACGCCGTACCCCGTGTAGCCGCCGAGGAAGAGCAGGATCGCGATGAGCACCGAGGCGGCGGTGGTGGCGATCCAGGCGACGCGGTTGAGCGGCACGGGCCAATGGTGGCGCATGACGAGGACGGGCCGTCCTGTCCAGGTGTTGCAGAGCAACAGTAGGGCAGGACGGTTGAGTCGGGCCGGCCATCGTACGGGGGCGCTGGTAGCGTCGCGGGAGTGAGCGAGCACGTCGCCGACCGCCTCGCCGACGCGGTCGCGCGGCGCGAGTCCCAGCTCGTGCTGGGCCTGGACCCCGACCCGGCCAGGCTGTGGTCGCAGGCCGTCGCCGGCGTGCCCGATCACGGCACGGCCGCGCACCGCGCCGGCGCCGCGGTGGCCGGCCACTGCGCCGCGCTGATCGACGCCGCGGGCCCCGCCTGCGTGGCCGTCAAGCCCCAGCTCGCCTGCTTCGAGCGCCTGGGTGCGCCCGGCTGGGCGGCGCTCGAGGCCACGGTGGCCCACGCGCGTGGGGCGGGGCTGCTGGTGCTGGCCGACGGCAAGCGCGGCGACGTCCCGGTCACGGCGGCCGCCTACGCCCAGGCGCTGTTCACCGCCACGCCGACACCGTTCGGTGACGTGCCCGGGCTGGGCGCCGACCTGGCAACGGCCAACCCGCTGCTGGGCGAGGACGCGCTCGCGCCGCTCGTGGACGCCGCCCGCGCGGCCGGCGCGGGCCTCGTCGCGCTCGTGCGCACCTCCAACCCCGGCGCTGCCGACGTGCAGGATCTCGTGGTCGACGGCGCGCCGCTGTGGGAGCGCCTCGCAGCCCTGGTCGCCGGCCTGGGCCGCCCGGGCCCGCGCAGCGGGTTGGCGGACGTGGGCGCCGTGCTGGGCGCCACCCGGCCGGAGCATCTCGCGCGGGCACGCGAGCTCATGCCGTCCGCGCCCTTCCTGCTGCCGGGGGTCGGTGCGCAGGGAGGTGGCGTGGAGGACCTCCTGCCCGCTTTCGCCCCCGGCCGCGCCGGGGGCCTGGTCACCGCCTCGCGGTCGATCGCCCTCGCGCACGAGACCGCCGGAGGCCCGCCGGCCCGGGCCGCCCGCGCCGAGGCCGAGCGCCTGCGCGCGAGCGCCTGGGCTCTCGTGGCGTGACCGCCCTATCCTCCCGCCCACCATGCCCGTCGGGAACCTCGTCCGCTACCTGGCGCCGGCCGCCCTCGTCGTCGCCGCCCTGGCCATCCTGATCACCTGGCAGTCCTCCGTCGGCAGTGATGCACCGCCCGAGCCGGCCGGCCAGGAACAGCCCGCCGAGACGACGGACGAGGGCGGAGGCGACGAGGGTGGGGGTGACTCACAGGCCGGCGGCGATCCGCAGGCCGGAGGCGATCCGCAGGCCGGCGGCGACCCGGAGGCCGGCGAGGACGCCGAGGGCGAGGGGGACGGCGATGGCGATGGTGAGATCTATACGGTGCAGGCCGGCGACAGCCTGTCGACCATCGCGGCCGAGACGGGCGTCGACGTCGAGACGCTGCAAGAGCTCAACCCGGACGCCAACCCGCAGGCGCTGCAGGCCGGCGACGAGCTCGAACTCGGCCCGTGACCCGCGGCCTCCTCGCCACGCTCGTGGCGCTGCTCCTGCTGGCCGCGGGCCCTGACCGCGCGCCCGCGCAGGCCGACGACGCCGAGCCTCCCCAGCTCAGCGCCGCGGCCGCCTACGCCGTCGAGGCCTCGACCGGCGAGGTCGTCGTCGCGCAGGAGCAGGACGAGCGGCGCGCGATCGCCTCCACCACCAAGCTCATGACCGCGCTGATCGTCCGCGAGGAGGCCTCCCTGGACGATACGTTCACCGCTGCCGGCTACCGAGCCGCGCCGATCGAATCGCAGATCGGCCTGCAGCCCGGGGAGGAGATGACGGTGCGCGATCTGCTGCGCGCCCTCCTGCTCGAGTCGGCCAACGACGCGGCGGTCACCCTGGCCGAGGGGGTGGCCGGCTCCGAGGACGCGTTCGTGGAGCAGATGAACGCCCGGGCGCGCGAGCTGGGGATGGAGAGCACCACCTTCGCCAACGCGGTCGGCCTGGACGACCCCGACAACCTCTCCACCGCCCGCGACCTGGTGACCCTGGCCCTCGCCGTGCGCGAGGACGCATTCCTGCGCGAGACCGCGGGCATGGAGGAGGCGACGCTGGAGAGCGGAGAGCGCACCCGCGTGGTCACCACCCGCAACGAGCTGGTCCAGGAGACCGAACTGGTCACGGGCCTCAAGACGGGTCGCACCCAGGCGGCCGGCTACGTGCTCGTCGGCTCGGGCACCCGCGACGGCGTGACCGTGATCAGCGCCGTGCTGGGCGCCCCCAGCGAGGCCGCTCGTCAGGAGGACACCCTCGGCCTGCTGCGCTACGGCCTCGGCCTGTTCGAGCGCGTGACCGCCGTGCGCGAGGCCGACGTCGTGGCCCGCGTTCCGCTGGCCTACCGCGAGGGCATGACGATCCCGCTGGCCGCCGACGACACCGCGCGCCACACCGTGCGTGAGGGCGAGGATCTGCGCCGCGAGGTCACTGGCGTCCCCGAGGAGGTCGACGGGCCCCTCGAGCGCGGCGTCCAGCTGGGCACGCTGGTGGTGCGCAGCGGCGACGAGGTCGTGGCCCGCGTCCCGCTGGTCACCACCCGTGCCGTGGAGGAGGCCGGCGTGGCGCTGCGCGTAGGCGACCTGCTTTCCCGTCCCATGACCATCCTGCTGCTCGCCCTCCTGGCGGTCTGTAGTGTGCCCCTGTTCGTGTTGCGCCGCCGGGCACTCCGGCGCCAGCGACAGCGGGCCTAGTGGTCACATGATCCTCACCGTGACTCTCAACGCCGCCATCGACAAGTCCCTGTCGGTGCCCAACTTCCGTCTCGGTCGTCGCCACCGCAGCGTCGAGCAGGCGACTCTGGCCGGCGGCAAGGGCGTCAACGTCGCCCGGGCGCTCAAGACGCTGGGCCAGCCGGTGATCGCCACCGGCTTCGCGGGCGGCGCGACCGGCACCCGCGTGGTCGAGCAGCTCACCGCCGAGTCGATCCTCAACGACTTCGTGCGCATCCGCGACGAGTCGCGCACCAACACCGCGGTGCACGACCCCACCAACGGCGAGCAGACCGAGGTCAACGAGCGCGGGCCCGCGGTCACGCCGGGGGAGGTCGAGCTGTTCCGCGACAAGCTGCTGTACCTCGCCCGGGGCGCCGACGTCGTGGTCATGGCCGGCTCCCTGCCCCGCGGAGTGGAGCCCGACCTCTACAGCGACCTGCTGCGCGAGCTGCACCGCATCGGCGTCACCACCCTGATCGACACCGATGGAGAGCCGCTGCGCCAGGCCGTGCGCGCCGAGCCCCACGTCATCTCGCCCAACATCCTGGAGGCCGAGGAGCTGGTCGGCCACGAGTTCAACGACGACGACGACCGCGTGCACGCCGTCCGCGAGATGACCGCCCTGGGCGCCCGGGAGGCGATCATGACCACCCCGGACGGCTGCTTCGCCGCCATGCAGGTCGACGGCTCCCCGGCGCTGCTGCGCGCGCGCATCGAGGAGCGTGAGACCGTGGCCGCGGTGGGCGCCGGCGATGCCTTCCTGGCCGGTTTCGTGGCCTCCCGCTACACGGGCTCCGACCCCGAGGACTGCCTGCGCTTCGGCGTGGCCTGCGGCGCCGAGTCAACCCAGCGCCTGGGCGCGGGCCTCGTCGACCTCGCGCGTGTGGAGCGCCTGGTGAGCGACGTGCAGGTCAAGCGCGTCGAGGCCCGCGTAACGTCGCCGTAGGTCGTCCGCTTGCGGCGACCGGCAGGCGAAACGCCATATCCGTAGGTCGTCCGCTTGCGGCGACCGGGGTCTGACGTCGCCGAAGGCCGCCCGCTTGCGGCGACCGGCAGGCGAAACACGTTTACGCTCGGGAACCGTCCGCCCCCACCCCTAGGATCAGCCAATGGAGATCGAGATCGGCCGCGGCAAGAAGGCCCGGCGCGCATATGGCTTCGACGAGATCGCAATCGTGCCCTCCCGGCGCACGCGGGACCCCGACGACGTCGACATCTCCTGGAAGCTGGGCGACTACCGCTTCGAGCTTCCGCTGCTGGCCTCGGCCATGGACGGGGTCGTCTCGCCGCGCACCGCCGGGCTGATCGGCCAGCTCGGAGGCCTGGCAGTCCTGAACCTGGAGGGCGTCTACACCCGCTACGAGGACGCCGACGAGCAGCTCGAGCGCATCGCCCGCCTGCCCAAGGAGCAGGCCACGCGCGAGATGCAGGCCATCTACCAGGCGCCGCTCAGGCCGGAGCTGATCGCGCAGCGCATCCGCGAGATCAAGGACCAGGGCGTCGTCGTGGCCGCCTCGCTGACACCCCAGCGGGTGCGCGACCACTACGAGCTGGCCCTGGAGGCCGGGTTGGACATCCTGGTCATCCAGGGCACCGTCGTCTCTGCGGAGCACAAGTCCGAGCACACCGAGCCCCTCAACCTCAAGGAGTTCATCCGCGAGGTCGGCGTGCCGGTGGTGGTCGGCGGCTGTGCCAGCTACCACACCGCCCTGCACCTCATGCGCACGGGCGCGGCCGCCGTGCTGGTGGGCGTGGGCCCCGGTGCGGCCTGCACCACCCGCGGCGTGCTGGGCATCGGCGTGCCCCAGGCGACCGCCATCGCCGACGCCGCCGCGGCGCGCTCGCAGCAGATGCTGGAGACCGGCGAGTACGTCAAGGTCATCGCCGACGGCGGCATGCGCACCGGCGGTGACGTGTCGAAGGCCGTGGCCTGCGGGGCTGACGCCGTGATGATCGGCTCGCCCCTGGCGCGAGCCCACGAGGCGCCGGGCCGCGGCTTCCACTGGGGCATGGCCACCTTCCACGCCTCGTTGCCCCGCGGCGCGCGGGTGGCCACCGTGCAGAACGGCACGCTGGAGGAGATCCTCACCGGCCCAGCGCACGAGAACGACGGCACGTTCAACCTCTTCGGGGCCCTGCGCACGTCCATGGCCACCTGCGGCTACAAGGACATCGCGGAGTTCAACCGGGCCGAGCTGATGGTCGCCCCGGCCCTGCAGACCGAGGGCAAGCAGCTGCAGGCCTCCCAGGGCGTGGGCATGGGCGCGCGCAGCGGCGCGCAGACGTCGCCCGCGAACGGGGGAGAGAAGGCCGAGAAGGCCCCGGTGGCGTGAACCCCTCCTACGGCCCGGGCGGCCTGGTCACCGACGCCTCGGCGGCCACGGAGATCGCCGACGAGGCGACGGTCGAGGTGCAGGCTCCGGCGGCCGTCGATGAGGTCGTCGTCCTGGACTACGGCGGGCAGTACTCGCAGGTCATCGCGCGGCGCATCCGCGAGTGCGGGGTCTTCAGCGAGCTTCTGCCCCACCACGTCGGCCCCGACGAGGTCGCCCGCCGGCGCCCCAAGGGCCTCATCCTCTCCGGCGGCCCCGCCTCGGTCCACGCAGACGGGGCGCCGGCGCTCGACCCGCGGCTGCTCGAGCTGGACATCCCCGTGCTGGGCATCTGCTACGGCATGCAGCTCCTGGCCCACGCGCTGGGTGGCCAGGTGCAGCCGGCCGACGACGCCGAGTACGGGCGCGCCGACCTGCGCGTGCTGGAGCCCGGGCGCCTGTTCGGCGGGCTGCCCGCCGACCAGACGTGCTGGATGTCCCACCGCGACGCGGTCCTGCGGGCCCCCGACGGCTTCACCCCCCTCGCCTCCTCCCAGGCCTCGCCCGTCGCCGCCTTCGAGTCCCTCGAGCGGGGGATCTGGGGCATCCAGTTCCATCCCGAGGTCTCCCACACGCCCTTCGGGCGCGACATCCTCGACGCGTGGCTGCGCGGCGTCTGCGGCGCCGACATGGCCTGGACCGCCGCGTCGGTCATCGAGGACCAGGTGCAGCGCATCCGCGCCCAGGTGGGGGAGGGGCGCGTGATCTGCGGGCTGAGCGGGGGAGTCGACTCCTCCGTGGCCGCGCTGCTGGTTCACCGGGCCATCGGCGATCAGCTCACGTGCGTGTTCGTCGATCACGGCCTCATGCGCAAGAACGAGGGCGAGCAGGTCGTCGCCTCCTTCCGCGACCGCTTCAAGATCGTCCTGCGCGCCGTCGACGCGGAGGATCGCTTCCTCGCCAGGCTGGCCGGGGTGAGCGACCCCGAGGCCAAGCGCAAGGCGATCGGGGGCGAGTTCATCCGTGTCTTCGAGGAGGAGGCGGCGCATATCGGCAACGCGCGCTTCCTCGTCCAGGGCACGCTCTACAGCGACGTGATCGAGTCGGGCGGGGGCACGGGGACCGCGACGATCAAGTCCCACCACAACGTCGGCGGCCTGCCCGAGGACCTCGAGTTCGAGCTCATCGAGCCGCTGCGCGCCCTGTTCAAGGACGAGGTGCGTGCGGTCGGCGCCGAACTGGGCCTCGACGAGCGCCTGGTCTGGCGCCAGCCCTTCCCGGGGCCCGGCCTGGCCATCCGCGTCGTCGGCGGTGAGGCCACCAAGCAGCGCCTGGACCTCCTGCGCGACGCCGACTCGATCCTCCAGGACGAGATCCGCCGCGCCGGCCTGTACCGCGAGCTGTGGCAGTCCTTCTGCGTGCTGCCCGACGTGCGCACGGTCGGCGTGCAGGGCGACGAGCGCACCTACGGCGCGGTCATCGTCATCCGCGCGGTGACCTCCGACGACGCGATGACCGCCGACTGGGCCCGCCTGCCCTACGACCTCCTGCAGCGCATCGCCTCGCGCATGATCAACCGCCTGCCCGAGGTCAACCGGGTGGTGCTCGACATCACGAGCAAGCCCCCGGGGACGATCGAGTGGGAGTAGGCGCCGCGGCGTAGAATCGGCCCATGGCCGTCACCCAACGTGTGCACGCTCCCGAGCTCAACCCCCTGCGGTTCACGCTCGATCGCTACCACGCGCTCATCGAGACGGGGTTCTTCGACGAGGATGTCCGCGCCGAGCTTCTCGAGGGGGTGCTGGTCGCGATGAGTCCCAAGGGTGTGGAGCACGACGAAGCCATCGAATGGCTCAACGAGCAGTTCGTCCTGGCGCTGAGCGGTCGGTTCCGGGTGCGTGTGCAGAGCGCATTGACCTTCACGCCGTCGGGGTCAGAACCGGAACCGGACCTGGCCGTGGTCGCCAAGGACGTGCCGCAGCCCTTCCACCCGGGAGAGGCCCTGCTCGTCGTCGAGGTCGCCGACAGCTCGCTGCGCACCGATCGCCAGTACAAGGCTTTTCTCTATGCCACGGCGGGCATCCCCGAGTACTGGATCGTCAACCTGCCGGACCAGCGCGTCGAGCGCTACACGCTGCCCCGTGGGGAGACCTACCACGAGATCACCGAGCTGACCGCGGGGGACGAGCTGACCCCACGGCTGGGCCGGCCGACCATCGCGATCGCCGACCTCTTCGCCGCTGCTTTCCGCGAAGGCCGGGAGAAGGCTGAGGCGCTATGGCGACCGAGGTGACGGCACGTTCGATGACCGTCGAGGAGTTCGCCGAGCTTCCCGACGATGGCACGTTGCACGAGCTGGTCCGCGGAGAGGTGGTGGCCTTGCCCCGTCCCAACTACCAGCACGGCTTCCTCACCGCGTCGATCGGCACGAGCCTGTTTCAGCACGTGCGCGAGCACGACCTGGGGGAGGTCGTCGCCGGCGACCCCGGCTTCGTCCTGGCGGAGGACCCCGCCACGGTTCGCGGCCCGGACGTCGCGTTCATCGCCAAGGGCCGCACCCCCGGCGACCGCGCGGGCTTCGCCCGGGGCTCTCCCGACCTAGCGATCGAGATCGTCTCCCCAAGCGACACCTATACCCGTCTCCAGGAGAAGGCGCTGGAGTGGCTCGCCGGCGGCGCCCGACTCGTGGTTGCCGTCGACCCCCGCCGGCGCACCGCGACCGTGTACCGCGCCCCCGACGACATCGTCGAGCTCTCCGCCGACGAGCGGCTCGACGCCTCCGACGTCGTCGCAGGGTGGTCGCCGCTGGTGCGCGAGCTGCTCGACTGACGAGCCCGGCGCCCGCGGATCGCCTACACTCCCCCGCCGCCACGCGCCCAGCGCGTGGCTTCTCCACGTCATGAAGACCTACGTCGCCAACGCCCAGGACCGCGAGCGCAACTGGCTCGTCGTCGACGCGACCGGCCAGACGCTCGGTCGCCTGGCCACCCAGATCGCCGACGCGCTGCGCGGCAAGCGCAAGCCCGTCTACACCCCGCACGTGGATACGGGCGACTTCGTCATCGTGATCAACGCGGAGAAGATCACGGTGACCGGCAAGAAGCTGCACGAGAAGCGCTACTACCGCCACTCCGGTTACCCCGGCGGCCTGAAGTCGCGCACGCTCAACGACATGCTCGAGCGGCGGCCCGAGGAGGTCATCCGCATCGCGGTCAGGGGCATGCTGCCCCGCAACCGCCTGGCCCGCAAGCAGATCACCAAGCTCAAGGTCTACGCGGGCCCCGAGCACCCCCACATCGCCCAGAAGCCACAACCGATGGAGATCCTGACCTAGTGCCCGACGAGACGCCGACGCCCGACTCCGAGCGCGAGGAGCTCACTCCCGCCCAGCAGGAGGAGGCCGCCGAGGCCGCCGCCGCGAGCGAGATCCGCGTCGGGGACGACGACGTCGCCGAGGCCGAGGGCGACGCTCCCGCCGTGGGTGCCCAGCGCGCCGAGGATGAGCCCGCCGAGCCGGTCGAGGCCGCCCCGGCGGCGACCGCCGACGAGGCTGAGCCGGTCGAGACTGAAGCGGTCGAGGCCGAAGCCGTCGAGGAGCTCGACGACGACGAGGACGCCGCCCCGCGGGTCAAGCCCGCCATCCCGGGCATGGACCTCGAGCTCGACATCGTCGAAGAGGGCGCCGACCCGCTCGCCGAGCGCGAGGCCGAGGAGGCCGCCGCGGCCGCCGAGGACGACCGCGACGACCAGCCGATCGCTGCGGTGACCATCGACCTCGGCGCGCAGGCCCGCTACCGGGCCACGGGCAAGCGCAAGACCGCGGTCGCCCGCGTGACGCTGCGTCCCGGCACCGGCGCCTACACGATCAACGGCCGCCCCCTGGACGGCTTCTTCCCGCGCTCGACCCTGCAGCGCACCATCCGCCAGCCGCTGGAGACCGTCGGCTACGCGGATCGCATGGACGTCGTGGCCCGCATGCACGGCGGCGGGGTCTCCTCCCAAGCCGGTGCGCTGCGCCACGGTATCTCGCGCGCTCTGCTGGAGGCCGAGCCCAACCTGCGCGGCGAGCTCAAGCGCCGCGGGTTCCTGACGCGCGACGCGCGCGCCAAGGAGCGCAAGAAGGCCGGGCTCAAGAAGGCCCGTAAGCGGCCGCAGTTCTCCAAGCGCTAGACCACCCAGGCCCCTCCGTGGCCCGCAAGCTGTTCGGGACCGACGGTGTCCGCGGCGTAGCGGGCGATCTGCTCACCGCCGAGCTCGCCCTGGCGCTGGGCCGCGCGGCCACGCTGCAGGCGGGAGCAGAGCACCCGCGGGTGCTGGTCGTGCGCGACACCCGGGAGTCGGGGGAGATGCTCGAGGCCGCCCTGGCCGCCGGCATCACCGCCGCCGGGGGCGATGCGCTGCTGGCCGGCGTGCTGCCCACGCCCGCCGCGCCGCTGCTGCTGAGCCGCTACGGGTTCGACCTCGCCGCCGTCATCAGCGCCTCACACAACCCCTACGCCGACAACGGGATCAAGTTCTTCGGCGCCGACGCCTTCAAGCTCTCCGACGCCACCGAGCTGCGTATCGAGCAGCGCCTCACCGAGCCGTTCGCCAAGCCCGAGCGCATCGGCCGCGTTCACCGCCTCCTCGGCATGCAGGAGGACTACCTTCGCGACCTGCATACGCGCTTCGAGGCGCTCGACCTGGCCGGCATCGACGTGCTGCTTGACTGCGCCCACGGCGCGACCCACCGCGCCGCGCCCGAGATCTTCCGCCGCCTGGGCGCCGCGGTAACCGTGCTGGCCGACCAGCCCGACGGGCGCAACATCAACGACGGCTGCGGCTCCACCCACGTCGACGCGCTGGCCGCCAAGGTGGTCGACGGCGGCCACGACCTGGGCTTCGCCTTCGACGGCGACGGCGACCGCGTGCTGGCCGTCGACCGGGCCGGCGTGGTGGTTGACGGCGACGAGCTCATCGCGCTGGCTGCGCTGCACCTGCGCGTCCACGACCGCCTGCCCGGCAACGGCGTGGCCGTGACGGTCATGACCAACTACGGCTTCCACACCGCTATGCGCGACGCCGGGGTCGAGGTGGCCACCACGAACGTCGGCGACCGCTACGTGCTCGAGGAGCTGCGCGCCCGCGGCTGGGCGCTGGGCGGCGAGCAGTCCGGCCACGTGATCGACATGGGCTTCGTCCCCTCGGGCGACGGCATCGCAAGCGCCCTGCTGACCCTCGAGGCGCTGGCCGGCGGCGACCTGGCCGAGCGCCACGCGATGGAGAAGCTCCCCCAGCGGCTGGTCAACGTCCGTGTCGCCGACCGCGACGGCGCCATGGACAGCCCGGGCCTGGCCGCCGCCACCGAGGAGGCGTCGCGGTCCCTGGCCGGCCGCGGCCGTGTGCTCATCCGCGCCTCGGGCACCGAGCCCCTGGTCCGCGTCATGGTGGAGGCGCCCACCGCCGAGGAGGCCGACGCCGTGTGCGCCCAGCTTGTTGCCACGGTCGAAGCGACAGCGGGCACGCCGGCCCCCTGAGCTGCCGAAGTGACGCGCTCACGACGGGCGTGGCTCGACCAGCTTGCGATGCGTTAGGTGCTCGACCTCGTCGGCCGCAGCATGGTCGATCCCGAGGTCGCCGGAACGCACCCAGTCGGCGAAGCGGCTGCGCCCAGCGCACGCGTCCTCACGAGCGACTCTCAGCTCGCCGGTCTTCTGCCTCGCACCTCGGATCACGAGATCCGGCAGGTCGAAGCCGTCGTGCCCGGACTCGTGGCGCAACTCGTCGAGCGCGCTCTTCACGGGCGGGGTCTCGGTGAGAGAGTGGCGTCGGCGATTCGTAGGCACCCGGTCATCCTAATAAACACCGTACAAACCGCTTGGATCGCCATCTGCGCTTGGACAAGCTACGTCTGCGTGACGTGGCCTGACCGTTATTGCACCAGACAAGGCTCCGCGGTACCGTGGCGTCAGTGAGCGAGACACTGAGCCTCACGATCGTCTACGAGGACGCTGGCGACGGATGGGTGCTCGCCCGCGTTCCCCAGGTGCGCGGGGCGATCAGCCAGGGCGAGACACGCGTAGAGGCGCGCGACAACGTGATCGACGCTCTGCGCGAGCTCCTGGCCGTGAGATTCGGCGCGCCGCCCGTCACCCACGAGAACGGCGACAGCGACTCGCTCCGAATCACCATCGCGGCGTGAAGCGCCGTGATCTCGAGCGCCATATGCGCGCTCATGGCGCCCAGCCGTTGCGCGAAGGCTCCCGTCACGCGATCTGGGCGGTTGGCGGGTCCTCCTCGGAAAGGATCGCGGCGGTTCCTCGGCATCGCGAGATCAAGCAGGGGACGGTTCGCGCGATCTGCGCGGACCTGGACATCCCGCTCCCGAAGGGGCGCTGAGCGGTGAGCAGCCCGGGAACGGATCGGTGAAGCGTAGCTCGCAGCGCGAAAAAGGCGCTCCTTGAGGCCGCCTTCGTCACCCGCATCGGTGAGGACGTGCTGACCGAGATGCTAGCTCATGTCCTAGCCACGGACAATGACGTCACGGCCAGCCTGGCCAAGAAACTCGGCCTGTCGGGCGATTGGCGCGCTGAGAGCGTGAGCACACAGGAGTTCACGCCCGCCGGGCGTGTGGACCTCACGATGTCGCTGGTAGGTGACGGTGAGCCGCACGATGTGTGGATCGAGGTCAAGGCGGGCGCCAACGAGCAGCCCAAGCAGCTCGAGCGCTACGCGGGTGAACTCGGTCTGCGCCCCGGAAGCGGAACGCTTGTCGCCCTCGCCGAGGCTGGCGACCCCATCCTGCGGGGCGCGCGGGAACACCGGCTCGCAACGCCACTTACCTGGCAGCAGGTGCTCGATCTCTGCGCCCGGGTCGCCGAGGGGCGCGACGAGCAGGGCGGCCGTGAGGGAGCGAGCCAAGTCGGGGGACGCGCCCGCCTGCCAGCGCACCTTGGCGGAGTTCTCCTGGTATCTCGAGCATCGGAGGGTCGCCGTGGACGTCGAAGCGCTGAGCGAGCAGGACGTGATCGCTGCCAGTCAAGCAGAGCGCCTGCTCATCGATGAGGGCGCGGTCCATCAACTCCTGATTGCGGCCTCCGCCCACCTCTCCGGCTTCTTGCCGGGCGAGCATTACCAGTGGCCGGACGGCCCAGGGCGCCAGCTCGCTCTCGAGCGGGGCGTCTCCTTGATCCCCGGTTCCGGAGAGGACCCGTGGCCCCTGACACACGGAGCTACGGCCGAGTTGTGGTTCAACACGACAGGCACCAAGACTCTGGACGACGAGGCGGACATCGAGCCGGCCTTCCTCGCCGGCTTCGTGTTCGCCGAGCCGGTTACGCCGGCGGTGGTCGAGGCGTTGGGCGATGCTCCTTGGCGCGCGAGCCTCCCCGACGTTCGACTCGGACGTGAAGGTGGGTGGTTATGGATCGTTCGCATACTGACGCTCGGCAAACTGGCGCAGACGGCGGACTCGTTCTCGGGTCAGGTCGACACGATCCAGACGTGGTGCGATGAGAGTCTGAGCATCATCACCGCCGCCGGACCACCGCGCGGATGGCCGGCGCCCGCTACCGACGGGGACCGCTGAGCTCCGGGGGCGAGGCTTGTCCCCCCGGGCTCGGCCAGAGCCGTCTGTCGACTGCCCCACGAGTACCCTGTCGTGACCATGTGCGGCATCGTCGGCTACGTCGGGCCCCGGGCGGCGCAGGAGCTGCTGCTCGAGGGGCTCCAGCGCCTGGAGTACCGCGGCTATGACTCCGCGGGCATCTCCGTGCTCGGGGACGGGCGGATCGAGTCGGTGCGCGCCGTAGGGAACCTGGGCCGCCTGCTGGATGCCGTGGGCGCGGCCGAGCCGGCCCGCAAGGCCGTGGACGGCGGCGCGGTGGCCCTGGCCACCCTGGCACCGACCACGGGGATCGGCCACACTCGCTGGGCCACCCACGGCAAGGTCACCGAGGCCAACGCCCACCCGCACGCCGATACCGCCGATCGGGTGCACGTGGTGGTCAACGGGATCGTGGAGAACTACCTGGCTCTGAAGGAGCGCCTGGCCGCGCTGGGCGCCGGCTTCACCTCGCAGACCGACGCGGAGGTCATCGCCCACCTGGTCTCCCACCACCTCGAGGCCACCGGCGACCTGCCGGCCGCCGTGCAGGCCGCCGTCGGCGAGCTCGAGGGGCACTACGCTTTCGTGGCCATGGCGCTGGACGAGCCCGACGTGCTGGTCGGCGCCCGCAACGAGTGCCCGCTGGTCGTGGGGGTGGGCGAGGGCGAGCGCTTCTTCGCCTCGGCCATCGCCGCCTTCCTGAGCCAGACGCGCCGCGTGCAGCACATCGAGGACGGTGAGGTCGTCGTCCTGCGTCCCGACGGCGCCACCTTCCTCGACGCCGCGGGGGCCGAGATGCGCCGCGAGGTGACCGAGGTCGACTGGGACGAGGCGACGGCCGAGAAGGGCGGCTTCGAGACCTTCATGCTCAAGGAGGTCCACGAGCAGCCCGAGGCGGTGGCCGAGACGGTCGGCGACCGCACGCGGCGCGCCGATGGAGTGGACCTGACCGAGCCGGGCGCCTTCGACGAGGCGCTGCTGGAGGGCGTGAAGCGCGTGGTGGTCGTCGCCTGCGGTACCTCCTACCACGCCGGCCTCATCGGCCGCTACGCGATCGAGTCCTGGGCGCGTCTCTCGGTGGAGACGGACATCGCCTCGGAGTACCGCTACCGCGATCCCGTGGTCGGGGAGGGCGACCTCGTCGTGGGCATCACCCAGTCGGGCGAGACCCGCGACACTCTGGCCGCCATGCGCGTGGCTCGCGAGCGCGGCGCGAAGGTGCTGGCCATCACCAACGTCATGGGCTCGCAGGCCACACGGGAGAGCGACGGCGTCCTCTATACCCGCGCGGGCCTCGAGATCGGCGTCGCGGCCACGAAGACCTTCGTCTGCCAGGTCGCCGTCATGTACCTCCTCGCGCTGCGCCTGGCCGAGCTGCGCGGCACGCTGGACGCCGACCGGCGCAGCGCGCTGGTGGCCGACCTGCGGCGCATGCCCGAGCTGCTGGGCCAGACCCTGGAGGGCCTGGGGAAGGTCGCCGACGGCGTCGCGGCCCGCCACGGCGACAAGGGGTTCTTCCTCTACCTGGGCCGCCACGTGGGCCTGCCCGTGGCGCTGGAGGGCGCACTGAAGCTCAAGGAGATCTCCTACATCGCCACCGACGCCTACGCGGCGGGGGAGATGAAGCACGGCCCCATCGCGCTGCTGGACGAATCCACGCCGGTGGTCGTCGTGGCCACCGACTCGCCGGTGCTCGAGAAGGTCGCGTCCAACATGCAGGAGGTCTCGGCCCGCGGCGCCCACGTGATCGCGGTGGCCACCGAGGGCAACGAGATGATCGCCGCCCACGCCGAGGAGCTGCTGCGCGTGCCCCGCACCGACTGGACGCTGCAGCCGCTGCTCGCGGTGGTGCCGCTGCAGATGGTGGCCTACGCCATCGCCCGCCGGCGCGGCCTCAACGTCGACCAGCCGCGCAACCTGGCCAAGACGGTCACCGTCGAGTGAATGGGCGCCGTTGGCCTCGACCTGCTGGAGGTCGAGCGCCTGGAGCGCGCGCTGGCGCGGCGGCCCAAGCTGGCCGAGCGGCTGTTCACCGAGGCTGAGAGGGACTACGCGGCCGCGCGGCCACGGCCTGTCATGCACCTGGCGGCGCGATTCTGCGCCAAGGAGGCGGTGGCCAAGGCGCTGGAGCTGCGCGCGTGGTCGTGGCAGGACATCGAGGTGCTGCGCGACGGCGGCGCGCCGCGGGTGCGCCTGCGCGGCGCGCTCGCGGGTAGGGACGTGCGCGTGCGCATCTCCCTCACCCACACCCGCGGGCTTGCCGGCGCCGTGGCCGTCATCGACGGATGACCGCGCTCCCGCCCTGGCTCGACCCGCTGCCCGACGCGCAGGACATGCGTGATACCGACGCCTGGGCCATCGAGCACCAGGGCATCCCGTCGCTGGAGCTCATGGAGCGCGCCGGCTGCGGCCTGGCGCGCGTCGTGGAGGAGGTGGCAGCCGACGGGCCGGTGGCCGTCGTGTGCGGCAAGGGCAACAACGGCGGCGACGGCCTGGCGGCCGGTCGGCTGCTGCGCGAGGCCGGGCGCGAGGTGCGGGTCCTGCTGCTGCCGGCTCCCGGTGAGCTGCGCGGCGACACGGCGGAGAACCTGCGCCGCCTGGGCATCGACCCGGATGGCGACCTTCCCGAGGGGGCGCTCGACGCCGCGCCCGCGGTGGAGCCCTTCAGTACGCAGCGCCTGGCCGGGGCCGCGGTGATCGTGGACGCGATCCTGGGCACGGGGACCTCGGGCGCGCCGCACGGTGTCGCGGCGCGGGCCGTCGAGGAGGTCAACGCGGCCGGGGCGCCGGTCGTGGCCGCCGACGGCCCCAGCGGCGCCGACGCCTCCACCGGCGAGGTGGAGGGCGCGGCCGTCCGCGCAACCGCCACCGCCACCTTCGCCGCCGCCAAGCCCGGCCTGTACGTGGCACCGGCCAAGGCGCTGGCCGGCCGCGTCGAGGTGATCGACATCGGCATCCCGCACGGTGCTCCCGTCGAGCCGGCGGCCGGACTCATCACGCCGGCCGTCCTCGCCGAACTGCCCCGCCGTGATGCCCCGGGGTCCAAGTTCACGTCTGGCCACGTGCTGGTGTGCGGCGGCTCGGCCGGATTGACCGGAGCGCCCACGCTCGCCGCGACCGCCGCCGCCCGGGCAGGCGCCGGGTACGTGACCGTGCTGGCGCCCGCGTCGCTGAGCGCGATCTTCGAGCTCAAGCTCACCGAGGTCATGTCGCGCGGGCTGGCCGAGGAGGACGGACACCTCACGCCGCAGGCGGTGGAGGCGGTGCTCGCGGCCACGGGCGCGGGCGGCGCGCTGGCCCTGGGACCGGGCCTGGGCCGCGACGAGCGGGCGCTGGAGGTGGCCCGCGAGATCGCCCGGCGCGCCGAGGTGGCCCTCGTCCTCGACGCCGACGGGCTCAACGCCCACGCCGGGCGCCTGGAGGACCTGGCGCTGCGCGGGGCGCCCACCGTACTGACCCCTCACGCGGGTGAGCTGGGCCGCCTGCTGGGCATCGGGAGCGACGAGGTGTCCGCTCGACGCCTGCACCACGCACGCGAGGCGGCGCGGCGCAGCGGCGCGATCGTTGTCCTCAAGGGCGATGACACCATCGTCGCCGCGCCCGACGGACCCACCGCGATCAACGCGCTCTCCGCACCCGCCCTGGCCACCGCGGGCACGGGCGACGTGCTCACCGGCGTGGTCGGGGCCTACCTGGCCAAGGACGTCGAGCCCTTCGCCGCCGCCTGCGCCGCCGTCCTCGTGCACGCCCGTGCCGGCCGGCTCGCCGCCGACGCCCACGGCCCGGAGGCCGTCATGGCCGGCGACGTGGCCCACCAGCTCGGCCATGCGCGGGCAGCTCTGGAAGGGCCCCGGCCATGAAGGGCGAGCCGCGTGCCCGCCAATGGCGAGGGGTCGAGCACTCCAGCATCGGGTAGCAGCGCGTCCGAGCCAACCCGAACGCGGAGGAAGTACACATGGACCGGATCGAACTGCGCCGTGCGCTTCTTGCGCTCCTGTTGAGCCTCGGGCTGGCCGCCGGGGGTCTGGGCGCCGCCGGCTGTGGAGGAGACGAGGATGATGGCGGCGGCTCCGAGCAGCAGCAGGAGGAAGAAGGCGGTGGCGACGACGACGGTGGCGAGGAGGACGACGACTAGACAGGGGTGAGGTGCGTGCCCTGCGAAGCGCTCCTCGCTCCCGAGCAGGCACCGTCGATCGGTGGTGATCGCATCGCACCGGGGGCCGTGGCAGACCGATCCGCCGCTGCGCCGCAGTAGCCTGGCGCGCGTGCCGCTCCGCGCCATCGCCGCCGTCAACGTCGCCGCGATCGAGCGCAACGTCGCGCGGCTCGCGCGGGAGCTGGCGCCCGGCTGCCGGGTCTGCGCCGTGGTCAAGGCCGAGGGCTACGGGCACGGTGCGGTGGCCTCCGCACGCGCAGCGCAGGCTGGGGGCGCGGGCTGGCTCGCGGTGGCCACCGCGCAGGAGGCTGTGGCACTGCGGGCGGCCGGCGTGGAGGGCCGCCTGCTCGTCATGGGCTCGCTGCTGGGGGGCGATCTCGACGCCGCCCTGGCCGCCGCCGCCGACGTCGTCGCCTGGTGCGAGGCCTTCGTCGACGCGGTCGCCGCGCGCGGCGGCGGCCGGGTCCACGTGAAGCTCGACACGGGGATGGGCCGGCTGGGCACCCGCGACCCCGAGGAGGCCACCCGCGTGGCGCAGGCTGCGGCGGTGGCGCCGGGCGTCGAGCTCGCGGGTGCGATGACCCACTTCGCGACCGCTGACGAGCGCGAGGACACGTTCTTCGCGGCGCAGCTCGAGCGCTTCCGCGCCTGGGCGCTGCCGCTGCGCGAGCTCCACCAGGGGCTCCTGGTCCATGCCGCCAACAGCGCGGCGATCCTGCGCGACCGTGACGCCCACCTGGACATGGTGCGTCCCGGCGTGGGCATCTACGGCCTCGACCCCTTCGGCGAGGATCCGGCGCTCCGCCAGCTCGAGCCCGCCCTGGAGCTGCGCGCCGCCGTCGCCGCTCTGCGGTCCATCGCGGCCGGGGAGAGCATCGGGTACGGGCGGCGGTTCGTCGCGAGCGAGCCGACGACCATCGCCACGCTGCCCGTCGGCTACGGCGACGGCTGGCCGCGGGCGCTGACCAACAACGCCGAGGTGCTCCTGGCCGGCGAGCGGCGCCCGCTCGTCGGCACCGTCTCGATGGACTACGTCACCGTCGACACGGGTCCCGCGCCGCGGGTCGCCGTCGGCGACGAGGCCGTACTCCTGGGCGCGCGCCGAGGCGAGCGCATCCTCGCCGAGGAGGTCGCCCGCCGAATGGAGACCATCAACTACGAGGTCACCACCTCCCTCCTGGCCCGTGTTCCCCGAGCGCACCACCGCGACGGCGAGCCGGTGAGCGAGAAGGACGCCACGCTCCTGGCGACCGAAGCGCGGAGCGGCGCGCGGTGAGCGACCCGCTCGCGATCGCGCGCAAGGCGTTGGCCGGCGAGGAGGTCCACCTCGTCGGCGGCGCGGTGCGCGACCGGCTCCTGCGCCGGCCGCTGACCGACCTCGACCTCGTCGTGGCCGCCCCCGACGCCGCGCCGGCGGCCCGGGCACTGGGGCGCGCCGCGGGCGGGCCGGCCTTCGCGCTGTCGGACACCTGGGGCTCGTGGCGGGTCCTTGCCCAGGACCGCTCCTGGCAGGCCGACCTCACCCCGCAGCGTGGAGGCTCGCTGGAGGCCGACCTCGCGCTGCGCGACTTCACCCTCAACGCCATGGCCGAGCCCCTCGCCGGCGGCGGGCCGCCGATCGACCCCCACGGCGGGGCGGACGACCTCGCCGCCGGGCGGCTGCGCATGGTCAGCCAGCAGGCCTTCGCCGACGACCCGCTGCGCACGGTGCGCCTCGCGCGGCTGAGCTGCGAGCTGCACCTGACCGTCGACGAGCAGACGCTGGCCGCGGCACGCCGGCACGCGGAAGGCCTCGACGGTGTGGCCGGCGAGCGTGTCTTCGCCGAGCTCAAGCGCATCGTCACCGCCGACGAGGCGCTCGCCGGGCTCGACCTCCTCGAGCGCGCCGGCGCCACCGCCGTCGCCCTCCCCGAGCTGTGCGCGATGCACGGCGTCGAGCAGACCCGCTACCACCACCGCGACGTCCACGGCCACGTGATGGAGGTCCTCGAGCACGCGATCGCCCTCGAACGCGACCCGGGCGCCGTGCTGGGCGAGGAGCACGCCGACGGGGTGCGCGCCCTGCTCGCCCAGCCCTTGGGCGACGAGCTGACCCGTGGCGGGGGCCTGCGCTTCGCCGCGCTGCTGCACGACGTGGCCAAGCCCGCCACCCAGACGCCGCTGCCCCGGGGCGGCCACGGGTTCCCCGGCCACGACGAGCTCGGCGCGCGCGTGAGCCGCGACATCCTGGCGCGCCTTCGCACCGGCGAGCGCCTGCGCGCCCACGTCGCCGCGCTCGCGCGCCACCACCTGCGCACCGGCTTCCTGGTGCACGACCGGCCGCTGGAGCGCCGCGCCGTCCACGCCTACCTCGTGGCCTGCGACCCCGTCGCCGCCGACGTCACCCTGCTCAGCGTCGTCGACCGCTTGGCCACCCGCGGTCGCAAGGCGTCGGAGGCCGTCGAGCGCCATCTCGCCCTTGTGCGCGAGCTGCTGCCCGACGCCCTGCGCTGGCAGGAGCACGGTCCGCCACCGCCCCTCGTGCGCGGCGACGAGCTCGCGCGCGCCCTGAATCGCCCACCCGGCCCGTGGCTCGGCGACGCCCTCGCCGAGCTCGCCGAGGCGCAGTACGCCGGCGAGATCACCACGCGCGAGGAGGCGCTCGCCCACGTCCAGGGGGGCGAATAGCTCCCGGCCCAGCCCTAGGCTCAACCCATGGACCCCCATGCCGTCCTGGGCGTTGCGCCGGGCGCCTCGGCGGCCGACCTGGCCTCCGCCTACCGACGGGAGGCCAAGCGCTGGCACCCCGACCGGGGCGGCGGCGACGATACGCAGAGGCGCATGGCCGCCGTAAACGCCGCCTACGAGGAACTGCGTCGCGGGAGCGCCGCGACGCAAGGCGCCGGCGCGCAACCTGCAGGCCAGGCGCCGGCGCCCCCGCACACTCCGCAGGCCGGTCACTGGCTGGCCGACCGCACCCGCTGGGCGCTGGGCCCCGAGCTGCTCGGCGCGCTGGAGGAGGGGGAGCCCGTGCACCTGGTCACCCCCGTGGCCACGTGGGCCAGCCCGCGCTCGCTGCTGGCGCTGACCGACCGCCGGCTGCTGTGGCTGCATGACGACGCGATCATGGGCCGGGTGCGCTCGCTGCGCTTCCGCGACGTCGAGCAGGTCACCCACCGCCTGCGCCGCCCGCGCCGGCGCTGGGCGGTCCTGCGCCTGCGCACCCGCGCGGGTAGGCGGGTCTCCTTCGGCGAGGTGCCCCCGGGGGCCGCGGCGACCATCGAGCGCCACGTCGCCGGCGCGCTCGCCCCCCGTTAGGAGAGGGCGCCTCGCGAGGCCATTCGCCGCACCACCGCTGTGCACAGCGCCACGGCCTGGTGCAGGGTGCCCAGATCGACGTTGGCGGCCGTGTCGGTGGGCGCGTGGTAGTTGGCTGGCATGCGGTAGCGGTCGAAGGAGCCCAGCATCACCGTCGGATAGCCGGCCTTGAGCGCGATCAGCGCGTCGGTGGCGTTGCGGAAGGTCACGCCGCCGTCCAGCGCAATGCCCGCCCGGTCGGCGCACGCGCGCACCAGGGCCTTGAAGTCCTCCGGGTAGGAGTGCATGCGCAGCATGCCCTCGCCCTCGATGAGCACCAGGCGCGGCGAGCCGACCGTGTCCACGCACAGGAAGTGCGTCGTCTCCACGGGCAGCGAGGCGAAGTGACGGGCGGCGAAGGCCTGCATGCCCTCCATGAACGACTCCTCGCTGCCCGTCGAGACGAGCAGGACCGCCAGGCCCTCGACCGGCTCGTCGCGCAGCGCGTGCGCCACGCCGAGCAGCGTGGCCACGCCCGTGAGGTTGTCGTTGGCGCCGGGCACGACAGCGCCGGTTGCGATCTCCGCCATGGCGGCCGCGGCCCCCGCGCTCATCCACGTCCCGCAGCGCAGCAGCGCGTGGCTGCCCGTCAGCGCGCCCAGCACGACCAGGGAGGGCCCTCCCACCACCGGCCACATGAGCGGCGGGGTGCTCGTGAAGCGCGCGTAGACGTCGGGGAAGCGGTCGGCGAACGCGCGCACCGGCCGCGGGTCGAACAGCCTGCTGGTGTGCGCGGCGTCATGGTGGGCCACGAGCACCACGGTGCGCCGCGCGTCGCCGTCCCCGGCCTGAGCGACGACGTTGAACGTCGGGCGGCGGGGGAGCAGCGCGCGGCGCAGCCACAGCCGCCCGCCGGTGATGTCGTCGGTGATCGCCGCAGCGCCCGCCGCCGCCAGCGCCCCGCCGGCGAGGCGGGACAGGGCGCAGCCGCGCCGCGAGCCCCGCGAGCCCCGCGAGGCCAGCGCCCCGCCTGCGGCGCCGGCGGCCGCGGCGATCCCCAGCGGCCACCAGTAGGTCCCGTGGGCGCGCTCCTCCTCGACGCGCGCCGCGCAGCCCAGATCCTCCAGCCGCGCGGCGATCCACCGGGCCGCATGCTCCTCGCCCTCGGACGCCGACGGGCGCTCGATCGCGGCCAGGTGGTGCAGCGATGCCTCGAGGTCCGCCGGATCGGGGAGGGCGCCGTGCATCGGCGCGCACCCTAGCCAGCCACGCCCTAGGGTGCCGCCATGGCCACGACCGACCCCGACTGCCTGTTCTGCAAGATCGTCGCCGGCGAGGTTCCCGCGACGAAGATCGACGAGGACGAGCGGACCATCGCGTTCATGGACATCAACCCCGGCACGCGCGGGCACGCACTCGTGGTACCGCGCAACCACGCGCGGGACCTGCACGACATCGACTTGGACGACCTCACGGCCGTGGCGCACGCCGGGCAACGCCTGGCCGCACGCCAGCGCAACGTCCTGGGCGCCGAGGGGGTCAACCTGCTCAACGCCTGCGGCGCGGCAGCCTGGCAGACCGTCTTCCACTTCCACCTTCACGTCGTGCCGCGCTACGCGGGGGACGGGCTGAACCTGCCCTGGGTCCCGTCGCCGGGGGATCCAGACGACATCGCCGCCGCGGGCGAGGAGCTGCGTCGGTGAGCGCGTGGCGGCGCGACCACGGCGGGCTCCTGGTCGTCCCGACCATCGACCACCCGCCCCACCAGCGCCCCTAGCCGCCGTGGCCGACCCGGCGCTGCGCGAGGGCGACGAGATCGCTCCCGGGCGTACGGCGGTGCGCCATCTCGGCGGCGGCCTGCGCTACGAGGCCTGGCTGGCCTGGGATGGCCACCTGCGCGCGCTCGTCGTGGCCAAGGTGGTGCGGGCCGATCGCGTGGGCGACGATGACGCCGTGGAGGGGCTGGCCGGCGAGGCCGCGCACCTCCAGCGCCTCGCCCACCCGATGCTGCTGCGCTCCTTCGGAGCGGTGCTCGACGGCCCGAGGCCCCATCTCGTACTCGAGTTCATCGAGGGGCCACGGCTGTCCACCCTGGTCCGCCGCTACGGGGTCATCATCGAGCAACTCCTCCCCCTGGCCCTCAACCTCTGCTCGGTGCTGCACTACCTGGGCCGCGAGGGCGTCGTGCACCTCGACGTCAAGCCCGGCAACGTGATCATGGCCGGCGATCCGCGGCTGATCGATCTGAGCATCGCCCGGCGCACCGAGGAGCTGGCCGGCATGCGCTCGCCGCCGGGCACCGACGGCTACATGGCCCCCGAGCAGTGCGAGCGCGAGCGCTTCGGGGAGCTCGGCCCGCCCGCCGACGTGTGGGGGCTGGGGGTCACCCTCTACGAGGCCTTGGCCCGGCGGCGGCCCTTTCCCGACGACGGCCAACGATGGCCTCAGCTGCGCCACGCGCCCGAGCCGCCGCCCGAGCAGCTCCCGACGGCCGTGGTGGAGCCGATCATGGCCTGCCTGTCCCGGGCGCCGGCGGACCGCCCGACGGCCGCGCAGCTCGGCGACGCGCTCGAGCCGCTGGTCGACGCGCTGCCGGCCCCGAGGCTGGGGCGCTTTCGCCCCGCGCCCCGCCGTCGTCGGCCCGGGTGAACGCCCGGCCCCCGCGGCTGAGAGGACTCTCATGCTGCTCTCAGCGCCTTCTTAGCTTCGCCGGGCATCTTGCTGTGCATGCAATGGATCAAGGCCATGAGCCCCGGACGTGTCGCGGTCACCCTGCTGGCCCTGATGGTCGCCTTCGGCGGCGTCGGGCTGGCCGTGGTCAACCTGGTCGGCCTGGGCAGCGAGGCCGGCGCCGTCGAGGGCGTCGACCTGCGCAAGGACGACGACCAGGGCGAGATGGTCTCCGACGACGACGACGACGACCGTGACCGTGATCGGGACCGCCGTGGTGCCGGTGGCTCGCGCGATGGCGCCTCCGGCGACGCTCGCGACGGCGGCGACGACAGCGCAGCCAGCGTGAGCGCTCGCGGCGGGGGCGGCGAAGCCTCGGCCGTCAGCCGTGCGTCCGCGGCGAGCGCCAGCGCCAACCGCTCACCGGCCCCGCAGGTGGCCCCGCAGGCCTCGGCGCCCTCGGCCCGGTCCGCACCGTCCGCCCGTTCCGCCCCGGCGCCTCGTCAGGCTCCCGCGCCGGCAGCTCAGTCGGCTCCGTCCGCACCCGCGGCTCCCTCCGCCCCGTCTGCGGCCAGCGCGCCCTCCGCGCCGTCGGCCGACTCGGTCTCCGACGACTGACGAAGGGCACAACAGCGCCCTGGCGGTGGTTCGCCCCCGCGCCGCCAGGGCGCCCCGGACGGTTCTCCCCGCCACGCAAGGCTCGTTGCATCGTCCGGTCGACGCAACCATTCGCCGCGCCACGGTGTTCAATCGCAGCGATGAAGAGCCCACTCCTCCTCGCGGCCGTGTCGGCCGCCCTCCTAGTGCCCGCCACGGCGTCAGCTCAGGTCGCCGAGCTGGGAGCCCTGCCCGCCGGCGCCACCGGCTCCTGCCCGCAGAGCCCCTGCCAGGCCCTCACCCGGGCCACCGCCTATCAGGCCAAGGTCGGGCCCGACCGCGGGCTCTACCGCGCCCCCGCCGACGGGCGCATCGTGGCCTGGAACGTCGCCCTCGGCGACCCGGGACCCGAGCAGCGCCGTGGCTTCGACGATGCCTTCGGCCGCCCGCAGGCCGCGATCGTGGTGCTGCGCCCGGGGGAGCGGCTGGTCCACCGCGTCGTGCACAAGGGCCCGATGACCGACCTGCGCCCGTGGCTGGGCCGCAGCGTCCGGTTCCCCCTGGATCGCACGCTCCCCGTCCGCGAGGGCGACCGGATCGCGCTCACCGTGCCCACCTGGGCGCCGGTCCTGCAGGTCGGCCAGCCGGGGACCTCGTCGTGGCGGGGGAGCCGGCCCGAGGGCCGCTGCGCCGACGTGACCACCCAGCGGGCCATGCTGGGCCGCCGGCGCACGGCGGGCTTCCGGTGCCTCTACGCCACCGCACGCGTGACCTACTCGGCGACCTTCGTGCCCGACCCGGAGGAGTAGGACCGCCCAGAGGCCGCCCCCGCAAGTACGCAGCGTTCCGGCGGCCGCCGATCACCGGCTGGAGCCACCCGGCGACCGGTCATGTGCCACAGGCACACCCCCGGATCGCCGTGCGGCCCCAGTCGGCGCCGGCGACCCCCGGCGACGGCACGTACTTCCGCGGACGACCACTAGCAGTCCGGGACGCCGGGGTTCTGGTCGCAGAAGTCCCCGAACTCGGCGGTCGGATCCTCGGGCGTGGTGCCGTCTTCGGGCGCGGCGCCGGGTTCCGGCGCGGCGCCGGGCTCCGTCTCGCCGGGCACGGGCTCGTCGGTGGGCGTCTCGCCCTCGGGCGTCGTCCCGTCGGGGGCCGGCTCGCCGTCGGGCGGCGTCGTCGCGGCCGGCGGCTCCTCGCCCAGCGCACCGGCGCCCGCGCCGCCGCCGGGGATCGTCAGGGTGGGCTGGGTCTCGGGCGTCGCGTCGATGACGTCGGGGTCGCCACCGCAGGCGGCCAAGCCGAAGACGAGCACCAGGGAGACGAGAGCCGCCACGGTCGCGCGCACGACGGTCACGTCCCCTCTACGTCTACTGGCGATCGGGGTGGCGATCGGGGTGGCGATCGGGGTGGCGATCGACGGGGGACATGCGCCGGCCACAGTGCGGGCAGTCGTTGAGGTCCTTCTGGGCAAGCTGGTCGCACCACGGGCAGAAGCGCAGGTTCTCCACCGCCCACGGCAGGCGCGAGGTCGACGGGGCCAGGGGCAGGACCTTGCCCATGACCTCCAGCTCCTCACCCGACTCGCGGTCGACGTAGACGATGTCGGGTACGGCCTCCCGGATGACCTCGCGCCCGGTCGACGGGACGCGCATGCGGTAGCGCTGGGGGACGGTCATGCGGGGTCGCACCCTACCAACCCCGATGTCCGCTTCCGTGGCACCGGGGCGGTGTCCTGTGCAGCGGCGAGGGTGATCCTCCCGCGGTCCAGCCCGCGCTCCAGCGCGGACACCACGGAGGGGTCGAACTGCTGGCCCGAGCAGGCGTGGACCTCGGCCAGCGCATCGTGCACGGGCATCGCCGTGCGGTAGGGGCGGGTGGCGGTCATCGCCTCCAGCGCGTCGCAGACCGAGAAGATCCGCGCCTCGAGCGGGATGTCCTGCGCCTCCAGGCCGTGGGGGTAGCCGGCGCCGTCCCAGCGCTCGTGGTGGTGGAGCACGATCTGCTCGACCATCGGCGCCAGCCCGAGCGGGCGGACGACGTCCGCGCCCGTGACCGGGTGGCGGCGCATGACCGCCCATTCGGCCTCGTTCAGGGCCGCGGGCTTGGCCAGGATGGCCTCGGGCACGCCGATCTTGCCCACGTCGTGCACCAGGCAGCCGAAGAGGAAGTCCTCGCGCCCGGCCAGGTCCGGGGTGATCTCGGCGGCGAGCTGGCAGGCCAGACGGCTGACCTCGTGCAGGTGGCGGCTGGTCACCGCGTCCTTGGCCTCCACGGCGGCGGCCAGCGACTCGATGATCGCGCGGTCCCGGCCACCCAAGACCGCCAGGTGTTGCGCATGGGCGTCCAGGGTGGGCCGCACCATGCGCAGGTCGACCAGCGGGGCGCCGGCGCGGACGCCGGCCAGGATGGCACGCACCTGATCGGGCGTCGCGTCGGCAGGCAGGAGGGACGTCGCGCCCGCCTCGAGCAGGCCCCCGACCAGGGCAGGCTCGGCGCTCGCGGCGACGACGAGCACGGCGGCCTCGGCGTGCTGCGCCCGGGCGGCAGCCACGGCGGCGACCGCCTCGCTGGTGGGCAGGAGCGTGACGTCGACCACGACGACCTGTGCGGCGTCGGCGCCGCCAGGGCCGTCAAGGGCCGCCCGGCCGACCGCGGCCACCAGCAGCGAACGGGTCGCGGCGGTCGCCCGCAGCAGCGTGATCGGAGTCTCGGAGGCCCCTCCCGGCGCGTACACGCCTCCCATTGTGCACTATGCCACCACCCGCCAAGCCCGATAGGCCCGTAGGGTCCACGGTCGGTTGCGCGTCCTGATCGTCCACGGCTACCTCCTCGGGGGCACAGGCTCGAACGTGTACACGGCCGAGCTGGCCCGCGCCCTCGTGAACCTGGGCGCCGAGGTGCACCTCGTCTGCCAGGAGCGCGCGGCGCTCGCCTCGGGCTTCGTCGAGGCGGCCGGCGACTGGGACTCGGGTTCCCTGCGTGTGCATGGCCGCGTGGAGGGCGTGCGGTGCACGGCCTACCGGCCCGACCTGGGAGGGCTGCTGCCCGTCTACGTCGCCGACCGCTACGAGGGCGTGGAGGCCCGGCCCTTCACCGAGCTCGACGATGCGACGGTCGAGGACTACGTGCGGCGCAACGTCGCCGCCGTGCGCGAGGTGGTCGCCCGCGCGCGGCCCGACGTCGCCTTCGCCGGCCACCTGGTGATGGCTCCGGCCGTGCTGGCCCGTGCGCTGGCCGGCACGGGGGTGCCCTACGCGGTCAAGGTGCACGGCAGCGCCCTGGAGTACACGGTGGCCCGCCAGCCCGAGCGCTTCGTCCCGTGGGCGCGCGAGGGGCTGGCCGGCGCGGGCGCGGTGCTGGTCGGCTCGCGGCACACCGCCACGCGGCTGTGGACGGTCATGGACGACGACGGGTCGCTCGCCGCCCGCACGCGGCTGGGTCCGCCGGGCGTCGACATCGCCGCCTTCCGCCCCCGGGAGGCCGCCGAGGCTGCGGCCGACGTGCGCGCCCTCGCGCGCGAGCTGGGCGGCGCGGGGGAGGGTGGGGTCGACCCGCCCGCCTCCTCCTTCGCACGCGACGACCGGGCGGCCGGAGCGGCGCTGATGCGGTTGGACCCCCGGGCCGACCGCCTGGTGGCCTTCGTGGGCAAGCTGATCGTGTCCAAGGGCGTCGACCTGCTTGCCGCAGCGTGGCCGCTGGTCCTGCAGCGCCTACCGGCGGCGCGCCTGGCCCTGGTCGGCTTCGGCGCCTACCGAAAGGCCTTCGAGCGGCTGGTCGGCGCCCTAGCGGCGGGCGACCTCGCCGCCGCGCGCGCGCTGGCCCACGAGGGGCGCGCCGCCGAGGGTGGGCCACGGGCGCCGCTGCGCCATCTCCTGGCCTTTCTCGACGCCCTGGAGCACGACCCGGGCCGCGACGGCTACTTCGCCGCCGCGGCCCGCCTTCCCGACCGGCTGGTGGTCGTCGGGCGCCTGGACCACGCGGAGCTGGCCCGCCTGCTGCCCGCCTGCGAGGCGATCGTGGTGCCCAGCACCTTCCCCGAGGCCTTCGGCATGGTGGCCGCCGAGGCTGCGGCCTGCGGTGCGCTGCCGGTCTGTGCCGACCACTCCGGGCTCGCCGAGGTGGCCGGCGCGCTGGCGCAGGCCCTGCCCGAGGAGGCCCGGCGGTGGCTGCGCGTCCCTGTGGACGACCGGGTCGTGACGGGCCTCGCCGACCGGGTGGTGGGCTGGCTGCAGACGGCCGCACCCGTGCGCACGCGTACGCGTGACGCCCTTGGCGCAGCGGCACGCGAGCGCTACTCGTGGGAGGGCGTTGCCCGGGGGGTGCTGCGCGCCACCCGGGGCGACCTTGGCGCGCTCCCGCCGGTCTCCTCGGGATGAGGGGCTCACCGCGCCGCGCGCTGGGATAGAGTCCGCGGCGCATGTGGAGAGGTGTCCGGGCACTGCGTGGGGGAGTCGTGGCGGCCTGCCTGCTGGCCGTTTCGATCGCGATCGGGGCGTGCGGCAGCGAAGACACCGACCTGGTGGCCGGGAAGGAGGCGTTCCTGGAGGGCTGCGCGTCCTGTCACACCATGGAGCGCGCCGGCTCGCAGAGCCAGATCGGGCCCAACCTCGACGCCGCCTTCCAGCGCGCGCTGATCGACGGCTTCGGCCGTGAGGGGATTCAGGGCGCGGTGCACGAGCAGATCCTCAACCCGGCCAAGGTTCCGCCGGACAGCCCGGCCTACATGCCCCCCGAGATCTTCACGGGCCAGAAGGCCCGTAATGTCGCCGCCTACGTGGCCTTCGCCGTGGCCAACGCCGGCGAGGACCAGGGGCTGCTGGCCGAGGCCGGACGCAGCGACGCCGAGCCCGGCACCGGCGAGTTCGTGTTCCTCGAGGGCGGCGAGGGTGGCGCGCAGTCCTGCGGCCAGTGCCACACCCTCGAGGCTGCCGGCACGTCGGCGACCATCGGCCCCGAGCTGGACTCCTACCTCCAGGGCGCCAGTGAGGAGGAGTTGCGCACCGCCATCACCGACCCCGAGTCGGAGCTCGCGGCCGGCTTCGAGGGCGGCATCATGCCCGCCGACTACGGCGAGTCGCTCAGCGAGGAGGAGCTCGACATGCTGATCGAGTACCTGCTCGAGGCCGGCGGCGGTGCCGGCGACGGCGGCTGATCGCAGCCAGCGCCCGCCGCCCGGCGGTCTTGGGCTGCCCTCGGCTCGAGCCGTCCGGCGGTCCCGGGCTGCGCTCAGCTCGCGGGATAGAGATCGAGGGCATGCTCGGAGATCGCGGTGCCCTGCGAGACCTCCCACCCCCCGGTGCCGTAGCGCTCGAAGGCCAGTCGTCGGTCGCCGGCCACGTACTCGGCGTACTCCATCGCGCCCTTGCCGCCGGGGCCGTCGCGCTCCTCGGTGCGGTACGCGGCGCGGCCCTGCTCGTCACGCCGGTAGGTCGTGCCGTCGTGCTCGAGCTGCGTGGCGCCCGGCTCCAGCGCGGCGCCGGACAGCCGCTCGTAGGCCGTCACTTGCAGGCCTTCGTCGTCCTCCACCGACAGCCACAACCGCCGCCCGTCGACCTCGTCCTCGAGCAGGTGCTCGTCCCAGGTGAAGCCCTCCTCCTCGAAGCGCAGCGTCCGGTCGACGACGAAGTCGGTGCCGTCGTAGTTGACGACGTCGCCCGGGCCGAGCCGGCGCACGTCGCCGTGCAGCGCCCGCTGCTCGTCGCCGGCCGACGGCGCAGGCAGCGAACGATCGCCGCCGCCGCCCCGATTGCGCAGGGCGACCGTGATGCCGATCGCCGCGATGACGAGGATGGCGATGACGGCGAGAGCCTCCATGCCCCAGGTGACTCTAGAGCAATGCGCGAAGGACGAGGACCGCGACGACCAGCACGACGATGGCAACGACGGCACGGACCAGCAGGCCGAAGGCGGCCTGCTCAGAGCGCAGCGGGTTGCGCACGCCGAACGCCTGCCTCACTACAGGATGTAGATCGTCGCGTAGACCACGATCCACATCACGTCGACGAAGTGCCAGTAGATGCCCGGGATCTCGACCCCCGCGTGCTCCTTGGCGGAGTAGTGGCCGCGGAAGGCCCGGATGGTCACGGACAGGAGCAGCAGCAGGCCGATGGCCACGTGCGCCCCGTGCAGGCCCGTCAGGCCGTAGAAGATCGTGCCCTGCGCGTGGTCCTGGGGCGCGAAGCCGACGTGGACGTACTCGTTGATCTGCACGAACAGGAAGGTCGCTCCCAGGAGCGTGGTGAGCAGGATGCCCGCCCTGAAGCCGTTGCGGTCCTCGTTCTTGATCGACACCAGGGCCCAGTGCAGGGTCAGCGAGGAGCTGAGCAGGATCGCCGTGTTGACGCCCGCGATGGCCACCGGCAGCTCGGTGCCGGCCGCCGGCCACTCCGCCCCCTGCACCACACGGATGAAGAAGTAGGCGGTGAAGAAGGCCCCGAAGACCATGACCTCGCTGATGATGAACAGCAGCATCCCCAGCATCTGGGGATCGACCCGCGAGCTGCGGTTCGCGGGCGGCGGCCCGTGGTGGTGGCCTGCGTCGTCGTGGTCGTGGTCGTGGGCGAGGGCGCCGGCGGCTTCCATGGGTGTTAGACCTTGGCGGTCTCGGAGGCCATGACGTGGTCGACGGTGAGGTTCGACACCTTGCGCACGCGCTCCACCAGATCGGCGCGCAGCCAGCCCGAGCTGACCTGGCCGAGGGTGGAGATCACGATCTCGTCGACCTTGTAGAACTGGAGTGCGTTCATGGTGGCGTCATAGGGATCGGGGTCGCCGATCATGCCCGCGGCCAGCATCCCGGCCCCGCGCAGGCGCTCGAGCGCGGCGTGCAGGTGCTTGCGTGCCTGCGCCGCGGCCCCGCCCTCCTTGCCGGCCTGGGGCACCACGACGATGAATGAGCGCGCTGGATCACCCTCGGCCTTGGCGCGCAGCTTGGCCAGCAGCTCATCGCTGTCCGCGGTCTTGTTGGCGACCACCAGCGTCACGGTGTAGGGCAGGCCCTCGCGCTCGATGTCGGTGACCACATGCTCCACAGGCACATCCGTCTCCCCGCGGATGCGCTCCACGAGGTCGCGGCGCAGCCAGCCCGAGCTGGTCAGCGGGTGGGTGGAGACGATCACCTCGTCGGGGCGCACGTCGGCGATGGCGTCCATCGTCGCCGTGAACGGGTCGGGATCGCCGACCTCGCCGGTGCCCCGGATCCCCTCGCCGGACCAGTAGCCCACCGCGAGGTCGACGCGCACCTGCGCGGCGTCGCGCACCGCCTCGTCGTAGATGATGTTGCCGTGCTTGGGCCGCGTGCGGGGCACGACGAGGTGGAAGTGGGCGTCACCCGCCTCGTGGCGCTTGAGCACCGCGTCGATGAGCGGGCGTCCGCCGATCGTCTCGTTGGCGACGACCAGGACCGTGTTGGGCATCGGCGTCTCCTCCTGCTACTGCGCCACGCTGGGCGTCGTGGGTTTGGGCGGCGCGACCTCGGCCCCGCCGTCCTTGAACACGCCGTGCACCGCGCCCGGGACCCCGTACTCGTAGGGGCCGCCGACCACGGTGGGCACGGCGTCGAAGTTGAAGATCGGCGGGGGCGAGGAGACCTGCCACTCCAGCGTCAGCGCCCGCCACGGGTTGGCCGGCGCACGGGGACCGCCCACCCAGCTCGACACCATGTTGTAGACGAAGACCAGCGTGCTGAGGCCCAGCACGAAGGACGCCAGCGAGATGATCAGGTTCCAGTTGGCGAACTGCTCGGCGTAGTCGCTGACCCGGCGCGGCATGCCCTGCACGCCGACGATGTGCATGGGGGCGAAGGTGATGTTGAAGGCCACGAAGGTCACCCAGAAGTGCAGGCGTCCCAGGGTCTCGTCGTACATCCGCCCCGTCATCTTGGGAAACCAGTAGTAGACGCCCGCGTAGACGGTGAACAGCGAGCCGCCGAACAGGACGTAGTGGAGGTGGGCGACGATGAAGTAGCTGTCGCTGACGTGGATGACGAAGGGCAGCATGGCCAGCGCCACGCCCGAGATGCCGCCCAGGGTGAACATGGTCAAGAAGCCCAGGGCGAAGAGCATCGGCGTGTCGACGTGCAGCACGCCCCGCCACAGCGTGGCCAGCCAGGAGAAGATCTTGATGCCGGTGGGCACGGCGATGATCGCCGTAGTGACCATCATCGGGATGCGGATCCAGTCCTGCATGCCCGAGGTGAACATGTGGTGTGCCCAGACGGTGAAGCCCAGCACGACGATGGCCAGCAGCGAGAACGCCATCATGCGGTATCCGAAGATGGGCTTTCGGGACTTCACCGCGATGATCTCGCTCACGATGCCAAAGCCCGGCAGCATCATGATGTAGACCGCCGGGTGGGAGTAGAACCAGAAGACGTGCTGGTACATCAGCACGTCGCCGTTGGCACCCGCCTGAAAGAAGTTGAAGCCCAGCGCGTAGTCGAGCAGGACGAAGAACTGCGACGCGGCGATGAACGGCGTGGCGATGACCACCAGCAGGGAGGTGGAGAAGTTGGCCCACACCAGCAGCGGCATGCGGAAGAAGCTCATGCCGGGCGCACGCATGGTGATGATGGTCACCAGGAAGTTCAGTGCCGTGGCGATGGACGACGCGCCCGCGAACTGCACGCCGATGGTGAAGAACATCTGGCCCACGGGCTGGGTCGTGGACAGCGGGGCGTAGGCCGTCCAGCCCGAGGCGAACGGGCCGACCAGGAACGAGGCCAGCATCATCACGCCGGCCACCGGAAGCATCCAGTACGACAGGGCGTTGAGGCGCGGGAAGGCCATGTCCGGCGCGCCGATCATCAGCGGCAGCACGTAGTTGGCCAGGCCCGCGAAGACCGGGATGATGAACAGGAAGATCAGCAGCGCCGCATGGACGCTGAACAGGCCGTTGAACGTCTGCCCGTCCACGAGCTGGGACCCGGGCTGGGCGAGCTCCGCGCGCATGAGCATGGCGACCGCGCCGCCGATGAACATGAAGGAGAACGAGGTGACGACGTACTGGATCCCGATGACCTTGTGGTCGGTGTTGATCGCGAAGTAGCTGCGCCACGAGGTCGCCCCGTGCTGGGAGTGGTCGTCGGGCCGCGTCGGACGCCCCGCGGCCCAGTGGAACCAGGTGTCGAACGCCCCCAGGCCCCCGAGGAAGAACAGCGGAACGGCCAGCAGCGACACCAGCAGCCAGGAGCGCCCGTCGACCACGGGGTCCAGGCCGTAGCCCAGCCGCGCGACGGTGATCAGGGCCAGGGAGAACAGGACGCCCAGTCCGACGTAGAGGACGGCCCGGTACCAGCCGGGCGCGCGCAGCTTCATCGTCATCGTGCCTGCCTCCTCATCCCGCGGACTCTGGGGCGGCGGCCTCGCCGCCCTCCTCTTCACCCGCGGGTGCGCCGCCGCCACCCGCGGCCTTCACCTGCTCGGCCATCCAGGCGTCGAAGTCCTGCCGCGTCAGCACGTTGGCGTTCTGGCGCATGAAGGCGTGGCCCAGCCCGCACAGCTCCGCGCAGACGACGGGGTAGGTCCCCAGCCGGTTGGGCGTCACCCGTAGCTGGGTCGTGAGGCCGGGCACGGCGTCGCGCTTCATCCGGAAGGCGGGCACCCAGAAGGAGTGGATCACGTCCAGCGCCGTGATGTCGAAGAGCACCGGCTCGTCCTCGACCAGGTAGAGCTCCTCCGAGCGGATCGGATCGCCGCCCATGGGGTTGGGGTACTCGAACGACCAGGCGTACTGCTGCGCGATGACCTGGATGCGCTGCTCGTCGGCCTGGGCCTCCTCGATGTCCTGCAGGGCCAGGAAGGCGTACGTGCACAGCGCGACCAGCATGATCGCCGGCACCGCCGTCCACACGATCTCCAGACGCGTGTTGCCGTGGATCGGCGGCCCGTCCTCATCCTCCTCGCCGGGGCGCACACGGAAGCGCCAGACGCAGAAGCCGATCACCGCGGTGACCAGGACGAAGATCGGCACCGAGGTGATGATCAGCACGTTGTAGAGGGTGTCGATGGTCGAGGCCTGGGTGGAGGCCTGGGACGGGAACCATTCGATGAGCAGCCCCAGCGCCACCCCGAGCGCGGACGCGACCACGGCGATCGCGGCCATCTGCATCAGGGGTCGGCGTCCGCCGCCTCGGCTCTCCTGGGCCATGGACGGCGCATCCTAAGTGACCGTCGCGACGGCTCGCAATCAGCCCTCGCGGCCGGGCGCGCGCGCAGGCGTCCGCGACCGGCCCTGCGGCGACCGCCCGGCATCGGGATGGAGGCTCAGGCGGCGGTGGGAATGCGGCGCAGCGCCGGCGTGGCGGACTGCCCGCGATGGCGTGGCGTCGCGCGGAAGTCCGAGGGACTGGCGCCGTGGTGGCGGCGGAACGCCTTGGCGAACTGGGCCGGCTGGCGGTAGCCGACACGGTTGGCCACCTGGCGCACCGTCAGGCCGTTGTGATTCAGCAGCTCGGCGGCGCGCTCCATGCGCACAGCCGTGAGGTGCTCGCGGAACGTCGTGCGACCGATCTCCGCGTAGGCGCGCTGCAGCTGGCGGCGCGACGAGGCCACGCGGCGCGCGATGTCGTCGAGCGAGACCTCGGCGGCGAAGTCGTGCTCCACGATCGCCACGGCGTCGTGGAACAGGCTGGTCCGGTGGCGGACGGTGGCGGGGCGCTGGAGGGGCATTTGCATTGAATACGAACGGGTCGCCGCAGCAGGATGAGGCGAGCCTCGACACGGCGTCAACCCGGCGCGTAGACGCTAGGGTTTCAGCTCAGCGGCGCGGACCTCGCCGCCGCTGCCGGTCGCCGACGGAGCGGGGCCGTACTGACGTACTGTCCCCGCTCGCCGGCGAGGGCAGCGACGACGATGCCTGGCGCGATGCCCTGGTGCGGTGGCGCGAGCGCTAGTGGCGATGTTCGAGTGGTAGATCCGCCATCTCGCGACGCGCGTCGCGGATCCAGAGGATCACCGCCCACAGGATCACGATCAGGCCGACCCAGATCAGCAGGGTGAACGTGGTCAGGCCCAGCAGCGCGAGCGTGACGCCCACGGTCACCGCGATGGGCTGGAGGCTGCCGCCGGGGAGGTGGATCTCCTCCCCCGCGGGCGGGATGTCGCGTTCGACACGGCTCACGAGATGTAGATCGCGGCCGCGACGAAGGTCATGCCGAACATGAACATGCAGACGGCGCCGGCGATGAGCCCCGAGCGTAGGTTCTTGCGTGCGAGCTTGCGGTCCATGAGGGCAAGACTACATCTGAGGGCCCGCCTCGGGCGGCCCCATCGCGGCCTTCGGCGCCCCTCCTACAGCCGCGCGTCGGCGACCATCGCGCCGAAGAGCAGGGCCAGGTAGGCGAGCGAGAACAGGTAGAGGCGCAGGGCGGCGCGCCTGTCGGGCCGACGGTACAGGGCCACCGCGCCGGCGATGAACAGGCCGCCCAGCACCAGCGAGGAGACCAGGTAGATCACTCCGAAGCCACCCGCGCAGAAGGGCAACTGGGTCACCGCGTAGAGCAGGATCGAGTACAGGAGGATCTGGCGGCGCGTCTCGCGCTCGCCGCGCACCACGGGCAGCATGGGAATGCCGACGCGTGCGTACTCGTCCTTCATGAGCAGGCTGAGCGCCCAGAAGTGCGGAGGCGTCCAGAAGAACACGATGGCGAACAGGTAGAGCGGGACACCGCCCAGGCCGCCGGTGACCGCGGCCCATCCGACGAGCGGCGGTACGGCGCCCGCCGCGCCGCCGATGACGATGTTCTGCGGCGTGCGGCGCTTGAGCCAGACGGTGTAGACGAACACGTAGCCCAGGAAGCCGCTCAGGGCCAGCGAGGCAGCCAGCAGGTTGACCGTGGTGCTCAGGAGCAGGAAGGACGCAGTGGCCAGCACCACCCCGAAGACCAGTGCGCTGCGCGGTGCGACGCGGCCCGAGGGGACGGGGCGATCGGCGGTGCGGGGCATGGCGGCATCGACGTCGCGGTCGTACCAGTGGTTGACCGCCCCGGCGCCGCCCGCGGCCAGGTAGCCGCCCAGCAGGGTGACCGCGATCAGCCAGAGCGGCGGGTCGCCGGCGACCAGCATCGTGGTCACCGTGGTGAGCAACAGCAGGAGCTGCACCCGCGGCTTGGTGAGCGCGAGGTAGTCGGCGAGGACCTGGCGGGCGCCACCCACCCCGAGGGGTACGGGCGCGCCGACCGCCGCCGCCTGCCCGGGGTGCCCGGCGGATCCCCGCCCGGCCCTCATGCGGTGACCGTGTGCTCCGGCGCGGGCTGTGGTCGCGGCGCCTCGACCGGTGACTGGCGCTCGACCTGGCGACGGATGTCCTTCATCGGTTCGACGGAGCGGATGCGCGGGACGGTGTCGAAGTTGTTGGCCGGCGGAGGGGACTCGGTGAACCACTCCAGCGTGTTGGCCTTCCACGGGTCGGGCCCCGCGTGGGCGCCCTTCTTCAGCGAGCGCGTGACGTTCCACACGGTCACCAGCACGCCGATGCCCAGCATGAACGACCCGATGGTCGAGATCATGTTCCACAGGGCCAGGTTGCCGACGTCGGGGTACTCGTAGACGCGTCGTGGCATGCCCTCCATGCCCGCCGAGTGCTGCACCAGGAACGTCACGGTGAAGCCGACGTACATGATGGCGAAGGACCATCGGCCGATCGACTCGCTGAGCATCCGGCCGGTGATCTTGGGAAACCAGTAGTAGATCCCCGCGAAGATCGCGAACACGCTGCCGCCGACGAGCACGTAGTGGAAGTGGGCCACCACGAAGTAGGTGTCGGTGAGCTGCCAGTTGACCGGGAAGACGGCCAGGAAGACGCCGGTGATGCCGCCGACGAGAAACAGCGAGATGAAGCCGACGCCGAAGAGCAGGGGGGTCTTGAACTCGATCGTGCCCCGCCAAAGGGTCGCCACCCAGTTGAAGATCTTGACCCCGGTGGGCACCGATATCAGAAACGAGCTGATCATGAAGAAGGCCAGCACCACGTCGGGGCTGGGCGTGGCGAACATGTGGTGGGCCCACACCAGCAGTCCGAGGAAGGCGATGACCACGGTGGCCGCTGCGATCGCCTTGTAGCCGAAGATCGGCTTGCGCGCGAACACCGGCAGGACCTCGGAGATGATCCCGAAGGCCGGCAGCACCATGATGTAGACCTCGGGATGGCCGAAGAACCAGAACAGATGCTGCCACAGCAGCGCGTCACCGCCCTGCGACGGGTCGAAGAACGCGGTGCCGAAGTGGCGGTCGGTGAGCAGCAGCGTCGCCGCGCCGGCCAGGACAGGCAGGGCCAGGATGAGCAGGATCGAGTAGACGAGGATGGTCCAGACGAACAGCGGCAGGCGCCCCCAGCCCATGCCGGGCGCGCGCATGTTGGTGATCGTCGCGTAGAAGTTGATCGCGCCGACCAGCGAGGAGATGCCGGTGAGGTGGATGAGGAAGATCCACGCGTCCACGCCACCGCTGGGCGAGTAGGCCCCGGTGGACAGCGGCGCGTAGGCGAACCAGCCCACCTCGACGGGGTTGAAGAACAGGGAGGCGTAGAAGACCAGCCCGCCGGCCGCCAGCAGCCAGAACGACAGGGCGTTGAGCTTGGGGAAGGCCATGTCGCGCGCGCCGATCATCAGCGGGACGACGTAGTTGCCAAAGCCGGCCAGGATCGGCACCACGAACAGGAAGACCATCGTCGTCCCGTGCATCGTGAACAGGGCGTTGTAGGTGCTCGGGTCCAGGAACGAGTTCTCCGGGACGGCGAGCTGCACGCGCATGAGCAGCGCCTCGACCCCGCCCAGCAGGAAGAAGGCGAAGGTCAGGACCAGGTACATGATCCCGATCTTCTTGTGATCGGTCGTGGTCACCCACGACGTCCAGCCCGTCGGGACGCGCTCGACCGAGCGGGCGAGGATCTGGGGGAGGGGCTGCGCCGTGCGCGTGGCGGGGCGTGTGGTGTCGACTGCTGCCATGTGTTGTCCGGTCTCGGGGCCTACAGAAGAAGAGGAGTGGATCAGCCGCCGGGCTCGGTCGGCGGGCGGCCGGCCTCGACCTGCTCGCGCTGCTGGGCGGCGGCCTGGTTGGCGGCGTCGATCTCCTGGCGCTTGCCGGCCAGCCAGGCCTCGAACTCCGCGGGCGGGACGGCCTTGACCGTGGCGACCATGTTGGCGTGGTTTCGCCCGCACAGCTCGGCGCACTGGCCGTCCCACTCGCCCGGCTCGGTGATCTTGAACCAGGTGGCGTTGGTGTAGCCGGGCACCGCGTCGAACTTCCCGCCCATCGCGGGGATCCACCAGGAGTGGATGACGTCCTGGGCGCGGATCGAGAGCACCACGGTGGTGTCGGTGGGCACGACCATCTGCTCGTAGGCGAAGACGTTGTTGCCCGGGTTGTCGTCCCCGTCGGGGTAGGTGTAGCGCCAGACGTACTGGAGGCCGTTGACGTCGATGTTCAGCGCCTGCCCGTCCGGTGGCACCGGCGGCTCGCGCCCGGCGCCCGACTCGACGACCGGGCTCGAGGTGAGGCCGGCCTGCTGGACGTCCAGTCCGCCGGGGCCGGAGTTGGGCGGGTTGCGGATGGCGGGCAGGAAGGCGAAGGTGACGACGGCCAGCACGATGACGATGACGGCGGCGCCGACCGTCCACCCGATCTCCAGGCGCGTGTTGCCGCGGATCTGGGCCGGCACGGCGCCCTTGCGCGCGCGGAACTTGACCAGCGCGTAGATCAGCGCGCCCTCGACCCCGAGGAAGATGGGGATGGCGACGGCCATGACGATCCAGTAGAGGGTGTCGATCTTCTGCGCGTTCTCCGTCGGCCCCGCCTCGGGGGAGAGCAAGTCCGCGGAGGCCGGGGAGGTCGCCAGAAGCGCGACACCGAGGGCGCCCAGCAGGGCGAACAGCAGCGCGCGCGGGCGTGGGTGTCGGGCCGTCGGCCTCAAGGGAGCGGGATCCTAACCGGCCGGTGAACGGCCCGTCGGCAACGTGGCGCGCGCCGGGCGCCCGCGCCTCACCTGCCTCTGAACTGCGGGGTGCGCTTCTGCGCGAAGGCCGTCGCGCCCTCGACCACGTCGGTGGTGGCGGCCATCTCCTGCTGGATGTCGGCCTCCAGGCGAAGCTGCTCGTGCATGCGCCCGTACAGCCAGGCGTTGAGCTGGCGCTTGGTCCCGGCGTAGGAGCGCGTCGGCCCGGCGGCGAGGCGCAGCGTGAGCGCCTCGGCCTCCGTTGCCAGCCGTTCGTCGGCCACCACGCGGTTGACCAGCCCCCAGTCGGCCGCCTTCGGGGCGGGTATCCGCTCACCGAGCATGGCCATCTCGGCCGCGCGCCCCATCCCGGCCCGCGTGGACACGAGCAACGACGAGCCGCCATCGGGCACCAGGCCGATGTTCACGAAGGCCAGCAGCAGGTAGGCCGACTCGGCCGCGAGGACCAGGTCGCAGGCCAGGGCAAGGGAGCAGCCGATGCCCACCGCGCCGCCGTTCACCGCGCAGACCACGGGCTTGGGCATCTCGCGGATCCCGGTGATGATCGGGTGGTAGCGCTCGGTGAGCACCGCGTGGACGTCCATGTGGCCGGAGGCGTTGGTGCCCGCTTCGGCCAGGTCGCGCAGGTCGGCCCCGGAGGAGAAGGCGCGCCCCGCGCCCGTGATGAGCACCGCACGGACCTTGTCGTCGCCCGCCAGCGCCTCGACGGCCCCACGCAGCTCGCTCGCGAGCTGGGCGTTCCAGGCGTTGAGGGAGTCGGGACGGTTCAGCTCGACGCGCGCGGCGGCCCCCGCGCGCGAGATGGTGACCGTCGCGTGGGTCTCGGTGGGCTCGAAGTCGCTCATCGGCGGGACGCTACCTTGGGCGGTCGTGTCCCGGCCCGTCATCGGCATCTGCGCCGCCCTCGAGCGCGCCCGCTGGAGCGTGTGGGATCTCGAGAGCGTGCTGCTGCCCCACAGTTACGTGGAGGCGGTGCAGCGCGCGGGGGCGATGGGGCTGGTCGTCCCGCCCGATCCGGCGCTGGTCGACGAGCCCGGCGAGGTGCTCGACCGCCTCGACGGGCTCATGCTGGCCGGCGGCGCCGACATCGACCCCTCGATCTACGGGGCCGACCGCGAGGCGCAGACGGTCCACACGGTTCCGCGCCGCGACGCGGTGGAGGTGGCGCTGGCGCGCGAGGCGCTGGCGCGCGACCTGCCGCTGTTGGGCATCTGTCGCGGGATGCAACTGCTCAACGTGGCCTGCGGGGGAACGCTGCACCAGCACGTCCCCGACCGCTTCGGCCACCACGAGCACCTGCGGGTGCATGGCAGCTTCGACGGCGCCGACCACGACGTCCGCCTGGCGGCGGGGTCGCTGGCCGCCCGGGTGGCCGGGGCCCAGCGCCACGCCACCAAGAGCCACCACCACCAGGGCGTCGACCGCGTGGGGGAGGGCCTCGTGGTCAGCGGCTGGTCCACAGACGACCTGGCCGAGGCTCTCGAGCGGCCCGACCGGCGCTTCGTCCTGGGGGTGCAGTGGCACCCGGAGGCCGACCCCGCGAGCCCCGTGATCGGCGGGCTGATCGACGCGGCGCGGGCGCCGGCTCCCGCGGGTTGAGCCCCGCGGCGCTCCTCGCGCGCGTACGTGACTATCCGTACATGCCTGCCGGCGAGGCCTTTGCCCTGGGCCCCGAGCCTCCCGCCGACGCGCCCGAGGTCGTCGCGTTCGGCGCCAACGCCGACCCCGCGATGCTGGCGGCCAAGCTGGGCGCCGGCGCGGCGGTTCGCGGTCGGCCCGCGCGGCTGGCCGACCACGACGTCGCCTTCTCGGCCCACATATCCCCCTACGGCGCGATCCCGGCGACGCTGGTGCGAAGCCCCGGGACGTCGGTCGCCGTCCACGTGTTGCGCCTGACGTCCGCGAACCTCGAGCGCTTGGACGCCACCGAGCCCAACTACGCGCGCGAGCCGCTGGCCCTCGGCGGGGAGGCCTACCGCTCGCGTCACGGGGTGCTGATCTGCGAGGGAGCGCCGATCGCCCTGGCCGCGGTGCCCGCCCCCGGGCGCACCCTCCCGGCGCTCACGCAGATGGCGTTGCAGGAGCGCCTGCGCGTCGCCCTGGAGCCAGGAGCGGACCTGGAGGTCTTCGTGCTCGCGGGCGTGCGCGACCCGCGCGTCCGTGCGCGACGCACCGCCTGGCTGCGGAGAACGGCTCTCGCCTTCGATCACCGGAACCGGTGAGGAGAACGGCTTTCGCCCTCCGGTCCTCTCGAGTTCGGACCTACGGCGATGTCACCTGCGCCGTGACACGGCGATGACCATGCCCACCACGAGCCCGCCGACGGCGCCGAGCGCGATGACCTGGAGCGCCGAGCCCGACCCGAGGCCGAGGACGAGCGCGGCCATGAGCACGGCCACCACGAGGACGAGGGCGAACAGCACCGGGTTGGCGCGGTAGAAGTCGATGATCGAGCGCACGCCCACAGCATGCCCGGTCGTGCGGCCATCGGTCTTGGCGCGGGACTATGCTCCCGTCGGCCGTGCGGTCCGCCCCCGAGCCCGTTGTACGGTTCTCTGGCCGGCAACCCGCTCGCCGCGATGCCCTCGCTGCACCTCGCGACATCCACCATGGCCGCCCACCTCCTGCTCGAGACGTGGGCGCACGGGGGCTGGGCATGAGCGACCGCACGCTTCCCCTCCGCGGCGATGGGGCCGACCCGCACGCGGCCCCTCCGGACGGCCCGCCGGGGCTCACCGACACCGAGGAGCACGACCTCGAGGAGGAGATGCCGCGCGTGGCCGTCACGCGTCGGCGCCTCGTGGCCTTCCTTCTCTTCGCCGTCCTCGCCGTCGCCTTCCTGTACGTGGTGCTGCCCCAGCTCGCGGGCCTGGACGAGACCTGGCGTCGCCTCGACGACGGGGATCCGTGGTGGCTGGGCGCTGCCCTCGCCTTCACCGTCCTGTCGTTCCTGGGCTACGTCCTGCTCTTTCGCGGCGTGTTCGCCGGCGAGGGGCCGCGCATCGGCTTCGTCGCCAGTTACCAGATCAGCATGGCCGGGCTGGCTGCCACGCGGCTGTTCGCGGCGGGCGGCGCCGGCGGGCTCATCCTCATGGCGTGGGCGCTGCGCCGCTCGGGCATGCGCCGTCGCCGGGTGGCCGACCTGACTCTGGCCTTCCTGGTCCTGACCTACGCCGTGTACATGATGGCGCTGCTCGTGGTGGGGCTGGGGCTCTACTGGGGCGTGCTGAGCGGGCCCGCGCCCTTCGCGATCACGGTGGTGCCAGCCATCTTCGGCGCGACGGTGATCTTGGCCACGTTGGCCCTCTCGGTCGTCCCTCCCGACCTTCAGCGCCGTCTCGAGCGCCGCGCACAGCGCGGCCGGCGCTTCGACCGCACCGCCCAGCGCCTGGCCAACCTGCCCGCGGCCTTCTCGGCCGGCACCCGGGAGGCCGCGCGCCACGTGCGCGGCAGCGACCCGGCCGTGCTGGGCGCGCTCGTCTACTGGGCGGCGCAGATCGCCATCCTGTGGGCGGCGTTCCGGGCCTTCGGGGAGGCGCCGCCGATGGCGGTCATCGTGATGTCCTTCTTCGTCGGGATGCTGGGCAACCTGCTGCCCCTGCCCGCCGGCATCGGCGGGGTTGACGGCGCCACGATCGGGGCCTTCGCCGCGTTCGGGGTGGACGTCGACCTGGCCATCGTCGCCGTGCTGACCTACCGCGGGTTCGCCTTCTACCTGCCGACCATTCCCGGCGCCATCGCCTACATCCAGCTACGACGAGCCGTCGCGCGCTGGCGCGAGGAGCGCCGCGCGGAGCTCGCCGGCGCCGCGACCTCGGCCGGGCCGGCGGGGTGAGGGACTATCCTGTGTGAAGCATGGACGAGAACGCAACCGTCATCGAGAACGTCGTCATCGTCGGCAGCGGCCCTGCCGGCTACACCGCCGCGCTGTACACCTCGCGCGCGAACCTGGAGCCGCTGGTCATCGAGGGCTTCATGTGGGGCGGGCTGCTCCAGCAGACCACCGACGTGGAGAACTACCCCGGCTTCCCCGAGGGGATCATGGGCCCCAAGCTGATGCAGGACATGCGCGACCAGGCCGAGCGCTTCGGGACGCGCTTCGTCACCGACGATGCCACGCGGGTCGACCTGGCCGACGAGCCGGGCGGCGTGCACACGGTCTGGGTCGACGACACCCCTCACCGCACGCGCACCGTCATCCTCGCCATGGGCGCCGAGCACAAGAAGGTCGGGGCGCCGGGGGAGGACGAGCTCGGCGGCCGCGGGGTCTCCTACTGCGCCACCTGCGACGCCGCCTTCTTCAAGGGGAAGCGCACGATCATCGTGGGCGGCGGCGACAGCGCCATGGAGGAGGCCATCTTCCTGGCCAAGTTCGCCGGCACGGTGACGATCGTCAACCGCCGCGACGAGTTCCGCGCCTCGAAGATCATGCTCGAACGGGCGCGCGCCATGGACAACATCGAGTGGATGACGCCCTACGTCGTCGAGGAGTTCGTTGCCGGCGAGCAGCTGCTGGGCACGGTGCGCGTGCGCAACGTCGAGACCGACTCGGTCGAGGAGCTGGAGATGGACGGCGCGTTCATCGCGATCGGCCACGAGCCCCAGTCCTCCCTCGTCGAGGGTCAGATCGATGCCGACGACGAGGGCTACGTGCTCGTCGAGGGCCGCTCCACCGCCACCAACCGCCCGGGCGTGTTCGCCTCGGGCGACCTGGTCGACCACACCTACCGCCAAGCCGTCACCGCCGCGGGCACCGGCTGCCAGGCTGCCCTGGAGGCGGAGTGGTACCTGCGCGACACGCCCGAGGTGCCCACGCCGCAGTCGCTGCCCGAGGGCACCGACCTCGCCGAGGTGCAGTACGCGCCGATGCGCACGCAGTAGTCCGATCGCCGCTACTCGGAGGGCGGGGGCGCCGGGCGGCGCGGCGGCGGCTCGCTGACCTGCCGCGAAGAGGGACAGCTGCCACGCCGCCGCCGACGAGCAGCAGCAGGGCGATGGCAGTTGCCACGACGGTGAACGGGCTATCAGGCAACAGCAGTCGACCGGCGCGCGAACCAGCGTCAGGCGCGGACGGCGGGCGCGCCGCAGCTGGCGATGTCGTCAACGAGCTGGTCGGCGCGCTCCTGGCTCCAGCGGTCGCTGTCGACGAGGCGCTGCGCGAGGTCGTCGACCGCCTGCATGGCGGCCGGGGCCTCGGGGCTGTCGAAGAGCAGCTCGTCCGCGGACTCACGGATGATGTCCTGCTCGTCGGCAAGCAGCTTTGCGGGACCGAGGTCGGCCAGCGTGCGCATCACGCGGCCGTAGGCCTGGGATCGTTCGCTGGTGGTCATGCGATGTCAGCTCCTGGGGAGGGGTATCGGCGTCAGCGGCTCGCCGCCTAGTAGAAGGGTAGGTACCCCGGCGGCGGAGCCCCGCACCCTGGCGCCCACGCGGCCATCCGGCGCGTAAACTCGCCCGGATGGACCCCTTCATGGTGGTCATCGGCGGGATGGTCACCACGCTCATGGTCGCTCTGCTGCTCATCGGGCGCTTCCATCCGCCCGGAGGCCCGCATCAGGCTGGCCACGTGGCGGCCTGAGGCACCCCCGGGTGGCGCGCGTCCTGCTCGTGGGCGCCGGCTGCGCCGGCCTGGGCCTCATCCGCGAGCTGGGGGCCGAGGGCCATGCGGTGCGGGCGGTCACCCGGCGGCCGGAGCGCCGCCCGGAGCTCGAGGAGGCGGGGGCGGAGTGCTGGTCGGGCGACCCCGACCGCATCGGCACCCTGCGCTACGCGCTGGACAACGTCACGGTCCTGTGCTGGTTCCTGGGCGCGGCGACCGGCGACCCGGTGGCGGTGCGCGCGCTGCACGGATCGCGCCTGGAGATGATGTTGCTGCGCACCGTGGACACGACCGTGCGCGGCGTGGCCTACGAGGCGGCTGGACCGGTCGGCGCTGACGCCCTGCGCTCCGGGTCCGACGAGGTGCGCCGGGCGCACGGCACCCACGGCATCCCCTACCGCCTTATGGAGACCGACCGGACCGACCAGACCGCCTGGGTCGCCGCCGCAGCAGCGGCCGTGAGGGGCCTCCTGGGGCCGCGCTGAGCCGCTATCCTGCCAATCTGTACAAACCGGATATGTTTTACCCTTAAGGAGGCTGAGAGCGTGGCCGACTACGCGAAGGACGTCCTCGTCGACACCGACTGGGTCGCCGACCACATGGACGACGACACGATCCGCATCGTCGAGGTCGACGAGAACCCGGCGCTCTACGCCGAGGCCCACATCCCCGGCGCGATCGGCTTCGACTGGAAGAAGGACCTGCAGGACCAGGTCAAGCGCGACTTCCTGCGCGCCGATGCCTTCGGCGAGCTGTTCGGGTCGCACGGCATCTCCAACGACCACACGATCGTCCTCTACGGCGATCGCAACAACTGGTTCGCGGCCTACACCTACTGGTACCTGAAGTTCTACGGCCACCACGACGTCAAGCTGATGAACGGCCCGCGCGAGAAGTGGATCTCCGAGGGCAAGCCGACCGAGAGCGACGTACCGTCCTATTCCGCGGCCACCTTCAGTGCCCAGCCCGGCGACGACGCGATCCGCGCCAAGCGCGACGAGGTCAGCGAGGCGCTGGGTTCCTCCAAGCGCCTCGTCGACGTGCGTTCGCCACAGGAGTTCTCCGGCGAGCTGATCGCCATGGCCGGGTACGAGCAGGAGGGCGCCCAGCGCGGCGGCCACATCCCCGGCGCGGCCTCGATCCCGTGGGCCCGGGCGGTCCGGGAGGACGGCACGTTCAAGTCGGCCGACGAGCTCGAGCAGCTCTACGGCGGCAAGGACGTCCTCTCCGGCGACCCGATCATCGCCTACTGCCGCATCGGCGAGCGCTCCGCGCACACGTGGTTCGTGCTCCACGAGCTGCTGGGCCGCGACGACGTCAAGAACTACGACGGCTCCTGGACCGAGTGGGGCAACCTCGTGGACGTGCCGATCGAGAAGGGGGCGTAGGGAAACGTCGCGGCCCGCCCTCCCGAGTGGGTGGGCCGCGACGCGCGTGGCCCTCGACGTCGAGGCCACGCCCGAGCAGGCGCTGCTGGCCCTGCGCGACGACCGCCGGCCCTTCGCCCTGGTCGGTGAGTGGGCGGGCGGCGGCGCGCTCGTGGGCTCCGAGCCGCTGCGCTTGGCCACCGGGGCGGACGAGGTCTTCGGCGCACTCGCGGCGTCGGGGCCCCGCGGCACGGAGGAGCGCGACGCTGGCGACGCGGTCGTCGGGGGCGGCTGGTTCGGCTGCCTGGGCTTCGGCCTGGGCCGGGCGGTCGAGCGCCTCTCCCCGCCGCCGCCACGTCCTGCGCCGCTGCCCGACGCCTCGCTGGCCTTCTACGATCACCTCCTGCGCCAGGACGGCGGCGGGCGCTGGTGGTTCGAGGCGCTGCCGACCCCCGGTCGGCGCGTGGCGCTCGAGCGCCGGCTAGCGCTCCTGGTCGAGCGGCTGCGTGCGCCCGCCCCCGAGCGCGCGTGGGCGCTGGAGGGGCTCGCTCCGCGAGCGCCGGGCTACGCCGGGCACCGCGCCGCGGTGGCCGCCTGCGTGGAGCGGATCGCCGCCGGCGAGATCTACCAGGCCAACGTGTGCCTGCGCTTCGAGGGGCGCCTGTGCGGCGCGGCAATCGACGCGTTCGCCGCGGCGCGCCCCCGCCTGCGCCCGCCGTTGGCCGCCTTCTTCGCCCTGCCCGGCGGGGCGGTGCTGAGCTTCTCCCCCGAGCTGTTCCTGCGCCGGGCGGGCGACGAGGTGCAGACGGCGCCGATCAAGGGCACGGCGCCGCGCAGCGAGGACCCGGCGGGCGCGGCCGACCAGCGGGACGGACTGCTCGCCTCGGCCAAGGATCTGGCCGAGAACGTCATGATCACCGACCTCATGCGAAACGACCTGGGGCGGGTGTGCCGCTACGGGTCGGTCGCGGCGCGTCCCCCTCACGCCGAGGCGCACCCCGGCGTGTGGCACCTGGTCTCCTCGGTGCGCGGCCGCCTGCGCGGGGACGTGGACGACGGCGGTCTCGTGCGTGCCGCCTTCCCGCCGGGGTCGGTCACCGGGGCGCCCAAGGTGCAGGCCCTCGAGGTCATCGCCGCCCTGGAGGCGACCGGGCGCGAGACCTACACGGGCGCCATCGGCTTCGCCAGCCCCGTCGCGGGGCTCGAGCTCAACGTGGCCATCCGCACCTTCGAGGTGCAGGGCGACCGGGTGTGGCTGGGCGCCGGCGGCGGGATCGTCGCCGACTCCGACCCCGACGCGGAGGTGGCGGAGGCCTGGCGCAAGGCCGCACCGCTGGCCCACGCCCTGGGCGTCGAGCTGGCTCGGCCGCCGCCCGCCCGCGAGACGGCGCCGGCGGCTGCCCTCGCTACGGCGCAGGCGTTGCCCGCCGCGCCGCCCGGCCGCCCTCGGGTGCCCGCGCCCCACATCCCCCGGGCCCGGGGTCCGCGGCCCGATCCCGCCCTGGGGCTGGTCGAGACGTTGGCCGTTAGCGACGGCGTGGCGCTGCGCCTGGACGCCCACCTCGCCCGGTTGGCGCACAGCGCGGCCGCCGTCCTGGGTGGCGAGCTGCCGGATGACCTGGCGGCCAGGGTGCGGCGGCGCGCGGGCGGGAGCGGCCGGCCGTGGGCGCGACTGCGTGTCGCGGTCGCGCGCGCAGAGGACGGCACCCTCGCGTGCGCTGTTCAGGCGCCGGCGGAGGCGGCACCCGGCGGCGACGTGCCCGTGACCCTCGCGCCGCTGCTGCTGCCGGGCGGCCTGGGCGAGCACAAGTGGGCCGATCGTCGCCTCGTCGACGTCAACGGGCCCGCGCCGCTGCTCGTCGACCTCGACGGCGCGGTCCTCGAGGCGGGCTGGGCCAACGTGTGGTTGCTGGAGGACGACGTGCTGGTCACCCCGCCGGCCGACGGGCGGCTGCTGCCCGGGATCGTGCGCAGCGCCCTGCCGGCTGCGGCCGCGTCACTCGGCCTCCGGGTCCGTGAGGAGCGGCTGACCCTCGACCGCCTGCGCGCCGCCGACGGGGTCGTGCTCACGTCCTCGGTGCGCCTGGCCACCCCGGCCACCCTCGAGGGGGCGCCACGCTCGTCGCGCGCGTCCCAGATCGCCGCACTCTTGCGCGAGGGCTTGTGCCGAGGCGGTAGGCCCGCCAGGCCCCGGTCAGCGGCCTGAGCCGCGCCATCGTGTCACCGGGGTGCCCGTCATCGGTCGTCGCGCCTCCGTCGGGTCGTTGCTCCTGCGGTGGCCATCGGGCTCGCCGGGGACCGTGAAGGCTGCGATCGTCCGCGGCGGTGGAGCAGATCCCGACACGCTCGATGCTGCGCGTTGTCGCGGCCGGGATCATGGTTGTTGGCGTCACGTTTGGGATGGCGCGCTATGGCTACGGTCTGTTCGTTCCCGACCTGCGGGCCGAGTTCGGGCTCTCGACGGAGGTTGTCGGGCTGCTGGCCACGGGGTCGACCGCCGTCTACCTGGTCGCCACGGTCTTCGTGCCGTTTCTGACCGCGCGTGGTGGTCCGCGCCTGCCCGTGGTGCTGGGGGGGCTCGTTGCCGCCGTGGGGACGCTCACGGTCGCTCTCGCCGAGGGTCTGACAGCGCTGGCCGTCGGGGTGATCGTGGCCGGTGCCAGCCCTGCGCTTGCCCTGCCGCCGTTCTCCGATGCGGTGGCGCGCCTCGTCGTGCCCGGGCGTCGCGACCGTGCGCTGACGCTGATCTCCTCGGGTACGAGCTACGGGGTCCTGGTGGCCGGGCCGATCGCGCTGCTGGCCGGTGGCGCCTGGCGAGCAGCATGGTTTGCCTTCGCCGCCCTGGCGCTGGTCGCCGCGGCGCTCAACGCGCGCGTGCTGGCCGCTGGCGAACGCGGTCGGGCGCCGAAGCCCTGGGTCGCTACGCTGCGCTCCCGGCGGGCCCGGTCGCTGCTGGGCGCGGGGTTTCTCGTCGGCGTCGGCATCGCCGTCTACTTCACCTTCGCCGTGGACCTCGTGGTGGGAGCGGGCTCGCTGCCCCGTTCGGCGGGGCCCGCTCTGCTCGTGGCCATCGGCGTGGCCGGCATCGCCGGGGGGCTTGCCGGCGATCTGGTCGCCCGGATCGGACTGCGCCGGGCGCTGTGGGTGACCGAGGCCGCCCTCGCGCTCGCGCTCGTCCTGTTGCCCCTCGCACCCGCTTCCGGGCCAGTGGTCGGGGTCTCGGCCCTCCTCTTCGGCGTGGGCTTCATCGCCTTGACAGGGGTCCTGGCGATCTGGAGTGCCCGTGCCTTTCCCGAGCGCCCCGACGCCGGCCTGGCCGCGATGCTCTTCCTGCTCTTCGTCGGTCAGCTCCTCGGCCCAGCAGCCGCCGGACTCATCGGCGGCAGCTACGGACTCGCGCCAGCCTTCTACCTCAGCGCCCTGCTCGTCGCCGCCATGAGCCTCCTGCGCCCGGGCCGGGAACTCGAAGCGGCCGACCAGCCCTTCAGGCCACGGAAGCCACCCGACGACGGATGGCGCTGAGCCTTCCGCGAGCCGCCGATCGGCTTGCGGGACAAGCCCCCGATACGGGGTAGCCTCGGGAGACCGAACCGGCGCCCGAGACCACCAGGAGGGACCCGTCCCATGACTTCACCCCTGCACCAGCTAGCAGAGCACGGCCAGAGCCCGTGGCTCGACCTCCTCGCGCGGGGGCTGATCCAGGAGGGTGAGCTCGAGCGCCTGGTGCGCGAGGAGGGCGTCCGGGGCGTGACCTCCAACCCGACGATCTTCCAGAAGGCGATCGCCAGCGGCGAGGCGGGCTACGACGAGCAGCTACGGGAGGTCTCTGCCCGCGAGGACGATCCCAAGCTCGTCTTCCAGGCCCTCGCCGTGCGCGACATCCAGGACGCCTGCGACGTCCTGCGCGCGGTGTGGGACGGCGGCCGTGGCCTGGACGGCTGGGTCTCGCTGGAGGTCGACCCGACGCTGGCCCACGACACCGACGCCACGCTCGAGGAGGCCCGGCGCCTCAGCGCGCTGGTCGACCGGCCCAACCTCTACGTCAAGGTGCCCGCCACGCAGGCCGGGGTGGTGGCCATCGAGCAGCTCATCAGCGAGGGCATTGCGATCAACGTGACGCTCGTCTTCTCCCTCGAGCGTCACGCCGCGGTCATGGACGCCTACCTGCGCGGGGTCCAGCGTTTGGTCGACGAGGGCGGCGACCCGGGGAGCGTGTGCTCCGTCGCCTCGTTCTTCATCTCGCGCGTGGACACGGAGATCGACCGGCGCCTGGACGCGGCGGGGGGCCGCGACGACCTCAAGAGCCGGGCGGCCATCGCCAACGCCAAGCTGGCCTACGCGCAGTGGCAGCAGCACTTCGCGAGCGATCGCTGGGAGACGCTGGCGGCCCGCGGCGCTTCGCCGCAGTGGTGCCTGTGGGCCTCGACCTCGACCAAGGACCCGGCGCTGCGCGACACGCTCTACGTCGAGGCGCTCGTCGGCCCGGACACCGTGAACACGATGCCCATCGAGACGCTCGAGGCGATGCAGGATGACGGCACCGTCGAGGCCACGCTGGAGACAGGCGTCGAACAGGCCCGGGCGCTGTTCGAGGAGCTGCGCGAGGCCGGTGTGGACCTCGACGACGCCTTCGCCACCCTGGAGCGCGAGGGCGTCGAGAAGTTCGCGGCCTCGTTTCGCGACCTGATCGACGAGATCTCAAGCAAGCGCGAGCAGCTCGCGCGGGCGTAGGGGCGCCCCGCCTGCGACGCCGCGCCAGTGCGCGGCGCCCGCGGCGGCGGTCAGTCCTGCGCCAGCTCGCGCGCCGCGGCCACGATGGCCTGCGCGTCGATGCCCGCCTCGTGCAGCAGCTCGGCGGGAGGGCCGGAGCCGGGCATGCCCTGCACGCCCAGCTTGGTGACCCGCGCCTGCGTGACGCCCGCGCCGGCCAGCGCGCTGAGCACCGCCTCGCCGAGGCCGCCCTCGGGCCAGTGGTCCTCGACGGTGATCAGCCGTCCTCCGCACTCGCGCACCGCGGCGACCAGCGTGTGGACGTCGACCGGCTTGACCGAGTACAGGTCGATGACCCGGGCGTGCACGCCCTCCTGCTCGAGGCTGTCGGCCGCGGTGAGGGCCTCGTGCACGGTGACCCCCGCGCCGACGATCGCCACGCGGTCCCGGGGCGAGGAGCGCACGACCTTCGCGCCGCCCACCGGGAACTTCTCGTCGGGCCCGTAGAGGGTGGGCAGCTTCCCGCGCGTGGTGCGGATGTAGGAGATGCCCTCCAGGTCGGCCATGGCCTCGACCAGGCGCGCCGCCTGGTTGGGGTCGCACGGGTAGAGCACGGTGCTGCCGTGCACCGCCCGCAGCGACGCGAGGTCCTCCAGGCCCATCTGCGACGGGCCGTCCTCGCCGATGGACACGCCGGCGTGCGAGCCGCACAGGCGCAGGTCGGCGCGGCTGACGGCAGCCATGCGCACGAAGTCGTAGGCGCGGGCGAGGAAGGCCGCGAACGTGGAGACGTAGGCCGTCCAGCCGCGCACCTGCATGCCCACCGCAGCGGCGATCATCTGCTGCTCGGCGATGTACATCTCGAAGTAGCGCTCCGGGTGGGCGGCGGCGAACTCCTCGCTGTGCGTGGAGTTGGACACCTCGCCGTCCAGCGCGACCACGTCGCCGCGTCGGGCGCCCAGCGCCGTCAGTGCCTCGCCGTAGGCCTTGCGCGTGGCCACCGGGTCGCCGTCGAGCTCGTAGCGCGGCGGATCGGCGTCGCCGACGGGCTGGAAGCGGTGGCGGCCCTTGCCGTTGGAGGGCGAGGCGACCTTCACTTCGATCGGCCCGGGATCGCCCAGCTCGGCGATGGAATCTTCGGCGTCGGCCACCGGCTTGCCGTGCGCGTTGAGCTGATCCTCGACCGCCGCCACCCCGCGCCCCTTCATGGTGCGCGCGACGATCACGGTGGGCTGCTCGGTGGTGGCTACTGCCTCGTGGTAGGCGGCGTCGATGGCGGCCACGTCGTGACCGTCGATGGTGATCGCGTGCCAGCCGAAGGCCCGCGCGCGCGTGGCGTAGGCCTCGAGGTCCCACCCGTGGCGGGTCTCGCCGGTCTGGCCCAGGCGGTTGACGTCGATGATCGCCGTGAGGTTGGCCAGGCCCTCGTGGCCCGCGTGCTCGAAGGCCTCCCACATCGAGCCCTCGGCCATCTCGCTGTCGCCGCAGATCACCCACACGCGGTAGTCGAGACGGTCGAGCTCGCGCCCGGCCAGGGCAAGACCGACGCCGACGGGCAGCCCCTGGCCCAGCGAGCCGGTGGCCACGTCGACGAAGGGCAGGAGGGGCACCGGGTGGCCCTGCAGCCGGCTGCCCGTCTGGCGGTAGGTCAGCAGCTCATCGTCGTCGATCGCGCCGACCGCACGGTGCATCGCGTAGACCAGGGGTGAGGCGTGCCCCTTGGAGAAGATGAGGTGGTCGTTGTGCGGGTTGTCCGCGTCGGTGAAGTCACAGCGCATGTGGTTGGTCAGCAGGACGGCGGCCAGGTCGGCGGCCGACATCGATGAGGTCGCGTGCCCGGAGCCGGCGGCGTCGCACAAGCGGACGGAGTCCACCCGCAGCCGGGTCGCGAGGGTCTGGGGGTCGGTGGTGGTGGTCGTCGCCATGGACGCGATGCTACCCGTGCGGCACCCGTCTGAGAAGCTCGCCCAGGATTCGCGCCGTCGCGCCCCAGATGAGCTGCTCGCCTACGACGTAGACCTCGGTGCGAAACGGCACGCCGCGGCGGACCAGTCGGCGGCGGTCGAACCCGGCCCGCAGGTCTCCCAGGGAGAGCTCGAGCACGCTGTCGACCTCGCGCGGCGACAGGGTCCACTCCTGGCCGGGCTCGACCAGGCCCACGTAGGGGTGGACCGCATAGTTGGTGGCGATCGTGGGCGTGGGCGTCAGTGCGCCCAGCAGGGCCACGTCCTCGGGACGCAGGCCGATCTCCTCGTGGGCCTCGCGCAGCGCGGTGGCGACCAGGTCGGGGTCCTCGCGATCCTGCCGTCCGCCCGGGAAGGAGATCTCGCCGGCGTGGCGGCGCAGGTCCCCGCGGCGGCGGGTGAAGACGGCGTGCAGCTCGCCGTCCGCGACGTAGAGGGGCACGAGCACCGCCGAGGCTGTCCTCCCGTGGACGGGCAGCGTCCGGGCACGGGCCGGGTCGAGGAGCGCGGCCTCAAGGGCGGGAAGGTCGGGGCCCGCGGCGGCGGTCAGGCCAGGCTCACCCGCTCGACGCGCTCCTCGAACATGACCTCGCCGTCGAGGGCGCGGTGCACCGGGCACTTCGCGGCGATGATGCGCAGCTTGTCGGCCTGCTCGTCGGGCAGCCCCTCGGGCAGGCGCAGCACGAGCTCGAACTTCGTCGGGCAGCCGCGGTCGGCCGGCGTGTACTGCACGTCGACCTCGACGCCGCTGATGTCCCATTTCTTGCGCTTGGCGTACATCTCCATGGTCACGGCGGTACAGGAGGCCAGGCTGGCGGCCAGCAGCTCCTGGGGTGAGGGGGCGGTGTCCTCGCCGCCCGTGGCCTTGGGCTCGTCGACCGACAGCTCGTGGTCGCGGACCCGGATGGTGTGGCGGTAGGAGCTGGTCTGGTGGGCGGTGGCGCGCATGATCTCGGACATGCTATTCGCGATCCTCCAGGGAATGGAAGAGCAGGCCGGTCGGGACCTTGGGGAAGAAGAACGTGCTCTTGGGCGGCATGGTCACCCCTTCTGCGGCGACGGCGCGGACCTGGTTCATCGGCGTCGGGCGCAGGAAGAAGCACAGGTCGTAGGCGCCCCCGAGGACGAGGTCGCGCGCCTCCTCGTCGTCGCGGGCGTAGCCAAGGCCGTCGAGGTGGGCGATGCGCTCCTGGGTGAGCTCGAGCGGTCCGGCGAGCAGCAGCGCCTCCAGGACGGCGGTGTCCAGCGCCCGGTAGGCCGCGGATGCACTGGGCAGGGCGCTCTCGACGATGGCGGGATCCTTCAGCGTGGCGCGTAACGCGCGCTTGGACTGCGCGTCGAGGTAGCCGAAGACGGGCGGGCCATCTCCGGCCGGCGGGACGAGATCGTCGAGCGCGACCTCCTCGAGGTCGAAGTCGCGACGCAGCGCGTCCGCGAGCGCCTCCTGCTGGTGCGGCGTGGTGTCGCGGACGAGGCGGTGGGTGGGGAAGACGGTGAGGCCCGGGTCCTCGAGGGCGACGAGGCACATGAGCACCCAGCGGTGGGGTCCCTCGTGGTCGCCGACTTCATCGGCGTAGGCGCGGGCGGTCTCGTAGCGGTGGTGGCCGTCGGCGATCAGCAGCTCGGCGGGAGCGGTGGCGGCGACCACGGCCTCGATGGCCTGTGGGTCGGCGGCGCGCCAGAGCCGATGGGTAGTGCCCTGCTCGTCGATGACCTGCGCGAAGGGCTCGCCCCGGGTGGCGGGCTCGAGCGCCGTGCGGCTGGCGCCCTCGGGGTCGGAGAACAGCGCGAAGATGGGGGAGAGGTTGGCTCGCGTGGCGCGGGTCAGGCGCAGGCGGTCCTCCTTGGGGCCGGGATGGGTGCGCTCGTGGGCGCGGATCCGTCCCGGTCCGTAGAGCTCGACGCGCACGCGCGCCAGGAAGCCCTCGCGCCGGCGGGCGCGCCCGTCGGGCCCCGTGTAGTCCTGGCGCAGCGGCCAGAGCGCGGGGCGGGCGTCGCGCACGAGCGCGCCCTCGGCCTCCCAGGCGCGCAGGAGACCCGCTGCGTGGGCGTAGGGGTCGCCGCCGCCCGGTGCGCGCGGGAGGTCCACGTGGACGGCGTTGTGGGGCGAGCGCGCGGCCAGCTCCTCGCGCTGGGCGTCGTCGATGACGTCGTAGGGCGGGGAGGCCAGCGCCTGCATCTGCCCCGCGGCCGCCTGGTCGGGGTACAGCGCGCGCAGCGGCTGGACGCTGGCCACCGCGCCCGGTCAGCGCAGGGTGCGCTGGCCGAAGTGGGTGACGTAGGTGGCCGCCCGCGAGCTCGTCGGCCTCGGCGCGCCGGTGCTCAGCCCGACGCCCAGGTGGCGGAAGCGGGAGTTGAGGATGTTGGCCCGGTGGGTCGGGCTGTTCATCCACGACGCCATCGTCTCGCGCGGCGTGGCCCGCGACCCCGCGCCCCAGGCGAGGTTCTCGCCCACGAAGTAGCTGCGGGCGCGGTCGAGATAGCTGCTCTGCGCGCGGATGCGCTGCAGCAGCGTGCCTCCACCGGGGGTCACGTGGGCGAAGAAGCGCTTGCTCACCATGGTCCTAGCATACTGCCGCGAGGCGGCATCGAGGGTCCCGCTGCGCGTCAGCCCGCGCAGCCCGCGGGCTCGTCGCTCCCGATTGACCAGGCACAGCGTCGCGCCCTGCGCGCGGCGCAGGGTGGTCGACGACCGCGGCATCGTGTCGGCATACCGACAGCCGGTCGACGCCTGCGCTTCGCCGTCCCCGTGGACGGGCGGCGCCACGGCGGGCACGAGCAGGACGATGGTGGCGAGGAGGAGGGTGAGGAGGAGCTTGGTGGGCACGCTCCTCAGATCGGCCCGGCACTCTCCCTGGCCTCTCGCTTGGGCCTCCTTCTGGACGCATGGGCGAGGCCCGGCGAAGAGGCGAGCATCGGGGCGGCCGGATTCGAACCGGCGGTCTCTCGGCCCCAAACCGAGTGCGATAACCAGGCTTCGCTACGCCCCGAGGCGTTTGAGTCTAAGGGTCGTGAGCGGGAACGCCTGGTGTGCCCGGGAGTCAAGTAGCGATGTGTGGTGTAGCTGCTGATCGGTCTGGGCTCTGACGTTCAGCGGCTCAGGCTGCGGCGGGGAGCTCGGTCACCTCCTCGG
>JANDLV010000018.1 GCA_024330185.1 Candidatus Siliceabacter maunaloa
CCAGACCCCCTGGCCAGAGCAGGAAAGGTAGGCGCCCCCAGCTACGGAAAATGGGGCTAGTTGGCCGGCTCGAACCTCCAACTGACCGACACGATGCGCGCTGAGACGTTTTCGGCGCGTCCGCATGGATGGGCCGGGTGGGACTCGAACCCACGTCGTACGGATTATGAGTCCGCTGCTCTGACCAACTGAGCTACCGGCCCGCCGGGGACCGTACGTGACGTACGGCGACCGGGCGCTGCGATCTCATGCTGTTCGCCCAGCCCATGCCGAACCCACGTCGTCGCGCTGAGATGAGTCCCGCTGCGCTGACCATCTGAGCTACCGGCCCGGCTCAAGGACCTGGGGATCGAGTCGACGGCACTCGCCCCACTGGTCTTCACGGCGCCCGGCGGGGCGCTGGGCCTGCCCTCCTGATCCGGGCCGCTACGCGAGCGCCGTGCGCCGTCGGCGCCGCGCGCGGCCCGTCGTGCCGACATCGCCGGCGAGGTCGTCCGGCATGGGCGCCGGCGCGTGCAGCCAGTCGGTGCCCGTCCGTGCCGCCTCGCGGGCCCGGCGCTCACGGGCCACGGCCTGGTGGTCGGCCACCGCGCCGCCGAGGTCCACGGCGTCATGGGCCAGCAGGGCGCCCTCGAGCTGGGCCTCGAGGACCCTGACCTCGTGGCGGGTGGCCACGCGGGCGCCCTGGCCCTTCCCCACCCCGGTGAACCGATCCCATGCGCGGGCGAAGGCGAGGCAGTCGGTGCGTCCGCCGCGGCGGTGGGCGGCGAGCATGGGACACGTGCCGCCGTCGTCGTCGGTGTAGGAGCCGGCGATGATCCGTCCGGTGCGCAGCCCCTCCAGCATCGCGACCTTCGTGTGGCGGGGCAGGCACTCCACGGTCAGGCGGAGGTCGTCGGTGGCGCGGCTTCGTCGTCCCATAGTGTTCGCGGCTCCTCGTCGGTCGGCCCGGCACGGTACCGGCGGTGCGGTCGAAGTCCTGCGGCTGAAAGGAATGTTGCCATGAAGCTCGGCGTTCACATCGGCTACTGGGGGCTGGGCCTCACCTCGCAGGACCAGTTGGAGGTCGTCCGGGAGGCCGAGCGTCTGGGCTACGACTCGGTCTGGACGGCGGAGGCCTACGGCTCGGACGCCGCCACCATCCTCGGCTGGCTGGCCGGGCAGACCTCCACGATCAAGCTCGGCTCGGCCATCTTCCAGATGCCCGGACGGTCGGCGGCGATGACCGCGATGACGGCCGCGACCATCGACCAGCTCTCCGACGGGCGCATGCTGCTGGGCATCGGCTCCAGCGGGCCGCAGGTCAGCGAGGGCTGGCACGGGGTGCGCTTCGCCCGCCAGCTCCAGCGCACCCGCGAGTACGTGGCGGTGCTGCGCATGGCCCTGCGCCGCGAGCGCGTGGACTTCCACGGCGAGACGCTCGAGCTGCCCCTGCCCGACGGGCCGGGCAAGGCGCTCAAGCTGACCATCGCGCCGGTGCAGGCCGCGATCCCGATCTACCTGGCGGCGATCGGCCCGAAGAACACCGCGCTGGCCGGCGAGGTGGCCGACGGGTGGATCCCCACGCTCTTCTCCCCCGAGCACGTGAGCGAGTTCCGCCCGCTGCTGGAGGAGGGCGCGGCACGCGCGGGGCGCTCGCTCGACGGCTTTGCCATCGCGCCGACGGTCAACGTGTTCATCTCCGACGACGTCGGGAAGGCGCGCGACCTGATGCGCCCGTTCCTGGCCCTGTACGTGGGCGGCATGGGTTCGCGCGAGAAGAACTTCTACAACGCGCTCGTGTGCCGCTACGGCTTCGAGGACGCGGCCCGGAAGGTGCAGGATCTCTACCTCGAGGGCAAGAGGGAGGAGGCCGCCGCGGCGCTGCCCGACGACTTGATCGACCTCGTGTCGCTGTGCGGCGCGCGCGCGCGCGTACGCGAGCGCCTGGAGGTCTTCCGCGAGGCGGGCGTGCACACGCTCGGCGTGTCCCCGCTGGCCTTCACCAGGGAGGAGCGCGTGGAGCAGTTGCGCCTCGTGGCGGAGCTGGCGGGCTGAGCGGGCCGCGTCCGGGGTCCGGCGGCGCGGGCGGCCCGCGGGGGGGCGCCGGGTCCGGCCACCCGAGCGGCGCGCGGGCGGGCGCCGCCCCCGCGCGCCGCATCCTCCTCGGCGCGTTCGGGGACCCCGGGCACGCCTTCCCGATGCTCGCGCTGGGCGAGGCGCTCACGGGCCGCGGCCACGAGGTGACGCTGCAGACCTGGGAGCGCTGGCGCGCGCCGGTGGAGGCCGCAGGCATGCGCTTCGCCCCCGCACCGGAGTACCAGGTCTTCCCCACCCGCGAGCGCCCGCTCAAGCCCTACGAGGCGGTGCTGCGCGCGACGCGCGTGCTGGAGCCCGAGCTGCGCGCCCTGGCGCCCCACGCCGTGGTGGCGGACATCCTCACCCTCGCGCCGGCACTGGCGGGCGAGCGCGCGGGGGTTCCCGTGGCCACGCTCATCCCCCACGTCGACCCGCGCCTGCCGCCGGGCGCGCCCCCCTACTCGCTGGGCGCACGCTGGCCGCACACGGCGGCGGGACGCGCGCTGTGGCGCGCGACCTACCGGGTGGTGCGCCGGGGGTTGGAGCAGGGCCGCGGCGAGCTCAACGAGACGCGCCGGCGCCTCGGGCTGCCGGCGCACGAGCACGTGCACAACGGGATCTCGCGGGCGCTGTCGATCGTCGGGACGTTCCCCCAGATCGAGTACCCGTTTCCGCGCCCGCCCGAGAGCCACATCGTCGGCCCCTTGCTGTGGGAGCCGCCGTTCGAGGAGGTCGAGCTGCCGCCGGGCGAGGGGCCGCTGGTGCTCGTCGCCCCCTCCACGGCGCAGGACGCCGGCCACCGCCTCCTGCGCGCCGCACTTGCCGGCCTGGCCGATCAGCCCGTTCGCGTGCTGGCCACGTGGAACCGCCGCACGCCCGACCCGCCGCTGGGATCCGTGCCGGCCAACGCCCGCGTGGTCGACTGGCTGTCCTACGCGCGCACGATGCCCCGCTGCGACCTCGTCGTCTGCCACGGCGGCCATGGCACGGTCGTGCGCGCCCTGGCCAGCGGCTGCCCCGTCGTCGTCGCCCCCGCGGCCGGCGACATGAACGAGAACGCCGCCCGCGTGGCGTGGGCGGGAGTCGGCGTGCGGATCCCCCGCCGGCTGGTGAGCGCCCGCACCATCCGCCTCGCCGTGGTGCGCGCCCTCGCCGACCCGTCGATCACCGCGCGGGCGCGCGAGCTGGCGGCGTGGGCGGCGGAGAACGACGGTGCGCAGCGGGCGGCCGAGCTGATCGAGGCGTTCGCGGGTCCGTCTGGAGGTCATGGGAACATACGTTCGTGGACAAGGGATGGCTTGAGCGACGACTGACGGACGGCGTGTCATTCGAGGCCATCGGCCGCGAGCTAGGCACGGACTCCTCGTCGGTGGCCTACTGGGCGCGAAAGCACGGCCTGGCCTCGTCGTTCGCGGAACGGCATGCGGCGCGCGGCGGACTCGAGCGGGCGACGCTCGAGGCACTCGTCGCAGACGGCCTTACCGTCCGCGAGATCGCCGCCTCAGTCGACCGCAGCGCAGGGACAGTTCGCCACTGGCTCAAGCGTTATGACCTGCGCACGGACGGACGACGTCGGCCCGCGCTCGATGGCGACCCGGGTGCCGACGAGCAGCTTCGCGTCTGCCGCCACCATGGCGAGACGGCCCACCGGCTCCGCGCGGACGGTGCATACCGCTGCCGGAGGTGCAACTCCATGGCCGTCGCGAAGTGGCGTCGGCGCGTGAAAGAGCGACTCGTCGCCGAATCAGGCGGGTGCTGCGTGCTCTGCGGATACGCGGCGCATCACGCGGTCCTTCAGTTTCATCACGTTGACCCTGCCACCAAACGTTTCGGCATTGGCAGCCGTGGCCTCGGCCGGGCGTGGAGCGACCTGCGTGCCGAGGCCGCCAAGTGCGTGCTCCTGTGTCCGACCTGCCATGCGGAAGTCGGACTAGGAGTCGCTATCCTTCCGAAGCGCCCCGCCGATCCGGGGTAGCTCAATCCGGGGTAGCTCAATAGGCAGAGCAACACGCTGTTAACGTGAAGGTTGTGGGTTCGAGTCCCACCCCCGGAGCTTGACGAACGTCCGGCCGACGGGCCGGGCGTTCAGCGGTCCGGCGACTCGTCGGCCATCCGCTGGACGGCCACGTCGAAGCGCACCTTGAGCTGATCGCGGTGGTGGGCGAGCCTGGCGACGCTGCCACCGGCGGCGCGGGCGGCGGCCAGGTCGCGGGAGGCGCGCGCGAGGGCGAGCTGCAGGCGCTGGGCCTCGAGGCCGGCCGGCGTGGCCTCGAGCGCCTCGGCGCGCACGGCCAGCTCGGCGAGCAGGCGCGACAGCTCCTCGTCGTCCTCGGGAACGCCGGAGGTCGGGCGATCGAGGTGGTCGCGCAGGTGCTCCGCCGCGCGGCGCGGGCCGGGGAAGGCGAGCTCATGCTCGAGGTCGAGGTCGGCCAGGGCCTCGCGCCCCGGGCCGGGCAGCGCGATGCAGTAGGCCAGGAACGCCCGCTCCGAGCGCTCGCGGGGGTTCAGCGTGGGGCGCGGCGGAGCGTCGTCGCGTTGGGCGCCGTTGGCGCCCGGGGCCGGCGCGGAGCCGGGGCCTCCCCCGCCTGCACCCCTCGTCAGCAGGCGCGCGACCGTGTCGGCGGGCACGTCGATGCGGTCGGCGATCAGACGCAACAGCTCCTCGCGCAGCACCGATGGCGCGACCGGGGAGAGGACCGGGCGCAGGTCGGCCAGTACTCGATCCTTGCCCTCGGCACTGGTCAGATCCCCCGTGGCCAGTGCCCGCTCGACGCGGAAGCGCACGAAGGGAACCGCCGCCTCGACTGCCCGGCGCATCGCGGCGGCGCCGTCGCGGGCCACGAGGTCAGCGGGGTCCAGCCCCTGCGGCATCGGCACCACGCGTAGGTCGACGCGCTTTCCCGCGGCCGCCCGGGCGGCTCGCACCATCGCCTCCTGGCCGGCGCTGTCGCTGTCCAGCGCCAGCAGCACGATGGGGGCGAGGCGAGCCAGCTCGCCGACCTGCTCCTCGGTCAGCGCGGTGCCCATCGTGGCCACCGCGTTGCGCAGCCCGGCCTGGTGGAGCATCAGCACATCGGTGTAGCCCTCGGCCACCACGACCTCCCCCGCCTTGGCGGCGTGGGCGCGCGCGAGGTCGGCGGCGAAGACCATGCGGCCCTTGTGGAAGAGGTCGCCCTCGGGCGAGTTGATGTACTTCGGCCCGCGGCTCTCCCCCATCCGACGGCCGGCGAAGCCCAGCACCCGTCCGCGCGGGTCGCACAGCGGGAACATGATCTGCGAGCGGAAGCGGTCGTACAGCCGCCCCCCGTCGCGCGGACGCTGGGCCAGGCCCGCGTCGTAGAGCTCGCGCGCGGTGTAGCCCGAGCGCTGGCAGGCCATGAGCACCGTGTCCCAGGCCGAGGGCGCGTAGCCGACGCGGAACTCGCGCAGCGTGGCCTCCTCCAGGCCGCGGCCCAGCAGGTACTCGCGGGCGCCCGCGGCCTCGTCGGTCTCCCACAGCCGGCGCACGTAGAAGGCGGCGGTGCGCTCCAGCAGCTCGTGCAGGCGCTCGAACGCACGGCGCCGCTGCGCCGCCCGCGGGTCCTCGGCCTCGCGCTCGAGCTCGATCCCGTAGCGGTCGGCGACCAGCTCGACGGCGCCCTTGAAGTCCACCCCCTCGGTGTCCTGCACGAAGCGGAAGAGGTCACCGCCCGCCCCACAGCCGAAGCAGTGGAAGACCTTCTCGGACGGGCTGATGCCGAAGGATGGCGTGCGCTCGTCGTGGAAGGGGCAGCGGCCGGTCATCCGGTCGCGCCCGGCCCGGCGCAGCTCCACCCGGCCCGACACGATCTCGGCCATGTCGGCGCCGTCGCGCACCCGCTCGATGGACTCCTTGGTGTAGAGGGCCACCGCGTGGCCCTCTAGACCTCGAACGGCGCCGGCACGCTCAGCGCCGCGAACGCCCGCACCGCGTAGCGATCGGTCATCCCCGCGACGTGGTCGGTGACCCGCTGGGCGAGAGCCGCCTCGCCGCGCGCGGCCGGCAGCGCCTCGGGGTGGTCGGCGAAGTGGTGGAACAGCGTGCTCACCACGCGGTCGATCTTGGCGTGCTCACGCCGTGCGGACGCGCCCATGTAGACCTCGGCGAACATGAAGTCGCGCAGGTCGGTCATGGCCGACCCGGCGGCCTCGCCCTGCACTACGTCGCCGGCCGCGCAGGACGTCTCGACCAGGTCGTGCACGAGCGCGTCGATGCGCTGCGAGCCCGTGTCGCCGAGCTTCGCGATCGCGCCCGGCGGAAGCTCGGCCTCCTCCAGGACCCCGGCGCGCAGGGCGTCGTCGATGTCGTGGTTGAGGTAGGCGACGCGGTCCACCAGGCGTACGATGCGCCCCTCCTGCGTCGCGGGCAGAGGCGCGCGGCCGGAATGGCACACGATGCCGTCTCGCACCCGGGCGTCGAGGTTCAGTCCAGCGCCGTCGCGCTCCAGGCACTCCACGACGCGCAGCGAGTGCTCGTAGTGGCGAAAGCGCCCACCGAAGCGCTGCGCGGCGCAGCGGTCCAGCTCGGCCTCGCCGATGTGCCCGAACGGCGGGTGGCCCAGGTCGTGCCCCAGGCCGACCGCCTCCGTGAGGTCCTCGTTGAGGCCCAGCGCCCGCGCGACGGTACGAGCGATCTGGGTCACCTCGAGGGTGTGGGTCAGGCGCGTGCGGAAGTGATCGCCCTCCGGCGCGACGAAGACCTGGGTCTTGTGCTTGAGGCGACGGAAGGCCTTGCAGTGCACGATGCGGTCGCGATCGCGCTGGAACGGTGAGCGCAGCGCGCAGTCGGGCTCCTCGTCGACCCGCTGCGCCGGCCACGACCGTGCCGCTCCGGGCGCCAGGTGGTCCTCCTCCCACGCCCGTCGCCGGTCGTGCAGGCTCGCGGCAACCGGACCCGCTGGCGCATCGACGTGCATGGCGTCGATTCTGGCAGGGCGCCGGGCGGCGGGCGGGCGCCAGGTGTGACGGGACGGCCCGGGTTCGTCACAGGGGCGCAAAGAACCCGCACCAAGTCCGTCACATCCGCCCTCACAGCGCTGACGGGACGAAATGCTGGCCGCAATGCCCGGCGAGACAAGGCGGTGAATCGGTGCCCGTCCGCAGCGGTACCCTTGGGCGCATGGCCACGGCCACGGCTCCACCAGGCACCATGCTCTGGTCCCCCGACCTGGAGACCTACCAGCGCATGGCCGAGCTGGAGATCTTCGGTGACGAGCGCGTCGAGCTGCTCGACGGGCTACTCGTCGCGATGAGCCCCAAGGGCGCCGAGCACGAGCAGGCACTGAGCTACCTGACGCGGCGCGCATTCAAGGTGGTCGACGAGCGCAACGAGATCCGCATCCAGTTCGCCCTCACCCTTGCCGAGGGACGGGTCCCCGAGCCCGATCTGGCCATCGTTCCGCCCGAGATCCCCCGCCCCTACCACCCGGCCAACGCAGCGCTGGTCTGCGAGGTCGCCGCGACATCCCTGCGCACCGACCGCACGACCAAGCTGGCCATCTACGCCAGGGCGGGCATCCCCGAGTATTGGATCCTCGACGTGAACGGCCTGACGCTCGAGGTCCACACCGGCCCGCAGGGCGACACGTACTCCACCACCAAATGGCCGCAGTCGGGGCTCGTGCACGCGCGCTTCTGCGAGTTCAGCGTGCCGCTCGACGAGCTCTGGGCGGCGACCACCCGCTCCTACTAGGCCGTCGCAGCCCGCAGGCGGATGCCCGCGTGGTGCTCGGCCATCGCGACGATCGCCCGCTCGGCCTGGCGAAGGTGGCGCGGCTGCGCCGCCGGCGCCTCGGCCAGCGGGCGGCCCAGGGCATCGCACAGGAACGCATGGGCGCCGGCGTCAAGCGGGAAGGCCGAGGCCTCGCAGGCGCCGCAGACCACGCCGCCCGCCGCGCCCGAGAACCCGCTGAGGTGCTCGCGCCCCCCGCACGCGGCGCAGGCGCCGAGCTGGGGGACGAAGCCGGCGGCCAGCAGCAGCTTGAGGCGGAAGGCGAGCTGGTTGGCGTGGCCGGCGTGCGCGGCGTCGGCGTCGAGCAGGCCCAACTCCGCGCAAAGCAGGTTGTAGGCCGGGCCCTGCGGCTCGGCGCTGTCGATGAGCTGTGCGACGGCGTCACAGGCGCGCCCGGCCCCGTCCAGCGTGCGGGCGTTCTCGCGCAGACGCGGGTGAGGGTGGATCGTGTCCGCCCCGGTGACGGTGAGCAGATCGCTGCGGCCTTCGTGGAGGATCAGGTCCACCCGTGAGAAGGGTTCCAGCCGCCCCCCGAAGCGGCTGCGCGCGCGACGCACGCCCTTGGCGATGGCCGATACCCGGCCGCGCGTGGGGCTGAGAAGGTGCAGGATCCGGTCGGCCTCGCCGAAGCGCATCGAGCGCAGCACGACGGCCTCGAGCTTCAGCGAGCCGGCCATCGGGGGGTCACTATCCTTGATGAGGCGATGAGCAAGATCACGATCTACACCACGGTTCCCTGCGGCTACTGCACCCGCGTCAAGTCCCTCCTGGACCAGCGTGGCCTCGAGTACGAGGAGATCAACCTCGCACGCGACGCGGACGGCAGGAGCCAGCTCCTAGAGCGCACGGGCATGATGACCTTCCCCCAGGTCTTCGTCGGCGACGAGCTCGTCGGTGGGTTCACCGAGACCGTCCAGGCCCAGCGCTCGGGACGGCTGAGCGAGCTGCTCGCGGCCTGACCACCCATCACCGGCTGCGCCGGCGGGGCACAGGCACCCATCACCGGCTGCGCCGGCGGGGCACAGGCACCCATCACCGGCTGCGCCGGCGGGGCACAGGCTGGCAGCGCTCGCAGACGTAGGTCCCCCGCCCCGCGGCCACCAGCTTGCGGATCGGCGTCCCGCACGTGGGGCACGGCTCCCCGGCGCGGCGGTGGACGAGGAACGCGTGCTGGAAGGAGCCCTGCACGCCGTCGGCGTGGCGAAAGTCGTCGATGCTCGCGCCGCCGGCGTCGATCCCGGCCTCCAGCACCGCGACCACGGCGTCGCGCAGGGCGCCCAACTGGGCTCCGCGCAGGGCGCCCGCCGGGCGCAGCGGGTGGATGCGCGCGCGGAACAGCGCCTCGTCGGCGTATATGTTGCCGACGCCGGCCACCTTGGTCTGGTCGAGCAGGAAGGCCTTGACGGGGGCGCGCCGACCACGGGCCAACGACCGCAGATGCGCCGCGGTGAAGGCCTCCGACAGCGGCTCCACGCCCAGCCGCGCGGCGTGGAAGGCCTCCAGCGCCGCCGAGCCCAGCAGCAGCTCGCCCGTCCCGAACCGCCGCGGGTCGCAGAACACCACCCGATGGCCCTCCTCCAGCAGGAAGGTCACCCGCGCATGCGGCGGGTCCTGGTCGGGCGGCGGGTCGTAGAGCATGGTGCCGGTCATGCGCAGGTGGCACGCCACTGACACCCCACCAGCCAGCTCCCAGGTCAGGTACTTCCCACGCCGCGACAGCGCCCGCACCGCGCGCCCGCCCACGGCGGCCTCGACCTCGCGCGGATCCAGCGGGTCGCACCAGCGCGCGTCGGCGACGGTCAGCGCCTCCAGCGTCCGCCCCTCGACCAGCGGCGCGAGCTGGCGGCGGATCGTCTCGACCTCGGGCAGCTCGGGCATCAGTGGACCACTAGCCCACGAACGAGCGGCCGGGCAGCGCCGCGTCGTCCCGGCCGGTCAGCCAGGCCACCACGCTGGCCCCCACGTCGGCCAGGGCGCCGTCGTGGCGCCGGCCGCCGTGGCCGGCGAAGGTGGCCAGCAGCGGGACGTGCTCGCGGGTGTGGTCGGTGTGGTCGGCCAGCGGATCGCACCCGTGGTCGGCGGTCAGGACCAGCAGGTCGCCCTCCCCCAGGCACTCCAGCCAGCCGGCCACCGCCGTGTCGATGGCCCGCAGCGCTGCGTGGAAGCCATCGATGTCCTTGCGGTGGCCGTAGACTTGGTCGGTCTCGACGAGGTTGGTGAACACCAGCCCGTGCTCGAGCTCGCCGACCAGCCGGCCCGTCTCGTGCAGCGCCACCGCGTTGGTGGCTCCCGGGTGCGCGGCGGCGAAGCCGCGCCCGGCGAACAGGTCGTGCGTCTTGCCCACAGCGTGTGTCTCGATGCCCGCCTCGCGCAGCGCGTCGAGGGCCGAGCGTGCCGGCGGCGCCACGCTGAAGTCGCGACGGCCGTCGGTGCGCGCGAAGGCGCCCGCGGAACCGCGGAACGGGCGGGCGATGACGCGGGAGACCGCGTGCTCGCCGGCCATGACCTCCCGCGCTGCGGCGCAGGCCGCGTACAGGTCGGGCTCGGCCAGCACGTCGGTGTGAGCCGCGAGCTGGGCGACGGAGTCCTGCGAGGTGTAGAGGATGAGCGCGCCCGTGCGCAGGTGCTCGGTGGCGAAGTCCTCCAGCGCTGCCATCCCGTCGTAGGGGCGATTGCACAGCAGCGCGCGGCCGGTGGCCCGCTCCAGCGCCTCGAGCACCGCGGGCGGGAAGCCGTCGGGGTAGGTCGGCGCCGGCTCGCGCGCGATCACCCCCATCAGCTCCCAGTGGCCGCTGGTGGAATCCTTGCCGGGGCCCTGCGGGCACAGGCGCCCGTGGGCCACGGGCGCGCCGGCCGGGACGACGCCCTCCAGGGGGAGGATCGTGCCCAGCCCGAGGCGCTCCAGGGTGGGCAGGGAAAGCCCCCCTGCTGCGCGGGCCAGGTGGACGAGGGTGTCGGCCCCCTCGTCGCCGTAGGCGGCGGCGTCGGGTGCCGCGCCGGCGCCGCACGCGTCGAGGACGACGACGAAGGCGCGCCGGGGCGCGGCGACCGCGCTCACGCCCGGGGCTCGGGCTCCGAGAGCTCGATCGAGTCGAGGACCGGCAGGAAGGTCTGCTCGTTGACCCGGAAGAAGTCCCTCGGCCCGGCGTAGGCGTCGACGACGACCTCGGCCCCGAAGGCGTAGGCGTGCACGGACTGCACGGTGCGCCGGCGGCCGGCGATCTCGGTCGAGACGGTCAGCGCGACCGCGGGCCGGCCGTCGAGCTCGACGATCCCCTCGTCCAGCACGAGCAGGTCGGGGTCGCGGGCGCGCGCCGCGGCCAGGAGGTTCTCCAGCGCCGCCTCGAGCTGGTCCGGTGTGGACGGGAGCGGCTCGCTGCGCGGGTAGCGCCACACCGAGATGACGCCGGTGCCGGTCGAGATGCTGACCACGTGCGGTGCCCCCGGCTCGCTGTAGTCCCATCCCCGTGGCGCACCCAGCGCGACGCCGGCCTCCTCGAGGTCGACCGGCTCGAAGCCGAACGGGGCGCCCGGGCGGGAGGCGTCGGGCGCCGGAGTGCGCTGCGCGCCGCACCCCGCGGCCAGGGCCGCGACGGCGAGCAGCAGCAGGAGCGGGAGCGTGCGGCGCACGCCTGCATTGTCTCAGCCCGGTAGGCAGGGCATCGCGCGAGGCATTCGTCGTCGCTGCCCTCGCCGGCGAGCGGGGACAGTGCGTCAGCACGGCCCCGCTCAGTCGGCGACCGGCAGCGGCGTCGAGGCCCGCGTCGCCCGCGGATGGGCGGCCTGGTAGACGTCGCGCAGGCGCTGCGCGGAGAGGTGGGTGTAGACCTGCGTCGTGGCCACGTCGGCGTGGCCGAGCATCTCCTGGACCGCGCGCAGGTCGCAGCCCCCGGCCAGCAGGTGGGTGGCGAAGCTGTGGCGCAGCGTGTGGGGGCTCATCCGACCCTCGAGCCCTGCCGTCCGGGCGTGACGCTGGACGATCTTGTACAGGCCCTGCCGGGTCAGGCCGGTCCCCCGGCGGTTGACGAAGAGGTGGGCCTCCTGGCGATCGCCGGCAAGGTGGGGCCGGCCGCGCTCCAGGTAGGCGCGCACGGCGCCGACGGCCTGCCGTCCCACGGGTACCAGGCGCTCCTTGGAGCCCTTGCCGCGCGCCCGCAGCATGCCGTGGCGCAGGTCGACGTCGCCGACGGTGAGGTCCACTGCCTCCGAAGCGCGCAGGCCGCAGGCGTACATGAGCTCAAGCAGCGCGCGGTCGCGCAGCGCGGGGGGCTGCGTGCCACGGGGAGCCGACAGCAGGCGGGTGACCTCGCCGCGGGCCAGGACGTGGGGCAGGCGCTGGCTCTTGCGCGGGGAGCGCAGGCGGGCGGTGGGGTCGGCCTCCATGACGCCCTCGCGACGCAGGTGGCGGTAGAAGGAGCGCAGGCAGGCCGCCTTGCGCTGCAGCGTGGCCGGTGCGACCGCCGGGCGGTCGGGTCCCCCGGCGGCCAGCCCGTCCAGGAACCCCGCGAGATCGTCGTGACCGGCCTGCAGCACGTCGACGCCGCCGGCCCGCAGGTACCCGCCGAACTGGAGCAGGTCGGAGCGGTAGGCCTCCAGCGTGTTGCGCGACAGGCCGCGCTCGAACTCCAGGTAGGCCAGGAAGTCGAGGACGTGGTGCTCCAGGGACGAGGGCTGCGCGGGCGCAGGGGCGGGCTCGGCGGGGACGGTGGCCACGGTGCGGGCTTCGCCGTGGGCGGGCGACATCCTGCGGCAACCGCGGCGCCCCGGCGGGCCCCGAGCCGCAGCGCCCGGCAGGCCCCGCGTCAGCCCGCCGCGGCGCCCTCTTCGCGGGCGCGGCGCAGCCACAGCAGCCCGATGAGGGTCTTGGCGTCGAGGGTCGTGTCGATGGCCGCGTCCAGCTCGACCAGCGGCCAGCGGACGAGCTCGATGCGCTCCTCCTCCTCGACCTCCGGCTGGTCCACCTTGCGCAGGCCGGTGGCCAGGAAGACGTGGACCTGCTCGTCGGTGAAGCCGGCGCTGGAGAAGTAGGTCGTCGCGTGCTGCCAGGAGTCGGCGGCCAGGCCGATCTCCTCGGCCAGCTCGCGCTGCGCCGCGGCCAGCGGCTCCTCGCCCTCGACGTCCAGGCGGCCGGCCGGGAGCTCCAGGACGTCGGAGCGGTCGATGGCCTCGCGCGGCTGACGGACGAGGTAGAGGTGCTCGTCGTCGTAGGCCACGACGCCCACGGCGCCGTCGTGATGGACCTTCTCGCGCGTGGCCTCGCCACCGTCGTCGTGGCGGAAGCGCCCGTACTCGACGGAGAAGATCGCCCCCTCGAAGACCGTCTCTCGCTCGATGGCCTCGAAGCCCGGGCCGTCGGTCATGTCGCGCACTCCTCGAGCAAAGCCATGGTCACGTCCACCATGCCCTCCAGCGCGGCCACCGACACACGTTCGTCGGGTTGATGCGCGCCCTGCGTCCCGTTGGCCAGGTTGACCACGGGCAGACCGGCCTCGACGAGCGCGTTGGCGTCCGACCCCCCGCCGCTGGCCACGCGGCGCGGCGTGTGGCCACACGCACGCAGGGCCGCCTCGGCGGCGCGCAGCGCGGGCGCGTCGTCCTCGTGGCGGTAGGCGGCGAAGACCCGTTCCACCGTGACGTCGAGGTCACAGGCGCAGACCGGCACGTTGGCGGCGTCCTGGAGGCGGTCGACCAGCGCGGTCATGGCCGCCTCGGCCCGCGCCTCGTCGTGGGAACGGGTCTCCCCCACCACCCGGCAGCGCCCGGGCACGACGTTGGTGCCGGCGCCGCCGCCGTGGATCGACGCGACGTTGGCGGTCGTCTGCTCGTCGATGCGCCCCAGCGGCATGGCGGCGATCGCGCGCGCGGCGGCCACGACGGCGCTGCGCCCGTCCTCGGGGCGGATGCCCGCGTGCGCGGCGCGGCCGTGCAGGTCGGCTGCGAGGTGGTAGGAGGCCGGCGCGGCCACGATGACCTCCCCGATCGGCGTGGCGTGATCGAAGACGTAGCCGAGCTCCGCGCGCAGCCAGGAGCGGTCCAGCGCGCGGGTACCGGCCAGCCCCGTCTCCTCAGCGACCGTGAACAGCAGCTCGAGCCCGACCGGCGAGCCCTCGACGCCCACCCGGTGGGCCAGCGCGAGCAGGACGGCGACCGCTGCCTTGTTGTCGGCGCCCAGGATGGCGGGGCGCGCGTTGCACCAGGCGCCGTCGACCAGCTCGGGCTCTACGACGCCCCCCTCCACGGGGACGGTGTCCGCATGGGCGCAGAGGAGCACCGTGCGCGCCGCACGGCCCGGGATCCGCACCAGCACGTTGCCGGCCCCGGCGCCCGCCCGTGGCCCGGCGTCGTCCTCCTCGTGCTCGAGCCCCAGGCCGCGTAGCTCGGCGATCACGCGGTCCATGCACGCACGCTCGGAGCCCGTGGGGCTGGCGATGGCGCACAGCGCCGCGAACAGCTCGTTGAGCCGCCGGCGCTCCAACTCGCTCGCGGGCCGCACGGCGCGCGACCTTAGCGCCAGCCAGCGCAAGGCGGCTCCACCTGCTCGTGCAGGGCGGGAGGTGTTCTCAGGAGACGGTCTGTGGGTAGGTCGCAGCGAAAGCAGACCCCTCTGATCGGAAAGGCGGCATGGTCAATGGCCACCAACTCGCAATCCAGGACGTGGCTGGCCGGCGGGGCCCTCGCGGCGCTCGGCGCGATCATCGCACTGCTGTTCACCGACAGCGGGATCCTGGCGGGACTGCTCGGCATCATCGCGCTGGTGTTCATCGCGACAGGCCTGACGGCCGGCCGCGGCAAGACCTGACGGCGTTGTGCGACGCTGGCAGCCGTGACCACGCAGCTCGCCGGCCGCACCATCGCCCAGCTCTTCTGCCTCGCGCTGGGGGTTGGGGTGGTGACGTCGGGCCTGCTGGGCGTGACGCTCGTGCTGGAGACCGACGGCTGGCACGATGCCGTGCACCTCGTCACGGGCGTGGCGCTCGCGGGCGTGGCGCTCTCTCGCAGGGGCGCTCCGCGAGCGCTCGTTGCCTTCGGGGCCTTCTACGCCGCTGTCGCGCTCACCGGCTTCGTCGACGGACGGGAGATGCTCGGCCTCATAGCGATCAACCCCGTCGACAACGTCCTGCACGCAGGACTCGCCGTCGCGGCGCTCGCCGCGGGCGCGCTCAGGATCGGTGGGCGATGATCTCGGGGTCGTCGAGCCCGACCGGCGCCCGCTGACGAGCACGATCCAGAGCGGCCCCGACGAAGCCGCGAAACAGCGGCGAGGGCTTCTCGGGGCGCGACTTGAACTCGGGGTGGAACTGCGAGGCCACGAAGAAGGGGTGCTCGGGCAACTCGACGATCTCCACCAGACGCTCGTCGGGGGAGGTGCCCGAGAGGACCATGCCCGCGGCGCGCAGGCGCTTGTGCATCATCGGGTTGACCTCGTAGCGGTGGCGGTGGCGCTCGTAGATGACCGCCTCGCCGTAGAGCTCGAGCGCACGCGTGCTCTGGTGGAGCCTCACCGCGAACCGGGGACGACCGACCGAGAGACCGGCCGACCAGTCGGGACAAGGCGACGGATGACAGACGTTAACAGTAGACTCGAGCACCGGGTATACGAAGGTCCCGCTGATCGTCGTCCATGTACCGCTCTTGTCCGACCACTTCTTTCGCGCGGTCAGCCAAGTCATCGCACCGTGTACCGTCATCCACGGCGACCCAGGCAACCACGCCTGCCGCGATCAGTATAAAAACACACAAGCCCGCGAGAGCCCAACGCCGCTTCCGAGAACTCGGCCGCGGGGCTTTCCTACCTCTCTCGCGCCGGCGCGCCATCGCCGTTTGCCTGGTCATCGCTACGTCCTGCCTCGGCAGCTTCGTCGGCAGACCGCTGAGGATTCAGAATCCGTTCCCTAACAACGCTTGGCACCTCGTCAAGCTGAATCTCGCGTGTGACCCCGCTGGTCATCTCAATCCCGACGTTCACTGGTCCCAGCACGTGACCCTCGAAAGCAAGCGCAAACGTCTTGCTAGCGTCAACGAGCGTGGTCTTCGGTGCCTGTCCGGCTGGCCCCACAGTAGCGTGAGTGGCATCTGGCCCAGTCCAGCCCCAGAACAGCGTGACGAACCCGCTATCGGTCCGACGGGCCGTGCGGTGAAGCTCAGCTGGCCGGCCCTCCGAGAGGGCACTGGGAGCAAGGCAAGAACCTACTTCCTCGACCCGAAAAGGCCGCACTGTTGCGTCTCGACCGAGCAGGCCAACACGCGATCCCGCCTTCGGCCCGAGCATCGCGCATCTTGACCCGTCTTGACTCCGGTAGGTCCACAGCGCCCATGGCGGTCCCCCTCCAGGGTTCGGCGTCGTAGCTCCGTTGGCGTGTGAACCCGGCGCGGACTGAAGGTTCTGTTGTGGTTCAGGCGCAGTGTCGTCTTGGGGCATCACGGCACTAGCCGTTACGACGCCCAAGAGCGACAAGAGCACAAGTGCCACAATGAAACCGATCGTGCGGTGTGTCATAGGGAATCAAGCAACGCACGAGTTGTGCGCAAAATGGGTATGTGCCGAGATCCGATTGTTGTAATAGACGTAGGCGTAGCCCGTGCACTCACGATATGGGTAAGTGCCGGTGAAAAAGTCGCAAGTAGAATCGTTGGTGAGATCGTAGCCAAAATATGCAGAACCAGCACTCCCAGCCTCACAGTACTTATCGGTTCGCCCGCAGGTGTTATTCATGCGACTATGCATGTAGTTATCGGTTGTCGACCCGCCGTGGACAAAGCCATGATAGGCATAGCCGCTAATCCCACGGCAATCCGCCTGGTGATAGTGACCAGCAAGCGCAACCTGAATCAACGCACTAAACAAGAAGGCACTCAGCAGTGCGAGCAGCGGCAGTACAACCTTGCGCGATAGGTGCGGACGCGCTGCTGGATGGAGTCTGGTAAAGGTCACCGTTGCGAGCCTCCCCGGCACGAGTGACGTTAGCGAGTCGCGGCCGCGTGCGCAAGCATGACTCGGCGCGGCGGACCATCACAACCGCCCGGCTACCGAGGCCACACTGCCCTCCGCCTCGAACGCCGGTAATTGGGCGACCACCATCAGCAACCGGCCGATCGGCACCAGGGCGCCGGGAACGCTCAGCGTCATCGCGATCAACCTGCACGCCGGGCTGGCCATGGCGGCGCTCGCCGTCGGCGCGCTCAGGATCGGTGGGCGATCTCGGGGTCGTCGAGCTCGACCGGCGCCCGCTGACGCGCACGGTCCAGGGAGGCGCCGACGAAGCCGCGAAACAGCGGCGAGGGCTTCTCGGGGCGCGACTTGAACTCGGGGTGGAACTGCGAGGCCACGAAGAAGGGGTGCTCGGCGAGCTCGATGATCTCCACCAGGCGCTCGTCGGGCGAGGTGCCCGAGAGGACCATGCCGGCGGCGCGCAGGCGCTTGTGCATCATCGGGTTGACCTCGTAGCGGTGACGGTGGCGCTCGTAGATGACCGCCTCGCCGTAGAGCTCGAGCGAACGGGTGCTCTGGTGGAGCTTCACCGGGTCGGCACCCAGGCGCATCGTGCCGCCCAGGTCGGTGACCTCCTTCTGCTCGGGCAGCAGGTCGATGACGGGGTGGGGCGTCTCGGGGTCGAACTCCGACGAGTTCGCGCCCTCCATGTCCGCCGCATGGCGGGCGAACTCGCAGACCGCGAGCTGCATCCCCAGGCAGATGCCCAGGTAGGGGATGCCCTGCTCGCGCGCGATCCGCACGGCGGCGATCTTGCCCTCGATGCCACGGCCCCCGAACCCGCCGGGGATGAGGATCCCGTCGGCCGCCTCCAGGCGCGCACGCGCCTGCGCAGGGTCTGCCGGCCCGCCCTCCTCGAGGTGCTCGGAGTCGACCCAGTCGATCTCGATGCGACACCCGTGGCCGAAGCCCGCGTGGCGCAGTGACTCGCTCACCGAGAGGTACGCGTCCTCCAGGCGCACGTACTTGCCCACCAGCGCGATGCGCACGACGTCGTCGGCGTGGGCCGCGCGGGCGAGGATGCCCCGCCAGCCGTCGAGGTCGGGTGGCGGCGTGTCGAAGCCCAGGTGCTCGCAGATGAAGTGATCCACGCCCTCGTCGCTGAACCACAGCGGCACCTCGTAGACGTTGCCCACGTCCTTGGCGGAGACCACGGCGTCGACGCCCAGCGAGGCGAACAGCGCGATCTTGCGCCTGATGTCGTCGCCCAGGTGGGACTCCGAGCGACACAGCACCATGTCGGGCGCGATGCCGATGCGCCGCAGCTCGTTGACCGAGTGCTGGGTGGGCTTGGTCTTGAGCTCCCCCGCGTGGCCGATGTAGGGCACAAGCGTCAGGTGGATGTACATGCAGTTGCGCCGCCCGACGTCGACGGGGAACTGGCGGATGGCCTCCAGGAAGGGGAGCGACTCGATGTCGCCGACCGTGCCGCCGATCTCGGTGATGACCACGTCGACGTCGCCGGTCTGCGCAACGAGCTGGATGCGCTGCTTGATCTCGTCGGTGATGTGCGGGATGACCTGCACGGTGCCGCCGAGGTAGTCGCCGCGGCGCTCGCGGCGGATGACGGCGTTGTAGATGCCGCCCGAGGTGACGTTGGACGCCCGCGACGTGTTGGTGTCGGTGAACCGCTCGTAATGGCCCAGGTCGAGGTCGGTCTCCGCCCCGTCCTCGGTCACGAAGACCTCGCCGTGCTGGTAGGGCGACATCGTCCCCGGGTCGACGTTGATGTAGGGGTCGAACTTCAGCAGGGCGACCGTGAGCCCGCGGGCCACCAGGAGGTGGCCGATCGAGGCGGCGGCGATGCCCTTGCCCAGCGAGGAGACGACCCCGCCGGTGATGAAGATGAACTTGGAGCGGGGCCGGGCGGGAGTCACGCGAGCGAGTCTAGGCGAGGCCCCGGACGGCGCGGGGACCCGTAGGCAGACCGTCCCCCACGGGCTCGCACATGCCGCGCCACGCCGCCCCTCACGCCGCCCGGCGCAGCTCGCGCGCGTGGTGGTGGGCCGCCTCGTCGCCGGCGTCGGCGCCGAGCATGCGCACCAGCTCGCCCTCCACCTCGCCGTCGTCGAGCTGGGTGACCATGGTGCGGGCCGGCTCGGTGCTGACGTCCTTGGCGATGGAGAAGTGGCGGGCGCCCAGCGAGGCGATCTGGGGCAGGTGGGTGATGCACACCACCTGGCGACCGTCGGCCAGCCCGCGCAGCGCCTCGCCCACGGCGCGGGCGGTCTGCCCGCCGATGCCGGCGTCGACCTCGTCGAAGACCAGCGCTGCGCGCCCGCCCTCGTTGGCCACGCTCAGCACGGCCAGCATGACCCGCGACAGCTCGCCTCCCGAGGCCGTCTCGCGCACCGGCGCCGCGGGCACGCCGCGGTTGGGCGCCAGCAGCAGCTCGACCGTGTCCGCCCCCGCCGGCCCGGGCTCGCGCTCGCCCAGCTCCACGGCGAAGGCTGCCCCCTCCATGGCCAGATCGCCCAGGCGCTCGCCCACGGCGCCGGCCAGCTTGGGCGCCGCGGCGTGCCGGGCGTCGCGCAGCGCTTTGGCCGCGCCCGCGAGGTCCGCCTGCGCAGCGCCCAGCGCGGCCTGGACCGCCTCGAGCGAGGCCTCCGCGTCCGCCAGCTCTTCGCGGCGCTCCCGGCAGCGCGCGGCGTGCTCGAGCACGGCGGCGACGCTGCCGCCGTGCTTGCGCTCCAGCCGGTCGATGGCCGCCAGGCGCTCCTCGACCGCGTCCAGGCGCGCGGGGTCGCCCTCCAGCTCCTCGCCGTAGCGGCGCAGCTCGCCTGCCAGGTCCTCGGCCTCAAGCGCCAGGGCGCGCCAGCGCTCGGCCAGCGGGTCGAGCCCCGCATCGACCCCGGCCACGGCGTCCAGCGCCGCGCCGGCCCCGGCCAGCAGCGCCACGGCGCCCTGTTCGCCCGCCTCGGGCGCGGCGGCCTCTGCGGCGCCCAGCGAGGCCCCGCGCAGCGCCTCGACGTGGCGCAGGCGCTCGCGCTCGATGACCAGCTCGGCCTCCTCGGCCTCCGATGGGTCGACACGGTCGATCTCGTCCAGCTCGAAGGCCAGTAGATCGAGCTCGCGCTCGCGCGCGCCGCCGGCCTCGGCCAGCGCCTCCAACCGCCCCTCGAGCTCGCGCACCTGCGCATACGCGCTCGCACAGACCGCCCGCCGACGCGTCTGGCCGTCGCCGCAGAACCCGTCGAGCAGGTCGAGCTGGGCGGCGGCGATGGTCAGCCGGCGGTGCTCGTGCTGGCCGTAGAAGGTCACCAGCGGCGCGGTCAGCTCGCGCAGGTCGCCCACCGAGGCCGACCGGCCGTTGACCAGCGCCCGCGAGCGCCCCTGCGCGGTCACCCGCCGGGCCAGCACCAGCTCCTGCGCGTCCTGCGCCAGGCGGTCGCCCAGCGCCGCGCGCGTGGCCGCGTCGAGCTCGAAGACCCCCTCCACGTAGGCCTCGGCGGCGCCCGGACGCACGATCCCCGTGCGGGCGCGGCCGCCCAGGAGCAGGTCCAGCGCGTGGGCCAGCACGGTCTTGCCCGCCCCTGTCTCCCCCGTGAGCACGTTGAGGCCGGGCGCCAGGCGCAGCTCGGCCCGCTCGATGAGCAGGAGGTTCTCGACGCGCAGCTCCAATAGCACGCCAACGGTGTACCAGCGCGCCAGGACGGATCAGGCGCGCGTGGCCAGTCAGCCACAGACTCGGCGCACTTGGTGACGATCTCGCGCGCCGGCGCGGGCCTCACGCGGCCAGCTTGCCGAACTTGTCGCGCAGGCGCTTGTAGAACGACGAGCCCGGCTCCTGGGCCAGCGCGCCGGCGTCGCGCAGGAAGCGGGTGGTGAGGCTCTCGCCAGGACCGAGCTCCCCGGCCACCACCCCGTCCACCGTCACGTCGACCGCCTCGCGCGAACGGTTGTCGATGGTCAGCGGGTCGTCGGGGGCGACCACCAGCGCGCGGGCGGCCAGGGAGTGGGGCGCGATGAAGGACACGGCGAAGCCCTCCACGCCCCAGGCCAGCACGGGACCCCCGTTGGCCAGGTTGTACCCCGTGGAACCCGCCGGCGTGGCCACCACGAGGCCGTCGCAGCGCACCCGGCCCACCTCGGCGCCGTCCAGCCCGTAGGCCAGGTGGGCCACCCGCTCGCCGACCTTGCGGTGGATGGAGACGTCGTTGATGGCGGCGTGGATCCCGCCGCCGGCCTCGACCGACAGGGCGGGCAGCGAGAGCACCTCGAAGTCGCGGCGCAACGCCCGGTGGAAGCCGTCGTCGCCCAGCTCGTCGGGCTCGACGGTGGCCAGGAAGCCGACCTCGCCGAAGTTGACGGCGAACACCGGCACGCCGGTGCCGGCGTAGCGGCGCAGGGCACGCAGGATCGTGCCGTCGCCGCCCAGCACCACGCAGAGATCGACATCGTTGACCACCTCCGCGTCGGCCGCCACGCCCCGGGCGGCCACGATCGCGTGCTTGGCGGTCTCGCGCTCGTCGAAGCGCAGCTCGACGCCCTCGTCGCCTGCCGCGGCGCGCAGGGCGGCGAGAGCGGGCGCGACCTCCTCGACCCTCTGATGGGTGAAGACCGTCGCCCCCCTCATGGGGCCTCCTCCGGCTCGGCGGCCGCCGCGACGGCCTCGATGTCCTCCAGCGCCCCCGCGCGCCCGGCCTCGGCCAGCCAGACGAAGGTCTCCCGGTTGCCCTTGGGCCCCGGCAGTCCTGACGAGGCGAAGCCCAGCACCGCCGCGCCCAGGCCCTCGGCGCAGCGGGCCACGTCGACCAGGGCACGGCGACGGCCGGCCGCCTCGCGCACGACCCCGCCGCGGCCGACGCCCCCCCGGCCGACCTCGAACTGCGGCTTGACCATGGCCAGCGCGTCGAAGCGGGGTGCGACGAGGGCCAGCACCGCGGGCAGGACCTTGGTCAGGGAGATGAAGGACACGTCGGCCACGACGAGATCGGGCGCCCAGGGCAGCGACCCGCGCCCCACCGAGCGGGCGTTGACACGCTCCAGCACGGTCACGCGCGTGTCGGTGCGCAGGCTCCAGGCCAGCTCGCCGTAGGCCACGTCGAGCGCCACGACCTGCGCGGCGCCCCGCTGCAGCAGGCAGTCGGTGAAGCCGCCGCTCGACGCGCCGACGTCCAGGGCCCGGCGCCCGGCGACGTCGACCTCCAGCGCGTCGAGCGCGTTGGCGAGCTTCACCCCCCCGCGCGAGACGTAGGCAGGGCCCTGCGCGACCTCCACGACCACGTCGGTGGCCACCTGCTGGCCCGGCTTGTCCACCCGCCGCCGCTGCGCGCCGACCAGGACCTCCCCGGCCATGACCGACGCGGCCGCCCGCGAGCGGCTGGCGAAGAGCCCGCGCTGGGCGAGCAGGGTGTCCAGGCGGACGCGAGCCACCGGCGGGCAGCGTAGACGCGCGAGGGGCGGGACGGGGCAATACGAACCTGTGTGCGTCACCTCACACCCGTACAGGCGTTCGATGGGCATAGTGCTTCTTGCGGCCCAGAGCCACAGACTTCCCTCACAGATCACAAAGCAGCACCCAATCACATAGCAGTATCTCTCCTCCCCCGAAACGGCCCGCCTCTGGCGGGTCGTTTCACTTTCAGCCCCGGGGCGCCAGGACGCGGATGTGGACGTGGCCGTCGTGGTGGGGCAGGCGCTGGACGCGCTCGGCCGGCCCCGTCAGCCCGACGGTGAGGCCCACGAAGGCGTAGCGCACCTCGGGACGCGCGACGAAGGCGTCGACCAGTTCCTGGGCCAGACGGCGATCGACCTGGGAGGCCCGGGCGGGCTTGCGACGGCGCCCGTCGCGGCGCGGGTAGTAGATGTCGATGTCCAGCCCGTTCTGGTGCGAGGCGTGGCCCAGGCCCCCGTACTCACGCCCGAACCAGCCGCCGCGGGGGCGGCTGAGGTCGCCGATGAGCACCCGCGGAGCGTCGGGGTTGGCCTCCCTGTAGTCGCGCAGCGCGGCGTACACCACCCGCAGCAGGCGTCCGGTGCCGTAGCGGCGCCACTCGCGGCTGGGGGCGCGCTCGAGGATCGAGTCGAAGGTCGTGAAGTCCCGGCCTTCGGCCGGCAGCAGGAGGCCGTTGCGCAGCCGCCCGTCGTTCGGCTTGCCCACGGCCCGCGAGCGGTCCTCGGAGGCGGACGGCGGCGTCCAGGCCCGCGCCTGGGCCCGGGCGGCGGCCTGCTTGGCCACCGGCGCGGTGGCCTCGAGGGCCAGCGGGCGCACCGGGCGCACCTCGTCCCGCGAGGCTGCGGCCGCCCCGCCGGCGAGCGCCGCGGCGACGGCCGCGACACCGAGGGCAACGATGGCGAGGCTGCGGTGGCGCGTGGGCATCGGCGGGGCAGTATGGCGGGGGGACGCCCCCGGGTACGCCGGCGGGTGGCGTGCGCCTCGGGCCCCTGGCCGTGGAAGCTACTGGAAGAAGAACCGCGTGACGTGGAAGAAGACCGGAGCGGCGAAGGTCAGCGAGTCGATCCGGTCCAGCACGCCGCCGTGGCCCGGGATGAGCGCGCTGTAGTCCTTCACGCCGCGGTCGCGCTTGATCGCTGCCATGACCAGGCCGCCGAGGAAGCCCGCGAGCGCGACGAGCAGCGACATGGCGGCCGCCTCGAGCGGCTCGAAGGGCGTCGCCCAGTACAGCGCGGTGCCGATGAGCGTGGCGCACGTCACCCCGCCGACGAAGCCCTCCCAGGTCTTGTTCGGGCTCACGCTGGGGGCGATCTTGTGGCTGCCCAGGAGCTTGCCGAAGACGTACTGCAGGACGTCGGAGAGCTGCACGACGAGGACGAGGAACAGCAGCAGCAGCGCCTCGCGACCGCTGTAGCCGGGGACGTCGAGCAGCAGCAGGGCCGGGGCGTGGCTGATCGCGTAGACGCAGATCGCCAGGCCCCACTGGATCGTCGCCGTGCGCTTGAGGAAGTCCTGCGTCTCGCCGATGATCGCGAGGACGGCGGGGATCAGCAGGAACGCGTAGACGGGGATGAGGATCGAGAACAAGGCCTGGGCGGTGATGGCGGGCCAGCAGGGCCTGGCGCCGTGGCTCGTCCACGACGACGCCGACCGCCTCGTCGCCGGCGGAGCCCGCCCGGATCGGGGGTAGCGCCCGGCTCGTCCATCCGCACCCAGGGGCAAAAGTGGCGATCCGACGAAACGCGCGAAGTCACCGATCCGCGCGGTAGATTGTAGCGGTCGTGAAACGATCCGAGCCCCCGACAGTCGTGGCCGTCGACGAACCGGCGCTCGCCGACGATGAGCGTGCTGCGCGGCTGGCGTCGCTCGCCGAACGGCTGCGCAGACCTGATGGACTGGACCGCGATGCGCTCAGTCGCGTCGAGCAGGTGCCCGGCGACGAGTGACCCGCCGACGCGCTCGTGCAGGCACACGATCTGCTGCGCTCAGGCGCGCCGTTCATCGCTGACACGTCAACGTGGTGGCGCGCACTCACGCTGCCCGATGATTTCGCGGAGCTCGTACAGGCGGCCGTGCGCGATGATCGATTCTGGATCACGCCGATCGTTCGCGTGGAGGTCCTCTACTCGGCGCGCTCCAGCGCGGAGTTCGTCGCGCTGGAAGCGGAGCTCGATGCGCTTCGGATCGTGCGCAACGATCGCGCGGCCGCCCGACGCGGCGATGTCCGCCCTCGCCGAGCTGGCTGCACACAACGACGGCTATCACCGGGTCCCGCTGACCGACGCGCTGATCGCGGCGGCAGCGGCCGAGCACGGTGGCCTGGCGGTGCTGCACCGCGACGCGCATTTCGAGCGACTCTCAGAGGCGCTTGCGTTCGACAGCGTCACGTTGCCAGGACCCTGAGCGAGGCCCGCGCGCGGCCCGAATCGTGCGTAGGGCGTCCGCGAGGAGCAGCCCTCGCGACCGGGTTCGCGGCCGTGGTCCTGTAGTGGCGGTGCTACTCCCCCACCACGACGACGCCGACCGCCTCGTCGCCCGCGGAGCCCGCCCGGATCGGGTAGCGGCCCGGCTCGTCTACCCGCACGCTGAAGCGGCTGATCACGCCGGGGCCGGCCTGGACGGTCACACCCAGGCCGTCGAGGGCCACCTGGTCGGGGACGTCGGAGCGCACGCCGAGCGCGACGACGTCGTCGGGTGCTGCGCGGATCTCCTGCACGCCTCCCACCGGCTCGCCGCCCCGGAGCTGGATCAGCGCGGAGACGTCGGCGCTCGCGGCCTCCCCGGGCCCCACGAGGGCCAGCTCCGCGGGCGACAGCGGCTGGGGCGGCACGCCGCCGGCCTCCAGCGGGCCCTGCCCGCAGGACACGCGCGGGTTGCCCTCGGCCTCGTCGGCGGCCGAGAACACGGTCACGGCCACCGTTCCTCCGCTGATCACGGGCGCCCGCATGCGCCCGAAGGCCACGCCGTTGGGTCCGGCCACCAGGTCGTCGACGGCGGGCAGCCCCTGCTCGCCGCACTCGACGGCCACCTCGACGCGGTGGCGGCTGCCGGGCTCCAGGCCCCAGACGGCCAGCGGGCCCACGGTCCGGCCGTCGACGCGGCCCACGGAGGCCAGCCCCGCCGGGCCGCCGGGCTCCACCGGGCGCAGCTCGAGGGCGGCGGGGCGCACGGCGTCGCTGTTGACCAGGCCGCCCAGCGCGAGGCCGGCCAGCAGGAAGCCCAGCGCGCAGGCGACGAGGATGACGCCGCGGCGGCTCATCGCGAGCGATCCCGTTCCGAGGCCACGCAGCGGACGGTCGAGCAATGACGCGCCGTCACGCCAGCAGGGCGGCCAGCCGGGCGGCGGCCTCGTCGAGGGCGGCGTGGGCATCGTCGAGCAGGCCGCGGTAGCGCAGGAAGCCGTGGACCATCCCGGGCCACACGTGGACGTCGGCGTCCACGCCGGCGTCGCGCAGGCGCTGCGCGTAGTCCAGTCCGTCGTCGAGCAGCGGATCGAGCTCGGCCTGCACGATTAGGGCCGGGGGCAGGCCGGCCAGGTCGGGTGCACGCAGCGGAGATGCCTCGGGCGCGCGTGCGGCGCGACCGGGGGCGTAGGCGTCCCAGTACCAGCGCATCTGCTCGCGGGTGAGGCCGAAGCCGCTGCCCAGCTCGTCGTAGGAGGCTGCGGCCAGGGCGCCGTCCAACGCCGGGTAGGCCAGGAGCTGGGCGCGCAGACGCGGCCGCGGGTCGTCGGGGTCGGCGTGCGCGCGGCGCGCGGCGGCCGCGGCGAGGTTGGCACCCGCGCTCTCCCCCGCGACGGCCAGGCGGTCGGGGTCGGCGCCCAGCTCGTGGGCGTGGCCGTGCAGCCAGGAGAGGACGGCCCACGCGTCGTCGAGCGCGGCGGGAAACGGGTGCTCGGGAGCCAGGCGGTAGTCGGCCGACACCACGACGGCGCCCGTGCGGTTGGCCAGCGCGCGGCACAGGGCATCGACGCCGTCGAGGTCGCCGACCACCCAGCCGCCGCCGTGGAGGAAGAGGATCGCCGGCTGCGCCGCGGTCGCGACGGGCGGGTCGAGGGCCGCCGCACCCTGGTCCAGGCCGCCGCCCTCGCTGCCACGGGTCTCCGGGGCGTCGCCCTCCTCCAGCGCGGGCATGTAGACGCGCACGGGCACGCCGCCGGCCTCCAGGTCGAGACATCGGGCCACCGGCTCGCGCGGGCCGGTGCGGGCCTCGTTCAGTGCGCGGTAGTCCGCCCGCGCGGTCTCGACGTCGTCGGGCGGCGGCTCGTCGCCGCCCTCCAGCAGCGGGCCTACCTGCGGGTGCGCACGGGCCAGGCGCTCCTCGAGCGCGGCGGGCCCGGCCGAGCCCGCGCCGCCGCCGGCGCCGGCGCGGTGTGAGACTGCCCGGGGGCCCGGCTCAGGCGGCGACATCCTTTCGCCTTCGCCACCCGTCACGCCACCGCGGAGCGCACGCCGACGGCGCTCAGGATGCGCTCGGCGATCCGCTCGCCGGTGTAGCCGACCTCGTGGTGCAGCAGGGCCGGCTTGCCGTGGGTGACGTAGCGGTCGGGCAGCCCGACGCGCAGGATCCGGGGCACCGTCAGGCCGGTGTCGTTGAGCGCCTCCCACACCGCCGAACCGAAGCCCCCGGCCAGCACGCCCTCCTCGACGGTGACCAGCAGCTCGTGCTCGGCGGCGAGCTGGGCCAGCAGCGCGCCGTCTAGCGGCTTGGCGAAGCGCGCGTCGGCCACGGTGACGTCCAGCCCCTGCCCTGCGAGGAGGTCGGCGGCCTCCAGGCCTTTCTGCACGCCGGTCCCGTAGCCCACGATGGCCACGCGGCGGCCCTCGCGCAACAGCTCGCCGGTGCCCAGCTCGATGGTGTGGGGCGGGTCGGGCAGCGGCACGCCGACCCCCTCGCCGCGCGGGTAGCGCAGCGCGATCGGGCCCTCGTCGTAGACCAGCGCCGTGTGGAGCATGTCGACCAGCACCGCCTCGTCGCGCGGGGCCATCAGGACGATGTTGGGCAGCGCGCGCAGGTAGGCGATGTCGAAGACGCCGTGGTGGGTGGGCCCGTCGTCGCCGACCAGCCCGGCGCGGTCCATGGCCAGCACCACGTTGAGCCTCTGCAGGCACACGTCGTGGACGATCTGGTCGAACGCCCGCTGGAGGAAGGTCGAGTAGATGGCCGCCACGGGCTTGGCCCCCTCGAGCGCGAGCCCGGCGGCGAACAGCAGCGCCTGCTGCTCGGCGATGCCCACGTCGTAGTAGCGCTCGGGCATCGCCTTCTGGAGGATGTTCAGCCCCGTCCCGGAGTTCATCGCCGCGGTGATCCCCAGGACCCGCGGGTCGCGCCGACACTCGGCCACCAGAGCGTCGCCGAAGACCTTCGTGTACTGCGCCGGCGACGGGTTGGCGTCCCCCCCGGCGGGCACCGCCTTGACCGTGGCGGGCACGCGGTTGGCGATCGACTTGGGCTTGGCGGCATGCCACTTCTCCATGCCCTCCAGGCCGCCGTCCTCGGCGGGGGCGAAGCCCTTGCCCTTCACCGTGGCCACGTGGACGACCACCGGGCGCTGGGCGGCCAGGGCGTGGCGCAGCGCGCTGCGCAACGTCCGGGTGTCGTGGCCGTCGATGATGCCCATGTACGCCCAGCCCAGCTCCTCCCACCACAGGTTGGGCGCCCAGAAGGCCTTGATCGACTCCTTGAGCTGGGGGCCCAGGCGCTCGAAGGCGTGGCCGACGCGGCCGGGCAGCTCCGCGAGGTTCTTCTCCACCTCCTCACGCGCGTGCCAGAGCCTGGGGTTGAGGCGCATGCGGTTGAAGGAGGCGCTCAGCGCGCCCACGTTGGGCGAGATGGACATGCCGTTGTCGTTGAGCACGACGACGATCGGGGTGCCCAGCCCGCCGGCCTGCGAGATCGCCTCGAAGGCCACGCCGCCGGTCATGGCGCCGTCGCCGGCCACCGCGACGACCTTGCCGGCGTCGGGCTCGCCGCGGCGGCGCATGGCCTCCTTCAGCCCGACCGCGTAGCCGATCGAGGTGGAGGCGTGCCCGGCGCCCATGATGTCGTGCTCGCTCTCGTCGATCGAGCAGAAGGGCGCCAGGCCCTCGTACTGGCGGATGGTGGCCAGGCCCTCGCGCCGGCCCGTGAGCACCTTGTGGGGATAGGCCTGGTGGCCGACGTCCCACAGGATCTTGTCGCGCGGGGAGTCCAGCAGCGAGTGCAGCGCGACGGCCAGCTCGCACGTGCCCAGGTTGGCCCCGAAGTGCCCGCCGATCTCGCCGACCGTGTCGATGATGTGCTCGCGGACCTCCTGGGCGACCCGGGCCAGCGCGTCCTCGCTGAGGCCGTGGAGGTCCCGGGGGCGGTCGATGGTGTCGAGGAGACGGGGCGTGCTCATGATGGGGGTACGGACAGCCTAGTCCTGGCGGGTCAGGATGAAGTCGGTGATCTGCTCGAGCTCCGGCGCACTCCCGGGGGCCGCCCGGGCGAGGGCCGCCCGCGCGCCGCGATGGGACTGTGCCGCCAGCTCGCGCGCGCCCGCCAGCCCGTGCTCGCTGACGTAGGTGCGCTTGCCGTGACGCTCGTCGCTGCCCCTCGGCTTGCCCAGCGCGTCGTCGGTCCCGGTGACGTCGAGGATGTCGTCCACGATCTGGAACAGCACGCCGAGCTCGGCCGCGAAGCTGCGAAAGGCCATTGTGACAGCCGCCGGGGCGCCGGCGAGCAACAGGACGCCCTCCACGGACGCGCAGATGAGCCGCCCGGTCTTGAGGGCGTGCACCTCGCGCAGGCCGTCGGCGCCGTCGGGCGCGCAGCCGTCCACGTCGAGGTACTGGCCGCCGACCATGCCGTCCACGCCGGTCGCCGCGGCCAGCTCCCCGACCGCGCGCAGGACGTCGCCGGGCGCGCCCTCCTGGTGGACGAGCACGTGGCGGAACGCCTCCGCGTAGAGGCCGTCCCCGGCCAGGATGGCGACGTCCTCCCCGAAGACCTTGTGGTTGGTCGGGCGCCCGCGGCGCAGGTCGTCGTCGTCCATGGCTGGCAGGTCGTCGTGGATGAGCGAGTAGGTGTGGATCAGCTCGACGGCGGCGGCGAAGGGCAGCACCTCGTGCTCGTCGCGGCCCGTGGCCCGGGCGGTGGCCAGGGAGAGGACGGGGCGGATCCGCTTGCCCCCTGCCAGCAGCGAGTAGTGCATGGCCTCCTCGAGGCCGCGGGTGGAGCCGCTGGGCGGGCCGAAGCGCATGTCGGCCAGGTAGGCGTCGACAGTGGCGCGCAGGGCGTTGGGGTAGGCGGCGCGGGCCACCGCGCCCGGCCGGGCGGCCGGCGCGGCCGCGCTCTGCGCACCGCCGCCGCTCACAGCAGCCGATCCTGACCGGGGATCGGCTCGCGCCCCGCGGCACGCGCCCGGCGGTCCAGCTCGGCCGAGGCCTGGGAGGCCAGGCCCGCGCACTCCTCCACCAGCGACGCGGCGGCGTCGGCGCTGAGGTCCCCGCTGCGAAGCTGCTCCGCCGCGCGGTCCAGGCGTGTGACCAGGGCGTCGAGCTCGTCGGTGTCCTGCGCGGGCTCACTCACGGCTGCGTCGCCTGTCGCTCATCGCTGCGCGGCCTGCCGCTCATCGTTGCGCCGCCTCTTCGCGCAGGACCGCGGCCAGGATGCCGTTGACGAAGCCCGGCGCGTCGGCGCCGCAGAAGGTCTTGGCCGTCTCGACCGCCTCGTCGATCGCCCCCTCCGGCGGGATCGGCTCGTCGCCGGGGATCGCATCGGGGTGGAGCATCTCCACGATGGCCGCGCGCAGGATCGCCCGCTCCAGGGGCGCGATGCGGGTGACCGTCCACCTGTGCGCGTGGCGCTCCAGCAGCGCGTCGGCCTCCTCGGCGTTGTCGGCCGTCGCGTGCGCGAGCGCGCGGGTGAAGGAGCGCGCGTCGCGCGGGAAGACGTCGTCCAGCGGCCGGCCGGTCAGGTCGTGCTGGTAGAGGGCGAAGACCGCCTGGCGGCGCTGCTCGGAGCGGCGGGACACGCGATGAGCCTACGCCCGCGGCCCGTGCGGGCGCTCAGCGCTCGGGCGACATGAGCCCGGCCCCGGGCCCGCCCGGCCCTCAGGCCCGCGCCACGCGCCACGCCCTCAGGCCCGCGCCATGTACTCGCCCGAGGAGGTCTGGACCTTGACGCGGTCGCCGACGTCCACGAACAGCGGCACCTGGATCTTCGCGCCCGTCTCCAGCGTGGCCGGCTTGTTGCCCCCGCCGGAGACCGTGTCGCCCTTGAGGCCCGGATCGGTCTGGGTCACCTCGAGCTCGACCGAGGAGGGAAGCTGGAGGTCGGACGGGCGGTCGTCGATGAAGAGCACGTCGACCTCGTCGCTGGGCCGCGTCCAGCGCAGCGCGTCCTGGACGGACTCCTGGGGCACGGCCATCTGCTCGTAGGACGAGGTGTCCATGAAATGTGCCTCGGTCCCGTCGGCGTAGAGGAACTGCATCTTGCGCGCCTCCGTGCGCACCGAGCGGAACTTCTCCCCCGCCCGGAACGTCCTGTCGATCACCGCCCCGTCGGCCGCCCGGCGCAGCTTCGTCCGCACGAACGCCGCGCCCTTGCCGGGCTTGACGTGCTGGGAGTCGACGACCTTGAAGATCGTCCCCTCCACCTCGATGTGGTTGCCGTTCTTGAACTGGTTGGTGGTGATCATCCGGCCGCGGAGTATGGCGCGCCGGCGGCGGCAACCCGGGCGAAGGTCGGGCGCGGGCGTGCGAAGACCTGCTCCCAGCTCACACGGACCACACGCTCGCCATGGGCCTCCAGCAGCTTCTGCCGCTCGGCGTCGTCGGCGCGGGCCAGCGGGTTGTCGTGCCAGGCGGCGCCGTCGGCCTCGACGACGAGGCGCTGCTGCGGCCAGCGGAAGTCGGGGATCACCCGGCGGCCACTCAGGATCAGCGGGCGGTTGACGTCGGGGTGGGCGAGACCGCCACCTAGGAGGAGGTCGAGGGTGGCGTCCTCCTGCTCGCTGCGCGTGGGGACGCCGGCGGCCACGATCGTCGCAAGGCGGCGGGCGCCGCGGCGGCGCGGCAGGCGGGCGAGGATCTCGACGAGCTGCGGGATGTTGACCCGCTTGCGCGCAAGCGCTTCGCGAAGGGCGCGGCGGAGGCGCTCGTCCGAGATCCTGGTGCCGGCGAGGTCGAGGAGGGTGCTCGCCGGGGAGGTGACCGGGATGCCCTGATGGCGGCGGCGATCCCTCGCATCGAGGGAGAGGGTGCGGTGGACGCGGATGCCCTGGTGGATCCGGCTTGCCGAGCCGACGACCGTGACCTCGAGATCGCGGTCGTCCCAACGGACGAACTGCCAGAATGCCGCCGCAGCGTAGTGACTGAGCACCGTCCCGGGGCCGCACGCCTTGACCGCTGCGAGGAAAAACCCCTCCAGCGGGGGCTTGGCGTGGCCGACGGCGTAGACGCCGCGGTACATCGGGTGCAGGCGGCCGTTGGCGACGCGCGCGGCGATGGCGTCCGGCTTGAGCCCGCACGCATACAGCTCCTCCACGCAGAGCACGCTCCACTCGGACGCCGCGCGCCGTGCGATCTCCACATCGGGTCGAGTGTCGACTTGTTCGGCCTCAGGCCGAGTAACTCGACACTCGACGGGAGGGAGGGCGGGCGGGCATGGGCCCACACTGGCGCCCGAGGTGTCACGGCGCTACGCCGGAATGCGACGCACGCGTGCCGAGACTGCTACGCGCGGCCCGCGGCCCGCACGAAGGGGGCCGCGGGCGCGAACGTCAGGCGCGCCTGGCGCCGGCGCCGCCGAAGCGGCCGGCGAGGCCGAAGCCGCCGCTGGTGACGCCTGCCAGCAGGACGACGATCGCGGCGATGATCGCGACGATGGTGGGAAGGCCCAGCACGGTGGCCAGGAAGTAGACCAATGCCGCCAGGACGACGGCGATGATGATGCCGATCAGGGACAAGACTCGCTCCTCTCGATGATGCCTGTCATGTGATGGTGCCCACAAGCTCGGGCGCGCAAGCGCTCCTGGACGCCTGATCTAGTCGGCGGCCCCTACAGCACCACACTCGTTGCCCGCGGCGGCCAGCGACAGCCCGCTGCGGTCGCCGCGCGCGGCTGCGGATGCGAAAGCGCCCGTGGACGGGACGGTTCTCGTGCAGAGCGGGACTGCGCCCGAGGATCGCCCCCGCCGCCTCGTCGTAGAAGAGGACGTCGCCCTGGGCGTCGGTGAGGAACGCGGCCACCTGGACGATGGAGATCAGGTTGCGCGCCAGGATGAGCTCGAGCGGCTGCTGGGGCGGACCGTCGTCGGTCATCGGACCATCATTCACCTTCAGTCCACCACCTGCAGCGCCTTGTCCATCCCGCTGAGCGCCGCGCACCCGTCCCGGGTCACGGCGACGAGGTCCTCGATGCGCACGCCGACCTGCCCGGGGACGTAGACCCCCGGCTCCACGGTCACCACCATCCCGGCCTCCAGCTGGGTCTCGCCGCGCACCGACAGGCGCGGGCCCTCGTGGACCTCCAGCCCCACGCCGTGGCCCAGCCCGTGGCCGAAGTGCTCCTTGTGGCCGGCGGCCTCGATGAGGTCGCGGGCGACCCTGTCGACCTCCTTCCCCGTCGGGCCGGGGCGCACAGCGTCCAGGGCGGCCTGCTGGGCGCGCAGCACGAGCTCGTACACGCCGCGCGCGCCATCCTCCAGCGGCCCGGTGGCGAAGGTGCGCGTGCAGTCCGACGCGTAGCCGTCGAGCTGGGCGCCCCAGTCGACCACCACCAGCGTGTCGGTCGGGACGGCCACGTCGCGCGGCTCGGCGTGGGGCAGCGCAGCGTGTGCGCCGGCGGCGACGATGGGCGGGAAGGAGGGCCCCGAGGCGCCGAGGCGGCGCATGGTCACCTCGATGTCCAGGGCGACCTCGCGCTCGGTGCGCCCGACGAGCCCCCGGGCCAGCACCTCCCCGAGCGCAACGTCCGCGAGCACCGCGGCGGCGCGGATGCGCTCCAACTCCCCGGCGTCCTTGATCGCGCGCAGGTCCTCGACCAGTCCGCCGGCGGCGACGAGCTCGACGCCCTCGGCCAGCTCCCCCAGGCGGCCGTGGTCGCGCACGGACAGGCCGGCGTCGTCGAAGCCCAGGCGCAGCGGGCCGCCCAGTGGCTCGGCGACCTGCTCGAGGAGGTCCTGGTGGATCTCGCGCTCGAACGCCTCGCCGACCTGCTCGGCGGCCTGGGTGACGTAGCGGAAGTCGGTGACGAAGCGCCGCACGCCGGGGCCGGTGACCACCGCGGCGTTGGACCCGGTGAAGCCGGTGAGCCAGCGCACGTTGACGAGGTCGGTGACCAGGAGGGCGTCGAGCTCGCGCTCGCGCAGCACGGCGTCCACCCGCCCGACTCGCCCGGTCAACCGAGCGCCTCGCGCAGGCGCTCCAGCGCCGTGCGGTAGCCGTCGGCGCCCTCGCCGCTGACCGTCGCGACGCACAGGTCGCGGACGACCGAGGTGCGGCGGAACGCCTCGCGCTCCGCCACCTTGGACAGGTGCACCTCGACCGCGGGCACCCCGGCGATCTCCAGCGCGTCGCGGATGGCCCAGGCGTAGTGGGTCCACGCGCCCGGGTTGAGGATGAGGCCGTCAACGGTGCCGCGGGCCGCGTGCAGGCGCTCGACGTAGGCGTGCTCGGCGTTGGTCTGGAAGCACGTCGCCTCCAGGCCAAGCTCGGTCGCGAACGCGGCTATGCGCTCCTCGAGCTGCGCCAGGGTCAGCGCGCCGTAATGACCGGCGTCGCGCCGGCCGAGCTGGTCGAGGTTGACCCCGTGGAGGATCTCCACCCGTCGCGTCGTCAAGGCGTCAACTCTGCCACGGCGGCGCGCAGCTCGTCGTCGGCCACGTCGTGGCCATGGCGGACGTCCCCCGGCTGCGCGACCAGGACGAAGGGTGTCCGCGCGCCCGTGCGCTTCTTGTCGCGGCGGGTGAGGGCGACGACCCCGTCCGGGTCGACGCCGGCGGGCAGCGCGACCGGCAGGCCCGTCTCGCGCAGCAGCTCACGCACGCGCGCGCGCAGCGCCTCCTGCCCGGAGAGGCGCAGCGCGGCCAGCAGCCCGAGGGCGACGGCCTCTCCGTGGCGCAGCATGGCGTACCCCGTGGCGGTCTCCAGCGCGTGGGCGACGGTATGCCCGAGGTTGAGGACCTGGCGCCGGCCGCCGTCGCGCTCGTCGGCGCGCACCACCGTGAGCTTCGTGCGCGCGCACGCGAGGACCATGGCGCCGTCGACCGGGTCGCCGCGCTCGACGCGCGCCCACAGCGCCCCGCCGGCGATGAGCGCGGTCTTGACCACCTCGGCGTAGCCGGCCGCGCGCTCGGCGGCGGGGAGGGTCTCGAGGGTCGACGGGACCACGTGGACCGCCGCGGGCTGGTGGTAGGCGCCGACGTAGTTCTTGGCGTGGCGGAGGTCGACGCCGGTCTTGCCGCCGTAGGCGGAGTCGACCTGCGCGACGAGCGTCGTGGGGATGTGCACGACGGGCACGCCGCGCTGGTAGGTCGCCGCGCAGAAGCCGGCGAGGTCGCCGACGACGCCGCCGCCGACGGCGACGACCCGTCCGGCGCGGGTGAGGCCCGCGGCGACCATCGCCTCCCAGACCCGCTGCGCGGTGGCCAGGGTCTTGTGGGCTTCGCCGGGAGGGAAGAGGATGGGCGCGGTCGGGAGGGCGGGCGCACGGCGCGGCGCCGCTGGGGCGTCCGGCGCGGATGCGCCCACGGGCGCCGCCGTGGGGCTTCGCGCGAACCGCTCCGCGAACAGCTCCCCCACCACCTCGTCGCTGACCACCACGTCGCCCTCAGCGATCGCCGGCCAGGCCTCCTCCCCCATCCACACCGGATACTCGCCCGAGGCGGTGTGGGCCCACAGGAGCCGCTCGCCCGGGCGCAGGGCGCGCAGCGCCGGGAGCGCGCGCAAGACGACGTCCCGATCGACCGGGGGCAGGATGGCGTCGGCGGCCGCCTCGTAGGCCGCCTCCCGCTGGGCGTGCAGCCCCGCGAACGCCGCGCGGTCGCGCGTGAGCGGGCGGTCGTGGCCCGCGGCGCGCGCCCACGCCTCCTCCTCGGTGACCTCGAGCCACACCACAGTGTGGTCGCGCAGCGCCTCGCGCACGCGCGCCGAGCCCAGCGCGCCGCCGCCGAGCGCCACCACGCCGTCGTGCTCCAGGGCGCCCAGCACGATCGCCTCCTCGCGCTCGCGGAACGCCGCCTCCCCGTGGCGCGCGAAGCAGTCGGCGATCGGGCCGTGCTCGCTCTCGAACAGCGCGTCGGTGTCCAGCGCGCCCGGGTCGACCGTCCGCGCCGCCGTCGACTTGCCGGCCCCCATGAAGCCGGTGAAGACCAGGGCCCGCTGCGCGCTCACGCGGCGCGGCGCCGCCAGTCGATGCGCTCCTCGTAGGAGCGCAGGGCGCGGTGGACGTCGTCGATGCCGTCCCCCCCGAACTTGGCCCGGTAGGCGCTCGCCAGCACGAACGCGACCATGGCCTCCCCCACCACGCCCGCCGCGGGCACCGTGCACGAGTCGGTGCGCTCGCGCAGCGCCTGCGCCGGCTCGCGGGTGGCGATGTCCACCGAGCGCAGCGGCTGGGTCAGCGTGGGCAACGGCTTCATGGCGCCGCGCACCACGAGCGGCTCGCCGGTGGTCATGCCGCCCTCCAGGCCGCCCGAGCGGTTGGTCTCGCGGAAGAAGCCCCGGTCGACGGAGTGGAAGATCTCGTCGTGGGCGCCCGAGCCCGGCCGGGCGGCCAGGTCGAACCCGTCGCCCAGCGCGCAGCCCTTGATTGCCTGGATGGAGCAGATGGCCAGCGCAAGGCGGCCGTCCAGGCGCTCCTCCCAGCTCACGTGGGAGCCCAGCCCGGGCGTGAGCCCGAACACCACCACCTCGAAGACCCCGCCCAGCGACTCGTTGGCCTTGCGCTGCACGTTGATGTGCCCGACCATCGCGCGACTCGCTTCGGGGTCCAGGCAGCGCACGGGGTCGTCGTCCACGCCCTCGAAGTCCTCGATCGCGAGCGCCCCGGAGCGCTGCGGCGCGTGCTCTGTGCCGATCTGCACGACGTGGGAGCGCACCTGCACGCCGAGCGCCACCAGGAAGGCCCGCGCCAGCGCGCCCCCCGCCACGCGGGCCGCCGTCTCGCGCGCGCTGGCGCGCTCGAGCACGTCGCGCACGTCGGTGAACCCGTACTTCCAGGTGCCCACCAGGTCGGCGTGGCCCGGGCGCGGGAGGTGGACCTCGTCGACCGCGGCCTCCACCGGCCAGGGGTTCATCCGCTCCTCCCAGTTGGCGAAGTCGCGGTTGTCGATGCGCAGCGCCACCGGGCCGCCAAGCGTGTGCCCGTGGCGCACCCCGGCGGTGACCTCGGCGCGGTCACGCTCGATCTTCATCCGCCCCCCGCGACCGTGCCCGAGCTGGCGGCGGGCCATGTCGCGGTCCATGGCCTCGCGGTTGAGCTCCAGCCCCGCGGGCAGGCCCTCGACGACGCAGGTGAGCCCGGGCCCGTGGGACTCCCCGGCGGTGATGAGGCGCAGCGACATGCGGGCGCGGAGCATACGCGGGGACGCCGGCCGCCAGTGACCGCCGCTGCCGTCCCGCGCGGTCGCTCCGCGCCCGCCGCCGGTCGCCCCTCCCTACCGCTTGTAGCAGTCCTCCGGGCTGCCGCCCGCCGACCAGGTGCCCCGGGCCGGGTCGAACAGCACGGCGCCGTAGTCCTGGCCGACCGTCTTGAGCAGGCAGGAGCCGAAGCTCGAGCGGCGCTCGCGGTGCGCGGTGGCACGACGCTCGTCGCGCGTGGTCACCTTGCGGATCTCGTCCACGACGATCTGATAAACGACCTTCTCGCCGCCCTCGCGGCCGTCCTCCTCGACGCTCAGCGTGGCGTCGCTGCCCTCGCCCAGGCGCAGCAGCGAGCAGTCGCGCTCCGCGCGGGCCTCGCAGTTGGAGCCCTGCACGTCGACGGAGCGATGGATCACGAAGCCCGCAGAGCTGCCGCCGTTGAAGACGCCCAGGAACAGGGCCGACGGCCGGCCCGCGGTGGGCAGCGGCGTGAGGGACGCGGGGTCGTCGAGATCGCGTACGAGGCTTCCGTCGCGGTAGACGCGCGCGTCGACCTCCCACAGGGTGAAGGTCCGATCTGGCTCGCGGCGGGCCGCGGGCTCGGGGGTCTCGACGGGGCCGGTGCTCACGCGGTCGGCCTGATCGTCGCCGGCCGAGCCCCCGCCACCGCTCGGGGCGCCGCCAGCACTCGGGGCGCCGCCACCTCCTCCGCCCGACATGCCGCCGCCGAACGGGTCGCCGCCGAATGGGTCGCCGCCACCCTGCGCCTCACCGCCCGGAGCCGGAGCGGGATCGGACAGACCGGTCTGCGGGGCGACCACGCCCGGCGCCGAGGCCACAGCGGCCACGCTGTCGCCCACGCTGCGGCGGAACGGGTCGTTGGCGACACCCAGCAGCTCGCGGTCGGCGTTGAGCTCGACCGCGTCGGCGGGGACGACCACGCCGCTGGTGATGCCCGGGCCCCCAGCGCCACCGAGGGGCGCCTGCGCGGGCTCGCTCCTCGAGGCGGTCAGCCCGATCGCGGCGGCGGCGACGATGCCCACGACCAGCAGGACGGCGACGGGCCACAGGCGCTTGTCGACGAGGTCGCGGGCGATGCCGCGGACGGTGTTCATGGGGTTCCTCCGGTCACTGTGGCGGTTGCGGGAGCCCCCGTGCCGCCCTCGGCGGGCGGGGCTGCACTCGTGGCGCCGGCCGGGCCGGCGGGCGTCGCGCCGCCAAGGGCGCTCTGGCCCTCGGGCAGCGTGAAGGCGGTGGCCTGGACGGAGACCTGTGGCGGCGAGCCCGGCTCGGCCTCGCCGAGCGAGAAGCCGTCGATGCGCAGCAGGCGACCGTCCACGGCCAGCCGCTCGTCCTCGTCCTCCACCTCGACGTAGCGCTGCAGGCCGCCCAGGAAGTCCGACAGGCGGAAGAACGGCCCGACGTAGTCGAAGGAGAACGGCTCGGCGGGCAGCGTCTGGGTCGCCTCGGCGGTCGCAGCGTCTGCCGGGGCCTGCCCCGCTGTGAAGGAGCGGAAGTCGACCTTCTCGCTGCGTGCGGTGGCGCCGATCTGGAAGAGCAGGCTCGCCGTGGCGTCCTCCGCGGGCGCGGCCTTGCCGACCGCGGCCAGCACCGCGTAGTTGTCGCGGTACCCGGCCCTGGCCTGCTGGAAGCGGCCGAGGTCGTTGCGGGCCTGGTCCAACACGGCCTGTGCCTCGGTGACCTGCTGGCCGAGCTGCGAGGCCTCCTCGCGCTTGGGGCTGACGAGCAGGAACCACAGGCCCGCCAGCAGGAGGGCACCGGCCACCACGGACAGGGCGATGCGGTCCCGCGCGCTCATTGGTCGGCCCCTGCGCCGGCGGGCGGGGCCGGGGTGGCCTCGCCCTCGCCGGTGGCCTGTTCGTCCTCGGAGCCGGCGTCAGCCTCGCCGGCGGGCGCGGGCGCGGACCCGGGGGCCGCGGCGGCCACGCCGGCCGCCGCAGCACCCGGCAGCGGCGCGAAGCTCACCGTCACGTCGAAGGCCGTGTCGCAGTCCGCGGGCGCACCGGCGACGGGCTCGCCCTCCTCGTCCTCGGTGACCGAAGCGAGGTTGACGTCGCGCACGCCGCTCATCTGGCGCAGGCGCACCATCATGTCGGCCACGTCGCGGTCGCTGGTGGTGCAGCCTGCCATCTGAAGGCTGGGCCCGCCGGCCTCGGCTGCGCCCGCGGCCGCGCCCGGAGCCGGAGCTGGAGCCGGGGCCGTGGCCGGGGCGGCGCCCGCAGCGCCACCCCCCGCGGGCGCGACCGACGCCGTCAGCGTGCCCAGCCGCGCGTCGGCGGGCAGGGCGACGGAGAGCTCCTCCACCACCTGCGACCAGTCGATGCGCGCGCCGGCGAGGGTGCGCAGCGCGCTGACGCGCTGGGTACGCAGCTCGGCGAACTCCTCGAAGGGGCGCAGGGTCTCGGCCTGCGCGGCGATCTGCGTGGCCTCGGCCTGCACCTCGGCCAGCTCGGTCTCGCGGTCGGCGACCTGGCGGGAGAGCACGGCGTAGGCGGCCAGGGCGACCAGCAGCACGCCGAGCACGCCGAGCACCGCGTAGACGCCGCCGCCCGAGCGCCCGGGGACGCCGGAGCCTCCGCGCCGCTCGTCGGCGGGGATGAGGTTGACGGCCTTCACGACGCGACCTCCGTGACGGCCAGGCCCGCGGGCACGGCCATCGTCTCGGCGGCGATGCCGTTGAGCGCACCCTCGCGCAGCTCGGGCACCCGGCCGACCTCGACCTCGGTGCCCAGCGCGGCGCGCAAGCCCTCCACGAAGGCGGTCAGCGCGGCGGCCGGGCCGGTGAGGACGACCCGGCGCACGGGCTCGGCGCCCGCCTGCTGGCCGTAGAAGGTGAGGGTGCCCTGGACGTCGGCGGCGACGCGGCGCACGCCCTCCTCCAGCGTGTCGCGCGCGGAGGCGACGATACGCTCGTCGCCGTCGACCGGCGCGCCGGCGGGGACGCGGCCGACGTGCTCCAGCCACCCGCGGGCGTGCTCGACGGTGAGCTCGTGGCGCGGGGCCAGCGCGTTGGCCATTGCCTCGATCCCGGAGGCGGCGACGCGGGTGAACACGCACGTGCCCGCGTGGGCCACGGCCAGGGTGATCATCCCGGCGGCGTTGACGTACAGGGTGGTCAGCGGCTCGGCGCCCTCGGGGCGGTGCAGCGCGCGGATCATCGCGAAGGCGCTGAGGTCGATCCCCGCCGGCTTGAGCCCGGCGCGGCGCACCGCGGTGAGCAGGCGCATGACCGAGTCGCGCACGGCCACCACGACGATCACGCGGGTGCGCGGGCCGTCGGGCGTGTCCACCGCGCCGACGAGCTGGTAGTCGAGGACCGCCTGGTCGAGCGGGATCGGCAGCTCGGCGGTGGCCTGGAAGCGCACCGCGGCGTCGAGGTCCTTGTCGCTGAGCAGCGGCGGGAGGTCCAGCGTGCGCACGACGACGCGCGAGGACGCGATCCCCACGCGGACCTTGCGGTCCAGCCCGCTGTCGTCGAACAGGGCCTTGAGGGCGAGCGCGAGGCCGTCGGGGTCGGTGACCTCTCCGTCGGGCACCAGGGCCGGCTCCAGCGACCGGTAGGCGCACCGCTCGACGCCCAGGACGCCGTTGACGCTCACCTGGGCGGCGGCGACGAACCCGGGCTCGACCACGAGGCCGACGACCGAGCCGTCCTTCTTCCTGGGGCGCACGAAGTCCACGAGGGAGGTATCGGCAGCCGGGCGGGCCGAGCTTGAGGAGCTCGCGGGTCAGGGCATGCCGGGGGACGCGACGGTGAGGCCTTGGGCGCGCGCGGCCGCGAGGAGCTCGCGGTCGTAGGCGATGAGCACTTGGCGGTCCGCGCAGTGTGTATGGTGTGCGCATGGCGCGGGTGAACATCACGCTGCCCGACGAGCTGCTCGAACGGGCCAGGTCGGCGGGCTTGAACGTCTCGCGGGTGTCCGCCCTCGCGCTGGCCGAGGAGCTCGACCGGCGCGCCAAGACCGCAGAGCTGGATGCCTACCTGAGCCGCCTGGACGCCGAGCTCGGCCCCGTCGCCGAGGACGAGCGCACCGCAGCGCGGGAGTGGGCGGACAGAGTGCTGCCCTCACCCTCCGGGCTCGGCGCGGCGCGCACCGGGTGACGCTCGTCCTCGATGCCGGAGGGCTCAGCGCGCTGGCCGGCCAGCGAGGCAGGCTCGAGGAGCTACGCCGCCGCGCCCACTGGCCCGCGCAGGTTCCGGCGGTCGTCCTGACCGAAGCGCTGACCGGGGATCACCGCCGCGACGTGCACGTGAACCGGCTGCTCAAGGCGTGCCAGGTCCGCGCCGTGGACGAGCAGACGTCCCGCGAGGCGGCCCGCCTGCGCACCGCGACCGGTCGCGCGGGGACCGTCTCCGCGGTCGATGCCATCGTGGCCGCCTTCGCGGGTGCCCGCCCTGACGCGATCGTGCTCACCAGTGATCCACGCGACCTCGAAGCGCTGGCCGAGTACGCCGCGCTGCCGATCACCGTCGCCGGTGTCTAGTAGGGACCACGGCGCCGACGTGTTCCTCATGCCCGTCGGCAACGGGAGGGCCGTCTGGACGACGTGATCGCCCGCCGAATGCCTATGCGAACGAGTCCAGGTACCAGTCGACGACCGCGTCGCCGGCGAACAGGCCGAAGAGGCCGCCGAGGGCCAGGAAGGGGCCGAAGGGGACCGCGGTCTTGCGGCCCTCCTTGACGCCCTTGCGGGCCATCACCGCCATCCCGACCACGGTTCCTGCGACCAGGGCGCGAGGTCGATCGCCGCCACGGGCACCAGCAGCGTCACGAAGACCAGGGGAAGAATGACCTCGCTTCCCACGCCGAAGCGCACCACGCACAGCGCGTAGAGCACCGCGGTCACCGCCTCCACCACCGGGTAGCGCGCCGAGATCGACGCCGCGCACGAACGGCACCGCCCGCGCAGCAGCAGCCAGGAGAAGATGGGGACGTTGTCGTAGGGCTTCACGGGCGTCTCACAACCGGGGCACCGCGACGCGGGGCGCACCAGCGACTCCCTGCGCGAAAGCCGGTATGACACCACGTTCAGAAACGAGCCGATGGTGGCGCCGAACACGGCGGCCAACAGGGAGGCGGCGGCGGTCATGGGTCCTTCATCGGGGGGACGGCCCGCGGTGTTGAGCCGAACCCCGGATCTACCGCATTAGCTTCGTCAAGGCGCTGCTCGACCCGCCCAGCCAATGACTAACCGTATGATGTCATCATGTCCAAAGCCACTCAGATAGCGTTCCAGCTCGACAACGAGAGCCTGCGCCAGATCGACGAGCTCGCGACCGCCAAGTCCTGGTCGCGGGCGCAAGTGCTTCGCGTCGCCGTCGACGAACTGCTCGCTACGCGACGGGAGGCGACGATCGACGCCCAGCTCGCCGCCGGCTATGGCGCGCAACCGCCGGGCGCCGAGGAGGATGCGTGGGCGGAGATGACCGTCGATGCACTGCGGACGGCCGACCTTGCCTGGTAGTGGACCGCCACGTCGTGGCGAGATCTGGCTTGCCGAGATGGACAAGGCGCGGCCAGCGGTCGTGATGCATCGCGACTTTGCCGGACGAGCCCTCAATGCGGTTCTCGTCGCGCCGTTGACGACCACGATCCGTGACATCCCGACCGCCGTCAAGCTGGGGCCGAACGACGGCGTCGATCGCGAATGCGTCGCGATGCTCGACGCGCTGACGCTGCTGCGCAAGGACCGGTTCGTGCGACGCGTCGGTGAACTCACACCCAGCCGCATGGCCGACCTCTGTCATGCGCTCGCGATTGCAGTGGCGTGCGAGCTCCCGCTCGCGAGCGGTTGACTCGTGTTCAGGCGCACCCCCCGATCGGGTACGTCCACCCGGCCTGCTCGAGGCGCCCGAAGACCTTGGTGTTCCGAAACCCCGAGTCGGCGCGCAACAAGCAAGCAGTGAGCAGCGACCGCAAAGCAGCTCCGCAATCGCGAGCCGCTCAAGGAAGAGAGGGCTTCCCAGCCGCCCAAGAAGACGCCGAGCAAGCCACCGGCGCCGATGAACGTCTGCCGCTGGACCTGCAGCCGGACAACAAGCCCGAATCCGAGAAGTGACGGACTGACACCTCGCAGGTCGCGCTGCGGCGCAGCCGCCGGCGACCTACGCGAACGAGTCCAGGTACCAGTCGACGAACGCCTCGCCGGCGAACAGGCCGAAGAGCCCGCCGAGGGCGAGGAAGGGACCGAAGGGGACCGCGGTCTTGCGGCCCTCCTTGACGCCCTTGCGCGCCATCACGGCCAGGCCCACGACGGTGCCCGCGACCAGGGCGACGAGCATGGCCGGCCCGACCGCACGACCGAGGAAGAGGCCCATGACCCCGGCGAGCTTGACGTCGCCCATCCCCATTCCGCTCGGGTAGGCCAGCGCGGCCAAGAGCAGGAAGCCGCCCGCGGCGAGCCCGGCGATGAGCCGCTCGGGCAGCGAGCCGGCGTCGACGGCCACGGCGACGCCGAGCGCGACCAGCGCCGCGGGCCCGACGAGCACGTTGGGGATGATCCGGTGCTCGAGGTCGATCGCCGCGACGGGCACCAGCAGCGTCACGAAGACCAGGGGCAGGATGACCTCGCTTCCCACGCCGAAGCGCACGACGCACAACGCGTAGAGCACCGCGGTCACCGCCTCCACCAGGGGATAGCGCGCGGAGATCGGCGCCGCGCACGAACGGCAGCGCCCGCGCAGCAGCAGCCACGAGAAGATGGGGACGTTGTCGTAGGGCTTGACGTCCTCCCCGCAGCCGGGGCACCGCGAGCCGGGATGGACCAGCGACTCACGGCGGGGCAGGCGATAGGAGACCACGTTGAGGAAGGATCCCATCACGGCGCCGACGAGGGCGGCGAAGAGCGAAGTTGTGACGATCACTCTGACCTCATCGGCACGCGGAGGGCGCGGCTCAAGGGCCCGGCGGGATCTCGCGCCAGGTGTTCTGGATGATGCCGGCCGAGCCGTAGGAGCGCGGAGCGTCGAAGGCCCTGCTGTCGACCGTGATGTAGGCGGCTTGGTCCTGGATGAAAACACCGCCCTGACCCTCCACGAAGACCGCGCCGGTGACCCCGCCGTTGCCCGCCAGCTTCACAAGCATCGCACTGGACGACGGTTCCGCGTTGGCGTGGTAGAGCAACCCGTAGAAGTCGATGTTCCCCCCGAACTCGATCGGGCCGTTCTCGATGATCAGTGCGCCCGGTTTCGCGGAGGTGTTGATGGACGCCCTGCCGCTGTAGACGGTGTTGCAGGTCTCAACCCACACGATCTCTCCGGCGAGCTTCTCCACGTCCGCATCGGCCGGACAGCTCGGGTACCAGGTGCCGTTGGCGATGGCCGCCTGCTCGAGGTCGGACAGCGCCTCCTCCGTCAGGGCGGCCGGCTCGTCGTAGCCGATCTGCGGCTTGGTGCCGTTGAGCTGGTCCTGGAGGTGGGGGTTGCCGGGCGACCACAGCTCGGCGAGCTTTCCCTTGTGACCCGCGCAGAGGCTGTCGGAGGTCGGCGTCGCGCAGCGCAACAGGATCCCGGTGTTCACCGCCGCCCGGGCGTCGATGATCCCGTCCTTGCCCTTGGGTTCGATCTCCAGCCGGCCGGCGAGCAGCGCGGCACGCGGAAGCTGATGGGTGACCCGCTCGGCCTGCACCAGCGCGACCATCGCGCGGGTGCGTCCCCGGACCGTGGCCTGAGCGCGGACCCAGAGCCGGCAGTCGGCGTTGCTGTCATATCCCGGCTGTCCCGCGGTGAACTCGTCGGAGTAGAAGCTGGTCGGACTGGCTTCGGTGCTGGTGCAGGTGTTCAGCTCCGCGCCTTTGTTGTCGCGCACCTCGGTGCGCCACGAGGTCAGGCTCTCGACGTCGGGGGAGGTGAAAAGTTCCGCGATGGTTGCCTTGCTCGGGCACTTGGACGACGAGGGAGAGGCCTCGGTGCACGGGCTGCTGAAGTCGAGCCCGGCGCCCACGGCCCCGGGGCCCGGCCAGCGCTGTGACAGCGGGAAGATCTGCGCGCCGAGCGTGCCCTCGCCGAGGTTGAAGGCGGTCTCGCCGACGCGCTCCAGGCCCGACTGCTCCTGCTGGACGTCGACCTGGGCCAGCCCGGCGAGGCCGACGGTGAGCATGATCATCGTCAGCAGCAGCGCCGTCACCAGGGCAGAGCCTCGCTCGGCGGCCGCATGGCGCCTCACGGGATCACCACCGGCTTGTCCGACCCGCCGCTCAGGCTGGCAGGGTCACGCACCTCGAGCCAGACCGTGTAGGTGCCCGAGTTCAGGCGCAGCTCGGGGAAGTCGACTGCGTTGGTCGGGCACTCGCAGATGACGCCATCTCCGAGCTGCTTCGGCAGCCCGCCCGACGTCTGGACCATCCACGCGTAGGTCAGCGGCTGTCCCTCGGGGTCCGACGAGCCCGAGCCGTCCAGGAGCAGCTTGCCTCCGGCCGCCGGCGTGGCGGCGAAGACGGCGGTCGGCGCCCGGTTCTGGTTACGCAGGAACGCGCCGCTGCGCAGCAGCGTCTCCCCGGGGGGCCGCAGCGGGTCCATGTCGACGAAGAGGCCGACGTTCACGGTGGTGATCGCCGCCGGGTCGGCGGTGTCGTACGTGAACACCGCGCGGTCCTGGTTGGTCACGCCCTGGGCGACGACCTGGTCCTCGTCGGCGTCCCACCCGCTGCCGCTGCCGGGACACGCGGTGGCCGTTGGCATGAGCGGCGGCGCAACGGTCGCCCACGTCTGCACCTGCATCCACAGCCGAGCCGGGGCGCCGGCTTCGAGGCAGTAGCGCACGCGGCGCACGTTGCCCGCGTTCAGCCCGGGGTTCGGCCCGTCCGGATCGACCGTCTGGAAGATGAGATCCGCGGGCCCCGCGCGCTCGAGGGCCTGCGGGCTGATCGCGTTGGGGCTGGCGAGGTTGCGAAGTTCCTTGACGAGCTGGCCGACGTTACGACGTACAGCGTCCTGCGACTCGTTGCGCGTCGCCGCCCGGGCGCTGTCGCTCTCGAAGTTGGTGAAGGTGGCCAGCGTGGCGCCCAGGACGATGAGCATCAGGGTGCTGGCCAGCAGCAGCTCGATGAGCGAGATCCCGCGCTGCTCGCGCGCCAGGCGCCGCGCCAGAGCCCTCATCGCGTCACCGGCCCGAGCATCGCCGACTCGCCGAGCTTGCTGTTCACCGCGGTGATCGAGTACGAGTGGGTGACGCCGTCCGTCTGCGTGTCGACGTAGCGGTAGAGACCGTCGGCGTCCGCGGTGCCTGCCATCCGGTCGTAGCGGTGCTCGTAGAGCTGGCCGTCGCGGTAGATCCGGTAGAACTCGACCTCGGTCGAGGGCGATGGCGTCCAGCTCAGGGTCACGGCGTCCGCCTCACGCGTCGCGGTCAGGTCGCTGGGCGAGTCGGGCGAGGATGCTCCCGTCGTGACGGCGCCTTCTGGGGTCACTTCTAACGGCACGTCGCCTTCCCGCAGGACGCCGGCCGTGGTTCTGTCCACGGCGACGACGTAGTAGTCGCCGTCGGCGCCGTCGAGCAGGCGGCAGTTCGTCGCGCGGGTCAGCTCGCAGGCCGGCTCCCCGACGTCGCCGACCACCCGGTACACCCGGTAGCCCTCGATGTCGCGCTCCTGGTTGGCGGTCCACTCGAACTCCACCGCGTCGCTGTTGCGCCCGGCGACGAAGCCGGCGGGCGCTTTTGGCTGGCGGCGGTTGACCGCGATGGTCATCGACCGGGTCGGACCCGCGATGCCGCTGGCGTCGGCCGCCCTGGCGCCGACGATGTACGAGCCGTCGAGGACCGCACCGGCCTGGTCGACCTCCCCCAGCGGCCATTGCCAGCTCAACGCGGGCTGCGCAGCGGGGTCGATCTCCTGGATGGCCCCGTTCACCGACCACGCGACGGCGGCTGGTGGCCGCGAGGGTGTCGCGCTGAAGGAGACCGACGACGTACCCGGGCCGATCGCCACCGTGGCGGGCGCGCGGGTGAGCGTGTCGATCCTGATGGCCGCCGCCGAGCCGGGATTGGGGACGGTGGCCGACTGCAGCGCGTATTTCCCGCCGGTCCCGCGGTCCCAGGTCACCAGCGTGACGATGCGCTTGTAGTCGTCGGGCGTTTGGTCCGCCGGAGGGGTCGGGCTGCACGGATCGCAGCCGGCGCGGGCCTCTACCAGGTTGTCCACCGCGCCGTCGCCGTCGAGGTCGATGCCGCAGCGACCCACGTCGATCGCTGGGCCATCTGGCAGCGGCTGGCCGCTGCCCGCGACGGTCAGCAGCTCGCGGCAGCGGGCCGGCGTGGTGTCCGTCGCGCTGGTCGCGCAGAAGCTCGCCGCGTCGTGGGCGCCGATGCCTTCGTCGGAGTCGTCGTCGACCGAGCAGGCGCCGAGCGTGACCGTGTAGATGACTCCGCCTCTGCTGACCTTCCAACTCGTGTCCGTGAGCGCCAGCTTGCCCAGGCCGGGCTTGGCCTGGACGGCCGGCACGACTGTGGCGGGCGCCAACTGGTCATAGGGGACCGAGCGGGCGGCCTCGACGACCTCGCGCTGCAGCCCGATGGCCTGCTCGCGGGCCTTGGTCCCGGCGGTGGCCGCGTTGGCGGTGTTGAGCATCAGCGCGGTGCCGGCCATGCCGACCATCAGGATGAAGAAGGCGACCAGCACCTCCACCAGCGTGAATCCCCGCTCGTCGGACATGCAGCGCCTATCGGCGTGGCTGGGCGGGGGGTTGAGGGGCGCCGGTCGTGGGTGGACGACCAGCGCAGAACGCAGACGGGGCGGGCCCGAAGGCCCGCCCCGTGTGGTGGGTCATCGTAGGTGGGGAGCTACCAGGTGGTGCTCTTGCAGCCACCGTTCGACGCGCCGGTGGCGGTGCAGCTACGCTCGTAGCCGGTCCCACTCTTCGTGATCGTGAATGTGTTCTTCGTCGCCGAGGTCTGGGTGACCGAGTATGCGCCGACCGTCGGGGTCGTGCTGGGCGTGACGCCAGTGGCCAGTGGGTTGTCCGTGTCCGGGCAGGTGGTGGCGCCGCCGGAGAAGCACGACTCCATCTGGGAGACCGCGTTGCGGACGTCGGCCTTGGCCGAGGAGTCCTGGCCCTTGGCCTGCTGGCCCAGGAACGTCGGCAGGGCGATCGCGGCGAGGATGCCGATGATCAGGATGACGACCAGGAGCTCGATGAGGGTGAAGCCCTTCTGGTCGGCGGCGCGGTTGCGCAGCTTGTGAAGCATGTGCCCTCCTATAGGGACTGGATGTATGAGGTGCCAGTTCCTTGGAGCTGACCCGGGCCCGCAGGCCCTTCGGTGGTAGCCCGGCTGGCTCCTCACGTCGGAGCCCCTTGGCTTTGCGTCCCACCCTCGCGAGTGGTTTGCCCTTTGCACCTTGGTCTGGCAGGTGCTGTATCGGCCCTCCCGCGCGGAGCTTTAGCCGCGGGCGAGGAAAGCTCGCGAAGTGGACGAACGACCGAGCAGCCGGTGGACCATCCACCCGGTGAGCGGCAGCGCCCAGGCCAGGTAGACGACGGACGCACCGTCGGCGCCGAGCACACGCCCGGCGTGCTCGAACGTGATCCAGTGCACGGCGATGAACGCGAGGGTGAGGAAGGGTGGCCGGTCGCGACGCTCCAGTGCCTCCCAGGTCGCCAGCGCCAGTAGCGCAGGCAGCGCATAATAGGTGAAGTTCCACGGGTCCAGCCAGCACCGCAGGTGAAGCACGAGCGCGAGGAGCAGCAGCGGCTCGTAGACGGACGCGACACCGCGACGGCGCCACCACCAGACGCCGGCGGCGACGACGGGCACGGTGAGGATGAGCGGTCGCGTGAGCGGCATGAGCCACCCGGGGGCGTGGCGCAGCCCGTCCATTCCCATCTGCGGGGGCAGGCGACCCGGTTCACCGAGTAGGAACCACACCTGCCACGGCGTAAAGATGGCGCCGGTGTCCCCGACTGCGACGGTGGCCTCCGCGAAGCCCCCGCCGAACAGCAGCAGCGGCGCGAGCACCGCGCCGGCGACCCCTCCGCACGCCAGCGCGCTGGGAAGCGCGCTGCGCACCGGCACCGCGGCCAGGACGACCGGCACGGCGACCAGGGCCCACGGCTTGTTGGCCACCGCCAGGCCGACCAGCACGCCGGCGACAATCGGCCGCCTCCGCGCGGCCAGCACGGCGGCGACGCACAGCGCGCCCCCCAGGAGCTCCTCGGGGTGGCCGAACTCGAGCGCCGACAGGGCGGCGGGGCTGGCGGTGAGCGCGCCGAGCACGACGACTCGATCGAGCCGCGAACGGCCCATCTCCCGCATCCGCCCCGCAACGAAGACGGCGAGCCCGGCACACGCCGCCAGGCCCGGCAGCGAGACAGCGCGGAAGACGGCGAGCTCTCCCCCGCCCCACAGCGCTGGCGCCCACGCGAAGGGCGCGCGCAGGACGAACGAGCCGCCATAGGCCGGGACCGCGGCCAGGAAGCCCTCCAGGTCGCCCGTGCGCAGCGCCCAGAACGCCGCCGACGCCTCCACGTCGTAGTCGCTGAACGCGAAGCCGACCAGGCCCAGGAAGGCCATGACGGCAGTGAATGCCAGCGCAAGCGCGATGTGCGGCAGGTGGCCCAGGGCCTGCGCGCGCACGCGCGACGGGGCGTGGAGTACTGACACATGCACCGACACAGGTCAGCCATCGGCTGCGCCCGCGTCGCGCTTGAGCAGAGCTCATCGTCGATGCGCCGCTCGAGCTGGCGCCACCCGCAGGGCGGCCGTCTCGGAGCCCACGGTCAGCCCTCCTCGTCGGGCGGAAGCGGACCCGGGAGCTGGTCGGCGATCTTCTGCTGAGTGGCGACCGCCCGCCGTGGCGGCGGCGCAGATCGTCAACGCTGACGGTGATCGCGGGCTCCAGCGTGTCTGCGAAGCTCAGGCTGGCGCGATCCGCCGCCTGATCCGGCTCACGATCTCCTCCAGCTCCGTCTCGCCGGCCGCCACTCGGCGCACGACCTCGGCGTCCTCGTCACCGAAGCCCGCGAATGGCGCGGCCAGCGCGGACTCCGCCAACCCAGGCCGGATAGCCGCTCGAGTTGCTCGGCCGAAACCTCCAGGACCTCCGCGGCCACAGTGAGGTAATCGCCCACCTCGGTGCGCCACAGGCGCCACACGGTCCCGTCCTACTTCGCCAGCTCGTCCAACGTCTCCCGGTGACGCTCGATGAGCCTGCGGACCTCCTCGGAGGTTACGCGCCGCTCCTGCGACCACTGCCCGCCGCGAGACTGCTCGACCGCCTCCGCGGGCGGATGCGGCGTGGTCTTGTTCGACATCTCCTGCTTCTTCATCGTGAACATTGTGAATGCTCGAGGGGCGCCACCGCAAGAGCCCCCCTCCATGCGCCGCGGCGGGGACAGTCACCGACGACGACCTCGCACTGGCCGTGCCGTTCGTGTACGAGCTCGCCGGGCGGATCGCTCAAGCTGCGCCTCACGGCAACCATCGCACCTGGCCGGCCAGCCCCCGGTCGGCCGGGTTGGCGACCATCAGCCCGCGCTCGGAGACGGTCTGCACGTCGTGACCGTCGGCACGTAGGCGCTGCGCATTCGCGGAGTAGTGCTCGTCGAGCAGCAGCCTCCCCCGAGGACCCGCTGCGTGCGCGGCCAGGGCGCTACGGGACTGCGCCGTCTCGGCAGCCCGTTGTGTCAGATGGTCGAGCGTCTCGGCGGAGAAAGGGAACGAGCGCGACCGCGGCGCGTCCCGTCAGCCGTTGGCCTCCTGGACGTGGACCTCGATCTCGGCCTCGCTCACCAGGCCGGCCCCTCGCAGTCGATACGCGAGGGCTCGTGCCCACTGGCCCATCTGCTCCTCCGCCAGATCGCTGCGCATGGCCCCGAGCGAAGTCCTTCATACCGGACATGGTATCGCGGGCCTCTTTGCCGTATGCAGAAGCCGCTTTCACTGGCCGCGCAGCCACGCTGCGAAGAACGGATCGATCACCCGCCGGCCGGTGCGGTTCGAGGCATCGGCCACCAGGTGGCCGTGACCAACCAAGCGCTCCACCGCGACCTGCGTGGAGCCGCTCTTGGCCAGGCCGAAACGCTCTGCCGCCTCCCGGCTCGTGAGGGCGACCGACCGGTGCGCGACGACCTTCAGGACGCGGCGCTCGAGCTCGGTCGAGGCCTCCCACAGGACGTCGATCTCTCCCTGGGCCTCCCGGCGCGCGTCTTCGAGCGCAGCCACCCACTGCTCGATCCGCGCGGCCCTGCGGGGAGCGGTCCGCTGGTAGAGATGGTGGGCCAGGAGCATCGCTCGTTGTGGGTGACCCTCCGCAGCGTCAAGCAGCGGACCGAGGCCCTCCCCAGGGTCGCGTCCTCCCTCCGCGAAGCGCTTGGCGACGTACTCGCCGATCTGGTCGGCGGCCAGCGGACCGAGCTCCACCGGAGCGGACTGCGCGAAGAAGGCGTGGCGGCGATCGGCGAACAGGCCGCGCATGAGCCCCGGGTGCGAGCCCGAGAACACGTAGCCGGCAGCGCGTCCATGAGATTCGAGCTCGGCCCGGAACACCCCGGGCAAGGACGCGTGGATGCGCACGACCTCCTGGAACTCGTCGAAGGCGATGACGCACTGGCGCCCTGTGCGCTCCTGCACCCGGCGCGGGAGTGCGAGACGGTCCAGCAGCCCCGGAGGGCCCACCCTCGCCTGCGCCGAGACCCCCACGCCTCCGGGCGCGACGCTCACGGTGGGGCGCAAGGTCCGCACGAGCCCGTCGAACCACCGGCGCAGCGAGCCCGTGAGCTGGCCACTGTAGGCCCGCTCGATCCGGTCGGCCACGTCCTCAGCGGTCACGCAGCCCAGGAAGTTCACCTCGACCGGCACCGCTCCAGCGTCCTCGGCCGCCGAGAGCAACGCCCGGATCATCGAGGTCTTTCCGAAGCGTCGCGGGCCTTCGAGCCGGCTGTTGCGGGCATCGAGCGCTCTGTCGCGTAGGCCAGCGAGCTCAGCAGTCCGATCGATGAGCGCTTCTCGCGGAACTGGCTCGTCGTAGATGAACGGACTCGCCATGGTGCTTAGATTAGCACTCGATGGTGCTATTACTACCATCGAGCGGTGTGGCGATGCGCACCGCCCAAGAACCCGAGAAGCTCTTGCTGGTCATCACAGCCACGCGCGCAGGCCGGTGGGCTCGTCGGACGGGACCCCGCGAGCGAGCACGTCGAGCGCGGTGACCATCATGCCCACCGTGCGCGGGTCGCCGCGCGGGTACCTGGCGGGATGCACGAGGATGAGGCCGTGGTGTACGACGCTGCGTGCGTCGTGGTCGTTGGCGATGCGCACGTAGTCCGCCACGTTCTCGGTGACCACCGAACGGCGCTCGAGTTGCGCGGCGGCGAAGACGCCCGGGTCTGGCAGGCTGCTCAGCTCCGGGCGCTCCACGACGGCGACCGCGTCGTGGCCGCGGGCTCGGAGCCCGTCGGCGATGCTGGGTGGGTACATCTCGTCGAGCAGCAGCCTCAAGCAAGCGCTTCCTGCGCCTGTTGCCATGCGGCGTGCTGGCGATCGGCCTCCTCGCGGTTGAACCCGATGCGCTCGTCGACCTCGTCGCGGTACTCCCCGTAGTAGCGCACGGCACCGCGGACCTGGGCGACGGTCAGGGCTCCCCAGTCGGCTGTCGCCCGGATGGCTTGCTCGCCCTTCTCACCGGTGTTCCGTAACGTCTGGATGACCTCCCAGACGTCGGGTCCCCCGGCGAGCGCGGCGCGGCGCCCGGATGGTCCGTCGCGGAACACGATGCCCGGGTGACCGTCCATGCGCAGGCCCTCTTCGATGAGACGCTCGCCCGCGCGCGTCTTGGTCTCGCCGCGACCACGACTGTGCGCTTCCAGCCTCTCCATCGTCCGCTTTCCAAGGCGCATCGAAAACGGCTTCTGTGATCCGGCGGCCACGTAGCGCACTGTAGTGCCCTTCGCTACAGAGCGCTGTCCGGCCGGGTTCGCGCGGCGCTACACTTCCTTTGATATGGACGACGGCTTCGGGCGTCTGCTGCGACGCGCGCGTAAGGACCAGGGCCTATCTCAGCAACGCCTGGCTGTTCGCGCCGGCACCAGCCAGGCCTACATCTCGGCCGTGGAGCGGGGCCGCGTCTCCGCTCGCCTGGAGCAGGCCGACCGTCTCCTGCGTTGCCTCGGGCAGGAGCTCCAGCTCTCGACCCGTCCGATGCCGATGCGCTCCGATCCGGACACGCTCGCCCGGCTCGAGGCGCTGCTTCCGCAGGAGCGCATCGAGCGCTGTGCCGAGGCCTACAACTTCCAGGCGATGCTGCGCGAGCGCGCCGGAGATGATGACTGACTTCCGGCCCCTGGAGATCCTGCGCGTGCTGCTCGACGAGGAGGTCGACTTCCTCCTGGTTGGCGGGATCGCGGTCGCCACCTACGCCACCGATCGCGCGACCGGCGACATCGACATCATGGTCCCGACCGGCGATGCCTCCAACAAGGAGCGTCTCGAGCGGGCTCTGCAGACGCTGGACGCGCAGCTCCTGGGCACGCAGGCCGGACACGGACGGGTGCCCGCGCCCGACGACCCGTACCCCACCCTCCTGTTCTCCACCCGCCACGGGAAACTGGACGTGCTGTACCGGCCGGACGGCAGCTCCCGCTACGAGGATGTCCGTGCACGCGCGAGGGAGATCACCGTGCTCGAGCGGAAGGTACGGGTGGCCGCCAGCGACGACCTCATCCGGATGAAGCTCGCCGCCGGCCGGCGACAGGACCTCGACGACGTGGCCACGCTCACCACTCGCGGCGGCGCGAGGACACCTCGGCGCGCGCGACGTGTCCTCGCTTCGTGGAGGCTGTCGGCGACCGTCGACCCCGAGGCCGCCGTGGAGCTCTTGGCCGGCAGGGTGGTCGAGGCCGACCGCAACGGGCGCGCCTGGATGAGCGACGGCCACCTCATCATGGAGGTCCAGCGCCCCGATCTGTCCGACGAGCACCTGCGCGCGTGGGTGGCAGCTCTCCACGATCGGCTTCGAGGGGTCGGCCTCGTGGACGACGAACCCGATCTCGAGATCGGTTGAGCCCCGAGCCGGCTTCGGCCTGGTGGGGGCGCACCGGTTATCGTGCCCTGTAGATCTCGCGACGGTGGCCGACGCGAAGGACCAGAACGAGGAGCTGGTCGTCCTCGATCTCGTAGATGATGCGGTACTCGCCGGTGCGAACCCTCCACTCGCCCGAGCCGCCAACGAGCCGGGTCGCGGCTGGTGGACGGGGTTCGGTGGCGAGAAGCTCGAGTGCTGCCTGAATACGTCGGCGTACCTGCGGGTCGAACTTGCGAAGCTGGCGCGCGGCGGGGGGTGCCAGCACTATGCGGTAGGTCACGCAAGGCCGAGATCGGCCTTGACCTGCTCCCATGGGATCGGGGTCTCGCCGGTCGCCTGCATCTCGGCACGTGCCTTGGCGGCGGCCCGGATGTCGGCCATGTCCTCGGCGAGCTCGAGGACTTGATCCAGGTCATCGGCATCGATGACCGCTGCCACACGACGACCGCGGCGGGCGAGGTAGATCGGCGCGTGCTCGGTACGGACACGGTCAATGATCAACGCCAGCCGGCGGCGCGCGTCGGAGACGGTGAACGTGGCAGTGTCGATGGACACGCACCAAGTGTACATCTGGTGCTATTCGTACCTCGACCGTCCGCGAGGGGATCGGATAGCTGCGAGCCTGAGCGCATGAACATCCTGGGAGAGCGCCACCGGGCCGGCTGGCTGCGCGGCCCGCAAGGTCCGCGAGCGGCTCGCCGCCCACGGTCTGCACGTCGTCACGCCCGAGCACCGCGGCGGCGGGCTGTCGCGACACACGCCCGACGGTGCGCTGCTGCCCGGCGAGACGGTCACGCTGGAGCAGGCGGCGTGCGACGTGCTCGCCGTGCGCGACGCCGTCGGAGGCGAGCGGGCGATCCTCGCGGGCACCTCCTACGGCGGCTACCTGGCGCTGGAGACGGCCCGCCTCGCGTCCGGTCGCTTCGAGGCGCTCGTGCTGGACAGCACCGCGGCGACCGTCTCGCGCCCGGAGCGCGACCACCAGCGGGCCTGCTTCTGGGACGGCACCGAGCCGGGCTTCGCGCGGCGGGCCGAGCGCGTCCGCGCGCTCGCCGCGGCGGGGACCGTCACCGACGACGAGCTCGCGACGGCCGTGCCGCTCGTGTACGAGCTTGCCGGGGCGGAGGCCGTCGACATGCTGCTCACCCGCGCCGAGGGCGACCACGTCACCGCGCTCAAGCGTATGCACCGCCTCGGCGCGCGAGAGGCCGAGGGCGGTCGCAAGCCGCTGGTCTTCGACGGCGACCTGACGCTGGCGATCTGGCTCGGACGGATGACGCCGGAACGCCCGGACGGCAGGCCCTTCGACCGCAGCCGTGCGCTCACCGAGGTCCGCGCCGCGCGCCCCGAGGTGCCCGACGACCCCTTCGACGCCACCCCGTGGCTTGCCGCGCTCACCACGCCCGCACTGGTCCTGCAGGGCGCGCGCGACATGCGGGTGGCGCCCGCCGCAGTCGACGAGCTCGTCGCGGGCCTGCCCGACGCCCGGCGCATCACCTTCGCCCATGCCGGCCACGACCTCCTACGCCTGCGCACCCGAGCGTGCGGCCCGATCCTCGCGGGCCTCGCGCGCGGCGGCCTGGTCGACGCCGAGCGAGCCGCGATGGCGACCGCGCACCGGCGTCCGCGCTGGGAGCCGTGGGCGGCACGGCTGGCCGCTGCACTGCCGTAGCCGCGCGATCGGGGTGACGCCAGATCGGTTGAGCCCGTCGTCACGGTGCCGGCGTCTCAGGGCGTCGGCAGGACGCGGTAGCCGAAGCGCCGGTGGGCCTCGGCGATCAGCTCCGGCGAGCGCGGTTGCTCGCTGCCGATCGGCCACGCCTCCGACTCGGCGGCACCGGCCTCGCCGAACAGGGTGATGCCGAGCAGCTTCTGCGCGGGGTCATGGCGGATCAGGTAGCGGACGCCCGCGAAGCCCTTCTCGAGAGCGCGCACGGCGAAGGTCTGGCTGGGCTCATAGTCCTGATCCGCACCCAGCGACGCGGTGACGCCGAAGCCCAGCGCGCGCCGGGAGGTCAGGTCGGCGAGGCCGACGTCACGCCCGAGCTGCACCGACAGCAGCGAACGATGCCTCACCTCGGCCTCGGGCAACAGCATCGTCTTGCGGAACACCTCGACCCAGGCGCCAAGCGGTCGCTCGGCGAGATAGCAGGCGCCCATGCCGGTGCCGACGGGATCGAATCGTCCGCTCCCATCGGCAGAGAACCACCACGGCGATCGGTCGGCGTCGTGGATACGGTGGATGATTCGGTCGCCGCGCAGGGTGCGCCGCGGGAACCGGTCGAGCTTCACCGGCTCAGGCGCGCGGCATCCTGGCGAGCCACGGTGATGAGCCGCCCGGCATCGTGCCCGTCACGCACCCACTGGACGGGCGACCGGCCACCGAGCGCCTGATCTGGCGACACGAGCCATGACGCGGCCGTCCAGTCGCTGGCCGCGACGTCGGCGACCACCCAGTACGCAGACACGAGCCCCTCCAGCGCCCTGCCGTCGCGAAACTGGAACGCGGGGAACCGGCGGCGTCCGGCGCTGTCCCGCAATCCGATGAGCCGCCGCGCGCGAAGCAGCTCGTCGACGCGCTGGCGGGAGAGATCGCCGAGCAGCTCGCGTACGTCGGCGCTCGACAGCAGCGGCCCGAGCTCGTGCTCCCAGACCTCTTCGGACACGGCCAGAAGCGCTGCTCGGCGGGCGGATGGGACTGTGAGCGACCGATCGGCGAGCAAGGTCCCGACGGTCTCCGCGAAGGCCACGACCGCATCCTCGGAGACGTTTGCGCGCGCCGCGAGCTCCCGCACCGTTGGACCCGAGGCCCGGATGGCCTCTTCCTGGACGGCAGCCTTCCTGTGCTGCAGTTCGTCCGTGGCGGCGCGCAGGGACGCCTCGGCTCGGTCGAGGGCCTCCATGAGATCTTCGTGGTCCTTGACATCCATGACGACATGATAAGAGGAGAGCACCTTCACGACAAGGGTGTCGGACCCCCGAGCCCAGACCATGCGCATAGCATGCTAGCCTCGAATGCACATGAAGATGATCCAGGTACGCAATGTCCCGGAGGACCTGCACCGCGCGCTGAAGGCCCGCGCCGCGCGGGAAGGGGTGACGATGTCGGACCTCGTCCTCGGCGAGCTTCCGCGCCTGGCCCACAAGCCCTCGCCCCAGCAGCTCCTGGACCGCATCCGGCAGCGCACACCCGTGGGGGGACCTTCCGCTGCGGAGCTCATCCGCGCCGAACGCGAGCTGCGCTGAGTGCTCGTGGTCGACGCGAGCGCCCTCGTCGAGCTTCTGCTCGGGCGTTCGGCGGCGGCTCAGGTCGCACAGCACTTCCGAACGCATGACTTCGACCTCCACGCCCCCCACCTTGTCGGTGTCGAGGTGGCCAGCGCCCTGCGGCGCATCGTCGCCGTCGGAGAGGCCGACGCGCCTCGGGCGACGGACGCCTTGACGGATCTCCTGGACCTCCCGCTCGAGCGCTACGCGCACGAGGCGCTCCTGCCCAGAGCGTGGACGCTGCGCGACAACCTGTCCGCCTACGACGCGACCTACGTGGCTCTGGCCGAGGTGCTCGACGATGGCGGAGCCCCGCTGCTCACGGCCGACCGCCGTCTCGCTCGCGCGGCCGGCGCGCACAGCGACCTCGAGGTCCTCCTCGTCGGCTGAGAGCCCGCGCGCGCCGCTGACGATTCAGGGCAGTGGCGCCAGCCAGCGTTCGCTGTTGGGAATGCCGTTGCACGCTCCGAGCGCGCGTCGGGACGTGCCCGCCATGTAGCGCTGTAGCGCGTCAACTGCCGTATGCCGGAACAGCCTTGCGACCGACGGCACGGGCCCCTACCCGATCTCGTCGTACACCTTGAACATCGGCATGTACATCGAGATGACGATGAAGCCGACGATGGCGCCGACGAGCACGATCATGACGGGCTCGAGGATCGAGGTGAGGGCCTTGACCGCGGCCTCGACCTCGGAGTCGTAGAAGTCGGCGACCTTGCTGAGCATCCCGTCGAGGTTGCCCGCCTCCTCGCCCACGGCGATCATGTGGGTGACCATCGCGGGGAAGACGGCGACGGACTCCAGGGGAGCGGCGATCGTGCCGCCGCGCTTCACGGAGTCGATCACGTCGTCCATGGCGCGCTCGACGACGGTGTTGCCGGCCGTCTTGCCGGTGATCTCGATGGCCTCGAGGACCGGCACGCCGGCGGAGGTCAGCGCGCTGAACGTGCGCGACCAGCGCGCCAGGGAGACCTTCTGGACGATGTCGCCGATCTTGAAGGGGATGCGCAGGCGCAGCCTGTCCCACTGCGGCCGCCCCCACGCGCTCCTGCGCCACTTCTGGAAGGCGACAAAGCCCCCCACCCCGCCCGCGATCCACACGAACCAGAGCTTCGTCATGGTCTCGGACAGGAAGACCGTGAACTTGGTGATGGCGGGGAGCTCACCGTCGAACTCCTCGAACACGCCCACGAACACCGGAACGATGAAGACGATCAGGGCGATGAGCACGAGCATCGAGAAGCCCAGCACGACCGCCGGGTAGGCCATCGCGCCCTTGACCTTGCGCCGCAGGTCGCCGTCGGCCTCGAGCTGGTCGGCGACGCGCAGCAGCGCCTCCTCGAGCATGCCGCCGGTCTCGCCCGCGCGGACCATGCTCACGTACAGCGGCCCGAAGATCTTGGGGTGGCGCGCCAGGGACTCGCTGAGCGGCAGGCCCGCCTCGACGTCCTTGCGTACCGCCACCAGCGTCTCCTTGAGCTTCTTGCTCTCGGTCTGATCCTCGAGCACGTACAGCGTGCGCAGGATCGATAGGCCCGAGGAGATCATGGTCGAGAGCTGACGCGTCATGATCGTCAGCTCCTGGGCCTTGACGCGATCGAAGAGCGCGATGTTCAGCTCACGGCTCTTGGCCTTGTCGGCGATGTCCAGGACGATCAGCCCGCGGGCGCGAAGCTGCTCGGTGACGTTCTGCTTGGAGTCGGCGTCGACCTCGCCGCGCGAGGGGGTGCCGGCGGAGTCGATGGCGCGGAAGGCGTAGGTGGCCATGGCTAGGCGCCGCGGCCCGGCGGGGGAGCGCTGGAGGGCGCGCCCAACCCGTTGGAGGCGCCGTTGAGCGCGGGCGCGGCCAGCATGCCGCCGGCGCCGCCGGCCTCGCCCAGCAGGCGGGTGAGCTCGGCGGGCACCGCGGCGCGGCTCTCGGCCATGGAGCGGGTGATCTTGCCGGCGCGCACCAATGCGGCCAGCGCGCTGTCCATGGTCTGCATCCCAAACGACGAGCCGGTCTGGATGACCGAGTAGATCTGGTGGGTCTTGCCCTCGCGGATGAGGTTGCGCACCGCGGGCGTGGGCACGAGGATCTCGCACGCCGCCACGCGGCCGCTGCCGTCGGCGGTGGGCACGAGCTGCTGGGTCATGATGCCCTGCAGGGCGACTGAGAGCTGGGTGCGGATCTGCGCCTGCTGGGCGCCCGGGAAGACATCGATGATGCGGTCGATGGTCTGCGGCGCGTCCTGGGTGTGCAGCGTCGCGAAGACAAGGTGGCCGGTCTCCGCGGCGGTCACGGCGGTGCCGATGGTCTCCATGTCGCGCATCTCCCCCACCAGGATCACGTCGGGGTCCTGGCGCAGGGCGGCCTTGAGGCCCAGGGCGAAGCTGGCCGCGTCGGAGCCCAGCTCGCGCTGGTTGATCAGGCAGCGCTTGTGGCTGTGGAGGAACTCGATCGGGTCCTCGATGGTCAGGATGTGGTCGTCGCGCGACCCGTTGATCGCGTCGACCACCGCGGCCAGCGAGGTGGACTTGCCCGAGCCGGTGGGCCCGGTGACGAGGATCAGCCCGCGCGGCTTGTGGACCCACTCGTGCACCACGGCGGGCAGGCCCAGCGAGTCGATGTTCACGATCTGCGCGGGGATCCGGCGAAAGGCGGCGCTCAGCGCGGTGCGCTGGAAGTACGCGTTGACGCGGAAGCGACCGTGCCCCGGGATGGAGTAGGCGAAGTCGAGCTGCCAGTCGGTCTCCAGGCGCTGACGCTGGTCGCTGGTGAGGATGGAGTAGATGAGCTCGCGGGTGTCGATCGGCTTGAGGACCGGGAAGTCCTCCAGCGCGACGAGCTGGCCTCGCATGCGCACCGTCGGCCGCGCGCCGGCGGTGAGGTGCAGGTCCGACGCGTTGCGCTCGATGACCTCGAGGAGGATCTCGGCGAAGTCGATCTCCATGGCGCTCATCGGTCGTCCTCCCCCGCCAGCGCGTCGCGCACGGCCTGGTCGAGCTCGCGCGTCACGGTGTAGCCGGGCACGGCCTGGACGGCGCCGTCGGGCGCGATGACCAGCGTGGTCGGCGTCGACTCCACGCGCACGTCGTTGGTCACCGCCGCGTAGGAGCCCAGCTCCTCCAGGCGCTCGACGATCACGCGCACGTCGCCGTCGCGCCGGTCTACGCGCGAGACCGCGCGGCGCACGGCCCGGTCGTCGCTGGAGCGCCCGTTCCAGAAGAGGAGGACCACCGCGCGCCCGCGCTCGAGCTGCTCGAGCACCTCGACCGAGCCCTCGCCCATCTGCGCGGCGAGGGAGGGGTCGACGCCGCCCGTCGCGCCGGGCGCGCTGGGCGCCGCCGACGGCGTGGAGGGGTCGGTGGGAGTGACGGCGCCGGGGGCGGGCTCGGTCGGGTCGGCCTGGCGGGCGGCGTTCGCAGCATCGGACGCGGCCGCGCCCTGCTGCGCCTCGTCGACGGCCTCCACCACGGGAGCGACCGGGCCGGCATCCGCGGGAGCGTCGGCGCCCGGGCGCAGCACGGTGAGCCACGCCACGGCCAGCAGCACGACGGCGGCCAGCGCGACGAGTAGGGGGCGGGAGACCTGGTCCATTCCGTCCCTGCATCGGCACGCGACCCCGCTGGACTTGAGGACTACCCCCGGGCTTCTCGACGCGCGGCCTGCGCGTCGTGCTCGCGCTGGAACACGCCGCTGCCCTCGCACCAGGGGCAGGGCACCTCGGAGCGCTCGCCGCCGAGGTTGGAGATCACCTTGCCGCTGCCACTGCACGGACGGCACGGCTGCTGCGCGGGCGGAGAGTCTTCTTCGGAGGCGGCCATGGGCCGCGGGAGTGTAGGCACAGGCTCGCCAGGCTGGGCGCCAGATGTTGCACGTCGCTCTGTAGCGTCATAGTTTGATGCGATCTGCACTTGTGCGAGTTCGGTGCTAGCATCCTGCGACAATGCGGACGCTCTACCTGCGCAACGTGCCCGACGATGTCGTTGAACGCTTGGAGCGGCTTGCGGCTCGTGACGCGACCTCGGTGGGAGCGGTGGCGGTGAGAGAGCTCGCCGATGTGTCCCGCAGGGCCGACAACCCTGCCCTGCTGGGGGCTCTTCCCGACCTCGGCATCGACGCCGAGGCGATCGTCGCGGCGGTGGACGACGCACGAGCCGAGCGGTGATCGTCGCCGACGCCTCGGCGGCCGTCTCGGCACTGCTCAACGCAGGCCCTGCGCGCCGCGCGCTGGCCGATGACCAGCTCCACGCCCCGCACCTCATCGATTCCGAGATCGCAAACGCACTCCGTCGCCAGGTCGCCGCTCAGCGCCTGGAGGCCGCTGCTGCGTGGACTGCGCTCGATCAGTGGCGACGGCTGGGCATGACACGCTACCCAGCTGTCGGGCTGCTGGAGAGGGTGTGGGAGTTGCGCGAGAACATCTCGGCCTACGACGCCTCCTACATCGCCCTCGCAGAGCTCTTGGACTGCACCCTGGTCACCGCCGACGCCCGACTGGGCCGCGCCCCCAGGAGCCGCTGCTCCATCACCGTTGTGCCCCGGTAGCCGATCGCTCAGCGAGACGGCGCCGTATCTGACAGGGGTGACCAGACGAGCCCGACGGGGAGCGAGAAGACCGATGAGCGACGGGCCGCGCCACCAGCCCGAGGTGGAGGGGACGCCGACTGCGCACGAGGACGATGCACCGCCAGCGCCCGATCCTGACGCGGACGGATCGCCTTTCCCGCGCGCCGACACTGAGGAGGTTCTCGGCGGTCGGCGGGGCCTGAGCGCGGCCCTCGGACGCTTCGTCGTACAGGCGCATCAGCCGCCGCTCGCCACCTGACCGTCCGCCATCATCTGCGCGGTGCCCTGCGGCCGCTACGCGCCCTCCCCCACCGGCCCGCTGCACGTCGGCAACCTGCGCACCGCGCTGGCCGCCTGGCTGTTCGCGCGCAGCGACGGCGCGCGGTTCCTCGTGCGCGTCGAGGATCTGGACGCCTCGCGCGTGCGCCCGGGCATCGAGGAGGCCCAGCTCGCCGACCTCGCGGCGCTGGGCCTCGACCACGACGGGCCCGTCGTGCGCCAGTCCGAGCGCCGCGCCCTGCACGACGCGGCCATAGAGCGGCTCGACCGCGACGGGCTCCTCTACCCCTGCTTCTGCACGCGGGCGGAGATCCGCGAGGCCGCCTCGGCACCCCACGGCGCCCTCCCCGAGGGCGCCTATCCCGGGACCTGCGCGACCCTCACCGCCGCCCAGCGCGCCCAGCGCGAGCGCGGGGGCCGTCCGCCCGCGCTGCGGCTGCGGGCCGAGGCGGCGCCCATCTCCTTCACCGACCGCATCCACGGCGGACGCCACGGCGTGGTCGACGACCTCGTCGTGCGCCGCAACGACGGCGCTCCCGCCTACAACCTCGCGGTCGTGGTCGACGACGCCGACCAGGGCGTCGACGAGGTCGTGCGCGGCAATGACCTGCTGGAGACCACGCCGCGCCAGCTCCTGCTCGCCGACCTGCTCGGCCTGCCCCGCCCCGCCCACGCGCACGTGCCCCTCGTCCTGGGCCCCGACGGCAAGCGCCTGGCCAAGCGCCACGGCGCGGTCACGCTGGCCGACCGCGTCGCCGCGGGGGAGACGCCCGCCGACATGCGGAGCTGGTGCGCGCGCACCCTCGGGCTGGCCGCCGACCCCGCCGAGCGCCCGGATCTCGACACCCTGCTGGCACGCTTCGATCCGGCCCGCCTGCGCCGCGAGCCCACGACCCGGGACGCAGGCTGAGGGCGAACTTCCCTGCTCAAGTGCGCAACCCTGGCGCCCGATGGTGTTGGATGCCGAAGATGCCTGCTATCGCCACCAAGCACCCCGCACGCCCCAAGCGCACGGCCGCCGCGGCGCACCAATGCCGACGGCTCCGCCGTGGCTGGTACGGGCTGGGCCTCGGAGCGATCGCCGCCGCCGGCGCCCTCGCCGCCCCCGCTCCCGCCGCCGCCGAGGTGACCCTCGAGGGCCGCGGCTTCGGCCACGGCGTCGGCATGTCCCAGTACGGCGCCAAGGGCTTCGCCGAGCGCGAGGATCGCTCCTACGACTCGATCCTGCGCCACTACTACACCGGCACCGAGGTGACGAAGGTCGACGCGCGGCGCATCAACGTGCTGCTCAAGCGCTCGCCCTCCCACAAGCTGTGCGGCGCCACCCGCGCGGGCGGGGGCGGGCAAGCAGTCGACCTGGTGAGCGAGCGCTGCTACCGCCTCCACCCCGCCGGGCAGGCCAGCGTGCGCGTCGTCGACCTGAGCACCGACCGCCTCGTGACGACCCTGCGCGGCCCCGTGCGGGTGACCGGAGGGAGCCGCACCGAGCTGCGCGGGGCCGCCGAGAACGGCCAGAGCGACGGCGAGTATCGCGGCGCCATGGAGTTCCACCGCGCCGAGGGCGGACTGCACGCAATCAACGACGTCCACAGCCGCCACTACGTCTTCGGCGTCGTGCCCGCCGAAGTGCCCACGAGCTGGCCGATCGAGGCGCTCAAGGCCCAGGCGGTCGCGGCGCGCTCCTACGCGTTCACCTCGTTGCGCCCCGGACAGCCCTTCGACGTCTTCGCCGACACGCGCTCGCAGGTCTACCGCGGCTTCACCGGCGAGGACGACCGCGGCCAGCAGGCCGTGCAGGAGACGCGCGAGGAGGTCGTCACCTACCAGGGCGACATCGCGCAGACGTTCTTCTTCTCCACCTCGGGCGGGCGCACGGCCTCCAACGAGAACGGCTTCGCGGGCGGAACGCCGCTGCCCTACCTGCGCCCGGTCGACGACCCCCATGACGACGTCTCCCCCGTGCACACCTGGACCGCCCGATTCAGCGAGGCCGAGGCCGGCGAGCGACTCGGGGTGGGCACGCTGGAGTCGCTGCGGGTCACCCAGCGCGACAGCGACGACCGCGTGGGCAGCGTCGAGGTGCGGGGCAGCGGCGGCTCCAAGACGCTCAGCGGCGCCCAGGTGCGCGCAAGGCTCGGGCTGCGCAGCGCCTGGTTCTCCGTGGGCGGCTAACGTCGCCGGAGGTCGCCCGCTTGCGGCGACCGGAGGCGAAAGCCGTTCTCCTCGCCCGCTTGCGGCGACCGGAGGCGAAAGCCGTTCTCCTCGCCCGCTTGCGGCG
>JANDLV010000019.1 GCA_024330185.1 Candidatus Siliceabacter maunaloa
GAAGGTACGCCGCCTTCGTTCTCAAGCCCATCCACAACATCTGGGTATATCTCGGAGCAGGGCAGCGAGCGTGCGGGCGCGCTCGCCGATCGCGAGTTCTCCCGCGATCGGCTCTCGCCAGATGCAGCCCAGGACTTCGCGATACTGGTACGGGGCGCCCGGAATCGCGTCGAGGACCGGATGGTCGCAGGTCACACTCGCAACCTCGCCGAGGAAGGCGACGCGGCATTCGTCGCGCAGGTACGGGTCAGCGTCGCGGAGACGCCGCATGTACGCGGTCACGCGCGGCGCAAGCGCCGTCGGTCGCTTCGGAAGTCCTCGGTAGACGGCCGTGTTAAGGACCGAGAGCGCCAGCTTCACGTGGTGGCGAAGTGGCGATGCGACGTTCGTGAATGTTCGGATCGACTGCTGCGGGAGGTAGCGATCAGGTCCCTCGCCGAGGGGCACGATCCGGCCTTCGGCGATCTCGGAAGCAAGAAGGGGCAGCACCATGCGATCCCACTGCCAAGGGTGCACGGGGAGGAGGCGGTATCGATCGGGGTCTCCTCGCTCGCGGATCGCCTCCACGAACCGCGCCCTGGTGACCGTGTCGAGCTCGAAGTCGAGCAACCGGGGGTGGTCGAGGCCACACACAGCGTTGTAGGTCGAGATCTCTTCGTGGATCGCGATCCACGGTAACGGCTGCGGCCTGCGCGACTCGGGCGCGTAGCGTCGCCGGTCACACTCGCCGAACCCGAGACGGCCCTTGTTGAAGACGATCCAAGGGTGTCCCGTCATCTCGCCCTCGAGCCTCGCGTAGTCGAGCTCCGCGAGGACGTCGGTGGCCAGAGAGCCGCGGTCTGCGATCTCGGCGTCCGCGAGCAGGGTCGTTGCGAGTTCGTGAACGAGCCGCGCAGCGGTGTCCGGAGCGATGCCAATCGCCTCGCGGGCGTCCACGACCAAGCGGAGAGGATCGTCGGCTGGACCGGCGACTCCGTCAACGATCCGCTCCACGCTCTCGGCTTCGACGCGCCAGGAGTCGAAGAGCCGCCGACGGGCCGAGAAGCGGTACGTGACTGCGTGGGGAAGCTCAAGCAGATACCGGGCGTCGCCCAGGTGCGCCGGCTGAAGAAGATCCTCGTAGGTGAGTTCCGACAGCATCTTCGCGACCAGTCGGCGACCGGCCGCCCTCCAACCGGCGGGGGCCACCTCTAACGAATGCATGGGCATCGCATTAGGGTAGCCTAACGGTCGTCGCGTCGGCTGCGTCCCGCGAAGTGGGATGCCACCCTACCGAGGACTCGCGGGCTGCGTCTACAGGGTGATGACCTGGTCGGGCAGGTTCCCGGCCAGCGCGGTGTAGAGGTCGGGGAAGCAGCCGACGGTCACTCCGTCGACGGTGCCGCTCGGTGTCGCCGCCCGCGGCTCGCCCGTGGCCAGGCGGCGCTCCAGCGCGCACTGGTCGCAGAGCATGAGGAGGATGTTCTTCTGCGCGGCGACCTGCGCGAGGCGCTCGCCGATAGGGTCTCCCTCGCGCAGGGCGTAGGTGTTGTCGTCGAAGAAGAACATCCCGACCACGTCGGCCCCGTGGTCGTCGGCCTCGAGCTGGGGCAGGATCATCTTCGCGAGCTTGTAGCTGACGTTGTGGCCGCAGGTGGCGAACACGTAGGCGATCTTCATGGTTGCCTTTCGGTCGGTTGGAGTGCCGCGGTGATCAGGAGGTAGTCGGCGCCGATGGCGGCCCCGCGCTCGTCGCCGCGGTCGTGCTCGTGGGCCAGCGCGAGCATCGCCTGGCGCGCCTCGTCCTCGCGGCCCTGCTCGCGCGCCCCGTGGAGGATGAGGACGTAAACGGCGGAGTGGTGCTCCATGAAGGCCTGGAAGCCCTCCACGGAGGGAAAGCAGTAGTCGAGCCGGCGGCGCTCGAACCCGAGCTCGACCGGGTGGGGGGCGAAGAGGCGGCGCACATGCTCCTCGTCGCCCCAGCTCGTGGGCGCCAGCGCCCAGCGCGGGCGGGCGGGAAGGTGACGCGAGGCGATGGACGCCATTCGCCCCGCGTAGCCCTCCGGCGTCCACGCGGCCACCACGATGCGACCCCCCGGCCGGCACACCCGCACGAGCTCCGCGCAAGCCACCGCATGGCGCGGGGCGAACATCACCCCGAACACCGAGACCACCGCGTCGAAGGTGGCCGCAGCGAAGGGCAGCACCTCGGCGTCGCCCTCGACCCAGTCGATGTCGACGCCGTCGGCGGCCGCCCGGCATCGGCCCTGCTCGAGCAGGGCCGGGGTGAGGTCGAGAGCGGTCACCCGTACGCCCGCTCGTGCGAGGGCCAGCGCCGCGTTGCCCGTTCCCGTCGCCACGTCGAGCACCTCGGCGCCCGGGCTGGGGGCCAGGCGCTCGACCAGCGCGTCCGCCACGGGCTCCAGGTGCGGGGCGATGGCCGCGTAGTCGCCGGCCGAGCCCCACAGGGCGCGCTGCGCGGCGCAAAACGCGTCGAGCTCGTCCCGGGTGGTCATGCCGCTGCGGCCGCGGTCCGGCAGGCGCGGAACCCGGCGCGCAGGGCGTGGGCGTCCAGGCGGCGGCCGATGATCACCAGTCGGCTGCGCCGCGGCCCGCGCCAGGGCTCGCCCAGCTCGCCGTCGCGCAGCGCGCGCACGCCCTGCACGACGTAGCGGCGGGGCTCGCCCTCCAGCGCGAGCACCCCCTTGATACGCAGGACGTCCATCCTCCGGGCCGCGACCAGGCCGCCCAGCCACGTCTCGAGGCGCTCGGGATCGACGTCCCCCGACTCGCTGATGGCCACCGACGTGAAGCCATGGGCGCCACCCTCGTCGCCCTTGGCTGCCGCGCGCGGCGGGTCCGCCGCCGGGAGGTCGCCAGTCCGATCTTCGCCCGCTGCGCTCGCCGCTCGCAGGACGGCCTCGACCCCGGCGTCGGCGCGCACCGCCCGGTGCAGCGTCGCGGTGGGGTTGCGCCTACGCAGGCGCGCCTCCACGACGGCGAGATCCTCGGCACCCAGCAGGTCGGCCTTGTTGAGCACCAGCTCGTCGGCCCAGCGCACCTGAGCCTCCCAGGCAGCCGGGACGAGGTCGGCGCAGGCCACGCTGTTGACGGCGTCAACGACGGTCACCAGCGCGCGCAGGCGGAAGGCGTCGCGCACACTCTGCGCCTGAAAGGCGCGGATCACCGGAGCGGGGTCGGCCACGCCCGAGGTCTCCACGAGCAGCAGGTCGAGATCGCCTGCCCGCGCGGCCAGTGCGCCCAGGGCCTCGGCGAGCTGGCCCTGCACCGTGCAGCACAGGCAGCCACCGGCCAGCTCGACGATCTGCTCGCGCGGGGCGTTCAGCAGGTCGCCGTCCAGCGGCTCGTCGCCCACCTCGTTCTCCACGATCGCCACGCGGCGGCCCGCCAGGCGCGCCAGCACGCCGTTGAGCAGCGTGGTCTTCCCGGCACCCAGGAAGCCACTGACCAGCACGGCGGGAACGGGCGCCGGCCGTCGCTCAGCCATCGGCATCGACATCGACCATCGCCACCCCGCCGTGCGCCCCGCCGACGGCCAGCCGCCGCCCGTCGGGCGCCCAGGCCAGGACGCTGAGCGGCTCGTCCAGCGCCACGCCGCCCAGCGGGAGGTCGTCCTCGCCCACGCGCCACAGCGCGACCACGCCGTCCTCGCCGATGGAGGCCAGCAGCCCGCCCTCGGGCTGGAAGGCCAGCGCGGTGATGCGTCCCTCGTGGCGCTCGAGCCTCGCCGGGCGCGAGCCCCTCGGCCCGCCGCGGCGCGCGAAGTCCCAGCAGATCGCGTCGGCGCCGCCGCCGGTGGCCAGCCAGCGCCGGTCGGGGCTCCAGGCCAGCTGGCGCACCTTCGTGGCATAGCCGGTCATCTCCAGCTCGCTGCGCTTGCGCATGTCCCAGAAGTGCACCGAGGAGTCCTGGTTGCCGTGGGCCAGGTAGCGCCCGTCGGGCGAAAAGGCGAGCTCGAGCACCGACCCGGTCCAGGCCAGGTGGTCGACCCCGACGGCCCCGTTGCCGCGCAGCATCCGCACGCCGCCGTAGGTGCCGGCCGCGCACAGCACGCCGCGCGGATGCCAGGCCAGGCAGCTCACGGTGGCGGGCAGGTCGCCGGAGACATCGACGGGATAGCCGCTCTCGTCGCGAAAGGTCACCCGCCGCCCCTGGGCAACGGCCAGCCGCGCCCCGTCGGGGCGCCAGGCCACGCGCTCGACCCAGCCCCGCTGGGCGTCGCAGCGGGTCCCGCCCAGCACGACGGTCCCGTCGCGACCGCCCGAGGCCAGCACGCCGCGCGCCGACCAGTCCAGGCACAGCGTCCCTCCGTCGTGCCCCAGAGCCTCGCCCCACGGGCCACTGACCCCATCGAACAGCGCGACGCCGCCATCGTCGTCGCCGGCGGCCAGCCACGCCCCGTCGGGCCTCCAGGCCAGCGCCGCCACGTAGGCCGGGCCCTGCGCCGCCCAGGCCAGCTCCGCCCGGACGGCTTCGCCGCTCACACGAGGCATGCGCGAAAGCCGCCCTCCAGCGCGTCGCGGTCCAGGTTGCGCCCGATGAACACCAGCCGGTTGCGCCGCTCCTCATCGGGGGCCCAGGGCCGGTCGGGCCGTCCGTCGAAGAGCATGTGCACGCCCTGGAAGACGAAGCGCTCGTCGGTGTCGGCCAGGCTGAGCACGCCCTTCATGCGGAAGATGTCCGGGCCGCGGGTGGCCAGCAGCTCGCTCAGCCAGGCGTCGAGGCGATCGGAGTCCAGGTCGCCGAGCAGGTCGATGCCCACCGAGGTGACCGACTCGTCGTGCTCGTGGTCGTCGGGATCCTCCTCCATCAGGCCGGGCTCCATCTCCAGCACCCGGTCCAGGTTGAAGGCCTGTAGGCCGACCACGCGGTCGATGGGGAGGTCGGCCTGCGTGGCGCGATGGATCCGCGCCCCACGGTTCATGGACCGGATGCGGCCCTCCAGCGCGTCCAGCTCGGCCTCCGAGGCGAGGTCGACCTTGTTGAGCACGATCACGTCGGCGAAGGCGATCTGCTCCTGGCACTCGTGCGAGTCGTCGATGTGCTGGGTTACGTGCTTGGCGTCGACCAGGGTCACCACGCCGTCGAGGCTGAGGCGCTCCTGCATCTCGTCGTCCATGAAGAAGGTCTGGATGACCGGACCGGGGTCGGCCATCCCGGTGGTCTCCACGAGGATGTGGTCGAAGCGGTCGCGCCGACGCATCAGCGAGCCCAGGATGCGGATGAGGTCTCCGCGCACGGTGCAGCAGATGCACCCGTTGTTCATCTCGAAGACCTCCTCGTCGGCGCCGATGACCAGCTCGTTGTCGATGCCCAGCTCGCCGAACTCGTTCTCGATCACCGCGATGCGCTGCCCGTGGTGCTCGGTGAGGATGCGGTTGAGCAGGGTCGTCTTGCCGGCCCCCAGGAAGCCGGTGAGCACGGTCACCGGCACCAGGCCGTCCTTCGCTTCGGTGGTGGTCATCACAGGGCCTCCAGGTCGTCGCGGGTCACGTCGGCTGCGGCTTTGAGCACCTTGTGGCGCTCGGTCTCGCCCGGGCCGCGGGCGAGCACGAACACCGTCTCGCGCGGCGGGCAGCCGGGCTTGTCGCACTCCAGCTCCTGCACGCTGACCGAGCCCTCCTCGGGGATCGTCCAGCGCTCCAGGGCCCACCCGCGCAAACGGGCGGCCACCACCGGATCGATGCGCCGGCGGGGATGGAGCAGGCTCATGCCTCCTCCCTCGGAATGAGAATGTGTCTCATTATTGAGATACTAGAGGAAGCCTTCGTTCTGCGCACCCTGCCGCTCGTCCCTGCTCGCCGCCGGGCGCTGCCCGCCGTTGACTCAATCCCGCCAAACCAGTAATGATTCTTGTTCCCATCCGAGTTGCCACCGAAGGAGGCCCGATGAGCAAGACCGAGGGGTTCCTGGCCAACGCGAGGGAGTGGGAGGCCAACTTCGCCAACGCCAGCCTGCCCATGCCCCCGGCGACCCACGTCTCCGTGGTCACCTGCATGGACGCCCGCCTGGATCCGGCCAGGATCTTCGGCTTCGGCGAAGGCGACGCCCACGTCATCCGCAACGCCGGCGGCGTGGTCACCGACGACGTGATCCGCTCGCTGGCAGTCTCCCAGCGACTGCTCGGTACCGAGGAGATCGTCCTGCTCCACCACACCGACTGCGGGATGCTGACCTTCACCGACGAGGAGTTCCTCGAGGCCATCGAGCAGGACGCGGGCGAACGGCCAGCCTGGGCCTCGGAGGCCTTCGTCGACGTCTACCAGGATGTCCAGGATTCGCTGCGGCGCATCGCCGCGTCGCCGTTCGTGCCCAGGAAGGACCAGGTCCGCGGCTTCGTCCACGACGACCAGACCGGCCGCCTGATCGAGGTCACGCGCAAGCCGGTGGCCGTGGCCTCCTGAGCACCGCGGTCCTCGCCCCCATGACGCTCCGGATCCCGGCGGCCGAGGCACTCGGCCGCCGGCCGGAGGACGTCCACGTCGTCCAGAACGCCGACGGAACGGCGACCGACGACGTGCTGCGGAGCTTCGGGCTCGCCGTCCACCATCTGGGCGTCGGCGAGGTGATCGTCCTGCATCCTGGCGCCGCCCCCGACCTCGATGCGGCGCAACTCGCCCGCACCTCCGCCCGCCGGATCACGAGGGCGCTCGGGACGATCGTCCAGGTGCGGGCCGTCCTCCACGACGCGCAGACCGGCCAGCTGATCGAGCTTGCGCCGAGGGTCAGCGGCGCGCCGGAGGTCAACAGGCCGACCGGCGGGCTGTGATACTAATGAGACTCAGTCTCATCCTGTTCACGACCGGAGTAATCACCCATGCCCCGTGGCCTGCTGTCCACGCTGATCGTCGCGATCGCTGTGCTCGCCTTCGGCGGGTGCGGCGGTGATGCGCCCGAGCCCCCCGCAGGCCAGCAGCGCCCGCAGGTGGTCGCGGCCTTCTACCCCCTCGAGGAGGCGGCACGGGCGATCGGCGGCGCGCAGGCCGAGATCATCGGCCTCACACCGCCCGGCCAGGGTCCACACGACCTCGAGCTGGGAGCGCCCGAACTGCGGGCGATCGAGGACGCCGACCTCAGCTTCTTTCTCGGCTCGGGCTTCCAGCCGCAGGTCGAGCGGGCGGGGCGAGCGAGCGACGGGCAGGCGGTCGACCTGCTCGACGCGGCGACATTGCGCCGTGTCGATGCCCCGGTGCGCGGCGTACGCGGCGAGGTCGACGGCGAGGTGGTGGCCGGCGACCGCGACCCCCACGTCTGGGTCGACCCGGCCCTCTTCCTGCGCCTGGTGGACGCCGTCGAGGCCGCCTACGTCAGCAGCGATCCCGCAGGGCGCGACCTCTACGAGCGCAACGCACGACGCTACCGCGAGGGGATCGAGGCGCTGGACCGCGCGTTCGCACGGGGACTGGGCGCGTGCGACTCGCGCACGCTGGTCACCAGCCACGCCGCCTTCGGCTACCTGGCCGACCGCTACGGGCTCGAGCAGGCGCCGATAGCCGGGATCTCACCCGACGACGAGCCCGACCCGCGCTCCCTGGCCGCCACCGCCCGGCGCGCCAAGGCCGACGGCGTGCGCACCGTGTTCTTCGAGTCGCTCGTGCCGCCCGACCTCGCGGAGACGGTCGCCAGCGAGATCGGGGCCGACACCAGCTTCCTCGACCCCGTGGAGGGGCTCACCCGCGAGGACCTCGAGGCCGGGAGCACCTACACGAGCGTGATGCGGGAGAACCTGGAGCGCCTGCGTGAGGGCCTGGGATGCACGGGATAGGCGACGAGCCCGCCGTCCAGACCCGGAGCCTGAGCATCCGCTACGGGCGCAGGACCGCGCTGCGCGACGTGACGCTGACGGTCCAAGCCGGCGAGCTGGTCGCCCTCGTGGGGCCCAACGGCGCCGGCAAGACGTCGCTGCTGCACGCGCTGGCCGGCGCCCTGCGCTTCGAGGGCGAGGCGGTGGTGCACGGCCGCATCGCTCTGGTGCCCCAGCGCGCCGCGCTGGATCCCGAGTTCCCGATCACCGTGGGCCAGGTGGTGGCCACCGCGTGGCGCGGGCGCGGTCGCGACCGCCAGGCGGTGCACCGGGCGCTCGCCCGTGTCGGGCTGGACGGCCTCGAGCGCCGACCGATCGCCGAGCTCTCGGGCGGCCAACTCCAGCGCTGCCTGCTGGCCCGCGCGATCGCCGGCCAGCCGCACGTGCTGCTGCTCGACGAGCCGCTGAGCGGCGTGGACGCCCATACCGTGGGCGCCGTCCTCGCTCTCGTCGAGGCGATGTGCGCCGTCGGCGCGACGGTCCTGGTGAGCACCCACGACCTCGCGCTGGTCCGCGAGCGCTTCCCCCGGTGCGTTTGCCTCAGCGGCACGGTCGTGGGCGACGGCGCCCCGGACGGCGTCCTGGATCCCGCGGGCGTGGAGCGCGCGTGGACTGGCTGACCGACCCCTACGCCTACGCCTTCATGCAGCGCGCGCTGATCGCCTCGCTGCTCGTCGGGCTGGTCGCTCCGCTGGTGGGCGTCTGGATCGTCCTGCGCCGGCTGGCCTACCTGGGCGACGCCATGAGCCACGCCACGCTGGGCGGCGTGGCCGTCGCCTACCTCGCGGGCGCCTCGGTGACGCTGGGCGCCGTCGGTGCCGGCGTGGCCATGGCCGCCCTCATGGCCCTGCTGGCCGCCCATCCGCGGCTGCGGGCCGACAGCATCGTCGGCGTCGCGCAGGTCACGCTGTTCGCGGGCGGCGTGCTGGTCATCAACACGCGCGACGACCTGGGCGTCGATCTCTCGCACTTCCTCTTCGGCTCGGTCACCACGGTGAGCGCCGACGACCTGTGGCTCAACGGCGCCCTCGCCGTCGGTGCCCTCGCCGCGCTGGCCGTCCTGTTCTCCGACCTGCGCTGCGCCACCTTCGACGCGCCACACGCCAGGCTGACCGGGGTGCCCGTGCGCGCCGTGGACGCGGCCCTGCTGGTCCTGCTGGCCATCAGCGTCGTCCTCGCCCTGCAGACCGTCGGCGTCCTCATGGCCGTGGCCCTCTTCGTCGTCCCCGCCGCCGCGGCGCGGCTGTGGACCGCGACGATCGAGGCCATGAGCGCGGTGGCCGCGGCGCTGGGCCTGGGCGCCTCGCTGGCGGGTCTCCACCTCGCCTACCACCTGGCCACCCCGCCCGGCGCAACCGTCGCGCTGGTCGCCGTGGCGCTCCTCGGACTCTCGGTCGCCGCCACGCTGCCGCGGCGCGCGCGGCGCCCCGCCGCGCACGAGGCCGAGCTCGCCGGCGGGTGACAGAGGAGCCGCGCGACCGCGCGCACAGGGTCCGGGCCCGGGAGCTTGCGCTTCTGGCCCATCCGTATAAGGTGTCCCTAATGAAGGGAAGCCTAACTCGGAAGGATCTGATGCTCGAACCGTCGCAGCGCCCGTCTCCGCGAGCGCGTGCCGCCGCCGCGGCCGTCCTCGCAGCCCTCCTCCTCGGGGCCTGCGGCGGCTCCGACGACGACGGCACGGCGAGCAGCACGGACTCGACGCCCGCCCAGGAGGCGGACGCCACGACGGTCGCCACCACGTACGCCGACGGGGTGCTGGCCGCCTACGACGCGTCTATCGAGAGCGCGACCGCGATGCAGGGGTCGATCGAGGCGTTCCTCGAGGACCCGACCGACGAGAGCCTCGCCGCCGCTCGCGAGGCCTGGGTGGCCGCGCGCGACGACTACGGCCCGACGGAGGCCTTCCGCTTCTACAACAGCCCGATCGACGACGCCGACGACGGCCCGGAGGGCCAGATCAACGCGTGGCCGATGGACGAGGCCTACGTGGACTACGTCGAGGAGGACTCCGACGCGGGCATCGTCAGCGACACCGAGGGCTTCCCGGAGATCTCGGCGGAGAGCCTGCGCGAGGCCAACGAGGAGGGCGGCGAGACCAACGTCTCCACCGGCTGGCACGCGATCGAGTTCCTGCTCTGGGGCCAGGATCTGTCGGACGACGGCCCGGGCGACCGGCCGGTCCGCGACTATGCCGACGACGCGATGGCCGACCGGCGTGCGACCTACCTGACGGTGACCACCCAGCAGCTCCTGGAGGACCTGACCGGCGTGCGCGACGAGTGGGCCACCGACGGCGGCGAGTATCGCGCGCTCTTCCTGTCCGACCCCGACCAGGCGCTGGAGAACATCATCCGGGGCATCGGCGCGCTGAACACCGGCGAGCTGGCCGGTGAGCGCATCGCCGTGGCGCTGGAGACCGGGGACCAGGAGGACGAGCACTCCTGCTTCAGCGACAACACCAACGCCGACGTCGTCAACAACATCAAGGGGGTGCGGATGGTCTACATGGCCGAGTTCCCCGGCGTCACCGGCCCGAGCCTGGACGATCTGCTCACCGAGGCGAACCCCGAGCTCGCCGAGGCGCTGCGCACGCGGATCGACGCCACGCTGGCCGAAGCGCAGACCTTCCCCGCGACGTTCGAGACGATGATCGCGGCGGAGGCTGACACCCCCGAGAACGAGGCGCTGGTGAGCGTCCTCACCTCGCTGGAGGATCTCGGCCCACAGCTCGCCGACGCCGCGCAGGCGCTCGAGGTGACGGTCAACTTCGAGCTCTGACCCTCGCGTGCGGGCAGCCAGAAGCGGGGCCGCGATCGGCCTGATCGTGGCGGGCGGAGTCGCGCTCTGGTTGCTGGCCGGCGGGGGAGCGCCGACCGACGAGGACCCCGGTGCCGCCCTCTCCGGCGGCGCCGACGCCACCGTCTTCGACACCTCGCCCAGCGCCTTCGCGCTGCCGCTGCGCAAGCTGGGCCGCCTGGAGCGTCGGGCCTTCGCGGTCGGCAACAGCTTCTTCAACGACAACTGGGTGACGGCCCCGGCGTCGACCGAGGCCCGGGACGGCCTGGGCCCCACCTTCAACGCCCAGTCGTGCTCGTCCTGCCACTTCAAGGACGGTCGCGGCCAGCCCCCGCAGGGCCCCGAGGACCCCGAGCGCGGGCTGCTGCTGCGCCTCAGCATCCCCGGCCCCGACGGCCAGCCCCGGCCAGTCCCCGTGTACGGCAGCCAGCTCCAGGACCGCGCGATCAGCGGGGTCTCGCCGGAGGGAAGCGTCGCCATCACCCATGTGCCGCGCCGGGGCAGCTACGCCGACGGGACGCGGTACACGTTGCTGGAGCCGCGCTACGCGATCGCGGGCGCCGCCTTCGGCCCGATCCCCGCTGACGTGATGACCAGCCCGCGCGTCGCCCCCCCGGTCTTCGGGACGGGCCTGCTGGAGGCGGTTGCGGAGGAGGACATCGTCGCGCTCGCCGATCCGACCGATGCCGACGGCGACGGCATCTCCGGACGCGCCAACCGGGTCCCGGACGCCGCCAGCGCGACGACGTCCGAGCTGGGCCCCGAGGGCGGGACCGCTCTGGGGCGCTTCGGCTGGAAGGCCAACGTGCCCGATGTCGAGCAGCAGAACGCCCAGGCCTTTCACGGCGACATCGGCGTCACCTCTCCGCTGTTCACCGACCAGAACTGCCCCGAGGGCCAGGAGGGCTGCGCCGACGCGCCCGCCGGCGGGCGGCCCGAGATCGACGAGCAGCGCCTGGGCCGCGTCACGTTCTACGTGCGCACGCTGGCCGTGCCCGCCCGCCGTGGGGTGGGCGACCCGACGACCACACGCGGTGAGGACACGTTCCGGGAGCTCGGCTGCGCAGCCTGCCACCTGCCCGAGCTCCAGACGGGCCCAAGCGACGTGCCGGGACTGAGCAACCAGGCCATCCGCCCCTACACCGACCTGCTGCTGCACGACATGGGCCCCGGCCTGGCCGACGGTCGCCCCGACGGTCTGGCCAGCGGCTCGGAGTGGCGCACGGCGCCGTTGTGGGGCATCGGACTGACCGAGACCGTCAACGGCCACACCCGCTTCCTGCACGACGGGCGGGCCCGCAACCTCGAGGAGGCCATCCTGTGGCACGGCGGCGAGGCGGCCGGGGCACAGCGTCGGTTCCGCGCGCTGCCGCGCGACGACCGCGAGGCCCTCCTGGCCTTTCTGCGCTCACTCTGACCCTGGGGGCCCCGCCACCTGGAAGGTGTGGACCTCTCCGCGCAGGCGCTGCGGCAGGAGGCCGGTGAAGGCGATCACGGAGTCCACGGTGCCCCGCCGGTCGCCCAGCGAGGCCAGCACCTCGTCGCCCAGGGCCTCGTCCAGGCTCCAGCGGCCGTCCCCGATCTCGACCGTGCGCGCGAGCGTGCGCTCGGCGCCGTCGCGCTGGGTCCAGGTGAGGTCCAGGCGCACCACCCCGCGGGCCGCGTCGACGATGGTGCCCTCGGCCAGCAGCCGTCCGCCGTCGATGCGCGGGCGCTGGGGCTCCAGCTCGCTGGGGTTGGCCGCCGCGCGCAGGCGCACCTCCTGGGGGCGGGTGCGGTCGTTCCCGGGGTAGCGCATGGTCAGGATGCCGGTGCCCAGCTCGGCAGCGGCACGGCTGACCGGGTCGCGGAAGCGCACCCGCCGGTTCTCGCGGTCGACGTCGGTCGTGAAGGTCGACGTGCGCCCGGCGGCGCGGAAGCTGCCCACGACCGACCCGCTCGCCCGGGCGGTGATGGGCGCCAGGACGTCGAGGTCGCGGTCGTCGCGGTCGACCCGGGCGCGGGCGACCTGGAGCTTGGCGGGAAAGCGCGGGGCACCGAGGGCATCGTCCGAGGCCGGCGGGGAGGTCGCCCCAGGCTCGGAGGGCGCGGTCGACCCCGTCGGGGAGGGCGCCGGCTGGGCGGGCTGCGAGCTGGATCCGGGCGCCGGGGCCGGCTGGGCCGGCGTGCGCAGCGTGAACGGCTCGCCCGCCGTCTCGCCGGAGGCGTTGGTGGCCACCAGGCGCACCGTGTACTGCGTGTCCGGCGCCAGCCCCTGCACGCGCTCGAAGGCACCGACCTCGCCGAAGCCGTCGCCGGCCTGGCGCTGCGCAGTACGCACGATGGGCTGACCGGAGGCGGTGAGCTCGAAGAGAGTGGTGGTCTGCTCGCGGTTGGGAACCGCCCGTCCCGAGACTTCGGCACTCGACGGCGCGGTGGCCTGCCCCTCGCCCCCGCGGACGGTGGGCGGCGAGGCGACGAAGGGCACGAAGACGGCTCCCGAGCTCTCGCGCCCCAGGGCGGAGGCGCTGTCGGCCCCCAGCGCAATGTCGGGCCGCCCGGCGCCCGTGAAGGTGGACAGCCCGGCCACGTCGCGACCGAGGCGATCACCGGGCGCGGCGCCGTCCACGGTGTAGCCGTCGTCGGGCGTCAGCGCGGCGAGGTCGACGTCCGTCGCCCGCCCGTAGACCACGTAGGCCGCGCCCGCACCCTCGCGGCCCCGGGGGCTGGCGTCGTAGGCGCCGATCAGCGCTTCGGCGCGCCCGTCGCCGTCGACGTCGTCCACCGCCGCCACGGCGAAGCCCGCGTGGTCGCCGTCGGCCACGCCGTTCATGGTGTAGCCCTGCTCGACGGGCATCGTCGAGACGTCGACGGGGGTCGCGTCGGCCTTGCCGTAGACGACATGGGCCCGCCCGCTGCGAGGCGCGCCGGTCGCCGGTACGCCGTCGGCGCCGACGAGCACGTCGGCCCGCCCGTCCCCGTCGACGTCGCCCGCCGAGGAGATCGCGATGCCCAACCGCTCGCGGGACACCGGGTTGGTGATGAGGAAGCCGGCGTCGCCCAGCTCGGCCAGGCGCACGGTGTCCGGTCCGGTCCTGCCGAACACCACCGCGGCCTCGCCCGTGGTCGACTCCCCGCCGCGACCGGCGGTGTAGGAGGACACCAGCACCTCGTCGCGGCCGTCGGCATTCATGTCGCCGCCGATCGCCACGGCGTAGCCGGCGCGGTCGTTGCCCGCCGCGCCGGCGACCTTGAAGCCGCGCCCCCCCAGCTCGGCCAGCTCCACGTCGTCGCTGCCTGGTCCGCCGAAGACGACGTAGGCCGCGCCCGCCGTGGCGCCGCCCTCGTCGTTGCCCAACGCACCGACGACGACGTCGTCGAAGCCGTCCCCGTTGACATCGCCCTCACCGCCGTTCTGGTCGCCCACGCCGAGGCGGTCGCCGTCGGCCTCGGCCTCGATGCGAAAGCCGGCGCCGGCGATGTCTCCGGCCGCGATCGTTCCCGGCTCCGAGCGGCCGAAGAGGACGTACGTCGTTCCCTTGCCGTTGCGAAGCCAGGCACCGACGGTGATGTCCTCGAGCCCGTCGCCGTCGACGTCGCCGGCGCAGCCCACCGAGAAGCCGAACTGGTCGCGCGCGCTCTCGCCCTCGATGACCAACCCCTCCCCGCCCAAGTCGCCGAGATCGGCCGGCTCGACCCCCGGACGGCCGAAGACGACGTAGGCCCGCCCGTTGTTCCCGCCACGCGTGTCGCCCACCACGATGTCGTCCCGCCCGTCCCCGTTGACGTCGCAGGCGGCGATGGTGGAGCCCGCTCCGCCGCCGGCGGCCTCACCACCGACCACGACGCTGCGATCCCGGGCCAGGTCGGCGTCCTGCGCGGCGGCAGGCGCGGCGAGGAGCAGGAGGGCGCCGAGGGCGATGAGCGGGCCGTGGACGGTCCGGCGGGCAGAACGTGTGCGCATGCGGGGCTTTCTTGGTCGTCGGGGCGCTGTAAGGCGCACCTAAGTTAGGTCACCCTAACACACCGCGGGTCGACCAGGCCTCCCCGTCCGTCACGCCGCCGCCAGCGCCGCCTCCAGCTCGCTCGTGGGCGGCGTGGGGATCACGATCGCGTGGCTGCCACAGACGCCGTCGTGCTCGAGCTGATCGAAGGCCCCTCTGGTCACCAGGCAGAGGTGAGCCGCCTGCGGTGCGTGACGGACGGCGACGCTCGTGGCCACCGAGAACAGGACACGCACCTGCAGGCGCAAGGGCTGCCTGAACACGAGGTCGAGCCGTACCGCTCGCGGCCGCTCGCCGAGGTGGAGGATCCGCCAGCGCGCCGCGACCTCCTTCGGCGTGCCGTCACGACCCGGGGCGAGCTGGGCGAAGAGGTCGGCAAGGCGGCGCTGGCAGGTCTCGTCGACGGCCACCAGGAGCAGACGCTCCCCGTCTTTCATCCGCAGGACGAGCTCCTTCTGGGCCGGGTGGGCGCCGGCCATGAACTCCTGCAGCGCCCCCTGGTCGGCCATCGCGCTCAGCCGTCCACCCTGAAGGTGTGAATCTCACCGCGCTGGCGCTCGGGGAGGTAGCCGGTGAAGGCGATGACCGAGTGCGCTTCCCCGGTCCGGTCGCTGGTCAGGGAGTCCAGCAGCTCCCGGCCGAGCTCCTCGTCGAGCTCCCAGCGCCCGTCCTCGATCTCGATCTGGCGCACCAGCGAGCGTTCGCGACCGCCGGAGAACCACTCCACGCGCAGGCGGACCACGCCGCGCGCCTCGCTGGCGATGGTCCCCTCCGCCATCAGCCGACCGTCCGCGATGCGCGGGCGCTGGGGCTCCAGGTCGCTGGCGTTGCGCGCGGCGCGCAGACGTACCTCCTGAGGCCTGGTGCGCGCGTTGCCCGCGTAGCGCATGGTCAGGATGCCGGTGCCCAGGCGAGCCTGGGCCGCGAAGATCGGCTCGCGGAAGCGCAGCCGCCGCTGCTGCGCGTCGACGGGCTCGCGGAAGCGGTGGGTGCTCCCGGCGGCCTCGAAGGTCGCCTCGACGTTCCCCGACGCGCGGGCGGTGATCGGCGCGAGGACGTCCAGCTCGCGGTCCTCGCGGCGCACGCGCGCCCGCTCGACCTGGAGCTTGGCCGCGAAGCGGGGGCTCGCGTCCTCGCGCGCGCCGCCGGACGGAGCGCCGGAGGGCGGACCGGACGGCGCCGTGGGCGGGGGGCCGGCGGGCGGTGCATCGGCCGGGGGCGGGGTCCCCCCGGGCTGCTCGCCGCCCGGCTCCTCGGGCTCGGGCTCCGGCTCGGGCTCCGGCGCCGCCACCCGGCGCACGCGGTTGTTGGCGCGGTCGGCGATGAGCAGCGCGCCGTCGACCTGGGTGGCCAGCGACCACGGCTCGTTCAGCCTCGCCTGCTCGGCCGGGCCGCCGTCGCCGCCGAAGGTTCCCGGCCGGCCGGCGCCGGCCCAGGGCTCGATGATCCCGGTCACGGCGTCGACGCGGCGCACGCGGTGGTCGAAGGCGTCGGCGACGAAGAGGTTGCCGGCGCCGTCCACGGTCACGCCGCGTGGGGAGCGCAGGCGGGCGCCGGTGGCCGGGCCGCCGTCCCCGCCGCCGCCCGACTCGCCGGTGCCCACGGCGGTGGAGATGACACCGGTGCCCGCGTCGACGCGGCGCACCCGGCGGGTCGGGCCGTCGGCGATTACCACGTCGCCGTCGGGCCCCACGGCGACCTCGGTGGGCGCGCTGAGCTGCGCATCGGTCGCCGGCGCGCCGTCGCCGCAGGGGGCCTCGGGGTCGCCGCAGTCCTCGCCCGAGCCGGCCAGCGTGCTCACGGGGTTGCCGGACGCCTCGAGGTCGATCGCGCGGACGCGGTTGTTGCCCGCGTCGCCGACCAGCAGCCGCTCGCCCCCGGCGTCGAGGGCCACGCCCTGGGCCTCGTCGAACTGGGCCTGCGCCCCGGGACCGTCGCGGAACCCGACCTCCCCCGTGCCGGCGAGGGTCGAGATGACGCCGGTCTGCGCGTCGACGCGGCGCACGCGGCGCAGGTTGTTGTCCACGAACAGCACGTCGCCGGCGGGCGTGACCGCGACGTCCCACGGGCGGGAGAGCTGGGCCTCGAGCGCGGACCCGCCGTCCCCGCAGGGCGCGCTGGGGCGATCGCGCGGCTGGCCGGCCGGCTGGCACTGCGTGCCGTCCCCGGCGACCGTGGTGATCGTCCCGTCGGCGGCGTCGATGCGCCGGATCCGGTGGTTCACGGTGTCGGCCACGAAGGCGTCGCCGTCGGGGCCCACGGTCAGCCCGAAGGGCGAGAAGAGCTGGGCGTCGGGCGCCGGTCCGCCGTCACCGCTGAAGCCGAAGGCGCCGTTGCCCGCGACGGAGTCGATGAGGCCGTCGGCCAGGTCCACAGCGCGCACCCGACGGTTGAAGCCGTCGGCGATGAACAGGCGTCCGCCGTCCAGCGCCAGGCCGGCGGGCGCCAGGAGCTGGGCCTGGTCGGCGGGGCCGCCGTCGCCGGAGAAGCCGCCGGTGCCCGTGCCCGCGACCACCTCGATGGTCCCGTCCGCGGCGGCCACGCGGCTTACCCGATGGCCGCCGCGCTCCACCACGAACAGGTCACCGGCCTCGTCGAGGGCGACGGCGACGGGCACGTTCAGCCGCGCCCCGGTGGCCGGACCGCCGGCGGCCGGGTCAGCGGTGCCGCGACCCGCCACGGTGGCGATCGTCCCGTCCCGGGCGTCGACGCGGCGCACGGCGTTGTTGCTGGTGTCGGCGATGAACAGGTCACCGTCGGCCGCGACGGCCACGCCGCGGGGAAGGGCCAGCTGCGCCGCGTCGGCCGGCCCGCCGTCGCCCGCGAAGCCGAAGCGCGACCCCGCGACGGTGGAGATCGTGCCGTCGGGCGCGACCCGGCGGATGCGGTGGTTGGAGGTGTCGGCCACCACGAAGCCGCCGTCGGGCAGAGCGGCGACCCCGTAGGGGGCGCCGAGGTCGGCCTCGGTCGCCGGCCCGCCGTCCACGGCCGATCCGAACGTGCCGGTGCCCGCGACGGTGGAGATCTCGCCGGTCCCGGCGTCGACGCGGCGCACCCGGTTGCTGCCGGTGTCGGCGATCAGCAGGTCGCCCTCGGGCGTGAGGGCGATGCCCTGGGGCCCGATCCCGCTACTGCTGCCGCCGAGCTGCGCGGCGGTGGCCGGGCCGCCGTCGCCCTCACGCCCCTTGGAGGCGTTGCCCGCCACGACGGTCTGCGCGCCCGTGGCCGGGTCGAGCACGCGCACCACCGCGAAGGTCTCGTCGGCGACGAACAGTCTCCCGTCGCTCACCGCCAGGCCCGTGGGCGTCTGCGCGACATCCAGCGCCGGCCCCTGACCCGCCGAGCCCGCGAGGGTCTCGACGGGCGGGGCGCCGAGCGCGGGCGCGGGCGCGGCACAGAGCCCTGCGACCAGCAGGGCGGCGATGGTGGAGGAGAGCAGTGAGCGGCGCGCCATCGGCATCCCGTCGGAGAAAGAGCTAAGAACGAGAATCATTAGCACCTTTCTACCCTGGATGCCTCTTTCCGTGAACGAGCCCTTGCACCATTCCCACCGTTGCGGTATGGATTCAGGGGCAGCTTGTTAGGTAACCCTAAGCGCCTGGAGGCATCGTGCCCATCGCCCCGTTCACCCAGCAGGCCCGCGCGCCGCGCTGCCCCGAGCACACCGATCTGCTCCTTGCGCTGGCCGCGGAGTTCGCCTCCGTCGACGAGGGGGCCTTCAGCGACGGGCTCGACGCGCTGGCGGCCCCGCTCATGGCCGTCCACGGCCACCCGCCGATCGCCCAGATGCTCGCCCTCCGAGTGGCGCTGCGCCCCTTCCGCGCCGCCACCGCGGGCTCCGACGGGCGCAGCGTCCTCCTCGTGCACGACGTCCTCGAGCGCCGCGCCGGCGACCCGACGCTGCTGGTCTGCCTGGGCGCCGAGCTCGGCCGCCGGGCCGGGATTCCGCTCGGCGTGATCGGCGACGGGCACGGGCGACACCTGCTCGCCCACCGAACGATGAATGAGCCCGTGGCGCTCGACCCGGTTGCGGATCGGCCCGTCCAGCGGGTCGACGAGTCCGGCCACTACTCGTGGCGCTGTGCGCACCAGGTCGTCTTCGTCGTCCTCGGGTGCATCGCCGGCCACGCGCTGCTGGATACGGGCGAGCACGATGTCGCCGAGCACGCGACACGGCTGCGCCTGACCCTCCCCATCGACCACCCCACCCGCGCCCATCTCGACCAGGAGCTGGCCGCCGTGCTGGCGGAGGCGGGGTGAGCGCCGCGGCGCGACAGGCGCCGCCCCGGGACGCGTAGCGTCCCTGGACCGCCCGCCGCGACCGCGACTCATTCGCGCCTGCTGGCCGCATCGACCGCGTGCGCCTACGGTGGGGCCATGAGCCACCATGAACATCAGGTCCACGAAACACACGATCACGTCCACGGGCCCGAGTGCGGACACACCGCGGTCCGTCACGACGACCACGTCGACTACCTGCACGACGCCATCTGCACCACCCGCACGACGACCACGTCGACGAGCACGTGATCGCGGTGGACGCAGACCATCCCGACGGGCACACCACGGCCGCCGGCGGGCACGACGCCGGGCACGAGCACGGGCCGAGCTGCGGGCACGAGACGGTGCCCCACGACGACCACGTCGACTTCCTGGTCGACGGGCGCCTGCACAGCCCACACCAGGACCACTGCGACGACCACGGACCGCTGGCCGTCGCCTGAGCGGGGGAGCGGCAGCGCCCGTTCAGGCCCGTCCGGCGCAGTCCGCGCACGCGCCGCGCAGAACGACGTCGTGGCGGTGGACGGCGAAGGGCAGCCGGTCGCTGATCCGGTCGATCGCCGCCTCGAGCTCCTCGTCGGCGAAGGTCAGCACCCGCCCACAGCGATCGCAGACCGTGTGGTGATGGTGCTCGCCCGAGTGGTCGGCCGGCTCGAAGTGGGCGACGCCGTTCCCCGTATCCACGCGTTGGACGAGGGCGAGCTCGTGGAGGAGCTCGAGCGTGCGGTAGACAGTCGCGCGGCTCACCGGCTTGCCCTGGTCGGCCAGCGTGCGCTCGAGCTCCTGGGCGCTGCGCAGGCACCCCGCCGCAGCGAGCTCCTCGAGCACGAGCTCGCGGCCGCCGCCGCTGCGCAGTCCGGCGGCCCGCAGCGCCGCGTGGGCGCGTTCGAGCCAGTGCTCGCTCATAGTGAGGAAATGATAACGAGGCGCATTCGCGCGATCTTTCCCCCTAGGTTCGACGGCGCTGGGCCGGCTCCTCAACGGGCGTCGTCGTGGGAGCCAACGGGGGCGGCAAGTCGGCGTTAGAGGTAGCCCATCGGGTCGCGCGGCGTCCCGTTGACGCGAACCTCGAAGTGCAGGTGAGCGCCGGTGGAGTTGCCCGTGTTGCCCACGTAGCCGATGACCTTGCCCTTGCTGACGTTCTGGCCGTTGGAGACGCCGAAGCGCGACTGGTGGGCGTAGCACGTCGACAGGGACGAGCTGTGCTGGATGCACGTGTAGTTGCCGTAGCCGCCCGTGAAGGCCCTCAGCACTACCTTGCCCGAGTCGGCCGCGCGGATCGGGGTCCCGTTCGCGGAGGCGAGGTCGATGCCGGCGTGCAGGCGGCCCCAGCGCTGACCGAACGGTGAGGTGAACGCGCCGTTGACGGGGTATATGAGCTCGCCTGAGCCACGGCGGATCGGGCCGCCCGCGCGAGAGGCGCGATTGAGCTTGGCCTGGATCTTCTCCTGCTCGGCCTCCATGGCCTCGAGGTCCTCCTCGATGTTGCGGCGCTCGGAGCCCACCTCCTCCAGGGCGTTCTCCTTGCCCTCCTGCGTCTGCTCGGCGCCCACGCGCGTGCCGATCAGCTCGCCCTTGGTATCGGCGACCTGGTCGCGACGGGTGCGCACGGCGTCGCGCAGCTCGCGCTGGCGATCCTCGAGCTCGTCGAGGCGATCCTCGGTCGCGACGGCGTCCTCGCGGGCGCGGCGCACCTCCTCGACGATCCTGCGGTCGGCATCCGAGATGCGCGCGATGAACTCGCCGCGCTCCAGGAGCTCAGCGAATCCGTCGCTGTTGAGGACGACCTCGAGCAGGCCCGGGTCGCCCATCTTGTAGATCTCGACCATTCGGCCCGAGAGCGCCTGGCGCGTCTCCTTCAGGCGCTCGCGCAGGCGCACGAGGCGAGCGCGCTCCTCACGCAGCTCGGTCTGCGTGCTCGCGAGCTCGGCCTGCTTGGAGTCGAGGTCGCCCTGCAGGCGCTGCTGGCGGCCGCGCAGGTCCCCGATGCGCCCCTCGAGGCGGTCGATGCGCTCCGAGTAGGAGCGGATGTCGCCGCGCAGCTCGCGCTCGGTGCCCAGCCGGCTCTCCACCCGCTCGCGCGCCGAGTCGATGCGCCGATCCAGCCGCGCGGACTCCTCGGCGGGATTGCCGATGGAGACGACGGGCAGCGCTGCCCACAACAGGAGGGGCAGCGCCACGCAGAGCAGGGCGATCCGCACGCGCATGGCGGCGCTGACCGTACGTCAGGGTCACGCCCCGCAGCGCAAGACCGCTTGCACCGGGAGGATTCCCGGGTCAGTCCCCCGACGGGCGGTAGGTGCCGAAGCTCCAGAGGTTGCCCTCGGGATCGCGGACAGCGAACTCGCGCGAGCCGTAGTCCTGGTCGGTGAGGCCCATGGCGACATCGGCGCCCGCGCCGGTGGCGCGGGCGAACAGGCCGTCGGGGTCGGCGACGGCCGCGTACAGCGACCCACTTCCCGCGGGCTTGCTCATCGGCCCCTCGCCGCCGAGCATGATCAGCGCGCCGCCGAAGGCAAGCTCGGCGTGGGCCACGCCCCCGTCCTCGCCGCGGTGAACGACGTGGCGGGTGAAGCCCAGCGCCGCCTCCAGCCAGTCCATCGCGGCCTCGGGATCGTGGTAGCGCAGGATGGGGAACAACGTCTGATCGCTCATGGCCGCGACACTACGGCGCGGCCGACGCGCCGTCTTGGATGGATGTGACATCTAACGTCGCCGGAGGTCGCCGGTTCCGGCGACGGAAGGCGAAAGACCTCATCCGAAGGTCGACCCTTGCGGCGACCGGCAGGCGAAACCTCTTCATCCGCTGACGCCGAGGCCATCTGGCAGAAGGGCGGCGGCGAAGCGGGTCGGCGTCACGCCCGCGAACGCCTTGAAGTCGCGATTGAAGTGCGACTGGTCGAAGTAGCCGCACTCGGCGGCCACGCCCGCCCAGTCGGGGCGATCGTCGCCGCAGCGCAGCAGCGCCGTGGCGCGCTCGAAGCGTAGGATCCGGGCCACCGTCTTGGGCGGCAGGCCCACCTGCTCGCGAAAGCGCGCGGCCAGGTGGCGGCGGCTGCAGCGCAGCTCGCGGGCGAGCGTCTCCACCGTGACGCACCCGTGGGAGCCCTCCAGCAGCGCCCAGGCACGCAGGACGTCCGGGGAGGCCGGCCGCGCGGCCGCCAGCCGGCCGGCGAGGAGCCGGTCCAGCAGCGCGAAGCGTGCGTCCCACCCGGGAGCCGCGGCCAGCCGCTCGGGCAGTGCGCGCCCAGCCGCCCCCAGCACGTCCTCGAGAGCTACGCAGCGGCCTGCCACCTCGTGCATCGGGACGCCGAGCACCATGTGCGCGCCCGGCGGGGAGAGGTTGACCTCGATGCCGTGCTGGTGGCCGGTGTACTCGGTCAGCGCGGCGCGCTCGTCCAGGCCGGTGACAAACGAGACGTGCGTGCCGCGCGTCGCGCCGTCGAGCACGCGGATCGGGTCGCCGAAGCTGACGATCAGGGCGACGATCCCCCTGGGCGCCTCCCGGCGGCGGAAGGGTTGCGACGACCACTCGCGGTAGCCCTGGTAGCGGCGCACCCAGGCGGCCAGCGCGGGATGCGGCGCGCGGGTGAGGACCTCCCAGTGGCCGGTGGGCGTCGTCCGGCAGGCGATGACGGCCGCCGACATGCCACAAGCGTAAGGTCGCCTCACGCGCGTGACTAGACTTCCCTGCATGGCTCCTTCGTCCACTCAGCGCTTCGGGCGCGATCGCGGGCTCCAGGCCCGCATGCTTCTGACCATGTTCCTCCTGGGCGCCGTCTACGTGGTGCTCGTCGGCGCGCTGTTCGCCTTCGGTGTCGGCGGCGTGCTCATCCTGATCATCGCGGGCGGCCTGTTCGCCGCGCAGTTCTTCGGGTCGGAGGCCCTCGCCCTGCGCGCGATGGGGGTGCAGCAGGTCTCCGTGCAGGAGGCGCCGGAGCTGCACGCCATGGTCGAGCGCCTGTGCCTCCAGGCCGACCTGCCCAAGCCACGCCTGGGCATCGTGCAGACCGAGATGCCCAACGCCTTCGCCATGGGCCGCTCGCAGAAGCACTCCACCGTGGTGGTCACCACCGGCATCATGGACCTGCTCAGCCCCTCCGAGCTGGAGGGCGTCATGGCCCACGAGCTCAGCCACATCCAGAGCCGCGACGTGATGGTCATGACCGTCGCCTCGTTCTTCGCCTCGATCGCGGCGATGGTGATGCAGTTCGGCTTCTTCTTCGGCGGCGGGGGCGACGACGAGGGCCCCGGGATCCTCGGGCTGATCGCGGTCTCCTTCGTGGTCTACGTCGTCTCCTTCTTCCTCATGCAGGCCCTGTCGCGCTACCGCGAGTTCTCCGCCGACCGCGGTGCCGCCGTGATGACCGGCAGGCCCAGCGCGCTGTCCTCGGCGCTGATGAAGATCGGCGGCATGATGGAGCAGATCCCCCAGGACGACATGCGGGCGCGCAGCGAGCTCAAGGCGTTCTACATCTTCCCGGCGGGCGCGAAGAAGTCGCTGTTCAACCTCTTCTCGACCCACCCCCCGATGGAGAAGCGCATCGCGGCGCTGTCGCAGGTCGAGGCGCAGCTCCAGGCCGGCCGCTAGCCGGAGAGAGAATCAGATGGGCCTCTTCGACTCGCTGCTCGGGCGCCGGCAGATCAAGGGTCCGGCGCCCGACCGCCTGTTCGCGCTGTCGACGGCCTACGTCCACCTCTCGGCGGGCCACCAGATCGAGACGCGCGGCGCCGCCGCCATCGTCTTCCAGCCGCTGGGCACCTCCGACTTCGACCAGATCGCCTCGGAGGTCGAGGAGCTCGTGCGCAGCACCGGCGAGGAGACCGGCACCTCGCTGGAGAAGCACGAGGACGCCTACGGCTACCGCTGGATGATCGTGCGCGACGACGACCTCGAGGACCAGGTCGTCAACGTCAACGCGGTCGCCGACGCGCTGGGCGTCGGCGGCTACGGCGACCGCATCCTGGCCGCCGTCTTCGGCTTCCGCGACACCCGCGGCCAGGACATGTACCTCATCTACAACTACAAGCGGGGCTCCTGGTACCCGTTCGTCCCCGCCGGCGGGGACAAGCAGCGCTCCAACGAGCGCGAGCTGCAGCTCAAGGCCATCATCGGCCAGGAGCTGCCCGTCGAGCCCGAGCTCGAGCGCTGGTTCCCCCTCTGGGGCATCCCGATCTGAGCGCGGGCCGCCGTCGGCTGGCCTTCGCCGGGGTCGTCTACGCGTTCACCCTGCTGCTGGTCGGCGCGCAGCTCCCCACGCCGCTCTACGGCGTCTTCCAGGAGGCCTTCGGGTTCTCGCCGCTGGTCCTGACCCTGATCTTCGCGTCCTACGCGCTCGCGGTCATCGCGGGGCTGCTCCTCCTCGGCCCGCTCTCGGACGCCGTCGGCCGCCGGGCGCCGCTGGTGGTGACGCTCCTGGTGGCCGCGGGGGCCTCTGTGCTGTTCGCGCTCGCCCAGGCGACGGTCGTCCTGTTCGCCGCCCGCGTGGCGCAGGGGCTGGCCGTGGGCATCGCCAGCGGGGCGGCGGTGGCCGCACTGGTCGAGCTCGAGCCCGGCGGCGACCGCGGCCGGGCGGCGCTGGCGGCGACGCTGGCCACGGTGGGAGGGTCGGCGCTCGGGCCGCTGCTGGCCGGCGTCCTGGCCGAGCACGTCGGCGGCCGCGCGCTGCCCTTCGTGGTGCACCTCGGGCTGCTCGTCCCCGCGCTCGTCCTGATGGCCCTGCTCCCTCCCTCACGTGGGGTGCTCGCGGCGCTGGCGGGCTGGCGGCCGCGGCGCCCGACGCTGCCGCCCGAGGCGCGGCCCTTCGTCGCGGCCACGCTGGCGGCCACCGCGGGCTGGGCCGTGTCCGGACTCTTCCTCGCGGTCATCCCGTCCTACGCAGCGCTCCTGCTGGGCAGCGACGACCTCGCGCTGCTGGGCGGGATCGTGTTCGTGATGCTCGCCGCGTCCTGCGCCGCGCAGGTCGCGGCTCGTGCGACCCCCGCGCGCAGCGCCATGCTGGCGGGCCTCGTCTCGCTCGTCGCGGGCGCCGCACTCGTGGCCCTGGCCTTCCCGACGCGGTCGCTCGCCGTGCTGCTGGCCGGTTCACTGAGCGCGGGGCTCGGGCAGGGCCTGACGTGGCTTGGCGCCACGACCACCATCAACGCCATCGCACCGCAAGACCGCCGCGCCGAGGTCTCCTCGACCTACTTCGCCGCGATCTACCTCGGCGTCTCGCTGGCGGTGGTGGGGGTGGGCGCCCTTGCCACGGCGATCTCCCTGGAGGTCGCCGTCTACGTCTTCACCGCCGTCGTCTCCGCCGGCGCGTTGGCCACCATCCCGGTGGTCGCGCGCCCCATGGAGAGGACCACTGCGTAGGCGGCCAAGCCGAGGACCGGCAGGCCGGCTCCGTCAGCCCGCCAGGCCCTTGTCGCGCAGCTCCCTCTGCGCGGCGTCGGTCCGTGTAGATCGCGACGACCGCTGCTACCAGTGCACGCCGCGCATCATCTGCGCGAAGACCTGGGCGCTGCGGGTGAGCCCGTCGTCGTCGGTGTCCCCCTCGGGGTTGGCCGGCCCGACCTTCTTCTTGTCCCCCCGCGCTGCGGCCGAGTCGGGGAAGAGCTTGTAGGCCGCTCCCAGGGTGACGTCCATCGACTTCGGGTTGGCCGCGTAGAGGATCTGGCCCAGGTTGCCCAGCGGCGTGGCGACGCGCTTGGGCCGGTGGATGATCGCGTCGGTGATCAGGCCGGCGGCCTCGTCGGGCGACAGCGTGGGGAACGACTTGTACATGCCCGTCGGCGCGATCATCGGGGTACGCACCAGCGGCATGTGGATCGTCGTGATGGTGACGTTGTCGTCCATCATCTCCGGGGCGACGCAGCGCGAGAACGCGTCGAGCGCCGCCTTGGAGGCCACGTATGCCGAGAAGCGCGGCGTGTTGGTCTGCACCCCGATCGACGAGATGTTCACGATCTGCCCGTAGCGGCGCTCGCGCATCGGGGGGACGAGGCACAGGATGAGGCGCACCGCGCCCAGGTAGTTGAGCTGGATGGTGCGCTCGAAGTCGTGAAAGCGCTCGTAGGACAGCGCCAGCGAGCGGCGGATGGAGCGCCCCGCGTTGTTGACCAGGATGTCGACGTGGCCGTGGCGCTCGAGCACCTCGGCGGCCATCCGATCGATGTCCTCGAAGTCCGACAGGTCGCAACGGTGCACGTGCGCCTCGCCGCCGGCCTGCTCGATCGCCTCACGCGTGGACTCGAGCTTCTCGGGCGTGCGCGCGACGAGCAGCACGGTGCCTCCTGCCTGCGCGATCTTCATCGCCGCGGCCAGGCCGATCCCCGAGGACGCGCCGGTGACCATCACGTGACGGCCCTCGATCGCGTCGCGCAGCGAGCGCCCGCCGGTCGCCCGCCGGCCCAAGCGCAGCACCTCGTCGGGCACCTGCTGGCCCACGGCCCTGGCGGCGCCGCCGATCAGCCGCGCCGCTCCCCCCACTCCGCGCACCACGCCGGCCATGGAGCGAAACCTAGTGGTTCCTTCGCTGGGTCGCAGGGCGGAGGGCCACTACCTCAGGTTGCGCTCCCAGTAGTCCCACAGCCGGTCGGCGTAGCCCTCCAGGGGCGGGACGGCGACGCCGCTGCCCCCCAGCGCCCGCCGGGTGGCGGCCGTGTCGAAGCGCGCGGTGAAGCCCAGGTAGGCGATGATCTCAGCGGGGATGCCCCAGGCGGCCAGCAGCCGGCGCAGCGGACCGCCGATCAGGGGCGCCCGCGTGGCCGCGGTCGTGCCCCGAGTGACAGCCCAGGCCGCGGGGCGACCGCCCATCCGCGCTGCGAGGCGCGGTGCGCCGGCCGCGCGAGCGAAGGCGTTGAGCACCTCGACCGACGGGAGGGGCTCGGGGCTGCACAGGTGGAAGGCCTGCCCGTCGAAGCCGTCGGCGTGGGCGAGGTGGTCGATGGCGTCGGCCACGAAGTCCACCGGCACGATGTTGGTGTCCCCCAGTTCGGGGCCGACGAGGGGGATCCAGGACGGCAGGCGGCTGGCGGCACGGATGGCCCTGAAGAAGTAGTAGGGGCCGTCGATCTTGTCCATCTCGCCCGTGCGCGAGTCGCCGACGACCACCGCGGGGCGGTAGACGCGCCAGGGGACGGCGGTCTCCTCGCGGACGATCTTCTCCGACGCGAACTTGGTGGCGTGATAGGGGTGCTCCAGAGGCTGGCCCTCGTCGAACATGGCCTCCGTGAACGTGCCGCGGTACATCCCTGCCGCGGCCACCGAGGAGACGTGATGGAAGCGCCCGGCGACCAGCGCGTTGGCCAGCTCGACCGCGTTGCGCGTGCCCCCCACGTTGGCCACGCGGTTGCGCTCCTCGTCGGCGGCCATGTCGTAGACGGCGGCCAGGTGGAAGACGTGGTCGACCCCGCGCAGCGCCTCGAGGTCGGCGTCGCCCGCGCCCAGGCGCGGCAGCCCCAGGTCGCCGACCACCGCCTTGACCCGCTCGGCATGACCCCAGCGCTGCACCAGCGCGTCGAGCTTGGGCCGTGACGACGCGCGCACCAGCACGTGCACGTCGCCGTCGCGGGCCAGCAGACGCTCCACCAGGTGCTTGCCGATGAACCCGGTGGCGCCCGTGACCAGGGAGGCCATCTGCGAGAGTCCGCGGCTAGCCGACGGCTAGCCGGGAATCAGGCCATCGCCGGTGAAGTCGGCCGCCGCCTCCTCGAAGGAGGTGTCGGGTGGCGGCACTAGCACGTCGGAGCCCACCAGGTCGTCGTCGGGGACAGGGGTGCCGTGCTCGCGCACCAGCGCCAGGAGCTGGGCGAAGGCCACCTGGAAGCCCTCGCGGTCGCCGCCGTCCACGGCGGCGACGCAGACGTTGTCCAGCTCGTTGAGGCGGTCCATGTCGTCGTCGGCCAGCCTGAACTGGCCCTCGGACATGATCCTGACGATCACGAGTCCTCCCCCCTGCCGATCTGCTTGCTCTCGCCGCCGCTCTCGCCCTCGCCGGAGCCCAGCTCGGCCCGCATCTTGGCCAGTTCGTCGTCGACGCCCTGGCCGGTGGACAGCTCCGCGAGCTGGCGGTCGATGTCGTCGCCGCCACCCCCGCCGATCTGGGTGAGGTCGTCGAACGTGCCGGAGGCCTCGAGCTCCTCGACGGCGCCCGCGCGGGCCTTCATCTGCTCGGTCTTGTCCTCGGCGCGCTGCATGGCCAGACCGATGTCGGCCATCTCCTCGCCCACGCCCGTGGCGGCCTCGGAGATCTTCACCTGGGCCTCGGCGGCGGAGTACTGCGCCTTGATGACCTCCTTCTTGGTCTTGAAGGCCTCGATCTTCTGGCGCAGCTTCTTCTCGTTGTCGGTGAGCTTCTGCTGCTGCTCCTCGAGCTCGGAGACCTGCCCGTCGAGCGACTGCATCTCGTTCTGGGCGAGCTGCTTGCGCTCCAGCGCGGTGCGGGCCAGCTCCTCGTTGCCCGCGTTCAGGGCAGTGCGGGCCTGGCCGTCGAGCTTGACCACGGACTGCTCGAGCCGTTCGGCCTGCATCTGCAGGCGCTTCTTGGACGTCACCACGTCGGCGATGCCCTTCTTGACGCTCTGCAGCGACTCGAGCTGTCGCTGGTAGCTGTAGTCGAGCGTCTCCTGAGGGTCCTCGGCGCGGTCGAGGAAACTGGAGACCTTCGCCTTGATGGTGGTGGACATACGCCCAGCCAGGCCGGCCATGGGGACCTCCCGATTGAAAATGGTTTCGCCTTCGGTCGCCGGAACCGGCGAGCTCCGGCCACGAATGACTCTCGCTCTCGTAGCTGCGAATCTAGCGGCTGCGCACAGAACGGACGTACTCGGGCTCCGCGCGCGCGTCGCCCGAGACCGCGGTCAGGCGGTACAGGCCAGGGGTGGGAAGGCGCACGCGCGCGCTCCACGTGCCGTCGGCGGCCCTGCGGGCGCCAACGCTGCGCACCCAGCGGTAGCGCCCGTCGACCTGGCGCGAGACGGCCACGCGCACCGGTGCGTCGCCGTCCACCGTGCCGCGCAGCAGCACGCCGATCCCCTTGGCGCGCACGCGCCTCGTGGCGGCCGCGCGGGCGGTGACCGCCGACGGCTCGGGGGGCGGGGCGGACGCAACGCCGCGTGCCGCCCGCGCGGCGAGCGCGCGGATCTCGCGGAGCTGGCGGTACAGCGCGCTGCCCGGGCACTCGGTCTGGTTGGCGTCGCGATGGCCGTTGATGCGCTGGAAGGTGACGGCGCGGTCCTCTGCGAAGCGGTTGGTCTCCCCGCCCGCCGATACCACCGAGACCTCCCCATCCGTGGGAACGCCGTGGCGAGCCAGCTTCCAGCCGATCAGCTCGCCCAGGGCGGCGATGGTGGCCCGGGTGGCGGGGGAGGACCCGTGAGTACCCAGCACGGCGATGCCGGTCGACTGCGCGTTCCAGCCCTGGGCCTGGGCGCCGATCACGGCGCGCTCGAGCCCGCCCGCGCGGCCCTCGAAGATCTGGCCGTAGCGGTCGACGAGGAAGTTGTAGCCGATGTCGTTCCAGTCGTTGGCGTCCAAATGGAACTTCGCGATGGCCAGGACGATGGCGGGCGAGTCCTCGGGACCGTACGAGTTGGCGTTGACCGTGTGATGCACGAAGGCCATCTGCACCTGGCCGTAGGAGGGGTCCTCCTTCGGGGGCTCACCGTCGCCACCCCAGCCGGCTCGCAGCACGATCGGCGGGCCCCCGCCGGGCGCGGGCGCTGCGGCGGCGCGACCCCGGATGTTCCCGCGCGGGGCCGCGGCGCGACTGGCGACGAACTGGACCCGCGGCGGCGGAGCGCCGGCAGGCACGCGCAGCTGCAGCTCGTCCGCGCCGCCGAACCAGGCCGGCTCGGTGGCGCGGCGGACCTCGCCGTCGGGGGCGTGGTCGCCGCCCGCGTGGAGGGTGAGCCAGCCGCTCCAGCGCCCGCCGCGCCGGCGGGCGCGTACCTGGGCGTCGACCGGCGGCGCGCCGGGCCAGCGCAGGCCGACGAGGTCGAAGCGCCGTGGGGCGTCCAGCACACGGCTGGTCCGGTGCCCGGCGGCCGCCCGGGCCTCGCCGCCCCCGCCGAGGTCGTCGGAGCCGAGCTGGAGCGCGAAGCCCACCGGGCGGGCGGGCGCGCCGCCAGCCAGAGCGCCCAGCGGGCGCAGCCAGGCCTGGGCGGTGCCCAGCGCCACGGTCCCGGCGCCCAGCGCGACGAGCCGGCGGCGGGTCAGGTCGTGCAGGGAGCGCTGGACCATGTCGGGCGGGGGAACACCGCGGCAGGTCGCAGGTTGCGCACGGCGTGCAGACCGGCGTTGGCGAGGTGTGACTTTATGGCTGCCTCAGGAGAGGGCGGGAGGCTGGCCACCGTCCATCGCACCCGTCATCGGAGATCGTCATGAAGGTGCCCATGCTTCCCACCGTCCAGCGCGACCGGCAGGACGGCAGCGAGGGTCCCCGCACCCCGGCCCCGGGCTACCGCGAGCGCCTGCTGTTGGCCGAGCTGCAGACCGGCCGCCTGAGCTCCGCGGCCGACGCCCGCGCCGCCAGCCGGGCGGCACAGCGCTGCGGCCGGCGCGACCTGGCCCGGCGTGCCGACCGGGTCCGCGCCTCGCTGGCCGCGAGCCACCGGCCCGCCCGGCCTCGCTGACAGCCTCCGTCGGCTCCGGGTCGACCGTTGTGACGGCGGTGGCGGCCCTGGCGCCGCGCACGCCGCGACCGGCGAGTCTGCTGCGCCCCGCCGCTAAGGTCACCCGCCATGCCGCGCCGCGCCATCCCGCTCGCCGCACTCCTGGCCGTGCTCATGATGGCGCTGGGGGCGTGTGGGCGCGATGACGGACCGGGCGAGATCTTCAGCCCCGACCTCGGAATCGAGGGCACTGAGGAGAACGCCGCGCTGGAGCTGGGCTTCCCGACGTTCGCCACCAAGAACACGACGCGGGTGGGGGGCGCCGACCCGATCGCCAACGCCGCCGCCGTGGCGCGCGCCTCGTTCCCCGGCGACCAGCAGCGTCCCGCCGCCGTGGCCCTCGTGGACGTGGGCGACTGGCGCGCCTCGATCGCCGCCTCATCCCTGATGGGCACCGACCTGAAGGCCCCGGTGCTGTTCACCGACGGCGACGACATCCCTGCGGCCACCCAGCGTGCGCTGGAGGAGCTGGAGCCCTCGGGCGCCCAGGAGGCGGGCGGCGCGCAGGTCATCCTGATCGGCGACGCACCCACTCCCTCCGGCTACGAGACCACGGAGGTGCGCGGGAGCAACCCCGCCGCCCTGGCCCGCGCCATCGACGCGCTGGCCATCGCGGCGCAGGGCAGCCCCAGCGACACCGTCGTCATCGCCACCGCCGAGCAGGCGCCCTTCGCGATGCCCGCCGCGGGCTGGGCGGCCAAGTCCGGCGACCCGGTCCTCTACGTCAACGACGACGGGGTCCCGCGCGAGACGCGGGAGGCACTGCGCAGCCACCAGCAGCCGCGCATCTACGTCCTCGGACCCACGCGCCTCATCTCTTCCAAGGTGACCAAGGTCCTGCGCGAGCTCGGCACGGTCACCCGCGTGGGTGGCCGGGACCCAATCTCCAACGCCGTCGAGTTCGCCACGTTCAACGACGGCCAGTTCGGTTGGGGGCTCGTCGATGCGGGGCACGGCCTCGTGCTGCTCAACGGGAGCAACCCCGCGGACGCCGCCGCGGCCGCCCCTCTGTCGACGTCGGGCAAGTACGGCCCGCTGCTCCTCGTCGACGACGCCGAGGAGCTCCCCGGGCCGGTGCGCGAGTTCCTCCTGGACATCCAGCCCGGCTTCGACGAGGACCCCGTGCGCGGGGTCTACAACCACGCGTGGATCATCGGCGACGAGACCGCGCTGACCACGACGGTCCAGGCCCAGATCGACGCCCTCCTGGAGATCGTGCCCGTGGATCCGACGCCACCCGCCGAGGAGGTGGAGGAGCCAGAGCCAGAGCCAGAGCCCGAGCCGGAGCCCGAGGAGGAGGAGCCCGACGACGAGGAGGACGACGAGGACGCTCCGTCGCCCACCGACCCGGCCCCCGAGCCGCTGCCCATCCCGACTCCCACCACACCGCAGTGAGCCAGGCCGAGCACCCAGATCGACTCGGCGAGCGCCACGACGTCACCGTCGAGGACGTACGCCAGCTCATGGGCGCCTCCACGCCCCACTTCGCGCTGCAGATCCGCAACCGCATCGCGCGGCTGATCGCCCCGCTGACCGCCGGGCATCCGGCGCGGGTGGAGGGCGAGGCAGAGATCGCCCGGCTCACGGCGCTTGGCTACGCCGGGGAGCAGCGTGGCCTCGCCGCCGAGGGCGGCCTGGACACGCTGCCCTCCGTGGGCACCGGACCGGCCAGCCCGGACAGCACGGGCTCGTAGACGCGGTTAGGCCACTCAGCTAACCTGAGCGCAATGAGCGATCCGGTGAGCATCCACGAGGCCAAGACCCACCTCTCCCGCCTGATCGCGCGGGCCGAGGCCGGCGAGGAGGTGGTCATCCGCCGCGGACCCACTCCGGTGGCCAAGCTCACGGCGTACGAGCCGCCGCGCGAGCCGCGCGAGCCTGGTGGCCTCGAAGGCCAGATCTGGATCGCGGACGACTTCGACGAGCCGCTGGAGGAGTTCCGCGACTACATGCCGTGAGCCGGCTCCTCGTGCACACCCACGTGGTGCTCTGGTGGCTGGCCGACCACCGGCGCAACTCGGCAACGGTCGACCAGCGACTGCGCGACCCGTACACCGAACCCGTTGTCAGCATCGCCAGCGTGTGGGAGACCGCCATCAAGATGGCACTGGGCAAGCTCAGCGCGCCGGTCGACCTACCGCAGCAGCTCACTGACCGCGGCTTCACCATCCTGACGGTCGACCTCGAGCACGCCTGGGCCGTGCGCGGCCTCCCCCACCACCACGGCGATCCGTTCGACCGCATGCTCGTGGCCCAGGCCCTGGTCGAGGATGTCCCGATCGCCACCGCCGACCCCCGCTTCGCCGCCTACGGCGTCCGCGTGGTGTGGTGAGTAGTGAGTAGCCTCGGCCCGACCGTGCAGGAACGCCCGGCCGGCATCGACGGCTCACCGGCCCCTGGCCGGTCGGCGAGTACGCCCAGCGCCTGCGGGGCTGGCTGCGCGACGCGCGCGACTCCAGCTCTTCGGCGAGGTGTGGAACCTGCGTGAGACCCGGGTTCGGGTGTACTTCGAGCTGCGCGACGCCCAGGGGGCGCTGCCGTGCGCGATGTGGGGCGACGACCTCGTCGCGCTCGGCCTCAGCCCCGGTGTGCTGACCGACGGCGCGCAGGTCGTGGTCGGAGGCGGCCTCGACTACTACCCGGGCGCCGCGACCTCCTCGCCCGCCTTCTCCTTCCACGTCACCGACCTGCGCGTCGCCGGGGAGGGCGACTGCTCGCCCAGCTCGACCGCCTGCGCAAGCGCCTGGACGGCGAGGGCCTGTTCGCGCCCCAGAGAAGGCGCTGCGCCGCCCGGTCGTGCCACGCACGATCGGCGTGGTCACGGGCGAGGGCGGCAAGGCACGCGACGACGTGCTGGCCGGCCTGGCCCGCCGCGGCGCGCGCAGGCCCGCGAGCAGGTGCTCCGTGACGCCGAGCGGCTGGCCGTGCACGCAGGCCGCGCGGTGGTCGACCGGGGGCGCACGCTGGCCCGCCTCTCGCGGGCGCCGGGGGCGCACCTGGAGCGCGAGCGCGGCCGCCTGCACCAGAGCCTGCGCGAGATGCGCGCCGCCGCCCGACGCGGAACGCAGCGCGAGCGCGAGCGCACCGCACGTCACGCGCTCATCCTGGACCGCAAGGTGAAGGCCGCCGGGCTGGACGGGCGTCGCCGTCAGCGCCTCGACGCCCTGGCCGCCGCACTGGGCGCCCACGACCCCCAGCGAATGGTCGAGCGTGGCTACGCCCTGGTCGAGGACGCCGACGGCGGCGTGGTCACCTCCGCCGCCACGGCCCGCGAGCGCGGCGCGCTGCGCCTGCGCTTCGGCGACGGCGCCGTGGATGCGACCGTGGATCGATGAGCGAGCAGGAGCTCAGCTACGAGGCCGCCACGGCGCGCCTGGAGGAGATCATCAAGCGCCTGGACTCCGCGGAGGCCGGCCTGCGCGAGACCCTGGACCTGTGCCGGGAGGGCCGCAGCCTCGTCGAGCGCTGCGCCGCCGAGCTGGAGGCCGTGGGCAAGGGGCTCGAGGAGCTGCGCCTCGACGAGCTCGTCGCCCGCCTGGCCAACGGCGCCGACGGCGCGGACCCCGCCCGGTAGGCCGAGCCCTCCGGCGCTCCCGGTCAGCCGGCCCCGACCCCTGCCCCGGCCCCGCGCTCCCGCACGTCATCCTGCCTTTCACCGTTGGACCGGAAGCGGTGGGCCAGGGGCATGCGCCGGTCCTGGCCGAAGGCGCGTGCGCTGATGCGGATGCCGGGCGGCGCCTGGCGGCGCTTGGGCTCGGCGCGCTCGACCAGGTCGACGACGCGCCGGACCACGTCCGGATCGTGCCCGCGGGCCACCAGGTCGTCGGGATCCTCATCCTCCTCCACGTAGGCCTGGAGGATCGGGTCGACCTCCTCGAAGGGCGGCAGGCCATCCTCGCGCCAGGTGCTCGGCCGCACGCCCCCGTGGGGATCCCCCAGGATCGCGGCGGGGATGGGCCCGGGCGCGTTCCCCTGGCGCCAGCGCGCGAGACGCACCACCGTGGTGCGCGGGACGTCCTTGAGCGGCGCGAAGCCGCCGAACGTCTCCCCGTAAAGGGTGGCGTAGCCGCAGGCCAGCTCGGATTTGTTGCCCGTGGACAGCAGCAGCCGGCCGGGTACGTTGGCCAGCGCCATGAGCACGTTGGAGCGTATGCGCGCCAGCACCCGCTCCTCGGTCGACCCCTCGCCGGAGCTCAGCGCCGGCGTGCCCAGGGCGCACTCGTAGGCGTCGCGCAGCCCCGCGACGGGAACCTCACGCAGCTCGCAGCCCAGTGCCGCCGCCAGCTCACGGGCCGCATGCTCGGCGTCGCGGTCGCTGTCCGCCGCGGGCATGAGCACCGTGGTGACCCGGTCGGGGCCCAGCGCCTCGCAGGCCAGGACCGCCACCAGCGAGGAGTCGATGCCGCCACCCAGGCCGACCACCGCGTGATCGAGCCCGTTCTTGACCGCCTGGTCGGCGATCCCCAGGCGCAGCGCGGTCCACAGCTCCGCGTCGGGGTCGAGCACCTCGGCGACGCGCGGCGGGCCGAGCTGGGAGGCCACGTGGGGCAGGCTGACCCGGGGCTCTGCGGCTGTGACGTCCTGTGAGGGCGCGGTCGACTCGTCGTCGGCGTCGGCGCGTAGACGCGGGTCGCGCAGCCGCGCGGCGCGCACGAGGCGCAGGTCGAGCGACACCAGGAGCAGCTCCTCGGCGAAGGGCTCGGCGCGCGCCACCACCCGGCCACGGTGGTCGACCACCGTGGAGCCGCCGTCGAAGACCAGCTCGTCCTGGCCGCCCCAGCAGTTGGCGTAGGCGATCGGGCACACCAGCTCACGGGCGCGGTGGGAGAGCATGGCCTCGCGGTCGCGGGCCTTGCCCATCTGGAACGGGGAGGCCGAGGCGTTGAGGATCAGCTCGGCCCCCGCGCGAACCGCCGCGGTGGCCGGGCCGTCACCGATCCACAGGTCCGCGCAGACGCACAGGCCCACCAGCCGGTCGCCGATGCGCACCACCACGGGACCGCTGCCGCGGCCGAAGTAGCGTCCCTCGTCGAAGGTGCCGTAGTGGGGCAGGTGGCGCTTCTCGTAGACCGTCCGGATCTCGCCCTCCGCGGCCACCACGAGCGTGTTGTGCAGGTCGCGCGGGCCGTTGAGGGGCACGCCGAAGGCGACCACCACATCCTGGGCCGCGGCGGCCACCTCCTCGGCCGCCGCAGCACACGCGGCCAGGAAGTCGGAGCGCAGGAGCAGGTCCTCGGGCGGATAGCCGCACACCGCCAGCTCGGGAAAGAGCACGAGCTGCGCGCCGGCCGCTCGCGCGTCGTCGATCCGCTCGCGCATGACGGCGACGTTGCCCGGCAGGTCCCCGATCACCGGGTTGACCTGCGCGAGGGCGACGACCAAGGCGCGCCTCAGCCCGGCACCCCGGCCGGGCGGTCGGTCCAGCGGGCGACGTTGGCCAGCACCGGCTCAGGGTGCTCGAGCGAAGTGGTCGGGAGGTGATGGTAGAAGCACTCCTCGGGGAGCTTGAGCTGGGTGGGGATGCGCCCGGCCAGGTCGATCACGGCGTCGTCGAGGAAGGGAGGGCGCCCCTCCAGGCTGTGGGCCATGGTCATGCGATCCACGCGCTGGAGGTTGACGTCGTGCAGCGCCTGGACCGAGCGGCGCAGCTCGTCGCGCAGCACGTCGTGGTCCTCGATCCCGGCGTGGTAGGCGTAGCCGGCGAACAGCTCGTCGGCCCCCTCGCCGGTCAGCGCGACCGTCACGTGCTCGCGGGCCAGGCGCGCCGTGAACCAGGAGGGGACGGCGGAGCGCACCAGGTCCTGGTCGAAGGACTCCAGGTGCCAGACGATCTCGGGCAGGGCGGCCGCGATCTCCTCGCGGGTGAGCACGTGCTCGTGGTGGATGGTGCCCAGGTGCTCGGCCACCACGCGCGCGGCGGCCAGGTCGCCCGAGCCCTCGAGGCCGACCGAGAAGGTGTGCAGCTCGTCGGGGTGGCAGCGCAGCAGCGCGGCCAGGATCGAGGAGTCCAGGCCGCCCGACAGGAACGCGCCCACCGGCACGTCGGACATCCGCTGGCGTGCCACGCAGTCGTCCATGGCGCTGCGCAGGCGCGCGCACCAGCCCTCCACGCTGTCCTGCTCGACGGGCGGGTCGGGGACCTCGTAGAGGTCCAGGATGGCCTCGGAGTCGCTCAGGGAGCGGAACTGGTGGCGCGCCTCCAGATCCGCGTCGGCCTGGCCCCACGCTGCTGCTATGCCGCACATGGCACCACCCTCCTCGTCGCGGGGCAGCCCCGGTATCGCCCCCGGGACAGGATGGGGCGCCGGGCGCTGCGCCATGCGGCCAAGGACGGGCCGGGGGTGGAAGCCGGACCAGGCATGGCAATATGGCGCCATGGCCTCCTGGGACCTCGTCGCCGACCTCCCACTGCGCGTCGAGGTTCACGCCCTGGAGGGCCGCGAGCAGGACGTCTCCAGCGACTTCACGCGCAAGAGCACGACGATCCACCTGCACGGGGCCGGCGAGGAGGGTCTGGGCGAGGACGTCGTGTACGAGGCGTCCGACCACGAGGCCCAGCAGGCCGCGGGGCCGGTCCTCGACCTCGCCGGCGACTGGACGCTGAGCTCGTTCAGCGCCGCGCTGGCCGCAACGGACCTCTTTCCCACCAAGGCGCCCGAGCGCGACGTCTCGCGCCGCTACCGCCGGTGGGCCTTCGAGTCGGCCGCGCTGGACCTCGCGCTGCGCCAGGCGGGCACCGGGCTGCACGAGGTCCTGGGCCGTGCGCCGGCGCCGGTGACCTTCGTGGTCTCGCTGCGCCTCGGCGAGCCCCCGTCGCTGGATCCCGTCACCCGGCGCCTGCGCCACTACCCGTCGCTGCGCTTCAAGCTCGACCCCACCTCCTCGTGGGACGAGGAGCTGATCGCGGGTCTGGTGGCCACGGGCGCCGTCGACTCCGTCGACTTCAAGGGGATGTACGAGGGCACGGCGGTCGACCAGCCCGCCGACCCCGTCCTCTACCGCCGGGTGGTCGAGGCATTCCCAGACGCCTGGATCGAGGACCCCAAGCTGACCGAGGAGATCGACGCCCTCCTGCGCGACCACCGCGACGCCATCACCTGGGACGCGCCGATCCACGACATCGCCGACATCGAGGCGCTGCCCTTCCCGCCGCGCATGGTCAACCTCAAGCCCTCCCGCGTGGGCAGCGTCAAGGACCTGTTGGACACCTACGACTTCTGCGACGAGCGGGGCATCGCCATGTACGGCGGCGGCCAGTTCGAGCTGGGCGTCGGCCGTGGCCACATCCAGCTCCTGGCCTCCCTCTTCCACCCCGACACGCCCAACGACACCTCGCCTTCAGGCTTCCACGCGGCCGACCCCCCGCCGGGCCTGCCCACCAGCCCGCTGCGCCCGGCCGCGGCGGCGACGGGCTTTCGCTGGGCGGCCGCGTCCTGAAGGCAGAGCCGGCCGCTCGGGGGTCTACGCCTCTCCCCCGCCCGGGCCCTCCGAGCGGGCGCCCTCCCCGCCGACCGCGACCGCCGCCTTGGCGGTCACCATCTGGTAGAGGATGAGGAGCTGCACGAGCGCGAGCGTGTCGGAGCGCTGGACCTCGCTCCCGACGGTGAACTCCCCGAGGCGCTCCGAGCGCAGATGGCTGGCGAAGTGCAGCTTTCCCCAGATCGCCTCCTGGATCTCCTCGGCGTGGCTGTGCTCCACGTCGCCGGGGATCCGGATGTAGGGGTCCGCGCCTCCCTCGATCAGCGTGATCCCCTTGTCGCCGTTGTCGAGGAACGGTGCGAGGTCGGGATGGGGCAGTGTCTCGCGCAGGACGATCTGGGCGTCGAGCTTGTCGGGGTCCCCGCCCTCGCTCTGCATGAACCTGATGACGAGGTCGGCGTGGCGCTCCTGGGGGCGGATGAACTGCGCGGAGTCCGGCTCGCGCTTGTCGAGGTCCTCCAGCACCCCGGCTTCGGTGTAGCCGCGCTTCGACGTGTCGCGCTTGACCTTCCATGCGCGACGCAACTCCTCGGGCGGCGCCAGGTAGACGCGCACGTCGTAGGTGTCGCGCAGCCCCTGCGTGTGGTAGCCGAGCAGGCCCTCCACCACGGCGAAGGGCCTCGGCGCGATGTACTCCGGCGGGCCGAAGGTGCCGTCATGGTGGTGGTAGACGGGCTTGAGGATCGGCTCGCCCTCGCGCAGGAGAGACAGGTGCTGCGCGATGATGTCCATGTAGTTGCACTCGGGGTGCAGCGGCGTGATGTCGCGCTCTTTGCGCTGCTCGCGGTCGTACTTGTGGTAGTCGTCGGTCCCGACGTGGGTCACCTGCTCCTCGCCGAGGATGTCGACGAGCGCTCCCGAGATCGTCGTCTTCCCCGCCGCCGAGTCGCCGACGATGCCAAGGATGATCGGTCGTGGCATTGCTTCGTTCTCTCCTCCCCAGACCTCCCAGAAACCCCGCGGTATGCGGACTGACGGTACGGCCTTGGTCCGCTTTGCATCCTACGCCCTTCTCGCCCGCTTGGAGGCTCCGGTCTCCCGCCTCGACGAGGGACCACTAGGATGCCGCGCCCAATGCACGAGCGAATCGCAATCACCGGTAGCGGTGCCATCGCCTGCGGCCTGGCCACGACAGCCTCCTCCAAGGGCGCGGTGCTCCTCCTGGCGCGCTCGGACGCCTCGGCCGACCGGGCCCGCGGCATCGTCGAGAAGCTCTGCGGCCGCCTGGAGGGGGCCAGCGCCGACACCGTCACGGTCACGACCGAGATGGCCGACCTACGCGACGCCACGGTGGTCGTCGAGGCGATCGCTGAGAACCTGGAGGCCAAGAGCGCCCTCCTGGGGCAGATCGCGGGCCTGGTCGGGGAGGACACGCTGCTGGCCACCACCACCTCCTCGCTGTCCGTCGAGAAGCTGGCCGCGGCCAGCGGCCGCCCCGACCGCTTCGCGGGCCTGCACGTCTTCAACCCGGTGCCGCGGATGGACCTGATCGAGCTCGTCTTCCCCCCGGCCGCGACCCAGCGGACCCGCGAGCGCGCGCACGCGCTGTGCGCGGCGCTGGGCAAGACGGCCGTCGAGGTCCCCGACGTGCCCGGCTTCGTGGTCAACCGCCTCCTGTTCCCCTACCTCTTCTCGGCCGTGCGCCTGCTCGAGGAGACCGGCCTGGAGCCCGACGCCGTCGACGCCTGCATGACGATGGGAGCCGGCCACCCCATGGGCCCCCTGGCCCTGCTCGACCTGGTCGGCCTCGACGTCTCCCAGGCCATCGGCGAGGCCATCGGCGCCGACGTCCCCGCCGGGGTGCGCGAGCGCGTGCAGCGTGGCGACCTGGGCCGCAAGTCCGGGCGCGGCTTCCACGTCGTGGGCTGAGGCCCGGGTCCCGGTCCCGACGCAGGGCGGCTGGGCGAGCCGTCAGTCCAACGGGCGGCCGGCGAGGTGGTCGCGCAGCATCTGATCGAAGACCGCGAGCGTGACTTGGTGGTCACCGCGCATCGAGGCCATCGCGGCCGCCCCATAGGGATGGCCGGGGCGAGGCTTCACCGTGACGAACGGCGGCAGTCCGTAGCGAAGGGCGGCCCAGTTCGCCCATAGACGTGCCGTTCGCCCGTTTCCGTTGGCGAACGGGTGAATCCGGACCCAGACCCCGTGAAGCACCGCGCAGAAGGTCAGAACGCCGTGGAGCTCTCGGGGCTGCATCGTGGATGGGTCCATCCGTGCCGGAAGGACGCCATCGAGATTCGCCGCGCCCTGCCGGGCGGCTTGCTCGAAGTGCGCCAACGCCTCCGGCACCTGAGCCGACGGCACGCCGAGAGCGTTGCCTACGCGGACCTCGTAGCCGATGAGGTCGGGAAAGGCCGGACCGAAGTCCCTGACCTCGCCGGCGTAGTAGGCGAACGGGCGGGGCGATGCCGTCGTAGAGCTCGCGATGCCACTGCTGTGCTTCGGCGACGCTCGGCGGGTCGCGGGCGTCCGTGGTCGCTGCGATCCCCGACAGGACCCGCGCGGCGTTCGCGGCGATCTGAGCGCCGGATCCCGGCGGGTCCTCCCAGGGCGTCGGCATGCCTCACGCGAAGGCGTCCACGATCCCGAACGCGTCCTGCGTGCGCGACCCCTGCACCAGGCGTGTCTGGATCGGATCGTCCTCGAAGCCCTCGGCGTGCGCGAACTCGGTGACGGCCTGGTCCAGGTGCTGCTCGCGACGGTACCCGCGCAGCTTCTCCAGCGTGCCAGTGAGATCGCGCTCTAGAAGCAGCGCGGCAGCCCGCAGCTCGCGCTCCAGCATCTCTTCCGCGAGTTGGTTCTTCGACATCCCGAAGCGGTCCGCCAGGACTCCGAGAATCTCGTGGTTGCGGTGGTCATGGAAGCGGAGGGTGAACTTGGGGATCCTCGTGGTGCTCATGGGCAGGCCTTCCTGTCGAGTCGAAGCGCAAGCATAGCCCGGTTGGATGCCGTCAAGAGATCCGTCTGCCGTCGCTTGACCCGGCGGCCTCCTCAGCACGTCGCACCTCAGACGAGCGCATCGATGCGCTCCGCCATCTGGAGGTCGTTCTCGGTCACCCCGCCCTCGGAGTGGGTGGAGAGCGTGACCCGCAGGCGCTTGTAGCCGTGGACGAGCAGGTCGGGGTGGTGGTTGGCCTCCTCCGCCAGCGCGGCGATCCGGTTGACCATCGCGATCGCCGCGGTGAAGCCCTCGAGCTCCAGGTCGCGGACGATCGCGTCGCCCTCGATGCGCCAGTCGCCGCCCTCCAGGCGCGTGGTGAGCTCGTTGTGCTCAAGCGGTGCCATACCCTCTCCTCTCGTGCGGATCGTAAGCCTCGTGCCCCACGCCACGGAGCTCCTCTTCGCGCTCGGCCTGGGCGACCAGGTCGTCGGCGTGACGCACGAGTGCGATCATCCCATCGAGGCCACCGAGCGCGAGCAGGTGACACGCGACGTGCTGCCCGCCGGGCTCTCGGCCGCGCAGATCGACGCCGCCGTGCGCGAGCGCACGCAGGCCGGCCAGTCGATCTACGCGCTGGACGAGGAGCTGCTGGGCGAGATGGAGCCCGACCTCATCGTCACCCAGGCGCTGTGCCCCGTGTGTGCGGTCTCCTACGACGAGGTCAAGGCGCTGGCCGACGCGATGCCCGCCTGTCCGCGCGTGCTCTCGCTGGACCCCAAGACCTACGGCGAGACGCTGGGCGACGTGCGCACCGTGGCCCAGGCCACCGGCGCGCGCGACGCGGCGCTGACGATTGTGGCCAGCGCCTCGCGGCGCGCCGACGCGGTGCGCCTCGCCGTACGCGACGCGCCCCGCCCCCGGGTCGTGGCGCTCGAATGGATGGATCCGGTCTTCGTGGCCGGTCACTGGACGCCACAGCTCATCGAGATGGCCGGCGGCCTGGACGTGCTGGGCTTCGCGGGCGAGAGCTCCGAGCAGTCGACCTGGGAGGCGGTGAGGGCTGCGGAGCCCGAGGTGGTCGTCGTCATGCCGTGCGGCTACGACGCGCCACGAGCGCTCGAGGAGGCCCACGCCTACGCCGACGAGCTGCGCGCACTGGACGCGCGGAAGGTCGTGGCCGTCGACGCCTCGGCCTACTTCTCGCGCCCCGGCCCGCGGCTCGTCGACGGGCTGGAGGTGCTGGCCTGGACGCTGCATCCCGACCGGGTGCCCGAGCCGTCGGTCGACCGGCCGCTGACGGTCGAGCTCTGAGCCTGCCCCGCACGGTCCTCTTCGTCCACTCCTCGGCCGGGCGCTACGGCGCCGACCGCCAGCTTCGCCTGCTGGCCACGGGGCTGGAGCCCGGCCGCTACCGCGCTGTGGTCGCGCTGCCCGAGGAGGGGCCCCTGGCCGGCGAGCTGCGCGCCGGCGGGATACTGGTGCTCGTGCGCCCGCTGGCCGTGCTGCGCCGCGCGCTGGCCACGCCGCGCGGCCTGGCCGGCGTGGCTCGGGCGGCCGGCGCCGACGCCCGCGCGTTGGGCCGGTTCGCGCGTGAGCAGGGCGTCGCGCTCGTGCACAGCAACACCTCGGTCACCCTGGGTGGCGCCGCAGCCGCGCGCGCGGCGGGGGTGTCACACGTGTGGCACGTGCGCGAGAGCTACGAGGATCTCGCGCGCTTGTGGCCCGCCTACCGGCGGGTGCTGATGACCGCCGCCGCCCTCCCGTGCGTGTCCGCTGCGGTGGCCGCGCAGTTCGCAGGGGCGGGCGGGCGGGCGCGGACCCGGCTGCTGCACGACGGCCTGGCCATGGAGCCCTGCCGGGCACCGCGCGCCGCCGCCCGCGCGGCGCTGGGCCTCCCGGCCGACGCGTTCGTCGTCGCGGTCGCAGGCCGCCTGTCGGCCTGGAAGGGCCAGGACGTCCTCGTGCGTGCGCTGGCGCACGCGCCGCTCAGCGAAGTGCCGGCGCGCGGCAGCCCTCCAGGGGGACGGCGCGCCTACCCGCCCACGGTCGCACTCCTGGCCGGCGACGCCTGGGCCCGGGACCCACGGCCCGCCGCCGACCTGCGCGCGCTCGCCGCGCGGCTCGGCGTGGCCGACCGCGTGGCCCTCCCCGGCTTCCGGGAGGACGTCGAGACGGTCTACGGCGCCGCCGATGTCGTCGCGGTTCCCTCCACCCGGCCCGATCCGTTGCCCAACGCGGCGCTGGAGGCCGCTGCCGCGGGCTGCTGCGTCGTGGCCTGCGACCACGGCGGCCTGCCCGAGATCCTGCGCGACGGGGCCACAGGCGTGCTCATCGCGCCCGACGATCCGGCGGCGCTGGCTCGCGCCCTGGCCGCCCTGCGCGACGCCCCCGCCCGCCGCGAGGCGCTCGGCACGGCCGCCGCCCGCGACGTCCGCGCGCGCTTCGCGCCCGACCGCCTCGGCGAGGCGGTGCAGGCCCTCTACGACGAGGTGCTCAGAGGACCGGGTTGAGGGCCAGCAGGTAGGCCCCCGCGGCGGCGACCACGCCGAGGGCCACCACGATGGCCGCCGGCGCGACCCTGGACGCCGTGCGCCGCGGCAGCTCGAACAGCACCAACCCCACCACGAAGCCCATGACCAGGCCGCCCAGATGGGCACCGATGGAGATGTTGGGGTACAGGAAGGTGAAGAGCAGGTTGATGCCCAGGATGAACCCCAGCGGCGAGTTGAGCGCGTCCATCCCCTTGGCGCGCATCCCGGCGAACAGCGCCCCGAACAGACCGTAGATCGCGCCCGAGGCGCCGACCGTCACCGAGAACGGCGACAACAGCATCACGCCCAGGGCCCCGCCCAGCAACGACACGCCGTAGATGAGCGCGAAGCGCGGGCCGCCGACCTCGCGTTCCAGCCACTGCCCCAGGAACCACAGGCCCACCATGTTCAGCGCGAGGTGGAAGATCCCGCTGTGGAGGAAGCCACTGCTGACGAGCCGCCAGACCTCGCCGTCGGCGATCAGCGGGCCGTACGTCGCGCCGTAGGCGTACACGGTCCCTCCGCCGCCGCGGATGCCACCGCCGCTGGCAAGCTGGGCCACGAAGACGATCACGTTGACGGCGATCAGGGCGCGGGTGACCTCCAGAGAGCCGGCCCCGGCACGCGCCGGGTTGCGCACCTTGGTGGTCTGCTTGGAGCACTCCGGGCAGCGCATGCCCACCGGGGTGGAAGTCATGCAGTCCGGGCAGATCGGGCGGCCGCACGACGAGCAGCTCACCCCCGTCTCGCGGTCGGGGTGGCGGTAGCACGTCGTCGCGGAGGAGGTGGTGGCCACGGGATGCTGACGATAGCGGCGCGCGGGCCGCCCACCCTCAGCAGGCGCGGCCGCGTCCGACGGGATCGCTCAGGCGCCGCGGGGCGCGGCCGCGATGATCGGCTCGGTGGTGGGCCGCGCCTCGCTGCCGCCCGCGGGCTCGTTGGTCACGAGCACCGCCTCGACGCCGTCGAGGTTCCCTGGCACCTCCACGGTGGCTCGGCCCTCGCCGTTGGGCATGAACAGCGCGTCGGTGGGCCGCGGCTCCTGCCCCGGCCCCGGCGCGCGCAGCCACACCTGGTAGACGCGGTCGGACGAGGGAGCGGGGAGCCCGGCCACTAGCAGCGTGCCCTTCTCCTCGTCGATGCGCAGCACCGCCTCGGTGGAGGGCAGCACCTCGGACACGGTGGCCCTGACCTCGCGCAGGCTCTCGCCCTCGCCGGCCAGCACGCCGGCGCCGATGCCCAGCGCGAGCAGCGCGCAGGCCACGGCGGCCGAGACGGCGGGGCGCAGCCCGAAGGCCCAGTCCTTCCAGCGCGCGCGGCGCGGCGCCGTGTGGTCGGCCGGCGCGCTCGCGGCGGCCAGCAGCGAGGCCTCGGAGGTCACGACGGTCATGACGCGGTCGCGCACGACGGGCGGCGCGACGACCTGGTGCACCGCCCGGGACAGCACGTCGGCGCCGGCCTGCAGGCGCGCGACCTCGTCGCGACAGCCTCCGCAGGCCTCCAGGTGCACCGCGAACGTCCGCGCGTCCTCGTCGGGCAGCGCGTCCAGGACCCAGGCGCCGGTGTCCTCGCCGCAGGGGCGGTGCGCGCTCATGCGCCGGCCTCCGTGGCCAGGCCGCCGAGCTGGCCGCGCAGCTTCTCCAGGCCCAGGCGCATGCGGCCCTTGACCGTGCCGAGGGGGGCGCCCAGGATGTCGGCGATCTCGGTGTGCGTGTAGCCGCCGAAGTAGGCGAGGCGGATGACCTCGCCCTGCTCCTGTGGAAGCTCCTCCATGGCGCTGCGGATCTCGCTGGCCTCCTCGCGGCGGGCCACCTCGACGTCGGTGCGGTCGGGAGCCTGGAAGCGCTCCTCCAGGCCCTCGTCGCTGGCGCGCCGGCGGTCGTGGACCGTGGCGCGGCGCAGGGCGTCGATCGAGCGGTTGTGCACGATGCCCAGCAGCCAGGTGCGCACGGAGCCGCGGCTTGCGTCGTAGCGCCCGCCGCTGCGCCACAGCGACAGGAAGGACTCCTGCAGGACGTCCTCGGCGGCGGCGCGAGTGCCGCACATGCGGTAGGCCAGCGAGAAGGCCGAGCCACAGTGGCGGTCGTAGACCACCGCAAAGGCTTGCGGGTCACCGCCGCGGATGAGGCGCATCAGCTCCTCGTCGGCCAGGCGTTGGGCGGCTTGGGCGTCGGTGTCGGCGTCCTTCTTGTGCTTGGCCATCACACCTGAGGCTAACGGCGCCCGGTCCGTGCTGGATCATTACGCGTCGGTCAGCGACGCAGCCGGCGCGCCTCCTCAGCGGCCGCCTTGAGCGTGCGCTGCGCGAGCTGGAGCGGGTCGCGGGAGCGCCGGCGGCGATGCGCGGAGCGCACGCGGAGCACCACGAGCGCCGCGCCGGCGCCCGCGCCGACCGTCGCGGCGGCCACGGGCCGCACCCAGTTACGCGGGTCGCGCATCGCGCCCAGCTCCCAGGTCTCCAACTCCTCGGCGGCCAGGTCACTGAGCTCCTGGAGCGTGCCCTCCAGGCGCGCGGCGAGCTCCCGCGGGGGATCGACGGGCGTCAGCGCCGCCCGCAGGGCGTGCTCGAAGCTCTCGGAGGCCGCCCCGCCGCTCATCGCCTCACCCTCGCACGATCCCCTCGAGCTGCTTGACCGCCCGGTGCAGCAGCACCTTGGTGGCCCCGTCGGTCTTGCCGATGGCGCGCGCGATCTCCCGGTTGTCCATGCCCAACGCGAAGCGCATCACCAGGGCGTCGCGGCGCTGTGTCGACAGCTCCTCGATGCCGTGCAGGATCGCGCCGAGCTCCTCGCGGCCGGCCACGAGGTCCTCCGTGGTGTGTGGTGCGGTGATCACGTGGGTGTCGTCGATCGGCGTCTGGGGCTTGCGGGCGCGGTCGCGGTAGTGGTTGGCCGCCAGGTTGTGGGCGATGCGGATGAGCCACGGGCGCAGCGGCCGACCGTCGGACTCCTGGCGCGCGCGCTCGAAGTGGCGGTAGGCCTGGAGGAAGGTCTGCTCGGTCAGATCCTCCGCGTCGTGATGGTTGCCCACCCGGTAGTAGGCGTAGGAGAAGACGTCGCGCAGGTGCGAGCGGTACAGCTCGGAGAACGCCCGGTCGAGCTCGGCCTTCCCGCCGCGTGGCGCGGGCGCGACCTTCGACGGCTCCGGGGAGGGCACGCATGGAGGCTACCGGCCGGTCGGCGCTACGCCGCCCTGGCACCCCGGGGCGCTCGGGGCGCGGTGACCGCAGCCACCCAACGGTCCGGCTCCAGCTCGCCGTCGACCATCCGCGCGAGGCCGTCGAGCGCCGGCGCGCGCACGCCGGCCTCCCGCGCGGCGGCGGCCAGCAGCCCGACCGTATGCAGCGCCTCGGCCTCCTGCCCCAGCTCGTCACCGACCCGATGCGCAGGCAGCCCGCCGGCCAGCAGCTCCCCGGCGCGGCGGTTGCGGCTGCCGTGCGCCAGGAGGGTGGCCACCAGGTCGCCCGCACCGGCCAGCCCCGTGAAGCTCGCAAGCGTGGCGCCGCGGTGCACCGCCAGGGCGCCGACCTCGGCGAAGACCCTCCCCGCCGCGGCGCCCGCGGCGTTGGGTCCGCGCACCGCGGCGGCCGCGGCGGCCAGGGCGGCGGCGTTCTTGGCCGCGCCGGCCAGCTCCACGCCGGTGACGTCGGCGTCGACCTCGACGTCCAGCCCCGCCGTGCGCAGCGCTGCGCGCACCTGGTGGCCGAACGCGGCGTCGCGGGTGGCCACCACCAGCGAGGCGCCGTTGGCCAGCGCGTCGGCGGCGTGGCCCGGTCCGCCCAGGCACGCCACGGCGCCGGCGGCGGTGTGCGCGGCCACGTAGTCGGTGGGCGACTGGCCGCCGACGGGACGCCCGATGGCCGGCACGTGCGCTGCGGCCGGCGACGCGGGGGCCACGAGGCCCTTGGCCAGGACGAGCACGCCGGCGCGCGAGGGGATCCGCGCGCCGTGCGCGGCGAGCGCGGCGGGCAGCTCGCGCGAGGGGACGGCGAGGACGACGAGGTCGGCGGCGGCGAGGTCGAGCGCCTCGCAGGCCAGCGGGAGCACCCCGGCGGGGAGCGCGACCCCGGGCAGGTAGTGGTCGTTGCAGCGGGTCGCCTCCAGCCGCTGGGCCTGCGCGTGGGTCCGGCAGCCCAGCTCGACATCGATGCCCGCGCGCGCGAGCGCCACAGCCAGCGCGCTGCCCCACGAGCCGGCGCCTACGACCGCCGCGCGGCGCAGCGGCGGGGTGCCGCCCAGCCACTCCCACTGCAGGGCGACGCAGGGCCAGATGCGCTGCGTCACGGCGGCGGCGAGCTGCGGCGAGGGCTCGTCCACGCGCGGGAAGGTGAGGGGGCGCCCGGCGCGCAGGCGCACCTTGTGGGGGCGGATGCGCCAGCCCCGGCGGATGTCCTGGGTGCCGATGACCGCGACGGGCACCACGGGCGCGCCGGTCTCCAGCGCTAGGCGCCCGACGCCGCGGCGGGGGGTCCCCAGCCCGCCGGGCCGGGTACGGGTGCCCTCGGGAAAGATGACGACGCAGTCGCCGCGCTCCAGGATCGCACGCGCGGTGGCCATCGAGTCGCCGTCGCCGGTGCCGCGGTCGATCGGGAAGGCGCCCAGGTTGTTGAGGTACCAGGCGGCGAGCGGGTGGGAGAACAGCTCCCGCTTGGCCATGTAGTAGACGGGCCGGCGCGCCATCGTCCCGATGACGAAGGGGTCGAGGAAGGACCGGTGGTTGGCGGCCAGGATCAGTGGCCCGTGCGCGGGGATGTGCTCGCGGCCGATACGGCTCATGCGAAACCAGATCAGGAAGAAGGGCTGAAACAGCGCCCGCGTGATCCAGTACACGAAGTAGGCGAGCGGGTTGACGCCGCGACGGTCGACACGGTTGAGGTAGTGGTCGCGGGCCATGCTTGACGTACCCACGCATGTGACGGCCGTTACAGTGCGCACATGGTCGCTTTCGACACCGCCCGCACCGTCCGCGGGGCGCTGGCCGGAGCGCTGGCCGCGGGCGTCTGGGCGGCCCAGGAGCCTCTGGACCGCCGGGTCTTCGGTGTGCCCTACTCGGACCCCGAGCTGCTGGGCAAGGCGGCCACGCGTGGCAGCGCCTGGCCCGCCGTCGGCCTGGCGCTCCATGTCGCCAACGGGGTTGTCTTCGGCGCCCTCTACGCCAACGTCGCGCCCCGCCTCCCCCTCCCCTCCTGGCTGCGCGGCCCGATGGCCGGCGCGGCCGAGCACCTGGGCACCTGGCCGCTGGTCGGCGTGGTGCAGCGTGTCCACCCCGCGCGCAGCGAGCTGCCCGACCTCTCGGGCGACCCGCGCGCGTTCGCCCAGGCCACCTGGCGCCACCTGCTCTTCGGGACGGTGCTGGGCGAGCTCGAGCGGCGGCTCAACGCCCCGCCCGACGAGGAGGTCCCGACCTACGAGCACGTGGTCTCCTCCAACGGTCACGGCGACCTCGAGCACGCCCTCTCCGGGCTGTCGACCTGAAGGATCGCTTCTCGCGCATCCGCATCTCGGCGGTGCTCGCCGCGGCGGGGCTGGCGCTGATCGTCGCGGTGGCGCTGCTGGCGGGGGGCGGCGAGGAGGGAGCGCAGGAGGAGGCCGGCGAGCCGCCGGCCGGCGAGACGGAGCTCGAGGGCTCGGGCGAGGTGGAGGTCTGCGCGGCCCCCGAGGTGCAGCGCACGGTCGAGGAGGACATCAGCGTCACCCGCGAGGCGCGGGCCTCGGTACCGGTCGAGGTCACCGTCACCGAGGAGGCGACGGTCAGTGGCGCCGACGGCGCCGGCGCCACCGCGACCGCCACGGTGACGCTGAGCACGGACGCCGGCGCCGAGGGGTCGGCCACCGCGGACGCGACCCTCAGCGCGACCGGTGCCGCCGCGCAGCGCGTCTGCGTACGCGACGACGACCTCGAGGCCGCCGAGGAGCGCGCCGAGGAGCGCTCCCGCGAGCGCTCCGCCCCGCTGGCCCGCGAGCGCGCGCAGGCGAGCGTCGCCCAACAGCTCCCGAGCGCCCGCGAGCGCCTCGCCGAGCAGGCTCGAGCCCGCGCGCGCAGCGGCGCCCGCGCCGAGGCCCGCGAGGCCGCCGCCGGCGCCCGTGCCGACCTGCGCGAGCGCGCGTCACGGGAGGCGCGCGAACAGGCCCGCGAGCGGGCCGAGCGGGCGCTGGAGTGACGGCGTAGGCTGAGCGAAGGCCTCGCGCTGCCCGCCTAGCTCAACTGGCAGAGCACCTCACTTGTAATGAGGAGCGTCCCGGTTCGAATCCGGGGGCGGGCTCTCGCCGGCGCCGCGACAGGCTTGTCGGTTCAGGCGTCGGCGATCTGGTACGCGGCCGCGACGTGCTCGTTGTCGAAGGCAGGCTCCATCTGCTCCAGCGTGGCCCGGTCGATCCCAGTCTGCTCGGCGACCTCGCGCCAGCGGCGGGTCGCGTCGCTGACCTCGCGGAGGATCGCCCGGGCGGCGGCGTCGTCCAGACGGAAGTGGGGCCCGGCCCGCATGAGGAGTTCGACGCGCGCGGAGGTCTCTCCGTCGTCGATCGCCGTGCTCAGGTGCTTGGGCCCCGGTTCGGGGTTCGGGTTGAGGTCGAAGGCCGGGGCGAGCTCCCATCCGCCGCTGCTGGCGCGTAGGAAGCCGTGGTTGCGCAGGTGGTCGTCGGTGTTGGAGATCAGGATGGAGAACGCGATGCGTCGCCAGAGCTCGCGCAGGTCGTCGGTGGCGTGGGGCGACTGCTCCTCGATCACCAGCGCGATGTCCGTATAGCTGCCCTGGTCGCCGTCGATGGCCTCGAGCATCGTCATCGCGCTCGCGTACGCGATGCGGTGCGCGCCGGCCCGGTCGAAGCGGTCCACGACGAGAACGGCCTTGTCGTCGAAGACGTGCAGCTCGTGGCGGGGTACGCGGAGCCCGGCCTCGCGGGCCAGGTGCAGCGCCACGGCCTCCCAGCGGATGACGTCCCATTCGTCGGTCGACCGCCTCGGGAGCTTGGCGATCGCCACACGACCCGCGCTATCGAGGATGTGCGCCTTGGGGCGGGCGCCGCCGAGGGAGCTTCCACCGCGCAGCAACGTACGCAGCACGGTCGCGTCGACGTCGTCGCGCTCGAGCCGCTCGGCCGCGCCGAGTAGCACCGGGAGCCTCACAAGCGGCGGGACGCCCTCGTGCTCATCGGCGAGGTAGGTGCCGGTCCGCGGGTCGCGGAAGCGCAGTGCCCCCTGACGCAGGTCGTCCCGAACACCGAGCAGGTAGTCGATGTCACCGAAGCTGCGCGACGCTCCGCCTTCCTCGCCCACGCGTTGGTGTTCGGCGCGCACGATCAGCCGCCGGCCCCAGCGATCCGGCGCGCAATCGGTGAATGCTCCGAACAACGCGCGGCCGGCTGGGGTCTGCTGCTGACCGGATACGAGCGCGAGCGCCGGATCCAGCGCGTAGGCGCCCGGCCGGGCCAGGTACTCAGCGGAGTACTCGAACGTCGCGGACGCGGTTGTTCCCCGCCGGTGCGACCACAGCCGGCCCGCGCCGACGTCCTCGCCGGCGACCTGCACGACGACGTCCACGATGCGTTCAGCCATCTCGAGCGCCCCTCAGGTCCTTCGAGCGCACACGCTGCGGAAGCCACTCGTCGGCACGCAGCCGACCCACGTCGGTCTCGTAGGGGTCGAGCGCGCGAGTAAGGCCGTCGAGCACGCCGAGCGCGCGCAGGATGCGCAGAAGGTTCTCCACGCTCACCCCGCCTTGGCCGTGCTCGAGACGACGAAGCGTCGTGTGGGTGACACCGGCCCGCTCGGCCAACTGCATCTGCGTCAGTCCGCGCAGCTTGCGCCAGGTCACGACATTGTCCGCGAGCTCGCGAAGCGCTCGACGAACCGGCGCGGGAACCGGACGCGGCGTTGGTGTACTTTTGTCGCCCATATCACAGCGACTATACGTCATAGGCGCCGGTATAACGACGACACTGTCCGCGGTCTCCCGCTCGTGGCGATGCCAGGTCACCGCACCGGATGGTGCCGGCTCACAGCACCGGCGCTCAGGCCGGGATCCAGGCGCCCCGGTCGCGGCCGAGGCGGACCTCGTGGGTCGCTCCGTTCGCGGTGGAGGCCTGGAAGACGGCCTCATCGTCGTCGGTGCCCGGGCGGTCGATGACCTGGACGAGGACGAGGTCGGCCAGCTCCTCGCCGGGGTGGGTCGCGTGGAAGGCCTCACGGGCGGCGGTCTCGACGGTCTCGCGGTGCCAGCCCCTGTCCTCGGCGTGGGCCTCGGCGAGGCGGTGGTCGGCCTCGGCAAGACGTGCGCGCAGCTCGCCCGCGCCCGCCTCGGAGCGCCGCGCGGTCGCGATGGAGCCGCCGACGGCGAGCGCCACGACGACGATGACCACGACGATCAGGACGGTGAGGAGGGTCGACACGGTCCGGGAGGCTACAAGGCGATCGGACCCGGCGCAGGCGCCAGCTCAGCCTCAGTTGAGGACCGCCCGCGTGCCTAGGTGGGCGCCCACCTTGCGCTTCACCCGCTGCAGCGCGTTGTCAACGGTCTTGGCGTCGACCCCGATGCGCCCGGCGATCTCCTCGTAGGGGCGGCCGTCGAGGTACAGGGCCAGCACCCGCGACTCCAGCTCGGACAGCGCGGTCGACAGACAGCCCACCAGCGACTGGAGCTCCTCGGAGGAGATGACCTGGTTGGCCGGGTCGCGAACGGCCGGCCCGGCGATGATCTCGTCGAGCGTCGGCTCGCCCTCGCTCGTGCCCGCGGGAGTCGAGCTGAAGGAGACGTACTGGTTGAGCGGGCTGTGCTTGTTGCGGGTGGCGGTCTTGACCGCGGTGATGATCTGACGCGTGATGCACAGCTCGGCGAAGTTGCGAAAGGACGACTCGCGGTCGGAGCGGAAGTCACGCACGGCCTTCCACAGGCCGACGAGCCCCTCCTGGATGAGGTCCTCGCTGTCGCCGCCGGCCAGGAAGTACGACGACGCCTTGAGGCGGACGAAGCCCTGGTAGCGACGCACGATCCGGTTGTACGCCATCGCGTCGCCCTGCTTGGCGAGCGCGATCAGGAACATGTCGTCGACCTGGACCTGCGCATGAGGCTTGTGGGAGAGACGTGCCACGAGCATTGCCTTTCCGCCCGTTGCGGGGCGTGGTAGTTGCTCGTCGGCGGACCCCTCCCCGGGCGCCGACCGTATGGGTCGATGACTCACCTCAACCTGAGGTCGACGGTGAGTGAGGCGAACCTAGCCGCTGTCACGGAGCCCTGTCAAGGAACTGCGCGCCGCTGCAAGATCTCGTACAGCAGGACGGCCGCCGTGGCGCTCACGTTGAGCGACGCGACCCGCCCGTGCAGCGGGAGCGCGACCAGCGCGTCGCACGCCTTGGCCACCCGCGGGCGCAGCCCGCGCCCCTCGGCCCCCAGGACGAGCACGACCCGCCCGCTGTAGTCCGGCCGGTCGTAGGCCACCCGGGCGCCCGCGGCCGCGCCGTAGCACCAGGCGCCGGCCTCCTTGGCCGCGGCGAGGAAGTCGGCGAGGTTGCGGGTGCGGGCCACCGCGAGGTGCTCCACCGCCCCCGCCGAGGCCTTGCACACGGCGGGGGTGACCTCGGCGCTGCGGTGGCGCGGGATGACCACGCCGCTCGCGCCCGCCGCCTCGGCGGTACGGCAGATCGCCCCGAGGTTCTGCGGGTCCTGCACCTCGTCCAGCGCGACCACGAGGGCATCCGGACCGGCGAGCAGGCCCTCCTCGTCGGCGTAGGGGTAGGGCGCGGCGCGAGCGCAGACGCCCTGGTGCGCCTCGCTGCCACAGCGCGCTGCGAGCGCCTCGGCGTCCAGGACTTGCACCTGCACACCCTCCAGCCACGACTCGCGCGCCGCCGAGGGCGTCGCCCACACGGGCCCGACCTCCCGGCGCCGCGCGGCGAGGGCCTCGCGCACCGGGTTGCGCCCGTAGAGGATGTCGAGTCCAGTGGGGGGCCCACCGGCTCCCGGGGCGCCGCCGGCTCCCTCTCCGCGGGGCGGACGACCGCGTGGTGGGCGTCGCCGGGCGCTCACTCGACGGGCACCAGCATCGCGCCCTGCGCCCCGTCGCGCACCTCCCATCCGCGGGTACGCAGCTCGTCGCGCAGCGCGTCGGCGGCCGCGAAGTCGCGGGCGCCGCGTGCGGCCTGGCGACGTTCGACCAGCGCGTGGTCCTCGGGCCCCGGCTCCCGGACGGCCGCGTCGAGCAGTCGCTCTAGGGCGAGCACGTCGAGCATCTGCGCCAGGTGGGAGCGGCCCACGCCCTCCCCGCGGCGGTTGGCCTCGCGCACCCACTCGAAGAGGTGGCCCAGCGCCGCGGCGGTGTTGAAGTCCTCGGCCAGGGCGTCCAGGAACGCGTCGCGATGGCCGGCCATGTCGGCGGGTGAGTCGCCGTCGACCAGGCGCCGGCCCGCGTCGCGCACGCGCTCCACCCGCGCTGCGGCCTCCTCCAGGGCGCGGTCGTCGAACTCCACCGGCTGGCGGTAGTGCGCGCCCACGAAGAACATGATCAGCGTGTCGCGCCCCCACCGCTCCAGGACGCCGTGCAGCGGCGCCACGTTGCCGATGCTCTTGGCCATCTTGTCGCGCCCGAGCTGGAGCATCCCGTTGTGCATCCAGATGTCGGCCAGCTCACGTCCGCGCGCGCAACGCGTCTGGGCGGCCTCGTTCTCGTGGTGGGGGAAGACCAGGTCGCTGCCCCCACCGTGGATCTCGAACTCCAGCCCGAGCAGCTCCTCGGCCATGGCCGAGCACTCGATGTGCCACCCGGGTCGCCCGCGGCCCCACGGCGCGTCCCAGGCGGTGTCCTCCCCCTCCTTGTGTGCCTTCCACAGCGCGAAGTCCAGCGGATGCTCCTTGCGCTGTGTGCCCTCCAGCCCCTCGCCCTGGTCCATCGCGTCCAGCTCGCGGTGCGACAGCCACCCGTAGCGGGCGTCGGAGCGCACGCGGAAGAACACGTCGCCCTGCACCGCGTAGGCGTGCCCGCGCTCGATCAGCTCACCGGTCAGCTCGACGATGCGCTCGATCGTCTCCGAGGCCAGCGGCTCGTGGTCGGGGCGTCCGAGCCCGAGGCCGTCGGTGTCGGCCACGTAGGCGGCGGTCATCTCGCGGGCCAGGTCCGCGCTGGGCATCGGAGGATCGGCCCGGGCCGCGGCGTCGTAGATCTTGTCGTTGACGTCGGTCACGTTGGCCACCAGCGTCACCTCGTGGCCCTCCCGGCGCAGGAAGCGCGCCAGCAGCGCGAAGGTCACGAACGGCCGCGCGTTGCCCACGTGGATGCGCCCGTAGACGGTCGGCCCGCACGCGTAGATGCCCACGCGCCGCCCGTCGCGGGGGCGCAGCTCGCGCAGAGCGCCGGTGGCGGTGTCGTGCAGGCGGACGGGGCGCACGCCCGCCAACGTAGCGGTCGGCTTCGTACGAACGAGGGCGTTCGGTGGTGCAGCGCTTCCGTCTTGTGGACCTGTATTCTGTCCATGGACATGAGGTCGAACGGCGGGCACGGACGCAGGCGGGCCGCGGTTGAGCAGGCCTTCCGCACGCTCCCCGAGCGCTACCTGGGCGCCGAGGCGCACTTCGACGCGACCTACCAGATCCGCTTGGGCGACCTCGGCCAGACCTGGGAGGTGCGGTGCACCCCGGGCCACGCCCGGGTGCACCCCAACGCGACGGCCCGGCGGCCCGACGTGGTCATCGGCACCGATGCGCAGACGTGGCTCGATCTCCGCGAGGGTCGCCTCTCTGGCATCGAGGCCTTCTCCAGCCGGCGCCTGTACATCACCGGCGAGCTGGATCTCGCCGTGGCCTTCGAGGGCCTGTTCGAGCTCCCCGGCCACCGCCCGCCGTTGCTGCGCATGCGGATGATCGACGTCGGCGACACCAAGGTCTCCACCCTGACCATGGGAGAGGGCCCCGACGTGCTGCTCATCCACGGGCTGGGCGGCGCCAAGAGCTCGTTCCTGGACGCCGCGGCGGCCCTGAGCGCCGACTTCCGCGTGCACGCCCTCGACCTGCCGGGGTTCGGCTCCTCGGGCAAGCCGCTGCGCGCGCCCTACGACGCGGCGTGGTTCGCCGACGTCGTGCTGCGCACGATGGACGCCCTGGGGGTGCGCCGCGCCCACATCGCCGGCAACTCCATGGGTGGCCGAGTCGCCCTTGAGGTCGGGCTCTGCGCACCCGAGCGCGTCGGCGGGCTGGTCCTGCTGTGTCCGGGCGTGGCCTTCATCAAGCGCGGGCTGCACCCCATCGTGCGCCTGCTGCGCCCCGAGCTCGGCCTCCTCCCCCACCGCTTCACGCGCGGGATGGTGGAGGGCCAGCTCTGGAGCCTGTTCGCCGACCCCGACGCGATCGACCCCGAGATCGCCGACGTGATCGTCACCGAGTTCCAGCGCATCTACGCCAGCGCCGGCGGGCGCCTGGCCTTCCTCGCCGCGGCGCGCAACCTCTACCTCGAAGCGCCGTTCGGACGCAACGGCTTCTACCCGCGCCTGAGCGAGATCCAGGCCCCGGCGCTGTTCGTCTGGGGCACTGACGACACGCTCATCCCGGCCACCTTCGCGCGCCACGTCCGCCGCTGGCTGCCCGACGCCGACCAGATCGTCCTGGAGGGGTGCGGCCACGTGCCCCAGGTGGAGCGCGCGGACCAGACGGCGGGGATCATGCGCCGCTTCTTCCGCCGGGCCGACGCGCTGAGCGCCACGGCGGACGCCGCCCCCGGGCGCGCGGCGTAGGCTCTCCTGATGCAGGAGGGCCTCACCGCGCACCCGGCGGGTCGCAACGGTCGCGCCGAGCACCCGCCCACGCCTCCGGGCGACGGTGCCGCGAGCCGCACAAGCGGCCTGGGCGCCGCCGGCCTGGGCGCCGCGCGGCTGCTCGAGCGCGCAGCGCGCTCCGTAGCCGGCACAGTGGTCTCCCGTGCCCCCAGGGCCGATCTCGACGAGCGCGATCCCGACTACATCCGCGAGCACCTACCGTTGCTGTGGCTGGCCTGCAGCCTGTGGTATCGCGGCGAGGTGCGCGGGCTGGGCAACGTCCCCGAGGAGGGGCCGGTGCTCCTGGTGGGAAACCACTCCGGGGGCAACATGACCCCCGACACGGTGGTCTTCACGCTCGCCTTCTCCACACACTTCGGCGTAGAGCGGCGCTTTCACCAGCTTGCCCACAACCTCGTCGTGTCCATGCCCTTCCTGTCCTTCCTGCGCAAGTACGGCATGGTGGCCGCCTCGCCCGAGAACGCCGAGCGGGGGCTGGCCGCGGGCGCCGCCGTTCTCGTCTACCCGGGTGGCGACCGGGAGGTCCACCGTCCGAGCTGGCAGGGCGACCGCATCGACTTCGGCTGGCGCAAGGGCTGGGTGCGCCTGGCGATGGACCACGACGTGCCCATCGTCCCCGTGGTGTCCATCGGCGGGCAGGAGACCGCCCTGTTCGTCACCCGTGGGGAGCGCATCGCCAGCGCGCTCATGCTCGACAGGCTCTTTCGCCTCAAGGTGCTGCCCGTCTCGATCGGCCTGCCCTGGGTGCTCAACGTCGGCGACCTGCTCGGCCACATCCCCCTGCCCGCCAAGATCACCGTGGAGGCCCTGCCGGCCATTCACCTGCGCGAGGAGTTCGGCGCCGACCCCGACCTCGACGAGGTCTACGCCTACGTGACCCGGCTGATGCAGGACACCCTCGACGCACTGGCCGCCGAGCGGCGCCTGCCGGTGCTGGGATGAGGACCGTGGAGGCCATCGACGTGTCCGCGCCGGCCCAGGCGGTGTGGAGGGTCATCGCCGACCCCCAGAGCTACCTCCACGTCATGGCCGGGATCACGCGCTGGGAGGTCAGCGGCGAGCAGCGCCGAGGCGTCGGCGCCCGCTACAAGATGCTCATGCGCGTGCGCTCGGCGGACATCGGCGGGCTGATCGAGATCGTCGAGTGGGACGAGCCCACCGAGCTGGCCTGGACGTCGGTCACGGGGCTGGACCAGCGCGGGCGCTGGCGCCTGCGCGAGCGCGTGACACCGTCCCACCCACCGCGCACCCACGTCGAGCTGCGCCTTAGCTACGGCGTCGCCGGCTCAGGCCTCCCCGGCTGGCTGGCCGAGCACCTCGCCGCGCCCACGGTGGCCGGCCACCTGCGCACCTCCCTGCGCCAGCTCAAGCGCCGCGTGGAGCACGAGCAGCTCCGCACCGCCGCATCCGCCCGCCGCGAGGCCCGAGCGGCGACCTGAGCTGCCGTCCTCCTGCTGTGAGCATCCCCAGGGTCCCTTCTCGATCGATAGGTCCCTTCTCGATCGATCATGGCATCAGCACGCCCTGAGGGGACCCCGACGAAACCGCCCACGCTGTCACGCCAAGGCCGCTAATGCATCACAACACTAGATCAGACCTCTGCGAGAGAGGTCACGGGCGAGGCAACCTCTGGGGCTCTTGGGGATTCGCCAGTGCCATGGCGACGCGGCATGGGCGCTGTCCGCATCAGCGCTTCCGTGAAAGGGATGGTTGGCTCGGACGGTCGCGGCCGTAAACCTCGCGTCGAGAGGGGCGATCCATTGCGACAGCTTCTCCGCAATTTCGTCCGGCGAGGCCTCGATCACCGTCTGTAGGAGCTTGCGTGCATACAAATCATTCGCGTACTCCTCGACCATCATGTGCTCCGGATACGCCCCCTCCTCGATGGCCTGTACGAGCGACCACCACTCTTGCATCAAGAACCCAGCGGTCACGAAGTCGGCCCAGCCGCGCTCAGCCTTCTCGTCCGCAACGATACTCTCGACGACAGCGGCCCCATTCGCGCCAAGAACTGTGAGGGGCGTATCCGGCTCTAAGGGGCGCACTACGCCGAGCCCAGCTCAGGCCCGCACTGGCCGTCGTTGCCAGCCCGTCGCGACGGTGGTTCCACGGAGGGCTCCGTTGTCTTCAACCAGTCGATGCGCTAGCTGGTTGAAAGTCAACTCGCGACGGTCGGGACTTTGGCGATCGGTCACGGCTTCGCCAGCCAAATCCTTGTCCCTAGAGCGGCGAGCTGTTCCTGCCATTCCTCGATAGCGACGCCGCGTCTTCCAAGAGGTCTCGTCGCGGGAGTGCTCGGACGTACTCGTCACCGTTTCCGTCGTAGCCGCGGACTCGACCACCGTCAACGAGGCAGCGCTACGCATGGAAAGATGGAAAGACCTTCGGTAGCCACCCATACCGTACTGATCGTACGCAGCATTCCCGAGTAAGTAGGGGGTCCGAGTAAGCCGAGGGTGATTCGCTGCGCGTGGGCGACAGGCCCTTCCGACCAGTCTCGTAGGCCGGCTCCCCCTAACGCATCCGCGTGGGCATTCTGAGTTGAGAATGCACACGTAGATGCGACCCCTGCGGGCCGGCGCTCCCTCCAGCCCGCCGAGGAAGGCCTCCCAGTCGGGCTGGGACTTGCTCGTGAACGCCTCCAGGCGCCACAGCGGCGCCCGCCCCGCCGGACGACTAACGCATCCGCGTGTGCAATCTGAAACCAGAATGCCCACGTCGATGCGTTTGGGGCGCCGGCTTAGCTCGTCGTCGACGTCGAGCATTCGTCTTCGAAGTATTGCCGTCCGGCGATTGGCCTGAACATATTTTCAATCCAGTTGGACGGAACAACTAAAAACGATTCTCTCACCGGATCCCAAAACAATTCTGAGGCATAGCCGTAGTCATCTATCCGAATACAGTAATTGGGCCCCTCTGTATCGGTTTCCGCCACGACATGTTCCGCCAACTCGCAGTATCGCGGTTCGGTGAGATCAGGATATTCGGACTTGTGTTTCTCATATTTCTCGGGGCACCTCCCTGGGAGCCACTCAGTCTCGTCGGAGCCGCCGCCGCCGAGATTGTGGCCGTCCATGTGGCAGGCGTACGCCGTCCAGCTGCCAGCGGCGACCTCGGCCCCGGCTGGGTTCTGGGACGTAGTCGGGCACAAGTGTTCGCCCTGCCCGACTCCCGCTGGCACTACAAACACGAGTAGAGCTGCCAGCAGCGCTGACAGAAGCAGCCTCTTGGTGGGCATGTGGCTTCCCTTTAGTGAGTGCGCCGGCGCCTCTCCAGTGAGTGCTCGACGCTACTGTTAGCGTCGCGCATACTACAAGGCGGACAGGCGGTTTGCAAGCCCGCCCGCTGCTGAAAGGGGCTCGCCGGACGGAAACGAAATGCCGCACGATTCGCGATGTGCCCCCACCGATACGACATACGACGCCCGTCAGGCAAATTTCGCCTCGCTGCACTACACGCTGAGCTCTCGGTCCCCCGACGAAGCGGAGCGCGCCGGCGGGGGCACCTTCGGCCGCCGCATGAGAGCGTCGTCACGACCGCCATGGGCGGCCCGCGACCCAGCGCACCATGTCCGAGGCGCCACGTACAATCCACTACGTCAAGCCAACCTGTGTCCACCCAAACGGGGTCCAGTGATACGTCAAATTGTACAAGACGCCTTCATGGTGGCGCACGTTGTTCGTCTTGAGGTTGCGGATTATCTCGAGCTGGGGATCGAGCATATTTTGGGCGGCCCCGACCACATATTGTTCGTGCTGTCGCTGCTCTTGGCGTTCCAGTCGATACGGAAGGTCCTGCATCTCACGCTCACGTTTACCGCGGCGCACAGCGTAACGTTGCTGTTGGCGGGCTCCGGGGTGCTGCTTGTGACGTCGCGAATTGTGGAGCCGGTGATCGCTTTCTCAATCGCGTTCATGGCGCTCACCGCCGTCTTCGCGCCCCAAGGTCGTCTACTGGTGAGGGCCCGCACCAAGGTGGGCATTGTGTTCTTCTTCGGGCTCTTTCACGGGCTCGGGTTTGCCAACGCTCTTGAGCAGAGCGAGTTGGAGCACAACCTCGTCTTGTCCCTACTCTTGTTCAACGTTGGCGTCGAGTTGGGACTAGCCGGAATCCTCGCTGTGGTGGTGCCGCTCATTCTCGTGGTCCGGCGCACGGACTGGTACGAGAGCGCTGTCCAGGTGTCGGCGCTGACCATCGGGGCGGTGGGTGTAGCGTGGGGTTTGCAAAGAATCGGCTTGGGCTAGCCCGGATCGTGCATCAAGCTGGGGCGGGAGACCGGATGACGTTAGATGTGGTGGCTTTCTGTGATCGGTCGTTCGTGTGGAAGTCATCGCAGGGGCGGCGTGATGGTGAGCTTGCAGCAGAGGTAGCGTACGGGTGGAGATCGAAATCCGGCTCACCTTCTATCGATCAATCCTCGCCGTAGAAGTTCGCGGGAATGGGTCGACATTCGCTTCGGGCGCCCCACGCATCTCGGTCCCGCTCCCGTCGAAGCCGATCGGGCGGTCTCGAGCCAGGGCGGAACTGGCGCGCACCATCCGTAACTCGCCGGTTGCCGAGCCGTTCACCGATGCGAACTTGTAAGCAGAAGTCAGTCGCTTGGGTTGTCTGTGGGTCGCTGGGGTCGGTTTGTATCACAGTCACACGTACTGTCTCAGCAGTACGCATCACCGCGACACGCTTGATATCCGCGCCACCGCCCGTGCTGGTCTCGATGCGCATTTCGCTGGTATCGGGGCCTGCTTGCACAGTTGCGAACCGGTTGCGAAGCTCGCCGTCCGCTATGTCGGCTGACGTACTGGGGACGGTCACCAGGAGAGCGACCGCGACCAGCAGCACCGCGCTTCCCCCAATCGCCTCACCCGCCGAGCAACGTTGCAAGGCCGGCCGTGAGCCGTGGCCTTGTCGCAGATCACTCGCAAGTGGGCACCCGGTCCGTGCCGAACCGTTCAATCGGATGCGTCTCATCGGTCGTCCAGCGGACCGCGCGGCGAACTGGAGCCACCCGCCGACTGCTGTCTAGCCCCTGGAGGGCCCCGTTCTTCGGTCCACTGACCGTGAAAGCCGAGTAGGTGTAGGACCAGCACGGTACTCGAACCAGTATGTCGCGCGACTGTCGCGTTGGGGCGGCACGACGTTACTCATGCTCAGTCACTCAGTCCTCGCCGTAGAAGTTCACCGGCACCGACCGACATCCCGGCTCTGCGGCCCAGGCGCGTGGGTCGCGTTCGCGGCGAAAGCGCAACGTGCGGAACCCAGGGTCCGAGGCCGCATCGACGATGCGCCTGTCGCCCACCCGCTGCCCGATGCGGATATCCACACAGTGAAAGCGCGCTCCGGTGGTCTCCGCTACTCCAGGACGGACCGGACTGTTGTCGGTCGCGACGAGCTTGATTTGCACAGATGCTCTCGTGCGACGCACCGCGGCACGCTTGATCCGATCGGCGGTTCCCGTGATCGCTCCCACGCGCAACTCGCTGGTGTCCGGTCCCACCTGCGCTGTCTCAATGCTCCCCCGTGCTTCTCGTGCGCCGTCGAAGTTGGCAGGGACGCGACGGCATGCCCCGGGGGCGTTCCACACGCGCGGGTCAGGCTCACGGCGAAGCCGCCGCGGAGGCGGTGCCTCGGCACTCAACCAGCGAGCACCGTCGTCGACGACGCGTTGGCCGAGTCGCTCGCCGATACGCACCGTCACGCAGAATGGCGCCGAATCGCGGGGCTCCCCATCCGCCGGCCTGCTCTCCACGAGGGTGATCCGTACCGCGCTGCTAAAGCGCCGCACGGCGACACGCTCGATCCGAGCGCCCGCTTGCATAGTGCCAGCGATGCGCAACTCACTTGTGTCGGGACCCACCTGCACAGTGTCGAACGTGCGAGGCGCTCCCGCTCGTGCCCGTGACCGAGTGCGCTTGGCCCCAGCACCGTCGCCATCGCCAAGGCGGCGATGCTCAAAACGACGCTGCGCCTGGTGCAGCCACCGCGAACGCGCTGCGAGGCCCTCGCGTTCACGAACCCGCCCGCACACAAGTCGGGACGCCACTCGTGCCGCTCATCGCCGTGTCACCAACGTCAAATCGCTTCGACCTAGTGCAAAAGTGGCTATCGAAATCTGCGTGTAGGATGCGCCATCACCTTCACGATTGCACGCCGGAGTCGCGCCCACCTGGGCACCTGGGCACCTGGGCACGGTCTGTTACTCACGCTCACTCAGTCCTCGCCATAGAAGTTCACCGGTACCGGCCGACATCCCGGCTCGGCGGCCCAGGCGCGTGGGTCGCGTTCGCGGCGAAGGCGAAACGCGCGGAACTCAGGCTCCAAGAACGCATCGATGATGCGCCTGTCGCCCACCCGCTGCCCGATGCGGATCTCCACACAGTGAAAGAGCGCTTCGGTGGTCCTTGCTTCTCCAGGCCGGACCGGATTGTTGTCGGTCGCGACGAGCGTGATTCGCACAGCTCCTCTTGTCCGACGCACCGCGGCACGCTTGATCCGATCGCCGCCTCCCGTGATCCCTCTCACGCGTAACTCGCTGGTGTCCGGTCCCACGCGCGCTGTCTCGAAGTTGTAGGCGGTCACGGGGTGTCGTGGTCGCGCTAGGGATTCCTTTGTGTGAGTTGG
>JANDLV010000002.1 GCA_024330185.1 Candidatus Siliceabacter maunaloa
ACTTGCATGTGTTAAGCACGCCGCCAGCGTTCGTCCTGAGCCAGGATCAAACTCTCCGTGAAGAACTGCTGCCGGTTTGGGCGAGCCCGCGCCGGCGTCACATGAGAGTCGTCTTGACCTTGTGGGGCGCCACGTACACGTTGGGCGCCCCGGTCATGACAGGGTTACTTCAACTTCTTGGCTCCACCGGCCACCCCGAGGGGGGCCGGTAGACGGATCTGGACGCAACTTGGATCGAACGTCGATCCAGGTTGCACATGCTGTTGAGTTTTCAAAGACCGTCACGCCGTCTCGGGCGAGGGTGCTTCCCTCGGAGATGACGCGCGAGAGGGCCGAAGCCATCTCGAGCGGGCCGGTAAGAATAGCACCGGAGCTCCGGACCTGAAAGGGCCGCGGACCGGTGCAGGGCCCATGCGACGCAGGCAACATAGCAGCCTCAGGCCCGGCGCAGCCGCCTGAAGCGGCGACGGCCCGCCTGCAGCACTGCGCCGTCCAGGCGCTCTGACTCCACGTCCTGATCGGCCGGGCCCAGCGCCTGCCCGTCCAGACGCACACCCCCCTGGGCCAACAGGCGGCGAGCCTCCCCCCGCGAGCCGCCGAAGGCGTCGGCGATCAGGGCCGGGAGATGCACCGTGCCGGGGTCGCCTTCGAAGATCAGCTCCTCGATCTCCTGCGGCGCGCGGCCGTGCACCACGACGCGGTCGAAGTGCGCGGCGGCCTCGCGCGCGGCATCCGGCCCGTGCAACGCTTCGACGAGCGCGCGCGCGAGGGCGTGCTTGGCGTCACGCGGCCCGACGTCGCTCGCCGGCCCGCCCCCCAGCAGGAGCTGGTACCAGCCCGCCATGGCCGCGTCGGGCAGGCTCAGCGTGCGCCCGTAGACCTCCTCGGGCGCCTCGGTGACCCCGATGTGGTTGCCCAGCGACTTGGACATCTTGCGCTCCCCGTCGGTGCCCGCGAGGATCGGCACGGTCAACACGCATTGTTGGGGCTGGTCGTATGCGCGCTGGACCTCGCGGCCCAGCAGCAGGTTGAAGGTCTGATCGGTGCCGCCCAGCTCCACGTCAGCGCGGACGGCCACGGAGTCGTAGGCCTGCATGAGGGGGTACAGCAGCTCCAGCACCGAGATCGGCTCGCGCTGGGCGTAGCGGCGGGCGAAGTCCTCGCGCTCCAGGAGCTGGGCCACTGTGGTGGTGGCGGCGAGGCGGAAGAGGCCCTCCATCGCCATGTCCAGCCACTGCGAGTTGTGACGCAGCTCGATGGCCTGGACGTCGAGGACCTTCCCTGCCTGGGCGACGTAGGTGCGCGCATTGGCGTCGATCTCGGCCCCCGAGAGCCGGGGCCGGGTACCAGAGCGCCCGCTGGGATCCCCAACGCGCGCGGTGTAGTCGCCCACGATCAGCACGACCACGTGGCCACGCTCCTGAAACTCGCGCAGCTTGCGCAGCACGACCGTATGGCCCAGGTGGATGTCGGGAGCGGTGGGGTCCAACCCCAGTTTCACCCGCAGCGGTCCTCCTTCGGCCAGCCGGCGCTCCAATCCTCCCGCGGGCAGCGCGTCGACCGTGTCGCGGGTCAGGAAGGCGGCGTCCTCGACAGCGGAGGGCATCAGTGGTCGTCGCCAGGTGGTGATCGACGGCCGCCGGAACGGTGCGTGGTTGCGGGGGCGGCCACTAGTGGTTCCTCGCCGGAGGGAGCACATGGCCGATGCTAGCCTCGCGCTGCGGCGCCCGACGGGCGCCCATTTTCCTATGGACGACCCCGGCCTTCTCGAGCTGCCCGACCGGCAGCCTCGCCTCAAGAAGCTGCGCCTGTTGCTCGTCCTGGCGGGCATCGCGACGCTGGCGCTCATCTCCACCGGGTTCGGGATGCTCATGGCCGTGGCCGCCGACCTGCCCGAGCTCGACCAGCGCGCCGAGTACCAGGACGCGCGCAACTCCGTCCTCACCGACGTCAAGGGCGACAGGCTGGCCGTCCTGGCCGACCAGGGCCGCATCCTCGTGGAGCTCGGGGACGTGGCCCAGGTCATGCAGCAGGCGATCATCTCCATCGAGGACCAGCGCTTCTACGAGAACGCGGGCGTCGACCTGCGCGGGACGGGCCGCGCGCTCTATCAGGACATCGTGGCCGGCGAGGCGGTGCAGGGCGGCTCCACGATCACCCAGCAGTTCGTCAAGAACGCGACGGAAGCCCAGGAACAGCGCACGATCACGCAGAAGATCCGCGAGGCCGCGCTGGCCTTCCACCTGACACGCAAGTGGAGCAAGCCGAAGATCCTGGTCAACTACCTCAACTCGATCTACTTCGGCAACGGAGCCTACGGAATCGAGTCGGCTGCCCGCGCGTACTTCGGCAACGACGTCAACCACCAGGGCTGCGGGACCGACGACCGGCCGTGCGCGGCCGAGCTCAAGCCCCACGAGGCGGCGCTGCTGGCCGGCATAGTCGCCTCCCCCAGCCAGTTCGACCCCGTGACCGAGCCGCAGGCCGCGCGCGAGCGGCGAGACACCGTCCTGCGCGCGATGCTCGACCAGGGCCGGCTGCTCGAGCCGGAGTACCGCGATGCCGTCGAGCAGCCGTTGCCCGCCGCCGACCAGGTCGATCCCCCGACGGTGCGCTCGGTGACCCCCGGCTCGGCCTACTTCACCAGTTGGGTGCGCCAGCAGGTCGTCGACCGCTACGGCGCGGGGCGCGCCTTCCGCGGCGGCCTGAGCGTGCGCACGACCCTGGATCTCGAGCTGCAGCAGGGCGCCGAGGAGGCCGTGAACGCTTTTCTCAGCGCGCCCGACGGCCCCTCTGCCGCGCTGGTGGCCCTCGACAACGAGAGCGGAGAGGTGCGCGCCATGGTCGGAGGGCGCGATTACGAGCAGTCGCCGTTCAACCTCGCGGTGCGCGGTCGCCGCCAGCCCGGCTCGGCCTTCAAGCCCTTCGTCCTGGCCGCGGCGCTGGAGGACGGCATCGCTGCGGGCTCGACCTGGTCCTCGCGCGAGAAGTCGCTCGAGCTGCCGGGCGGCGGCCTCTTCGAGGTCGAGAACTACGAGAGCTCCTACGCCGGCGTGACCACGCTGGCCGGGGCCACGACGACCTCGGACAACTCCGTCTACGCTGAGGTCGGGCTAGCGGTCGGGCCCGAAAAGGTCGCCGACCTGGCCGAGGAGATGGGCATCCGCACCGACGTCTCCGAGAACGCGGCCAACGCCCTGGGCGGGCTGGAGGACGGGGTGACCGTGCTCGACATGGCCCACGCCTACCAGACGCTGGCCGCCGACGGCGAGCGCGTCTCGGGCACCCTGGGCACCGAGGAGATGGGGCCCGTGGGCATCCGGCAGGTGGGGGTGCGCGACGACGACCGGGTGGTGGACCGCAACCGCGACGAGCGCCGGCGCGTCCTTCCGCAGGAGACCGCGGCGCAGACGCGCGAGATCCTGTCCACCGTGGTCACGTCGGGCACGGCCACCGCGGCCAGCCTCGGCCCGGGCGAGACCGTGTGGGGCAAGACGGGGACGACCGAGAACTACGGCGACGCCTGGTTCGTCGGGGCCACGGAGGAGATGACCGTCGCGGTGTGGGTGGGCTACGCGGAGGGCATGCAGCCCATGGAGACCGAGTTCCAGGGCGGGCCGGTGGCCGGCGGCACCTACCCGGCGATGATCTGGCAGGACTTCATGACAGGCTTCCTGGAGCTGCGCAACGAGCGCCTGATTGCCGAGTGCGAGGTCGCGCGCGAGCAGGCGCTTGAGGAGGCCCAGCCCGACGGCATCCCCGAGGAGCCGCAGGTGTGCATCGAGGCGGGCCTGGCCCCCGATCCCAACGCGCCGCCGCCGCCGGTGGTCGCGCCGGTGGAGCCCGTGCCGGGGCCAGAGGAGGTGGTGCCCGAGGCGCCGGTGCAGGAGGCACCGCCCGTGGAGGAGCCGATCGAGCCCGCGCCGCAGGCACCGGTCGAACCGGCGCCCGTGGAGCCCGCGCCCGTCGAGCCGCCCCCCGTGGCGGGTGGCGGCGAGGGCGCGGGCTAGAGCTGGACGCTCCGAGCCCGGGTCGGGCGCGGAGCCTCCAGGCCGGGCGGCCAGGGCTTGGACACGTAGCGGCTGCCGTGCGCGCTGAAGCGCCAGGGCAGGTCGGCCGCCTTGGTGATGCCGATGCGTGGGCTGGCCACCAGCGCGGGTGGGGAACCCTCGGGTGGGAGCAGCACGATCGGTCCGTCGCGCAGGTGGGTCCCGTTGCGCGCAAGGCCGATGCGCAGCGCCTGTGTGAGCTTGCCGGGACCCGAGCACAGGGCCTCGATGTCCTCGCAGCCGCGCAGGGAGCGCATGGCCTCCAGACCGTCGACGGGCTCCAGCGCGCGGATGAGCACGGCGGCACCGACACCGCGCGGCTCGACGACCACGTTGAGCAGGGCGTGGATGCCGTAGGAGCGATAGACGTAGGCCGTCCCCGGCGGGCCGAAGAGGATGTGGGTGCGCGCCGTGGCGCCAACGTGGGCGTGGCAGGCCGGCTCCCGCTGATGGTAAGCCTCGGTCTCCACGATCACCCCGGCCACCCCCTCGTGCACGACGGTGAAGCCAACGAGGGCCCGGGCGGCCTCGACGACCGGCAGCGCGAGGGTGTCGTCGAGGGTCACGCCAGCGCCGCGCGGGCGCACTCGAGCTGCTCGCGCACGCGCGACAGGGCGGTGCCGCCCTCGCTGACCTTGGACTCCAGCCAGGCGGCCGGGCGCAGGATCTCCGCCACCTCGGCGTGGTCCAGTGGGGGTGGAAGCTCGTCGGGGCCCAGTTGCGCCAGGGTGCGCCCGGACTGGATTGCCGTGCGCGCGAGGCCGGCCACGACGCCGTGCGCCTCGCGGAAGGGCACGCCGTGGCGCACGAGCAGGTCGGCCAGGTCCGTGGCGGCGATGAGGTCGTCGCCCGCCGCGGCCGCCATGCGCTCGCGGTCGAAGCGTGCGCCCTCGACCATGCCGCGCGCGGCGACGAGGCACAGCTCGAGCGTGTCGACAGCGTCGAAGAGGTGCTCCTTGTCCTCCTGGAGGTCCTTGTTGTAGGTCAGCGGCAGGGCGTGGAAGACCCCGTGCAGCGCGGCGAGGTGGCCGACGACCCGCGGCGCCTTGGCGCGCAGCAGCTCGGCGGCGTCGGGGTTCTTCTTCTGGGGCATGATCGACGAGCCCGAGGTCCACGCGTCGGGCAGCTCGCAGAAGCCGAACTCGGAACTGGACCACAGGACCAGCTCGGCGCCCAAGCGGGAGAGATGGGTGGCGCAGGTGCTCGCAGCGTGCAGGAGGTCGAGCACGAAGTCGCGGTTGGAGACCGCGTCGATGGAGTTGGGCGCGACCTCGGCGAAGCCCAGCTCGCTTGCCACCGCGACACGGTCGGTGGCGAAGCTCACCCCGGCCAGGGCGCCGGCGCCGAGGGGCAACGCGCGGGTCTGGTCCGCGGCGAAGGCCAGGCGCTCGCGGTCGCGCAGGAGCATCCAGGCGTAGGCCAGTAGGTGATGGGAGAGGTAGACCGGCTGCCCGCGCTGCAGGTGCGTGTAGCCGGGCAGGGGCCAGTCGAGGTGGCGCTGCGCGGCGTCGACGAGCGCCGTCGCGAGGTCGGTGACCAACTCGCCCGCCCGCCCGGCGGCCTCGCGGACGAACAGCGCCATGTCCGTGGCCACCTGGTCGTTGCGCGAGCGCGCGGTGTGCAGGCGCCCCCCCGCCGGCCCGGCCAGCTCGGTCACCCGGCGCTCGATGGCCATGTGGACGTCCTCGTCTCCGGGCGCGAAAGGGAAGCTCCCCGCCTGCAACTCGGTCTCGACCCTGTCCAGGGCGGCGAGGATGGCGTCGCGGTCAGCCTCCTCGACGATCCCCTGCGCGGCGAGCATGCGCGCGTGGGCGCGCGACTGCGCGACGTCGAAGGGCCACAGGCGCACGTCGAAGGCCAGCGAGTCGTTGAGGGCCTTGAAGTCCGCGTCGGGCTCCGCGGCGGTACGCGCGGCGGAGAAGCGCGCGGGGTCGTGGGGTGTGCTCATCGCCCGAGCACCTCACGCACCGTCTCGGCCACCTGGGCGACCTGGCCCTCGCTCATCGCGGGGAAGAACGGCAGCGCCACCGAGCGTGCGGCGACGTCCTCGCAGACGGGGAACTCGCCCTCGCGGTGGCCGAAGGCCTCGCGGTAGTAGCTCATGAGGTGGATCGCCGGCAGGTAGGGCTTGGAGGCCACGCCGCGCTCGCGCAGCGCGCGGATGACGTCGTCGCGCGCGTGGTCGCGCGGGAGCTGCACGACGAAGACGAACCATCCGCGCATGTCGCCGCCGGCGTCCTCGCAGGGCAGGTCGAGCCCCTCGATGCCGGCCAGCGCCGCGCGGTAGGCGGCGGCCACCCGCGCGCGGGCGGCGAGCATGTCGTCGAGGTGATCGAGCTGTGCCAGGCCCAACGCGCAGGCCAGGTCGCTCAACCGGTAGTTGAAGCCAAGGCGGTCATGGTCCAGCCAGCCCATGTCCGGCGCGCGGCCCTGGTTGCGCTCGGAGTCCAGGCGCGCCTTCACCGAGCCGTCGCCGGTGGTGACCATCCCGCCCTCCCCCGTGGTCAGCTGCTTGTTGGCGTAGAAGCCGAAGGCCGCCGGGTGGCCGCGCCCGCCCACGGGGTGGCCGTCCCCATGGACGGCGCCCAGGGCCTCGCAGGCGTCCTCGACGATGGGCAGTCCCAGACGCTCGAAGGCCTGCGTGTCGGCCGGGTAGCCGAAGACATGCACCGGGAGCACGGCCGCCGTGCGCTGCGTCACGGCGGCGGCGGCGGCGGCCAGGTCGAGGTTGAGCGTGACCGGGTCGATGTCGGCGAAGACGGGCCGCGCGCGCTCGAACAGGCAGGCGTTGGCGCTGGCCACGAACGAGAAGGGCGACGTGACCACCTCGTCGCCGTCGTGCACGCCGACCGCGCGCAGCGCCAGGTGCAGGCCCGCGGTGCCGCTGGATACCGCGCTGGCGTGCGCGACGCCCAGCCTGGCGGCGAAGGCCTGCTCGAAGGCGGGCACGCGCGGGCCCAGCGAGAGCTGCCCGGAGCGCAGCACCTCGACGACGGCCGCCTCCTCGTGCGCACCCAGCTCGGGCTGGGCGAGGGGGATGGCCTCGCGGGGGGCGGCGGCGCGCGTGCTGTCGCCTCGCGGCGCGGAGGCGCTCACGCGGTCAGCGGCTGGGACGCGGCGGGCCGGCGGCCGGGCTGCATGCGCGCCTCCAGCGAGTCGACCAGCGCCTCCCACGATGCCTCGATGAGGTTGGTCGACACGCCGATCGCGCCCCACACCTCGTCGCCGTCGGACGTGTCTATGAGCACGCGGATCACGGCGTCGGAGCCGTGGCTCTCGTCGAGGATGCGCACCTTGAAGTTGACCAGCTCGATATCGGCGAGGTGCGGATGGATGGCGGTGATCGCGCCGCGCAGGGCGGCGTCCAGCGCGTTGACCGGGCCGTTGCCCTCGGCGGTGTACACGTGGCGCTCGCCACCGGCCCACAGCTTGATCGTGGCCTCGGTCTCCGCGCGCCCGTCGGCGCGCTTCTCCACGAGCACGCGCCAGGACTCCAGGCAGAACAGCGGTTCGTAGGTCCCCGCCTCGCGGCGCATGAGCAGCTCGAAGGAGCCGTCGGCGGCCTCGTACTGGTAGCCCGCGTGCTCCAGTGCCTTCACGCGCTCAACGACCCGGGCGGCGCCGGCGTCGTCGAGGGCCAGCCCGGCCGCCTCGGCCTTGCCGAGCACCGTGCCCCGGCCCGACAGCTCGCTGACCAGCGCATCGCGGCGGTTTCCCACCAGCGCCGGCTCGAGGTGCTCGAAGGCCGTGGTCTCGCGACGCACCCCGGCCGCGTGGAGCCCGGCCTTGTGGGCGAAGGCGTGCTTGCCCACGTAGGGTTGGGCGGGATCGGGGGTGCGGTTGAGCAGCTCATCGGCGAAGTGCGCGACCTCGGTAAGGTGCGCGATCTGCTCGTCGCTGACCACGCGGATGCCCATCTTGAGCTGGAGGTTGGCCAGGACGGTGACCAGGTTGGCGTTGCCCGTACGCTCCCCCACCCCGTTGAGCGTGCCCTGCACCTGGGTGGCGCCGGCCTCCACTGCTGCCAGCGAGTTGGCCACGCCGCAGCCCGTGTCGTCGTGGCAGTGGATGCCCACCGCGACGCCGTCCAGCGCGACGACGACCTCCCCGACCACGGCGCCCAGGCGGCCGGGCAGCGTGCCGCCGTTGGTGTCGCACAGCACCACGCGCTGCGCGCCGCCGCGGACGGCGGCCCGCAGGCACGCCAGCGCGTAGTCCGGGTCGGCGGCGTGGCCGTCGAAGAAGTGCTCGGCGTCGAAGAGCACCTGCTTGCCCCGCGCGGCCAGGAAGGCGATCGACTCCTCGATCATCGCCAGGTTCTCCTCGCGCGCGACGCGCACGACCCTCTCGACCTGCATCGCCGACGCCTTGCCCACCAGCGTGCACACGGGAGCGAAGCAGCCGGCCAACACCTTCAACCCCTCGTCATCCTGGGCAGACACGCCCGCGCGTCGGGTCATGCCGAAGGCGACGACGCGGGCATGGCGCAGCTCCTCCCCCGCCAGCAGCTCGAACAGCCGGCGCTCCTTGGGGTTGGACGACGGGAAGCCGGCCTCGATGAGGTCGACTCCCAGCTCGTCGAGGCGGTGCACCACGCGCAGCTTCTCGTCGGCGGTGAGGGTCATCCCTCCCCCGCCCATGCCGTCGCGCAGCGTCGCGTCGTAGAGCTCGACGGAGGAGGTCACGACGGCGCGGAGGCGCCCACGGGCACCGGGTCGAGCCACGCGTGGTAGCGCTCGTCGCGGCCGTGCAGGGCGTCGTCGAAGACCTGCTGGACGTGGCGGGTGACCGGGCCGGGCTCGCCCGCGCCGATCGGGTGGTCGTCGATCTCGCGCACGGGCGTCAGCTCGGCGGCGGTGCCGGTGAGGAAGACCTCGTCGGCCAGGTAGAGCTCGGAGCGGGCCAGGTTGCGCTCGATCACGCGGTAGCCCAGGTCGCGGGCGATCCGGATGACCGAGCGGCGGCTGATCCCGTCGAGGATCGACGCGTTGGTCGGTGGCGTGAGGATCTCCCCGTCGCGCACGATGTAGATGTTCTCGCCCGTCCCCTCGCACACGTTGCCGTGCTCGTCGAGCAGGATCGCCTCCTCGTAGCCCGACTTCTGGGACTCGATCTTGGCCAGGACGGAGTTGAGGTACTGACCGGAGGCCTTGGAGGCGGGGATGAGCGAGTCGGGGCTGATGCGCCGCCAGCTCGACACCTTCGCGCGGATGCCGTCACGCTTGCCCGCCTCGCCCAGATAGGCGCCCCACTCCCACGCGGCGATGGACACCTCGATCGGCGCCTCGAGCGGGTTGAGCCCCATCTGGCCGTAGCCGCGGTAGACGATCGGGCGGATGTAGCAGGCGCGCAGGCCGTTGCGCGCGACGAGCTCGAGCGTGGCCTGGCGGATCGTCTCGCGCTCGAAGGGCACGGGCATGTAGTAGAGATGTGCCGAGCGGAAGAGGCGCTCGATGTGGTCCTGGTGGCGGAACACCGCCGGGCCGAGCTGCGTGTCATAGCAGCGCACCCCCTCGAAGACGCCGGTGCCGTAGTGCAGGCCGTGCGTCAGGACGTGGACCTTGGCGTCCTCCCACGGGATGAGCTCGCCGTTCATCCAGATGAGATCCGCCTGCTTCACGTCGGTACGCCTTTCAGAGGTGGTCGAGGACGGCCCGGGTGGCCTCGTTCGTCGTGGCCGTGCCGCCCAGGTCGCGGGTGCGCAGCCCGGCGTCCAGCGCCCGGTCCACGGCCGATTCTAGGGCCGCCGCCTGCGCCTGCAATCCCAGGCCGTGATGGAGCATGAGCGCCGTGGAGAGCAGCATGGCCAGCGGGTTGGCGGCGCCCGTGGCCGCGATGTCGGGCGCCGAGCCGTGGACGGGCTCGAAGAGCCCGGGGGAACCTGGCCCACCCGCCCCCCCGAGGCTGGCGCTGGGGAGCATCCCGATGGAGCCCGTGAGCATCGCCGCCTCGTCGCTGAGGATGTCGCCGAAGAGGTTCTCGGTCACGATGACGTCGAAGTCGGCGGGCCGCGAGACGAGCTGCATGGCGGCGTTGTCGACCAGGATGTCCTCCAGCTGCACATCGGTGAACTCCTCCGCGTGGACCTCGTGGACGACCTGTCGCCACTGGCGCGAGGTCTCCATGACGTTGGCCTTGTCCACGCTGGCCACGCGGTTGCTTCGTGTACGCGCTGCCTCGAAGGCGACGCGGGCGATGCGCCGCACCTCGGCCACCGTGTAGTGGCACAGGTCGCTGGCGTCGGTGGCCGTGCGCGTCTTCTCCCCGAAGTAGATGCCGCCCGTGAGCTCGCGCACCACGAGCAGGTCGGTGCCCTCGATGCGCTCGCGGCGCAGCGGGCTGGCGTCGTAGAGCGCCGGGAGCGGGCGGACGGGCCGCAGGTTGGCGAACAGGCCCAGGGCCTTGCGCAACCCCAACAGCCCCTGCTCAGGGCGGGGCGCGTCGGGGTCGGTGGTGTCCCACCTCGGGCCGCCGACGGCGGCGAGCAGGACGGCGTCCGCGCGCCTGCACGCCTCGGTGGTCTCTTCGGTCAGCGCGGCGCCGTAGGCGTCGATGGCCGCGCCGCCGAAGAGGTGCTCCTCGGTGGTGTGGTCGACCCCGAGCGCATCGAGCGCTTGGAGGGCCGTGGCCATGATCTCGGGGCCGATCCCGTCCCCGGGCAAGGTGACGATGTGGTGGCTCAGGGCGACGTTCCTTCCAGCTCGAAGCCCTCCTGGGCGAAGTGCTCATCGAAGGCGAAGGCGCGGCGGAGGGAGAGCCGATGCATCACGATGAAGCTCGTATGATCGACGAGCGAGACCGCGCGCGAGCCGCCGAGCGTCGCGTCCAGGGCCGCGCGCTGGAGATCAGCGTCCACCCAGGTGATCGTGAGCGCAGGGAGGATCTCGTCGCGCAGCGTCCGCACGGGCCCGAGGCCGACACGCGCCTGCGTGATGGCGATGGTCTCCGCGATCACGTAGTTGTGGGTGAACAGCCACTCGTCCGCCTCGGTGAGCGCTTCGAGGATCCGCCGCGCGTCGTCGTGGCGCGCGTCGTCCTCGTCGCCTAGCGCGTAGAGCGCTGAGGTGTCGACGAAGACAGGGATGACGTGTAGATCTCGGCCAAGTAGTCGTCGTGTCGCTCCGCCACATCGGCGCCGCCGCCCTTGAACGAACCGGCGGCCGCAAGCGCGCGCTCCATGCGCTCCCGATGGGTCGCGCCGCCGTGGCGAATCACCTCGTCCGCTCCTCGGCGCAGCAACTCGGCCATCGAGACGCCCCTCTGATCGGCTAGCCACTTCAGCTCGCCGATCTGGTCGTCGGTCAGCTGCACCTGAACCCGCTTCATGACGTCAGTCTACCGCTTCTGACGGCACCCGGGCCACGATGTTCAAACGCACGTAGTCGAGCTCACCGCCGACACGGCCGGCCACCTCGCGGGCGAACGCGGCGTGCTGCGCCTCCGGCACGCGCTCGAGGTAGGGCCCCAGACAGATCGTGCGCAGGTAGGTCTCGACCTCGTCGGGGCTGACTGGCCAGGGCTCCAGCCAGCACGCGACGGCGGTGAACCCGACGTTGCGCAGACGTGCCTCGGTGTCCTGTGGGCCGGCGAAGTGCCACGGGCCGCTCCAGCCGGCGAAGTGGTCGCGCAGCTCGGTATCGGAGGCGACGATGGCGTCGGCGGCGGCCTGCACGCGCGCGACGTTGCCGCGGCCGCCGCACTGGGCGCTCAGGCGACCGCCAGGGCGCAGGGCACGCGCGAGCGCTGCGAACAGCGCGTCGTGGTCGGGGATCCAGTGGAAGACGGCGTTGGAGAACGCCGCGTCGACCGGCGCAGCGAGCACGAGGGCCGCAAGGTCATGCTGGTGGACCTCGGCCCGGTCGGGAGGGAGCGCGTCACGGGCGTGGGCGACCATGCCCGCGTCAGCGTCGACGGCCACGACCCGGCCGCGGGGCAGACGGTCGAGGAGCGCGGCGGTGACCCTCCCGCTGCCACAACCGGCGTCGAGCACGGTCTCGTCGCCGCGCAGCTCCAAGCGGTCGAGCACCGCCTCGGCCATCGCGGCCTGCGGGCACGAGATCGTGTGGTAGGTGCTCGCGTCCCAGGCGCGCGTGCTCACGGAGCCTGCTCGCCCTCGAGGTAGCTCACCGCATCGCCCAGGCGAAAGTGTCCATAGAGCCCGCCGCCATCCGGACGACGCTCGGCGACACCGATCGTCCTGGAGTCGGGACGGACTACGATGTCGGGCTGCTGATTGGACACCGCCAGGAAGCGGACGATCTCCTCGGTACGGTTCATCAGCTGATGGCCGCCCTGCTCACCGACCGGGAAGGCCACGACCGCGCCCTGGTCGAGCTCGCGCCAGCCGCTCGGCCCGCGGAGGGAGGGACAGCCGGACAGGACGACGATCAGCTCCTCCTCGGCGAGATGCCAGTGGTACGGATAGGCGGCCTCGCCAGGCGGCAGCTCCCACAGGCTTGCGCCGATCCGATGGCTGCCGGCCTGCCGACCGAGCCGGGCTCGACGGGCGCGAAAGCCGGGCCATTCGCGAGGCTCGTCGAAGTCGGGGTGAGCGATGCTTGGATCGCTCATAGGGCGGTGGTCACCGGGCCTTCGCGCTCGCGGTCTCGCTCGTAGGCGTCGATGGCGTCGGCCTGGCCGAGGGTGACCCCGATGTCGTCCAGGCCGTTGAGCAGGCGGTGCTTGAGATCCTGGTTGATCTCGAAGCGCGCGCCGCCGCCGGCCCAGCGGACCTCCTGGGCGTCGAGGTCGACCTCGGCCTCCCCGGCGTCGGCGATCGCATGCACGTCGGCCTCGGCGAGCTCCACCGGCAGCAGCCCGACCTTGGTGCAGTTGGACTTGAAGATGTCGGCGAAGCTCGGCGCGATGAGCACCTTGAAGCCGTAGTCCTCCAGCCCCCAGGGCGCGTGCTCGCGGCTGGAGCCGCAGCCGAAGTTGCGGCCCGTCACGAGGATCGGATTGGACGGGAGGTCCCAGCCGGGCTCCTGGGCCCAATCGAAGAACAGGAACTCGCCGAAGCCGGTGCGCTCCACCCGCTTGAGGAACTGCTTGGGCATGATCTGGTCGGTGTCCACGTCGTCGCGCAGGAGCGCGGAGACGCTGCCCTTCACTGTGGTGATCGCGTCCATGGTCATGCTGGTCACCGCCGCGGGGCGTCCGGCCCCGCGTCCGGAGAGGGGCCGACTCCCTCCGGTCGTCGTTGAGCGGGGCTTCGCCCCTCCCAGTCGCGGATGTCGACGAAGTGGCCCTCGATGGCCGCGGCGGCGGCCATCTGCGGGCTGACGAGGTGGCTGCGCGCGCCCCGGCCCTGGCGGCCCTCGAAGTTGCGGTTGGACGTCGAGGCCACGCGCTCGCCGGGGGCGGCGATGTCGGGGTTCATGCCCAGGCACATGGAGCAGCCCGCGCCGCGCCAGTCGAAGCCGGCGGCGCGGAAGATCTCGTCCAGGCCCTCCCGCTCGGCCTGAGCCTTGACCCGGGCGGAGCCGGGGACGACCATCGCGTCCACGCTGGAGGCCACCCTGCGGCCCCTGACCACCTCGGCGGCGACGCGCAGGTCGCCGATGCGGCTGTTGGTGCACGAGCCGATGAACACGCGGTCCAGGCGGATGTCCTGGATCGGCGTGCCGGGCCGCAGGTCCATGTAGATCAGGGCGCGCTCGTCGCCCTCGCCCCGCGGCTGCGGGACGCTGTCGGCCACGCCGACGACCATCCCGGGCGTGGTGCCCCAGGTGACCTGCGGGCTCAGGGTCGGGACATCGACCACCAGCTCGCGGTCGAAGGCGGCGTCCTCGTCGGTGCGCAGCTCGTGCCAGTCGTCGGGGATCGCGATGCCCGCGCGCTCCGCCACCCACGCGAAGGTCGTCTCGTCGGGGGCGATCATCCCGGCGCGGCCGCCGCCCTCGATGGTCATGTTGCACACGGTCATGCGTCCCTCCATCGAGAGGGCCTCGATAGCCGGGCCGGCGTACTCGACGACGTGGCCGGCCGCGCCGGCGACCCCCATCTTGCCGATGGTGGCCAGGATGAGGTCCTTGGCGGTGACGCCGAAGCCCGGCTCGCCCTCGTAGCGGATGCGCATGGCCCTGGGCTTGTCCTGGGCCAGGCACTGGGTGGCCAGCACGTGCTCGACCTCGCTGGTGCCGATGCCGAAGGCCAGTGCGCCGAAGGCGCCGTGGGTGGCGGTGTGGCTGTCGCCGCACACGATGGTCATGCCCGGCTGGGTGACGCCCAGCTCCGGCCCGATGACGTGCACGATGCCCTGCTGGTCGGAGCCCAGGCTGAAGATGGGGATGCCGAACTGCGCGGCGTTGCGCTCCAGGGTCTCCACCTGGATACGGCTCAGCGCGTCGGCGATCCGCGCGGCGACGGGCGTGCCGTCGGTGGGCACGTTGTGGTCGGCGGTGGCCAGCGTGCGGTCGGGGCGGCGCAGGGGGCGCCCGGCCAGGCGCAGGCCGTCGAAGGCCTGCGGGCTGGTCACCTCGTGCACGAGGTGCAGGTCGATGTACAGCAGGCCCGGCGCGACCTCGTGGCGCGCCCAGATCTTGTCGAACAGCGTCTCGGGCATTCAGCTCCTCCTCAGGCCGGCGGAGACGACGGCCAGGAAGGCCGTCTCGCCGCCGTCGGCGTTCTCGAAGTGGTGGGGAAGGTCAGCGTCGAAGGTCACGCAGTCGCCGGTGCGCAGCCCGTGGCGCTCGCCGTCGATCCACAGGGCGAGCGTGCCGCGCTCCACGAGCGCGATCTCGCGGCTGCCGGGCTCGTGGATCGGCGGGTCGCCGGGGCCGCCGGTGGCCGCGCCGGGCTGCAGGACGTGGCGGCTCAGCTCGGCGCGCTGGCCCGGCAGCGCGGCGGTGAGCACCTCGGAGCGGTGGCCGCGCACGCCGCCGCGGATGGAACGCCGATCGCTCGCGCGCGTGATGGTCACGCTGCCGCCCTCGTCCAGGCGCAGGAGCTGGCTGAGGCGCAGCTCCAGCCCCGCGGCGATCCGCGCGGCCACCTGCACGGTGGGGCTGGTCTCCCCCCGCTCGACCTGGCTGAGCATCGGAGCGGAGACGCCGCAGCGGTCGGCCAGGTCGCGCAGGCTCAGACCCATCGCATCGCGCAGGGCGCGCACGCGGGGGCCAAGCGTGGTCGCGCCGTGGAGCTCCTCGGAGGTGGCGAGTGCCATTACGGGCGTACGCTATAGCATATGTAGAGCGGCCGGTCACCCACGCCGGCGCGGTCACCCAACGCGCCGCGACTCAGCCCTGCGGGTACCGCCGGTCCAGCGCCGCGGTGACGTCATCCGCGGTGATCGCCTCGAGCGCCTCGCGACCATGTGCCTCCCCGGTCGCGACGAGGCGATCGGCCTGGCAGGAGATCGCGACGTCGAGGATCTGGCGCACACTGCGCGCGTTGGCCCAGTGCTTGGGCGGCGAAGCCGTCAGCCGTCGCAGACGGCCCAGCAGCACCTCCCGGGCGTCGTCGTCGAGGTGGTAGTCGTCGCGTCGCGCCATGCGCTCGGCGACCATCACCAAAGCCGGGGCGGACAGCTCCGGGAAGGTCACGTGGCGATCGAACCGGCTCCCCAGGCCGGGGTTGGCCTCGAGGAAGCGCTCCATCTCAGCCTCGTACCCGGCCACGATCACGCAGAGCTGCTCGCGCTCGTTCTCCATCCGTGCGAGCAACGTGGTGATGGCCTCGTGGCCGAAGTCCTGGGAGTAATCACTGGCCAGCGCATAGGCTTCGTCGACGAACAGGATCCCGCCCAGCGCCTCGTCGACCTTCTTCTGGGTGCGCTGCGCCGTGTGCCCGACGTACTCCCCGACGAGCCCGCTGCGGTCCGTCTCCACCACGTGACCGCTCGGGAGCCTACCCAGGGCGGCCAACACGCGGCCCCACACCCGGGCGACGGTGGTCTTCCCGGTGCCGGGCGGGCCGGAGAAGACGGCGTGGACGCCCATCGACGAGGTGGCCATACCGCGCTCGAGACGCTGCTGATCGATCTCCAGACGCCGCGCCATCGAGCGCACCTGCTCAGCCACGGACCCCAGCCCCGGCATGTCGTCGAGCTCGGCAAGGACGCGGTTGAGGCGCTCGGGGTCGCGGATGTCGACCGCGACATCGTCACTGCTCTCGGGCGCAGGGACGAGCGGCGCGAGCGGCGCCGGCTCGACGGCATCGGAGCCCGGCCCTTGTCCGTGCTGAGGCTGGAAGGCCGGAGCGGGAGCCCCGGTGGAGGGAAAGCGCGCGAGTGCCCGCTCGACCAGCTCTCGTGTCTCGCGCGCGTCGAGGAGGGCAGGCTGACTGGTAAGCCAGCCCACCACTGCCCCCGCCGGCTTGACCGGCACGCCGTTGTCCGTCTCCCAGCCATCGCCCCGGACACCGCGCTGGGCGACGATGACCGTGCGCATGGGCAGGACGTCCGCCTCCCGCAGCGCACCGACCGTCGCATCGACGTCGTGGCCATAGCCGTTGGCCGCGCCGGCGTCGTGCACGGCGATGACGACGAAGGCACCTGCCGGGCCGACGAGGAGATGGTCGATGTTGAAGCGACTCGGGCGGTCGGGCAACTGGCGGTCGTGCAGCACGACCCAGTCCGGGGGCAGGGAGGCCAACCGTGCGGGCATCGCGCGCTCGGCGGCCGCCTGCCGGCGCCAGTCCAGAACCGCGGCGTCGGTGCGAAGGAGCCCGATGACCCCGCCGCGGACGGCGGAGACGGCCGCCGCGATCAGCACGAGTGGAATCAGTGCCGCGGCACCGAGACCGCTCAGGAGGAGAACCCCGAGGACAAGGATGGCCATCGGGGCGACCAAGGCACGCAGGAGCGGCGCACGGCGCGCCGCTCGAACCGAGGCCGCCATCCGGTCGGCCTCCGCGGCGGCACTCCGCCCGGGCTCCCCCGAGTCGCCGGGGGCCTGTCCAAGAAGCCCAGGCGCACCTTCCTCCACATGTCCGGTTGACGAAAGGCGATCCCGCTCCGTCACGAGGGCCAGGGTACCCCGCGCCCTCGACGGCGGAACTCGCACAGGCGCGCCTCCACCGCCCGTCGTCGGGTTGGTGGCGCGGAAGATGCCGTCGACCGAGCCGTCGAAAAGCTGGTCAGCCTCCGCATGCGGGAGCCTCGAGCGCCGCCGCATGGCGCGTCATCTCGGCGGCAGCCCGGTCGCCGCGAGCAAACAGACGTGCGTAGGCAGCGTCCTCCGCCTCGGTCGGTGGTCCGGCGGAGGCCCTGCGCGAAACCTGGCGCAGCACCTCCAGCCGTTCATCGAGCGCCGCGACGTAGCGCTCGACGTCAGCGGCGACCTCCGGACCCGCCTCGAGCCCGGCGATCGAACGGCCGACCCTCTCGTACGCAGCGACGATCTCAGCGGTGTCGACGCGCGCACCGCTCTCCTCGCGCTCGGTGAGCCCTCCAACAGCACGCTCGCAGGAGTCCTGTAGACGCTTCCCGACCTCGGCGCGATCCAGCCCCGATCCACCGCAGCCCGAAACCGCGACCACCAGAAGCACAATGCACGGCCGCTTCACTCGCCGAAGCGGGCGCAGTCCGTCATCCCGTAGTCGGCGGCCGCGATCCCCCCCTCGTCACGGACGGCGACCAACTGCCGGCTCGCCTCCTGCGCCGTCCGAACGTCGCCCGCTGCCTGCGCGGCGAGGGCCTGCTCGCGCAGTTCAGCCGACAGGTCGATCGCCGCGATGAAACGGTCGAACAGCGGCCGCTCGTCGGCGGGTGGCGTGAGCGTGGACAACGCCTGCACCGTGTCGCGGGAGATCGCCAGCGACTCGCGATCGAGCTCCTCGAGATCGTCGGTGTCCTCCAGATCGAGCCGGTCGATCAGCTCGCCCGCTCGCTGCTGCGCGTCCCGGCACACCGCATCGGCCCGTTCGATCGCCTCCTCCTTGGTCACGTTCGCCGGCACGGGCGCCGCCCCGGGCGACCCAGCGCTCTGAGCACCTGGGACGCTGCTGAACAGCCAACGGTCCCCGACGCGGCGCATCTCTCCCTGGCTCGGCTCGCCGCCGGTCTGCTGCGCACCGCGAAAGGTCACGCGTGCACGGTCGCCGTCGATCACCGTGTCCTCGAACACCAGCTCGCCGGCCTCGAAGCCCGGGGGCGGAGTCGGGGCCACCGCGGCAAACGCCTCTGGACAGCTTTGACCAGCAGTCTGCGGTGCGATGCGATCCAGCTCGGCGAACACACGGTCGAGCGCCTCGGGAGCGAGCGCGTCGCAGAAGCCCTCGGCATCCGCGGCGGCGAACGAGGTCCAGAAATCGCTCACGGCGCGCTCCACCGCCTCCTCCTCGGAGCTGCCGCACCCCCACAACAACACGCCCACCGCGAGCAACAGCCCGCTCAGCCGTCTCATCGGCCCTCCTCCTCAAGCTTGCGCTGCGCGTACTCCAGCTTCATCCGCTCACTGCGCTTGAGATGCTTCTGAACTGGCTCGTAGCGATCGATGACATCTTGCCAGCGCTTGGACTTGAACGCTTCCTCCGCGCGCGGGCGGATGCCGCGCATCCGGTACTCGACCGCTCGAACTCGACCGCGCTCACCGACCTGCGCAGCGAGACGATCAAGCGCGCCACCCTCATTGAGAAGGAAAGGCATGAACTCCTCGCGAAGGATGCGTGCCAAGCGATCGATGCTCTCAGGCTTGAACGGAACGAACTGTCCTCCGTCGTGATTGAGCTGGAAGGCGCGGTGGGCCACGTAACGAAGCGCGTCGTTATTATCCAGCTCACCCTTCAGTTCCTTGGCCAGAGCCAACGGATGGCAGTCGTAGCGTCTACCCAACGGATCGTCGGCGTACTTCAACGGACGCAGCGCTAGGTTCGCATTCAGGAAGGTCCCGTTGGGTTGAGGCTTCATCCACACCCTCAGCTGCGTCTCTGCTGACCGCCACTGCTGGACCGGCCCTTCGACTCGTGTCAGCTCGAAGCCGAGGGAGTCCAAGAAGGCGAAGGCCCTCTGCGCGTGCTCGGTAAAGTCCTTGAGCAGCCGATCAGCTTCCGGCTCAGACAGCGACGTCCACGCGACGTCGCGGCGGCTCGAATCAATCATCTGGGGGGTACCACGTGTCGCCTTCACGCGTCCATCCTCGCTGGATGAGCTGACTTCTCTCGGACTCCAGGAAGGCCCCCCCCATCCGTAGGGTCTTCCCTGCTGAACTCGGGGTCGCGCTCTCGGATTGGCCTACGGCTGCGCATCGCGTCCCGCAGTTGACCCATGTTCTGGCGGTAGAGAGCGCGAACGTCGGGACGACCTCCTGGAGTTCGTAGAAGGGGCAGATCGAGACCCTGTTGGCCGGGATCCAGTACGAGTGGACGATCGTCATCGAACTTGTAGAGCACCGTCTCGTCATCCGGCGAGGGTCGCGTCGCCACCCGCTCCGGCTCAGCGTCGCGTTCCGTGCGCGAGCTTCGGTTGCCGGAGCGGGTTCCCGGCTGCGCCCTGGGTGGCGGTGACGGCGCCCCATGGGGCTCGCCGGAGGACGGCTGTCCACCGGCTCGTGGCGGAGGTGTAGGAGGATTGCCGTGGGGCCTCGGCTGCGTTGACGGTGACGATGATTGGGAGGCTCTGGGTCCGGAGCCGCGCGCGCCAGGGATGGCCCTGGTGACCTTGTTGCTCGGGTCGGGGGCGAGGATGGACGCGAAGTTCCCGAGGTTGCGCCCCTGCTGATACCCCCGCGTAGACGAGTCACCCAGCGAGCACGCCGGGCCCCTTGAGCAGGCCGAAGGCGACCGACTCCCCTATCCCGCAGAGCTCGCCAGCGAAGCGATCGCCGGCGTTGCCTTCCTCACGCTGGCTGGCCGGTCGAGGATCTCGAAGGCCGTCGCCATCGGCGTCGCCGGACGTGGGGATGCGCACCCCGAGCTCGGTCCGCAAAGAGCGGTTGCTCGTGCCGCTGCTGATACGCCGCTCGCGGTCCGCGGGGAGTGTCCAGCCGGACACGCTGCTGGTCGGGCTCCAAAGCTCGAGCGCTCGGTAGTCGCCTGCGCGTCGAGGGCCGTCCTCGATCTGGTCGTCCGCCGGGTCGGCCGGCCCACCGGTGCTCACGGACCTACCGGCGCTCACCATCGTGGTGTCTGAGGCCAGCGCATCGCGCTCACGGGCAAGCTCGACGCGACGCCGCTCGTAGCGCGCAGAGGCATCCTGGCTGGTCGCCGCCTGCGGCGCCTCGCCCCGCACCTGCGCCTCGGACTCAGCCCCGCACTCTGCGCCGCCCTGCGAGATCTCGCAGATGCTGCGGGAGATCGCGCCCGTGACGGTGCCCGCGACGCCGGAGGCAGAGATCGCGGCGATGATCGCCGCGACGACGAGCAGCAGGCCGAGGTACTCGGCCGACGACTGCCCCTGCTCAGTCCGCCACATCCTCGACATCGGGTGGAACGGTAGGGCCCCGGACGCGGAGCGTCTACTGATATGGGCGTCGGTTGTTAGGTGGCCGTGGTTGATCGTGGTCGCTGGGCGGCCTGAGGCGTTGGTCGGGAGGCCGGTACGCTGGGTGTCGGCGTTGCCAGTCTGATGATGCGGGGGTTGGCTACCCCAGGTCCCGGTTTCGTGCTGCCGGCTGTGCGCTGTCTAGGATCGAGCGTGGCGCCCGCCTGGGGCGGGTGGTGCTCATAGCGGAATCGCGCGTGCCGGCCGCCTGATGGCCCGGCGCCCCGTCCTCCCGACCGGGGTGAGGCTGTGGGTCGTGGGTTAGTCGGCGGTGGCGACGGCCCAGAGGAAGCGGACAGCTCTCGCGCGCACGCGACCACCGTGACGTTGGGGGCCTTGCCGCGGGCGCGCATGCGCGTGTTGACGCGGTGCAGGCGCTGCTGAGCGCGGTTGGAGATCGCCGGGATGTGATCGGGCTGGCCTTGCTGGCGGTTGGCCAGCGTGGCGCCCAGGCGCGGCGGGCGGCTGGAGTGCCAGGCGGACTCGACCAGCAGTCGGCGGGCGAGCATCGATCCGGTCTTGGTGATCGCGCCCTGGCGGGAGGACTCCCGGACTGGTTGAGGCTTGGTGTCAGCCCCATACAGCGAGGTCGCGCGTTCGAAGCGCCGCCAGTCGGCGTCGAGCTCAGGCGACCGGCCATAGGGTCTAGCGCTCGTCGCCGATGCTTGGCCTTGCCCAGCGCCCTGGGCCGCCGTCACCCTGGAGGCCTGGCCTTTGCGCATCTTGATGCTACGAAAGCCGCACTTGGGTGTAGGATGGACGGATGCGAACCACCATCACGCTGACGGACGACGTCGCCGCCGCGATCGATCAGCGCCGGCGCGAGGAGGACAAGGGCATCAGCGAGGTCGTCAACGAGCTGGTGCGCAAGGGCCTTACGGTCGAGGAGCCACGCAAGCGCTTCGTGCAGCGGACTGCTCCGCTGGGCCTCAGGATGAACGTCGACAACATCGCCGAGGTTCTCACTGAGCTCGAGGGTCCCTACCGACGCTGATGCTGCTCGACGCCAACCTTCTGATCTACGCCGTCGATGAGAGCACCAGACAGCACGAGGCGGCGCGAGACTGGCTGGAGGAGCAGCTGAGCGGGTCGCGCCGGGTGGGCTTGCCCTGGGTGTCTCTCGGGGCCTTCCTGCGCATCATGACGAGGCCGGGCGCCTTGGATCGCCCGCTGGCTCCGGAGGAGGCATGGGACTTCGTGGACGCGTGGCTGAAGGCGCCGCCTGCATGGGTCCCGACACCGGGCGCCGAACACGCCCATGAGCTCGGGGCGCTGATCACCAGGCACCGCGTCACCGGCGATCTGGTGACCGATGCACAGATCGCTGCGTTGGCCATCGAGCACGGGCTCACGATCTACTCGACCGACTCCGACTTCGCTCGCTTCCCCGAGGTTCGCTGGATCAACCCTCTCCACTGACGCGCTACGGCGTAGCCACGACGTCCGGCTCGGGCACGGCGGTCTGGGCGCGGCGCACCGCGAGCGACAGGGCGCGCACGTGGGCGCGGGCAGCGGCCTCGAGGATGTCGGTGGCCACCGCCTGGCCGGCGGAGGTCCGTCCGTCGAGCTCGAGCACGACGCTGACCTCCCCCAGGGCGTCCTGGCCGCCGGTGACCGCGTCGACGCGGAACTCGCGCAGGCGCGCCTCGACGCCGGTGGCGGCGTTGATGGCGCGAAAGATGGCGTCGACCGGCCCGTCGCCGGTGAACGAGCCCTCCACGGAACGGCCGGCCGGCGTGGTGATGGACACCGTCGCGTGCGGCGGGCGGCGCGAGGAGGCCTCGACGTCGAACCACTCCAGCGCGTAGGCGGGCACGTCCTCGCGCAGCTCGTCGGTGACCAGCGCCTCGAGGTCCATAGCCGTGACCTGCTTCTTCTTGTCGGCGATCTCCTTGAAGCGCTTGAAGGCCTGCTGGAGCACCGCGCCGTCGACGGGGTAGCCGAGCTCCTCGAGCGCCTGGCGCAGCGCGTGGCGACCCGAGTGCTTGCCCAGCACGATCTGGTTGGCCTCCAGCCCGACCGTGGTGGCGTCCATGATCTCATAGGTCGAGCGCTCCTTGAGCACGCCGTCCTGGTGGATGCCCGACTCGTGGGCGAACGCGTTGCGCCCCACGATGGCCTTGTTGGGCTGCACGGGGTAGCCGGTGAGGCGGGAGACCAGGCGCGACGTGCGCGAGATCTCCGTGGTCACCGCGCCCGTGTCCAGGCCGACCGCGTCGCCGCGCGTGTGCAGGAGCATGATGATCTCCTCCAGCGCCGCGTTGCCCGCGCGCTCGCCGATCCCGTTGACCGCGCACTCCACCTGCCGCGCGCCGGCCAGCACGCCGGCGAAGGAGTTGGCCACGGCCAGGCCCAGGTCGTCGTGGCAGTGGACGCTCAGCGTCACTTCGCGCAGCCCGGGTGCCAGCTCGTAGAGGCGGCGCAGGTAGGCGTCGAACTCGTGGGGCATCGTGTAGCCGACGGTGTCGGGGATGTTGACCGTGGTCGCGCCCTCGTCGATGGCTATCTGCACCACCTCGGCGGTGAACTCGAGGTCGGCGCGCGTGGCGTCCATCGGGGAGAACTCCACGTCGTCGACCAGGGAGCGGGCGTGCGCGACGGCGGCGCGAGCCTGGCCCTTGACGTCGTCGCGGCTGATCCGCAGCTGGTGGGTGATGTGGATGTCCGACGTGGAGATGAAGGTGTGGATGCGGGGCCGCTCAGCGTCGCGCACCGCATCAGCGGCGAAGTCGATGTCAGCCGTGTACGTGCGGGCCAGCCCGGCGACGATCGGTCCTTCGACCTCCCGCGCAATGGCCTGGACGGCCTCGAAGTCACCCGGCGAGGTGGCCGGGAAGCCGGCCTCGATCACATCGACGCCCAGCCGCGCGAGCTGGTGGGCGATCTCGAGCTTCTCGGCGACGTTGAGCGAGATGCCCGGCGACTGCTCGCCATCGCGTAGCGTCGTGTCGAAGAGCGCCACTCGGTCCGGGTCCTGGTCCGTGTCCTGCGGTGCGGTGGGCATGGCGTGCGTTCCTCCTTCGTGTCTCGTTCCCGGGCTTCCTCCGTTGGTCTCGCGGCTTCTGGCGGCCGCCACGCGCTGATCGTTCCCCCTAGCGGGGGAGGAGAAGAAGGAGGCGCAGGTCGAGCGAGTACGTCATGCCTGGTCCGAGCGTAGCGGAGGTGAGACCATGACGCCATGCGTTCCACCGGATCGGCCCGCGCCGATGCCTCCGACGACTTCCTGCGCGCCCGCCGCCGGCAGGGGGCATCGCGGCTCGCCCGCTGGGTGGGGCGCGGGCCCGGGGATCTCCACCTGATCCTGCCCTTCGAGGAGGTGGTGGCGGCGCTGGGGCGGGTGGGCGAGCGCGACCTGGGCGAGCAGGTCATCCCGCTGGACACCATCGTGGGGACCGTCGACCGGCCGCGCGGCTTCGACCGCTCCTTCCGCCCCACCTCGGGCCAGGTGCGCACGCGGTGGGAGCGCATCGCCGGCGCGATGCGCCGGGGGGAGCCGCTGCCCCCGATCGAAACCTATCGGGTGGGTGAGGTGCACTTCGTGCGCGACGGCCACCACCGCGTCTCGGTGGCCCGGGCGCTGGGCCTCAACGACATCAACGCTCACGTGATCGAGGTGAGCACCCGGGTGGGCGCCGAGGGCACGCTGCGCATGGCCGACCTCCCCCGCAAGGGCCACGAGCGGCTGCTGCGCGAGCGGGTGCCGCTCCCCGCGCAGGCGTGGGCGCGGATCGAGCTCAGCGAGCCCGACGACTTCGGGGAGCTGGCCGAGACCGTCGAGGCCTGGGGCTTTCGCCACTCCCAGGAGCGGGGCGAGCTCCTGGACCGCGAGGCGACCGCCGCGGCCTGGTTCGCCGAGGAGTACGTGCCGGGCGTCGAGCTGCTGCGCGAGTCCGACCTCATCGGCTCGCGCGAAACCGAGGCGCAGGCCTTCCTGCGCCTCTCGGGCATGCGCTACAAGCTCATGCACACCCACGAATGGACCGGGGAGGCCCTCGACCGCCTACGCACGACACGGTGAAGGCGCGGTTAGTGGTCGTCCGCAGGGGCGGCCACTAAGCGGGTTCCTTCTCGCGTGTGCGCAGGCTGTGCCCGCTCTCGGGGTCGAAGAGGTGGATGCGGGCCGGGTCGAGCCAGAGACGGGCCTTCTCACCCTGCCTGACCTCGCTGGCCGGGTCGAGGCGGGCGACCGCGCGGCCGTGCGCGTCGCTGGGCAGGTCGCCGCCGCCGATGTCGGCGGCGAGCTCCGAGAGCTCGTCGCTGCTGGCGGCCTCGCCCTCGTGCTTGAAGTACGCGTAGATCTCCGAGCCCATCGACTCGAGCTGCTCGATGGGCGCCTCGAACTCGAAGCCGCTGCCGCGGTGCTCGCCCACCAGGTCGGCGTCCTCGAAGTCCTCGGGCCGGATGCCCGCGATCAGCTTGCCGGAGGCGCCCGACAGGTCCTGAGGCAGGTCGACCTCGCCCATGGGCAGGCGCACCTTGCCGTTCTCCGCCTCGGCGGAGAAGAAGTTCATCGCCGGCGAGCCGATGAAGCCGGCGACGAAGAGGTTGACCGGGTCTGCGTAGAGCTCCTTGGGCGTGGCGACCTGCTGGAGCGCGCCGCCGCGCATGACCGCCACCCGATCGCCGAGGGTCATGGCCTCGGTCTGGTCGTGGGTGACGTAGACCGTCGTGGTGCCCAGGCTCTGCTGGAGGCGCGAGACCTCGGTGCGCATCTGCACGCGCAGCTTGGCGTCGAGGTTGGACAGCGGCTCGTCCATGAGGAAGGCGGCCGGGTCGCGCACGATCGCGCGGCCCATGGCCACGCGCTGGCGCTGGCCGCCCGAGAGGTTGGCCGGCTTACGGTCCAGGTGCTGGGTGAGATCGAGCGTTTCGGCGGCGGCCTCCACCTTCTTGTCGATCTCCGCCTTGTCGACCTTGGCCAGCTTGAGCGCGAAGCCCATGTTGTCGCGCACGGTCATGTGCGGATAGAGCGCGTAGTTCTGGAAGACCATCGCGATGTCGCGGTCCTTGGGAGCGAGGTCGTTGACCGCGTTCTCCCCGATGCGCAGCTCGCCGTCGGAGATGTCCTCCAGGCCGGCGATCATGCGCAGTGCGGTGGACTTGCCACAGCCCGAGGGACCGACGAGGATCATGAACTCGCCGTCCTCGACGGAGAGATCCATCTTCTTGACGGCCTCGGTGCCGTCGGGGTAGCGCTTGGTCACGCCGTCGAACTGGATGCCGGCCACGGGTCGCTCCTCCTCAGATGGTTGGTTTCGCGGCCCGCGTGGCCGGCTGTGCGTGCACGGTGGATGCCGGGCGGCACGGACACGAGGGGGACAGTGGCGAAGCCACGGCCACCTCAGGGCCGTGACGATCCGGCGCCGCGGTGCGCGTGCAGACGGCCATGGGGGTCGTGAAATCAGCCATCTAGCCCTTCACAGCGCCGGAGGTCAGGCCCGCGACGATCCGGCGCTGGAAGATGAGCACGAAGATGATGATGGGAATGGTGACGAGCATCGCCGCGGCGGCGATGTTGCCCGTCGGTGAGGTGAACGTCGACTCGCCGGTGAAGAAGGCCAGCGCCGCGGGAACCGTGCGCGAGGCGTCCGACGAGGTCAGCGAGATCGCGAACACGAAGTCGTTCCAGGCGAAGATGAACACCAGGATCGCGGCGGTGAAGACGCCCGGCGCGGCCAGGGGGAGGATCACCTTGCGAAAGGCCTGCAGGGGCGTTGCGCCGTCGACCTGTGCGGCCTGTTCGAGGTCCCACGGGATCTCGCGGAAGAAGGCCACCAGAGTGTAGATCGCCAGGGGCAGCGCGAAGGTCAGGTAGGGGATGATGAGCCCCGCGTAGGTGTCGTAGAGGCCCAGGGTGCGCCACATGTCAAACAGCGGGCCGACCGTCGATATGGGCGGGAACATCGCGATGGCCAGTGCGCCGCCCAGGATGGCGCCCTTGCCGGGGAAGTCCAGGCGCGCGATGGCGTAGGCGGTGAAGGAGGCCAGCGCGATGGCGATCGTGGTGGCGACCAGGGCGATGACGATCGAGTTGATGAGCGGGCGCAGCAGGGGGCTCTCGAAGCCGCCCTCGAACAGCCCCGTGTAGTTCTCCAGGGTCCAGGCGTTGGGGATGAAGCTGCCGTCGCTCACGGTGTCGGGGGTCTTGAACGACAGCATCAGCAGCCAGAGCACGGGGACGAGCGCGAACAGGACGACGATCAGCAGCCCGATGCTCCACAGCGTGTACTCCCTGGTCCCCCGCTGCACGGCCTACTCCTCCTCCTCGCGGCCGGGCACAGAGGTGCCGAAGCCCTTCACGAAGGCCAGCGCGATCAGCAGCACGAGCACGAAGATCAGCACCGACACGGCCGACCCCAGCCCCAGGTTGAGGCGGGAGATGAGCTGGTTGTAGCCCAGGATGGAGACCGACTCCGTGCCCTGGGACCCCGCCGTCATCACGAAGATCGAGTCGAAGACCCGGAAGGCGTCCAGCGTGCGGAACAGCAGCGCCACCAGGATGGCCGGCTTCATGAGCGGCAGCGTGATGCGGAAGAAGCGCTGCACCGCGTTGGCGCCGTCCATCTTGGCCGCCTCGTAGAGGCCCTCGTCGATCGTCGTCAGGCCCGCGAGCAGCAGCAGGGCCATGAACGGCGTGGTCTTCCAGACCTCGGCGGCGATGATCACCGACAGCGCGCTGAAGCGGTCGCCGAACCAGGCCATGTCCTCGGCCACGAAGGGCAGCGCGTTGACGAAGCCGGTCTCGGGATCGAACGCGTAGAACCAGGCGAACGCGGCGACCACGGTCACGATCCCGTAGGGAATGAGCACCGAGGTGCGCACCAGCCCGCGCCCGAAGATGGCCCGGTGCATGATCAGGGCGATGATCATCCCGAGCACCAGCTCGATGCTCACCGAGACCACGGTGATGAAGACGGTGTTGCCCACGGTCTGCCACCACAGCGGCGAGGTGAGCACGGTGACGTAGTTGTCGATCCCGACGAAGCCGCCCTCGTCGGGGAACCGCAGGTCGAGAGCCTGCACCGAGAGGACGACCGCGTAGATGATCGGGTACGCGGTGACCAGCAGCATGGCGATCACCGCGGGGGCGCACAGCATCCAGGCCAGCTTGCGCTCGGATCGCGCGCGTTCGCTCACAGCAGTCCTCGCCGCTCGATGGCCTGCTCGACGCGATCGACCAGCCGCTCGTAGGTCGGGGTGGGATCGGCCGGGTCGATGTCGGTCGTGGGATGGATGGCCCGCTGGACGGCCAGCGAGATGTCCTGATAGGCGGCCGAGCCCGACGGACGCGGCGCGGCATCCTCGATCGAGGAGCGGATCTGGTCGGCGAAGCCGGGGTAGACCTCCTGCAGCTCGGGCCGGTCGTAGAGGTCGGAGCGCACCGGCGGCAGGCCCTCGATCTCGGCCACCTGAAGCTGGTTCTCCGCGCTGACCAGGCACTCGATGGCCTCGAAGGACAGCTCGGGACTGTCGCTGAAGGCGGAGACCCCGAGGTTGATCCCGCCGATGGGCGGGGCGCTCTCGATGCTCGGGTCCACCCGTGGGAGCTGGGTGGCGGCGAGGTTCTCGAAGATGTCGGGGGCGTTCTCCTGCGCCGATGGGAAGACGAACGGGTAGTTGATCATGAAGGCGGACTCGCCCGACTCGAAGCCCAGGCGCGCCGAGTCCTCGGTGGAGGTCGTGATGTCGGTGGCCGCCGCAGACGAGCGTGACACCCTGCCCATGGTCGACAGCGCCAGCTCGGTTGGGTCCTGCTCGAGTCCGATCTCCTCGGGCGCTTGGAGGATCGTCGTGCCTGCCGACTCGATCATGTAATTGGCCCACACCATCAGGCCCTCGTAGCGGTTGGCCTGGAGCTGGATCGTGCCCTGCGGGCCCAGCTCCTGCGCCATCGCGATCATCTCATCCCACGTCCGCGGCGGCTCGGGCACGAGATCCTCGCGGTACCACAGCAGTTGTGTGTTGGACCAGATCGGAACGTTGACCATCTCGCCCTCGAAGCTGGCCGTCTCGAGCACGGTGTCGAAGACGTTCTCGGTCACCGCTGGGCGGATCTGGTCGGGCACCGGGAGGATCCAGCCGGCGTTGGCGAACTCGCCGGTCCAGATGATGTCCATGCCGATGAGGTCGATCGTGTCGTCCTCGGCGCCCAGGCGGCGCACGAGCTGCTCGCGGGCCTGGCTGGCGTCGGAGGGCAGGAGCTCGAAGCCGATGGTGTAGCGCCCGCCGGACTGCTCCTCGCAGGTCGCCGCGATCTCCTCCAGGGCGCCTCCGGGCTGGCTCTGGATGAACCACGTCAGCTCGCGCGACCCGCCCTCGCCGTCTCCCCCGCACGCGACGAGCGCAGCGACGGCGGCCGCGAGCAGGAACGCTGCGATGGGACGGTGAGGTGTCTCTCCCCTACACACCGGTCGGGGTGCTGCCCGGATAAGGCGGAGCTAAATCAGACCCTGGCCTGACGTACGAGGACGCCCGTGCCCGGGCCCAGCGCGTGCGGCGCCGGAGCGCCGGCCGCGTGCTCCTCCGCGTGTGTGGCGCGCACGACCACGCCGTTCGTCAGGCCGAGGGGAGCGGGCTGTCGGAGTGGGCGGCCTGAGCGACGGCGCTCCCGGCCGGCGGCGTGACCACCTGCAGCCAGGGCTCGCCCGTCGTGAAGCCGGCGTGGGGTGTTTCATCGGTCCAGGGCATCGGGTGACGGTGGGGGTCGCGCCCGGCGCGATCGTCGGGCGTGTCGGGCCGCCCCGGTCCGTCGACCATCCCCAGCTCGTCGCCCTGGTAGACGAACACCGCAACCGGGCAGCGTGAGCAGCAGGAGCGCTGCGGCGCGGGCCTGCTCGAAGCCGACGCGGTCGGGCAGGGGCGGGAAGTCGTGGTTGGACAGAACCCAGGCCACGCGGCCCGGCGGCGCTCCCGCGAGTGCGGCCCGCACGGCCTCGGCGTCGCGCGGAGCGTGGAGCGTGGAGCAGCTCGAACGCGAAGCAGAGATCGAGGTGCTCGAGGTAGGCCCTCAGGCCGGCGGAGGGCAGGTAGGCCTCCCCGACCAGCAGCGCATCGCCGACCGCCGCGCGCAGATGCTAGCCGATCGCGAGCAACTACGTGCGGTGGATCATGGCGTGCTGGGCCTCCGCGACCGCCACGATCTGCCGGTTGGCGCTCTGCCCCCGCACAGCGGGGGTGATTCGCCAAGCGGTGCTCACGACGCCAGCCTGACGAGCAAAAACGCGCGTGTGACACACGCTTTGTTGCGAATCTGCGGCGGAGGTGTGTCATCACTCCGGCAGCGCGACGGTGCGGCCGTCGACGAAGCCGTCCAGGGCGAGGATGGCGTCGAGGACGTCGTGGGGGACCGGTCGGTCGGTGGTGACGACCATCACGGCCTCCTGGGCTCCGTCGCCGCTGGGGTCGTGGCCGACGGCGGCCGAGGCGATGTTCACCCCGTGCTCGCCGAAGACGGTCCCCACGCGGCCGATCATGCCGGGCACGTCGCGGTAGCGGAACAGGGTGAGGTGGCGCTCGAGCTGGAGGTTGAAGCGCTGGCCCCAGGCCTCGAGGAGGTGCGGGCGGTTGAGTCGGCCCAGGACGGTGCCCACGACGCGCACCGAATGCTCGCCGGAGGTCAGGGTCACGCGCACCAGGTCGGTGAAGTCGCGCGCGGTGGCATTGCGCGACTCGGCCACCTCGATGCCCCGCTCCTCGGCCACGCCGGGGGCGTTGACCTCGTTGAGGTCCTCCTCGGTGCGCCCTCCCAGGGCGCCGATGAGCACGGCGACGGTCAGCGGGCGGGTGTCGCGCTCGGCGATGCGCCCCAGCAGCTCGACGTCGATGCGGTCGGCCGAGACCTCCTCCCCCAGCGTCAGGGCGAGGCAGCCGAGCTGACGGCACAGGGGAACGAACGGGCCGAGCACCTCGCGGTCCTCGCTGGAGAAGGCCGGCACGTTGACGGCGGTCATGACCGTGCCGCCGGTCAGCGCGGCAACCACCTGCTCGGCGGCCTGGAAGCCCGCGCGGTCGGTGGCCTCGGCGGTCGAGGCGCCCAGGTGCGGGGTGACGATGACGTTGTCGCGGCCGAAGAGGGGGTGCTCGGTGATCGGCTCGCAGCGAAAGACGTCCAGTGCAGCCCCGCCCACCTTGCCGCTGTCCAGCGCCGCCTCGAGGTCCGCGTCGACGACCAGCGGGCCGCGGGCCACGTTGAGGATCCTCACGCCATCGCGACACTTGGCCAGCGCCTGCGCATCCAGCCAGTCCTCCGTCTCCGGCGTGTTGGGCAGGTGGAGGGTGAGGAAGTCCGCGGCGGCGTAGAGCTCGCCCGAGGTGCCGGCGCGCTCGACGCCCAGCTCGCGGAAGCGCTCGGCGCCCATGAACGGGTCGAAGGCGATCACCCGCATGCCAAAGCCCTTGGCCCGCTGGGCCACGAGCTGGCCGATGCGCCCGAAGCCCAGGATGCCCAGCGTCTTGTCCATCAGCTCGGTACCGGAGTACTTGGAGCGGTCCCAGCGCCCGGCGATCAGCGACCCGTGGGCCTGGGGCACGTTGCGCGCCAGCGCGAGCAGGAGCGCCAGGGTGTGCTCGGCCGCGGTCACCACGTTGGACTGCGGGGCGTTGGCGACGATGATCCCGCGCTTGGTGGCGGCGGGTACGTCGACGTTGTCGATGCCCACCCCGGCGCGGCCGATGGCGCGCAGGCTGTGCGCGCGCTCGATCAGGTCGGCCGTCAGCTTGGTGGCCGAGCGGATGAGGATCCCGTGGTAGTCGCCGATGCGCTCCTCGAGCTCCCCGTCGGCCCAGTCGACGCCCAGGTCGACGTCGAAGTGCTCGCGCAGCAGCGCGACGCCGGAGTCGCCGATCTTCTCCTTGACCAGGACGCGGGTCACGCCAGGCGCTCCACGACGAAGTCGATGCACGCCGTCAGCGCCTCCACGTCGGCGGGCTCGACGGCCGGGAACATGCCCACGCGAAGCTGGTTGCGCCCCAGCTTGCGGTAGGGCTCGACGTCGACGATCCCGTTGGCGCGCAGCGTCCTGGCAACGGCGGCGGCGTCAAGGCTGTCGGCGAAGTCGATCGTGCCCACCACGAGCGAGCGCTTCGCCGGGTCGGCCACGAATGGGGTGGCCCAGACGCGCTCGGCGGCCCAGCCGTACAGGTGGTCCGAGGACGCGGTGGTGCGCTGGACGCACCAGTCCAGGCCCCCGTTGGCGTTCATCCACTCGACCTGCTCGGCCAACAGGATCAGCGTGGCCACGGCGGGCGTGTTGTAGGTCTGCTCCTTGCGGGCGTTGTCCAGGGCGGTGGGCAGCGAGAGGGACTCGGGCGTCCAGCGCCCGGAGCCCGCGATCTCCTCGATGCGCTCCAGCGCCGCCGGGCTGAGCGCCGCCAGCCACAGCCCGCCGTCGGCGGCGAAGCACTTCTGCGGGGCGAAGTAGTAGACGTCGGCCTGGGCGGGATCGAGGGGCAGGCCGCCCGCGCCCGAGGTGGCGTCGATCAGCGTCAGCGCGTGGGCACTGTCCGCGGGGCGCTGGACGCCGACCATGACGCCGGTGGAGGTCTCGTTGTGGGCCCACGCCACCACGTCGGCGTCCGGGTCGGAGGTCGGCGCCGGGGCGTCGCCCGGGTCGGCGCCGACCACGATGGGGTCCTCCAGGAAGGGCGCCCCCCTGGTGACGGCGGCGAACTTGCTGGAGAACTCGCCGTAGGTCAGGTGCAACGCCCGGCGGCGTACCAGGCCGAAGGCCGCGGCGTCCCAGAACGCCGTCGTGCCCCCGTTGCCCAGCGCCACCTCGTAGCCCTCGGGCAGGGCGAACAGCTCGTGCAGGCCGCGGCGCACGCGGGCGACCACCTCGCGCACGGGCGCCTGGCGGTGGGAGGTGCCCATGAGCGCCGCGCCCGAGCCGGCCAGCGCGGCGAGCTGCTCGGGGCGGACCTTCGAGGGGCCGCACCCGAAGCGCCCGTCGACGGGCCTGATGTCCTGGGGGATCTGTAGCTGCGCGGCGGTCGTCATGGGTGCTCAGTCCAGCTCGCCGGTATCGATCCAGGCCATCATCGAGCGCAGCTCCCTGCCGGTGGTCTCCACCTGGGAGGAGGCCTGCTCGGCGCGCATGCGCTGGAAGTTCTCCTGGCCCGCGCGGTTCTCGGCGATCCACTCGCGCGCGAAGTCGCCCGACTGGATCTCGGCCAGGATCGCGCGCATCCGCTCGCGGGTGTCCTGCGTGATGACGCGCGTGCCGCGCGTGTAGTCGCCGTACTCGGCGGTGTTCGAGATCGAGTAGCGCATGCCCGCCAGGCCCTTCTCGTACATCAGGTCGACGATGAGCTTGAGCTCGTGCAGGCACTCGAAGTAGGCCATCTGCGGGTCGTAGCCCGCCTCCACGAGGGTGTCGAACCCGGCCTGCACCAGCTCGCTCGCCCCGCCGCACAGCACGGCCTGCTCGCCGAAGAGGTCGGTCTCGGTCTCGTCCTTGAAGGTAGTCTCGATCACGCCGCCGCGGGTGCAGCCGATGCCCTTGGCGTAGGCCAGGCCCAGCGCGTGGGCGTTGCCGGTGGCGTCCTGCTGGACGGCCAGCAGACCGGGGACGCCGCTGCCCTCCTTGAACTGCCGGCGCACCAGGTGGCCCGGGCCCTTGGGGGCGACGAGCGCCACATCGACGCCGGGCGGCGGCTCCACCTCGCCGTAATGGACGGAGAAGCCGTGGCCGAAGAGAACCATCTTGCCCTCGGCGACGCCATCGCGGATGTCGGACTCCCACACGCTGCGGTGCAGCTCGTCGGGCACCAGCACCATCACCATGTCGCCGCAGCTGGCGGCTTCGGCGATGGGCAGCACCTCCAGGCCGGCCGCGCGGGCCTTCTCGGCCGAGCCCGAGTCCTCGCGCAGGCCGACGACGACGGCGACGCCCGAGTCCTTGAGGTTCTGGGCGTGGGCGTGGCCCTGGGAGCCGAAGCCGATGATCGCGACGGTCTTGCCGTCGAGCTGGGAGAGGTCCGCGTCGTCGTCGTAGAACATGGCAGCGAGGCTATCCGAGCGCGGCGCCGGCAGACTCCCAGGGCCGCCCCGATCAGCGACATGGCGGCGACTGCGTCTCGGCAGGTAGCGGCGCTTGGGCACCTCTCCGCCCTCTGCCATGTGCGTGCGCGCCGAACTGATGGGCGATCTTGTCTCCGGCTACTGTTCGGGCGCATGACGGTCGAGTCCGAGCGCCGTCCGCGCCCGCCCACTCCCGAGGGCTTTGACGCCTCCCGCGCCGTCGAGCGCGCCGGTGATCCGCAGGGCTGGCGCTTCGGCCCCGCCGAGCTGGAGACGGTCTATCGGGTGATCTCCGAGCGCCGCGACATCCGGCGCTTCCGGCCGGATCCGGTCGGCGAGGATGTGCTGCGCCGGGTGCTCGAGGCGGCCCATCGCGCGCCATCAGTCGGCCTCACCCAGCCGTGGCGTTTCATCGTCGTGCGCGACCCGCAGACGCGCTCGGCCATCCGCGCGTTCGCTCAGCGCGAACGCCTGTGCCAGGCTGAGCGCTTCGACGAGCGCGCCACGCACTTTCTCGACCAGAAGGTCGAGGGGATAGTCGAGGCGCCGCTGGGCATCTGCGTCTGTTGCGACCACGGCGACCCCACCGAGGAGGTCCTTGGCCGGGCCACCATCCCAGAGACCGACGTCTACTCGACGGCCTGCGCCATCCAGAACCTGTGGCTTGCCGCGCGGGCCGAGGGCCTCGGCGTCGGCTGGGTGAGCTTCTACAAGCGCGAGGACCTGCGCGCGCGGCTCGGCATCCCCGCCCGGGTCGACCCGATGGCCTACCTCTGCCTCGGCTGGCCCGATGAGCGCCCCGTGCGCCCCGGCCTGGAGGCCAGCGGCTGGTCCGGCCGGGTAGCGGTCGACGCAGTCGTCATGGAGGAGCGCTGGACCGGCGCGCCCGACCCGGTGGCGAGCGAGGCGATCCCGCCGCCGGACCGGGAGGCGGCGATCCTCGCCCGGGACCGGTTCGATGCCCTCGTCAAACCGCCCGGAAGCCTCGGCGCGCTCGAGCCACTCGTCGAACGCTGGGCGCAGATCACGGGAGCACCCCCACCCGCCCGTCTCACCGCCGGCGTGCTTGTCTGCGCCGCTGACCATGGGCACGTCATCCACGGCACAACGCTGCACGGCACCGAGATCTCCGCCCAGGTCACCGCCGCTGCCGCACGAGGCGAGACCGCGGTCGGAGTGCTGGCCCGCGAGGGCCGCCACGCGCTGCTCGTCGCCGACATCGGCCTGCGCGGCCCCACGCCGCCTGGCGTCCGCGCGCTGAAGACCGCACCGGGCACGTCAGACATGACGGCCAGGTCGGCGATGACCGAAGCGCAGCTCGACGCCGCCTTGGCCGCGGGCGCCCGCCTCGCGGCCGAGCTGGCCGACGGCGGAGCGGACTGCCTCGTCCTCGGCGAGATAGGAATGGGCAACACGGCGACGACCGCGGCGTTGGCCTGCGCGCTGACAGGCGAGTCGCCGGAGCGGATGGTCGGCCGCGGCACCGGGCTGGACAGCGGCGGGATCGAGCGCAAGCGCGGCGTCGTGAACCGGGCACTCGCCCGCCACAGCGGGTCGGCGCATCCACGCGCCGCGCTCACCTCGCTTGGCGGGCTGGAGCTCGCAGCGCTCGCGGGCGCGGTGATCGAGGCCGCTCACCGGCGCGTACCGGTGGTCCTCGATGGCTATGCGACTGCCGCCGCCGCGCTGGCCGCCACACGTCTGGAGCCTGCGGCAGGGGACGTGCTAGTCGCCGGCCACCGCTCCCCCGAGCCCGGCCACGCGCTCGTACTGGAGCAGCTCGGCCTCGAGCCGCTGCTGGACCTGCGTCTGCGCCTCGGCGAGGCATCAGGCGCGCTGCTCGCCCTTCCGCTCGTCGAGCGCGCCGGCGCGCTGCACGCCGGGATGGCGACGTTCGACGAGTCCGGGGTCGAGGCCCGCCGCACATAGCGCGTGCGCCGGCCCTGCTCATAGGCGCCGGCATATGGCTACGCCTCGGCCACGGCGACGTGCGTGCGAGCGGGGATGCGCACGGAGCCGTCGGGGGCGACGTGGTCGGCGAGACGGGTGTCGATCGCGTCGCGCAGGTCGTCGCGCTGGGCCGGCGTGAGGGCGGCGACGCCCTTGCGCAGGGAGGCGCCGATGTCGAGCTGGACGTCCCACCAGCTGTCGAGGTCGTCGAAGGCGAAGGTCAGGTCGAGCTGCTCGATGCTTGCGTCGAGGAAGCCGGCCTCGCCCAGGAGGTCGGCGAGCCGGGCGGGATCGCCGAAGCTCAGCGGGCCCGGGGTGCCGGGCGCAGGCGGCAGCTCGCCGGTCAGCCGACGCAGCTCCTCCCTGGGGACGGCGTTCCACGGGTTGTCCCGGGCCCCGGTCCATACGGCCAGGACGACGCGGCCGCCGGGACGTAGCACCCGGCGGGTCTCGCGCAGCGCCGCAGCGGGGTCGGCGAGCAGCATGTAGCCAAAGCGGCAGAGCACCCCGTCGACGTCGGCGGCCGGCAGGTCGATCCACTCGGCGTCCATGGCGTTGAACTCGACGTTGTCCAGCCCGAGCTCCTGTGCGCGGGCGCGCGCGGCGTCGAGCATCTCCTGCGCGACATCGGTGCAGATCAGCGTGCCGCCGGGGCGGATCCGCTGCGCGGCCATGAGCCCGGTGTCGCCCGGCCCCGCGGCCAACTCGAGCACCCGGTGGCCGGGCTGGGGCGCGAGTGCCTCGAGCATCCACGCCGACACGGGCGCCATCGCGGCCTGGAAGGTGGCCCGGTTGGTCGCCCAGCCGGTGGCCACGGCGCTCCAGCTCTGTGCGCTCTCGTGGCGGAAGGTCTCGGCGTCGAAGGTCATGGGGCGCAGGGTACGCGCAGCGCCGCCCTGCGCAGCTTGCCGCTGGGTGTGCGCGGGAGGTCGCCGGCGAAGGCGATGGCCTTGGGCGCCTGGTAGGGCGCGAGGTGGGCGGTGCAGTGAGCGATGAGCTGCGCCTCGGTGGCGGGCGCGCGCAGGACGACGGTGGCGACGACGGCCTCGCCCCACTCGGGGTCGGGGCGACCATGGACGGCGGCCTCGGCCACGGCAGGATGGCATTCGAGGACGGCCTCGACATCGGTCGGCGCGACGTTCTCGCCGCCGGTGACGATGGTGTCCGCGGCGCGGCCGGTGACGCGCAGGGCGCCGTCGGCGGCTAGCTCGCCCAGGTCGCCGGTGCGCAGCCAGCCGTCGGGGCCGGCGGCGGCGGGGGCGACGGTGGGGCCGCTGACCAGGATCTCCCCGTCGTCGGCGATGCGCACGCGTGCGCAGAACAGCGGCGCGCCGCCGGTGGCCACCTGCGAGCAGGCCTCGGTCAGGCCGTAGGTCGTGACGACGGGGACGCCGGCTTCGCGGGCGCGGTCGAGGAGCGCCGGCGGCACGGGCGCGCCGCCGAGTAGGGCCGTGCGCAGGGCGGGCGGGCGCTCGAGGCCCGCGTCGAGGAGGCGCCGGAGGGTGGTCGGCACCAGGGAGACGGCGGTCGGGCCGCCGGGGCGCGCGAGCTCCTCCAGGACCGCCTGGGTCTCGAAGCGCTCGTGCAGGATCACAGTGGTCGCGCCGATCGCGGCGCGCAGGAGCACCGAGAGGCCGCCGACGTGGCTGAGGGGCAGCGCGCACAGCCAGCGCTCGTCGCGCGGGTGGCCCAGCGCGACGCCGGAGCCCAGCGCGCTCCACAGCCAGTTGGCGTACGTGAGGGCCACAGGGGTGCCCGCGCAGGTGGAGCCGGAGGTGTGAACGATGAGGGCGGCCGCGAAGAGGTCGTGCCACGACGGTGCGGGCGGGCGGACGGGCGCGGAGGAGTCGTGGCGCGACGATGAGGCCCCGGGGCCGGGGGCAGGCGCGCGGCGGGCGGGCGCGACCGGCAGCGCCTCGCGCACCACGACCGCGCAGCGGCCCTCCCGCGCCGAGCGCTCGGCCTCCCCCAGCCGCGGGTCGATGGGCACGGCGATCGCGCCGCGCAGCAGGCAGGCGTGCAGCGCGACCGCGAACGCCTCCCCGTGCGGGAGGGCGAGGGCCACGTGGTCGCCCGGCCGGGCGGGGAGGTCGGCACCCGCCGCGGTCTCCAGGAGCTGCGCGTAGGTGAGCGTCCGCCGCGCCGTGACCAGCGCCGGATGCGCTGGCCGGGCGGCGGCCGCTCGATACAACCAGGACTCGACGAGCACGGGGCGGAAAGTAGCCTGCCGCGCATGGCCGTCACCTGGACCCCCGCGGGCGAGTACGACGACATCCGCTCCGAGGTGACCGACGACGGCATCGCCAAGATCACCATCGACCGCCCCGAGGTGCGCAACGCCTTCCGCCCCCAGACGGTGGTCGAGCTCTCCCGGGCCTTCGAGCGCGCCCGCGAGGACCCGGCCGTCGGCGTGATCATCCTCACCGGCGAGGGCGAGCTGGCCTTCTGCTCGGGCGGCGACCAGCGGGTGCGCGGCGACTCGGGGTACGAGACCGAGCCGGGCTCCGGGGTCGGACGCTTCCACGTGACCGACCTGCAGGTGCAGATCCGCCGCCTGCCAAAGCCCGTGGTGGCCATGGTGGCCGGGTTCGCGATCGGCGGCGGCCACGTGCTGCAGGTCTGCTGCGACCTGGCCATCGCCGCGGACAACGCGTGCTTCGGCCAGACCGGTCCACGCGTGGGCTCGTTCGACGGCGGCTTCGGCGCCGCCCTGCTGGCCCGCCTGGTCGGCGTGCGCAAGGCCAAGGAGATCTGGCTGCTGTGCCGCCAGTACGACGCCGAGCAGGCACTGGAGATGGGCCTGGTCAACGCGGTCGTGCCCCTCCAGCACCTCGAGGAGGAGACGGTGAGCTGGTGTCGCGAGATGCTCGCCCTCTCCCCCTTCGCCCTGCGCCTGCTCAAGGCAAGCTTCCACGCCGAGGAGGACGGGCTGGCCGGCCTCCAGCAGCTCGCCCACGACACCAACCTCCTCTTCTACGCGAGCGACGAGGCCCGGGAGGGCCGCGATGCCTACCGCGAGAAGCGGGCCCCCGACTTCGCGCGGTTCCCGCGCCGGCCGTGAGCGCCGGCCCGTCGTGAGCGCCACCTCTCCCGTGCGCCTGTGGCTCATGGCCGCTCGGCCGCGAACGCTGCCCGCCGCCGTCGCGCCCGTGCTGGTGGGCACGGCGACCGCCGCCACCGACGAGAGCCTGCGCGTGGGCGCCTTCCTCGCCGCGCTGCTGGGCGCCCTGTTCATCCAGGTCGGCACCAACCTCTCCAACGACTACTCCGACGCGCGCCGGGGCGCCGACACCGAGGACCGCCTGGGTCCCGTGCGGGTGACCGCAGGCGGCCTGGTGCCGCCCCAGCGCGTGTTGGTGGCCACCTACGTCACGTTCGGGCTGGCGGCGCTGTGCGGCGTCTACCTCGTGGCCGTGTCCGGCGTGGAGCTGCTGATCGTCGGCGTGCTGTCGATCGCCGCGGGCGTGCTCTACACGGGCGGCCCGCGCCCCTACGGCTACGAGGGCCTGGGCGAGGTCTTCGTCTTCCTGTTCTTCGGCGTCGCCGCGGTGGCCGGCTCGGCGTTCGCCCAGCTCGAGGCCTGGCCGTGGGAGGCCTTCGCCTTCGCCGTCCCCGTCGGGCTGCTGGCCGCGGCCATCCTCGTGGTCAACAACGTGCGCGACCTGGAGACCGACCGCCGCGCGGGCAAGCGCACGCTCGCGGTGCGCCTGGGTCGCGACCGCGCACGCAGGCTCTACGCGGGCATGGTCTACGGCGCCTTCGCCTTCATGGTGCTCATGGCGCTCGCCTACTCGCCCTGGGTGCTGCTGACGCTGGCGCTGGTCCCGGCCGCGGCGCCGGTCGTGCGCACCGTGCGCACCCACGCCGACGGGCCGTCGCTCAACGAGGCGCTGGCGCGCACTGGCCTGGTGCAGCTCGCCTTCTGCGTCGTGCTGTCAGCCGCGATCCTGCTGGCCTAGTGGTCCGTCCTGTGAGTCCGTGCGCGTTTGGGCGGTTGCCGGCGCCGGCTGGCAAGGACGCAGTGAGGGAGTGGGCCTCCAGGCCCATGACCGAGCGAGGACGCCGCCAGACGGTGATCGGCGGCCGATCCAAACGGGTGCGGACTTGCAGGATGGGCCACTAGCCGGTGTTGAAGCTCGCCGTGGAGCCGCTGACCCTGCGCCTGCGCAGGCCGCTGCGCGCGGCGTGGGGCCTGCTGCGCGAGCGCGAGGTGCTGACCGTGCGCCTGGTGGGCTCCGACGGCGTGGAGGGCCGCGGCGAGGCCGCGCCGCTGCCCGGCTACGACCCCGTCGGGATCGAGGAGGTCCGCGATACGCTCGAGCGCTACGCGGTGGCGCTGCGCGACCTCGACGGCGCGCCCGGCTCCACGCTGCTTGACGCCTGCCGCGACGAGGCCGACCTCCCCTGGGCCCTGGCCGCCGTGGACCTCGCGCTGTGGGACCGCGCGGGGCGGTTAGAGGGCCGCCCGGTGGCCGCGATGCTCACCGACGCGCCCGCCGGGGCGGTGGCGGTCAACGCCACCATCGGGGCGGTGGACCGGGCGGGCGCGGCGGTGGCCGCGATGTACGCCGCCCGGGCCGGCTTTCGCTGTGTGAAGCTCAAGGTCGGCCTGGGCGACGACCCCGGCCGGGTGGCCGCGGTGCGCGCGGCGGCGGGGCCGGACATCGAGCTGCGCCTCGACGCCAACGGCGCCTGGGAGGTCGACGAGGCCGTCGCCATGATCGAGGCGCTGGCACCCGCCGGGCTGGAGCTCGTCGAGGAGCCCGTGCACGGCCTCGAGCGCCTGCGCGCGGTGCGCGAGCGGGTACCGGTGCGCATCGCCATGGACGAGACGGCCGCGCAGCCGGGCGCCCTGGCCTCGGGCGCCGCCGACGCCGTCGCGCTCAAGCTGGGGCGCTGCGGCGGACTGTCCGGTCTGCTGGCGGCAGCGTCCCTCGTGCGCGCGATCGGCGGCGAGCCCTATGTCACCTCGGCCTTCGACGGCCCGATCGGCATCGCGGCCGCCGTGCATGCCGCCGCGGCGCTGGCCCCCATCCCGGCCTGCGGGCTGGCCACGCTGGAGGACCTCAAAGGCCTCGACCCCGGCCCGCTGACGGTGCGCGACGGGGCGATCGCGGTGCCGCGCGGCCCGGGCCTTCTCTGACGGCCACGAGGAAGCGTCAACCAATCACTCCTTCTCCTGGTCGCCGCTACCGGTGAGGGCGTCGCGGGCCTTCTCCAGCGGTCCGCGCGTCGGATCGGGCAATCGGTCGGTGACGCTCTGGACGTCATCCTGCAGCCCGGAGAGGGTCTTGTGCATGTCGGCGACCTCGCGGTACAGATCGCGGACCGCTGTGTTGAGGTGGGAGTCATTGCCCTCCAGCTCCACGATGACCCCGTGTAGGGAGTCGAGCCGCGTACAGAGCCTTTCCTCGAGGCGGTCCAGCGCAGGGAGCAGCTCGCCCAGCGGCTTGGTCTGCTCGATCAGGCTGTCCAGTCTGGGGAGCAGCTCGCCCAGCGGCTCGGTCTGCTCGATGAGGCGGTCCAGTCTGGGGATCAGCTCGTCCAGCGGCTCGGTCTGCTCGCGAACGCGAGTCAGCTCGGAGCGCATCGGCCCGAGGTTCCCTACCGCATCGACCAGCGCGTCGAGCGCAACCACGGCCCGCTCGGGCAGTCGCAGAGGGGCGAGCAAGCCCGCCAGTATGCCGCCTCCGCCGTCCGGTGCCTCCTCTGATGACATAACCCGGCTCTACCCTTCTCGAACGTATACGGATCACCGAAGGCGGAAACGGCGGAGGCCGCTAGTCCGCAAGCGACTGGCGCAGGCCCAGCACGCGTAGCGCGCCGCGGTCGAGCTCGTCGCGGGCCAGGGCGCCGTCGCGCGCGGCGCGCTCCAATGCCTCGGCGGCGCGGGCGGCGGTGGCGTAGTCCTTGGCGAAGAGCGGGAGGTCGACGCCGGCGCGCATGGCGTAGTAGGCAAGCTGGCCGGCGTCGCCGAAGCGCACCACCGCCGGGGTCTGGAGGTCGTCGGTGATCACGACGCCCTCGAAGCCCAGGCGCTCACGCAGCTCGCCCTTGATCCAGCGGTCGGAGAAGGCCGCCGGGCGCGGGCCCAGCACGGGGTATGCGGCGGTGGACATCATGATCACCTCGACGCCCGCGTCGATCTGGGCCTCGAACGGGGCGGCGTCGACCTCGCGCAGCTGGTCGAGGGGCAGCTCGACCTGGGCCGGGGCGTTGTCGGTGTTCACCGCGGCCACCCCGAAGCCGGGGAAGTGCTTGGCCGTGGCGGCCACTCCGCCCTCGTGCAGACCCTCGGTGAAGGCGAGTCCGAGCTCGCTGACCGGACCCGGCGCGCTGGCGTAGGCGCGGTTCTCGCGGGCGATGGCCGAATCTCCTCCGCGGGGGATGTCCACCACGGGCGCAAGGTCGAGGTTCACCCCCGCCGCGGTGAGCGTGGCGGCCGCCGCGCTGCCCGCCTGACGCACGCCGTCGACCCCGCCACGGGCCTGGACGGGCGCGGGCTGCTCGGGCGCTCCGGGGATCCGGCGCACCGCCCCGCCCTCCTGGTCGACCATGACCAGCAGCGGCGCCTCGAGGCCGGGCGGGCGCTCGATGGCCTGCAGGCGATCGACGACCGAGCGCACCTGATCGATCGACCGCACGTTGCGCGAGAAGAGGATCACGCCGGCCGCCTCGCCGCGGGCGATGCGCTCCATGAGCTCCTGTGGGGGCTCCAGGCCGTCGTAGGGGAAGATCATCCGCTGGCCCACGGCCTGCTCGATGGTCAGTGGCGGCGTGTCATCAGCCTCGGCGAAGGGTGCGCCGCCGTCGCCGCCCGCCGTCTGGCCCCAGACGGCGACCAGCAGCGCTGCGCCCAGCGCGGCCGCGAGGAGGATGATCAGCCGCCGGGGCACGCCACAAGGATCGCGGATCGGCGGCCTTCACCGCGCTTCCAGCGCCTCGGCCACGGCCTGCGGGGCCTCGAGGTGCAGGGCGTGCCCGGCACCGGCGACGGCGGTGAGCGTCGCGGCGGGGAGGGCGCCGGCCAGGCGGCGGGCGAGCGCGAGGAACTTCGCGTCGCGCGCGCCGGCCAGGACGGCGACGGGCATGCGCAGCTCGCCGAGGCGCTGCCAGACCGGCTCCATCACGCCGGTACCCAGACCGCGCAGCGCAGCGGCCAGCCCGGCCGCGTCGTTGCGCAGGCGGTCGGCGCAGGCGGCGGCAGCAGCTTCCGGCGCCAGGCCGGCAAAGAGCGGCTGGACGGCCCAGCGGGCGGCGAAGGCCTCGAGGCCGTCGCGCTCGATCTCCGCGGCCAGTACCTCGTCGGCGGCTCGGCGCTCGCCCCGTTCGGCGGAGTCCTCGATCCCCGCCGTCGTCGAGACCAACACGAGGCGGCGCACGCGGTGCGGGTGGGCCAGCGCCGTGTGCAGGGCGATGCGCCCGCCCATGGAGTACCCGCACAGGACGGCGTCGCCGGCCAGCGCGGCGACATCGGCGATCACGTGCTCGAAGTCCACGGGCCGCAGGGCGGCCGACGCGCCGTGTCCGCGCAGGTCGGGCGTCACCACCGCGCGGCCAGCCTCCTTGGCCGTACGCTCCACGCGCTCCCAGCTCCGCCCGGTCTGGGTGAAGCCGTGGAGCAGGACCACCGTCTCCGACACGCCCGCCATCTTGCCGCCCGACGCCGATCAGCACGTCATCGTCCGCGCCCTCGTTGACGAGCTGGTGCGCTGTGGGGTGCGCACGGCCGTCACCTCCCCCGGCTCGCGCTCCACGCCGCTGGTGCTCGCGCTGGTGCGCGACGGGCGGCTGGCCTGCCACTCGCTGATCGACGAGCGCTGCGCAGGCTTCTTCGCGCTGGGCGCGGCCAAGGCGACCGGGATGCCCGCCGTGCTGGCCTGCACCTCGGGCACCGCGGCGGCCAACTACCTCCCCGCCGTCGTGGAGGCCTACGAGGCCGGCGTGCCGCTGCTGGTGCTCACCGCCGACCGCCCGCCCGAGCTGCGCGACGTCGGCGCCGGGCAGGCCATCGACCAGATCAAGCTCTACGGCCGGGCGGCCAAGTGGTTCGTCGAGGTGGGAAGCCACGACGCCACGCCCCAGCGCCTGCGCTGGCTGCGCTCGCTGGCCTGCCGCGCCGTCTGGACCGCGCTGGACCACCGCCCTGGCCCGGTGCACCTCAACCTCCCGCTCCGCGACCCGCTGATCCCCCCCGACGAGCTGCCCTCCGACGCGACCGGCCGCGCCGACGGCGCCCCGCGGCTGTGCCGCTCCCGCCGCCCGGGCGTACCGGGCAACCCGGGCGCCCCGGGCGCCGGCGGGGCCATCCGCACAGGGCACCGCCCGCTGATCGTCGCGGGCCGGCTGGAGCGCCGGCCCGGCGCGGGAGACCGCGGCGCGACCACTGCCGCGCTGGCCCAGCGCCTGGGCGTGCCGTTGCTTGCCGACCCCCTCAGCGGCGCGCGGCGCGGGAGCACCGCTATCGCCCACTACGACGCGCTGCTGCGCGACGAGACCTTCGCCGCCGGCGCGGCGCCCGACTGGGTGCTGCGCGTGGGCGACCTGCCCACCTCCAAGCCGCTGCGCCGGTGGCTGGCCTCGCTGCCCGAGAAGGTCGAGCAGATCGCCCTGGAGCCCGAGGGGGTCTGGCACGACCCCGACGGCGTGCTGGCCCGCATCGTGCCCGCCGGCGAGCCGATCGAGGCCGCGCAGATCGAGACCGGATGGCTCAAGCGGTGGCGCGAGGCCGACGAGGCCGCCCACCTCGCACTGGACACCGAGCTGCGCCGCCGCCTCAGCGAGCCGCTGGTGGCCAACCACCTGGCCACCACGCTCCCGACCGACGCCGTCCTGGTCGTGGCCTCCTCGATGCCCGTGCGCGACGTAGAGGCCTTCGCGCCCGTGTGCAGGCACCCGGCGCGTGTCCTGGCCAACCGGGGCGCCAACGGGATCGACGGGACGGTCGCCACGGCGCTGGGCGTCGCCGCCGTCAACGACGGCCCCGTCATGCTGCTGATCGGCGACGTGGCGCTGCTCCACGACCTGGGCGGCCTGGCCGCGCTGGCCCGCGCCCGCCACACGCTCACCATCGTCCTGGTCGACAACGGCGGCGGCGGGATCTTCGACGCCTTGCCCGTCGCGGCCGCGACGGACGCCTTCGAGGAGCACGTCGCGACGCCGACCGGGATCGACTTCGCGGCCGCCTCCGCCATGGCCGGGATCGCCTACCACCGCGTGGAGGCGCCCCAGCACCTGCGCCCGGCCTTCGAGACCACGCTCCTGCACGTGCGCACCGACCGCGCCGAGAGCCTCGCGCTGCGCCGTCGGTGCGTGGCGGCGGTGCAGGCGGCGATCAAGCCGACCGCCGCGGCCACACCCCCGCGACGCGCAGGCCACGAGGGATGGGACCCCGAGACCTACCTGGCCTGGATGCGACGGGAGGGCGTGCCGGGTTACGACCGGCTGCAGGGGGAGGCCGTCGCCGCGACCCGCGGCGACGCGGTGCGCTCGATCCTCGAGCTGGGCACCGGCACCGGCGAGACGGCACGACGGCTCCTCGAGGCCCACCCCGACGCGACGCTGCTGGGCGTGGACGCCAACGCCGACATGCTCGCCGCCGCGCGTGAGCGGCTCGACCCCGACCGCGTGCGCCTCGAGCTGCGCCGCCTCGAGGACCCCCTCCCCGACGGGCCCTTCGACCTCGTCGCCTCGGCCCTGGCGGTCCACCACCTGCAGGGGCCCGAGAAGGCCGACCTGTTCCGCCGCGTGCGCGCCGTGCTGGCGCCCGGCGGGCGGTTCGTGCTCGCCGACGTGATCGTGCCGCACGACTCCGACGCGGCGGTGGCGCCGTTGAGCGACGTCGATTTCCCCAGCACGATCGCGGACCAGCTCGGCTGGCTGCAGGACGCCGGGTTCGACGCGACCGTGGCGTGGGAGGAGGGCGATCTCACCGTGCTGGTGGCGAGGGTGCGGTGAGTAGCGTCCTGCCCTGCTGTTGCAGGGCAACCAAAGCAGGACGCTTGCGGCCGGTCTGGCGAGCAGCGGCATCGGCGCGCGCCGGCAGCCGACGTCAGGCGGCGAGGACCGGCAGCAGCGCCTGGAGCTTGATCTCCGTCTCGGCCAGCTCGGCGGCCGGTTCGGAGTCGCGCACGACGCCCACGCCCGCGTAGCAGCGGGCGACGGTGCCCTCCAGCAGCGCGGAGCGCAGCGCGACGCAGAACTCGCCGTCCTCGTTGGCGTCCGTCCAGCCCACCGGGCCGGCGTACCAGCCGCGGTCCATGCCCTCCAGGGCGGGGATCAGCGGCTGGGCGACCCCGTCGGGCTCGCCGCCGACGGCAGGCGTGGGATGCAGCGCGCCGGCCAGCTCGACCGCGGGGATCGGGCGGGCGAGCTGGGCGCGCACCGGGGTGGCCAGGTGCTGGATGTTGGCCACCTTGACCACCACCGGCTCGGGCGCGGCGGTGACCCACACGGCGTGCTCGCCCAGGCTGCGCTCGATGCGCCGCACGACGATCGCATGCTCGCCGCTGTCCTTCCCGGAGCGAAGGAGGCGCTCGCCGAGGTGGTCGTCGACGGCGGGGTCGGCGCTACGCCCCGTCGAGCCGGCCAGCGCCAGCGTGGACGCGCGCAGGCCGTCGCGGCGCACCAGCAGCTCGGGGCTGGCGGCGACGAAGGCCGCGTCGCCGCGGCCGACGCAGAGCACGTGGCAGGCCGGGAAGGCCTCGCGCAGCACGCCCAGGACGGCGGCGGGGTCGTGCGGCGCGCCGGCGTGCACGGTGACCTCGCGGGCCAGCACGACCTTCTCCAGCGCGCCGGCGCGGATGCGCTCCACGGCCCGGGCCACGGCGGCCTCGTAGTGCTCGGGGGGCATGGCCGAGGCGACGCGCACGCGGGCGGCCGGGTGGGGGTCCAGCAGCGGCAGCGGCGCGGAGCGCAGTCCGGCCAGGCGCTTCTCGACGCGGGCCAAGAGCTCCTCGGGCAGATCGTCGGGGCCGGCGAGGACGGCGGCGGTCAGCCGCGCCTCCCCGGCGCGGCGCGCGAGCGCGACCTCGGGTACGTGCAGGGAGGCGGGCGGGAAGGCGGTCCAGGGCGGGGAAGTGCCGCCCTCGGGCGCGAAGGCGAAGCCGCCGACGGCCACCGCGCCGCTGCCCCGCGGGCCGTCGGACGCGTCGAGCAGCCCGCGGCCGACCAGCGCGCGCCACCGCGCGGCCACCGAGGCGAAGCGGTCGGGACCACGGGCGTCCAGGGCCACCGCGCAGCCCAGCGCGGCCAGCGCGCTGCCCTCGCGCTCGGGCTGCTCGAGCACCCACCACGGCTCCCCGGCTTCCCGCGAGGCGGCCACGACCGCCGTGGGATCCACGTCGCCGGCCACGGGCACGGTGACCGCCGCGAGAACCGCCTCGCCCGAGCGTCGCGCGCGGCGCACACCCTCGACCAGCCGCTTCTCCAGCCGCTCGCGGTCGCCCGCCGCAAGGCCGAAGAGCGAGCCCTCAGCGCGGTGTTCGGTGCGAGGCATCGTCGTTCCTGGCGGTGCGCGGCGCGGGAGGGACAGTGCGCCAGCACGGCCCTCGCCAGCCGCGTGGCGTCAGGGGCGGCGAGGCCCGCACCGAACTCAGGTCTCTCCCCGGCCGCGGCTGATGGCGATCTCCCCCGTGCGCATCATCTCGATGAGCCCGAACGGGCGCAGCATGGCCTCGAAGGCGGCGACCTTGTCGGTGGTGCCGGTGATCTCGAGGATGATCGAGCGGCGGCCGACGTCGACGACCTTGCCGCGGAAGATCTCGCAGACCTGCATGACCTCGGCGCGCTGGGTGCCCTCCACGGCCACCTTGAACATCGCCAGCTCCCGGGTCACCGTGTCGTTGGGCTCCAGGTCGCGGATCTTCAGCACGTTGATCAGCTTGTGCAGCTGCTTGGTGACCTGGTCGATGGGATGCAGAGCGCCGTCGACGGTCAGCGTGATGCGCGAGATGCTCAGGTCGTCGGTCGGGCCGACGGTGAGGGTGTCGATGTTGAACCCCCGCCGTGCGAAGAGGCCGGCGATGCGCGTCAGCACCCCCGGCTTGTCCTCCACGAGGATCGACAGGACGTGCTTGCGCCCGGTGCGCAGGCCGCCCGCGGCCTCCAGCTCCTCGAGGCTCAGCAGCTCCTTGGTGCCGGGCTCACCCACGGCCTTCACCCGACCATGTCGCGCGCGGCCTGGCCGGGCGCGATCATCGGGTACACGTTCTCCTCGCGGCACACGCGCACGTCGACCATCACCGGGCCCGGCGTGGCGATGGCTTCGCGCAGCGCCTCGATCAGGCCGGCGCTCTGGGTGAGGCGGACGCCTGTGGCCCCGTAGGCCTCCGCGAGCTTGACGAAGTCGGGGAAGTCGCCCATGTCCACCTGGGAGTAGCGGTGGTCCCAGAACAGCTCCTGCCACTGGCGGACCATGCCCAGGTAGCCGTTGTTCATGATCACGACCTTGATGTCGATGCCCTCCTGGGTGCAGGTCGCCAGCTCCTGCATGTTCATCTGCACCGAGCCGTCGCCGGCCAGGCAGACGACCGTGGCGTCGGGACAGCCGACCTTGGCGCCCATGGCGGCGGGCAGGCCGAAGCCCATCGTCCCCAGGCCGCCGGAGTTGATCCACTTGCGGGGCTCGTCGAAGTGGTAGTACTGCGCCGCCCACATCTGGTGCTGGCCGACGTCGGTGGTCACGATCGCTTCGCCGTCGGTGGCCTCGTAGAGGGCCTGCACCAGGTACTGGGGCTTGATCTCGCCGTTGGTGGCCTCGTCGTAGCGCAGGGGGTGCTTGGCACGCCAGCCCTCGATGCGCTCCCACCACGTGTCCAGGCGCGAGCTGTCGATCTCCAGCGCGCGGTACTCGGCCACCAGCTTGGTCAGGACGTTCCTCGCGTCCCCCACGACGGGGATGTGCACGGGCACGTTCTTGGAGATCTCCGCCGGGTCCACGTCGATGTGGATGAACTTCGCGCGCGGGGCGAACTCGCTGAGCTTGCCGGTGATGCGGTCGTCGAAGCGCGCCCCGATGCAGCAGATGAGGTCGGCCTCATCGATCGCGTAGTTGGCCGCGCGCGTGCCGTGCATGCCCAGCATGCCCAGCCACTGCGGGTGCGGGGCGGGGAACGCCCCCAGGGCCATGAGGGTGCAGGTGACCGGGAAGCGATCCAGCGTGGCCAGCTCGCGCAGCTGCGCCGAGGCGCCGGCGTTCACCACGCCCCCGCCGACGTAGAGGACGGGGCGCCGCGCGGAGGCCAGCGCCTTGGCCGCCTGACGGATCTGCTTGGTGTTGCCCTCGGTCGTCGGCTGGTAGCCGGGCAGCTTGACGTCAGTGACCGGCTGGTAGTCGATGTCGGCACGCGAGAGATCCTGCGGGATGTCCACGACGACGGGGCCGGGTCGCCCGGTACGTGCGACGTGGAAGGCCTCATGCAGTGAGCGCGGGATCTCGTCGGGGTGCTGGATCATCCACGAGTGCTTGACCGCGGGCATGGTGATGCCCATGGTGTCGGCCTCCTGGAAGCCGTCGGTGCCCAGCAGCTCGGTGCGCACCTGGCCGGTGATGAACACGACGGGAACCGAGTCCATCATCGCGTCCACGATCGGGGTCACGAGGTTCGTGGCGCCGGGCCCGGAGGTCCCCAGGGAGACGCCCACGCGACCCGTGGCCTTGGCGTAGCCCTCCGCGGCGTGGCCGCCGCCGGCCTCGTGGCGCACGAGGATGTGGCGGATGCCGCCGTCGACGAACGCGTCGTAGGTGGGCAGGTTGGCGCCGCCGGGCAGGCCGAATACGACGTCGACGCCCTCCGCCTTCAAGCATTCCATCACGGCATCGACCGCACGCATGCGACCTCCTTTCGCGGCTGCTCGGGGGTCCGGACAGGAGGACGCCAGCCCACCTGCGGGTGAGCACCAGATCCTATCGCTCGACCGCGAGCCGCTCGTCTGCATCGACCCAGTCCAGCTCGTTCCCACAGCCCGTGCAGAGCGCGTCGTGGAGCATCACCACGCGCCCGCAGCGCGGGCACTGGCGCCGCGGCTCGTCGCTGTCGAACCGGTAGACCACGGCGGCGAGCAGGCCGAAGACCGGGATCACCCCCGCGATCAGGAACCACAGCCAGAACGACGAGCCCTTGAGCTTGCCCACGACGCCGCCCGAGAGCCCGAAGAACAGGGCGATGACTAGGTAGGCGCCGCCGGCCATGGCACCGCCGAGGCTAGCGGTGTCGGCCGGTGGTGCCGACGCGCTGTTAGACGGCGCGCGGAGCGCTCAGCGGCGCGCGAGGCGCCCCGCGTGGTCGAGCGCGGGGCGGGCCCGGGGGTCCAGACGGCGGCGCACGCGCCAGCGAGCGCCGGCGAACGCGCGGTTGGCCACGGTGGCAAAGCCCTGCTCGTCCAGGCGCAGGGCCAGCAGTAGGTGGGCGATGCGGTCGCCGGCCGGGAGGTCGGGGTCATCGACGCGCACGCACCAGCAGTGCACCCGCCGGCCCCCCGGTCGCAAGAGCAGCGCGCCGGCCTGGCCTACCAGCCATACCCCCAGGCGACCCTCCTCCACCACGAGGCCGGTCCTGGCGTGGAGGTCGCGCGCCTCATGGCTCACGAGGTCGCCTAGGAGGCCGAGGGCGACCCGCTCGGACCCGGGCTGGGGCGGCCCCTGCGCGCGCCGTCGCGGCGGGCGCGCCACGTTGGCCCCCCGCTGCGCGTAGAGCTCGGGGATGATCCAGGCGTGGGCCAGGGCGACGAGCGAGACCGGCAGGGCGAGCGGCTCGAAGGCGACCAGGACGACCGCCACGACGAGGAAGGGGACGACGTGGGCGACCATGGTCAGGCCCCACAGCCACTCCGCCTGGCGCAGTTCGCCCTCGTCCACGCGCCGCCGCCAGGCGACGGCGTCGGCCTCGGGGAGGAACTGGTCCGGCGCGACCTGGGTCGGCGCCGCGGCCACGACACGACTTGGGGGACCCACCTCAGGCGGCCCTTACGGCCTTCGCCACGAGGCGATCGACGGCCGCCTTCGGCACCCCTACCCGCCGGAGATGGGCAGGCGCAGGATGACCGTGGGCGCGTCGATCGGAAGCTCACGCACCTGCTCGGCGTGCCCGGGCCCCGTGGACACCATGGCCAGGTAGCCGCGGTCGAGCTCGCGGCGGAAGGCCTCGACGGCGGCCTCGACGGCCTGGGGATCGTCGGCCGTCCACTCGGCGACGGTGGAGTGACCGGTGTGGTCCATGCGGATGAGTCGCGACATGCTGGCCTCCCGTGGCGGGGCGAAGGGAACCCGGTCGATGGTACTCCGCCGCACGCCCCGTGACGACGGACGAGCGCCTGGGCGCCATCGAAATCAGCGGTTCACCGCCGTGACCAGTGCCACCCCACGATCCCCGCGGGGAGCCTCCAGCGATCCCGCCATCCACGTCAGCCGGTCCAGACGCCAGGCCGCCGAGCGGTCCACCACCTCCCAGCCCGCCAGGAGCGCATCGAGCGACGCCAGGTCATACACCCGCTCGAAGCCCTCGACACCAGCGTCCGCAGCGAAGGGCACCGTCAGCAGGAGCGTCCCGCCGGGCCGCACCAGCGACCGCAGCGCCACCAGGGCGTCACGATCGTCGCCCGCGCCCGAGCCCGCGTAATGCCCCAGCCCGAAGTGCTCGACCGCGGAGAGCGCCACGGCGCAGTCCACCCGTTCGTCCAGGCTCAGCGCGCTCAGCGCGCAGGCCGATACGGACAGCCCGGGATGGGCCAGCGGATACCCCCGCGGATCGACCACCCGCACGTCGTGACCCCGCGAGGCCAGTGCAAGCGCCAACGTGCTCTCGGCCCCGCCGACATCGAGCACGCTGGCCCCGGAGGGCACAGCGGCCAGCACGTAGGGCTGCTCCACGATCCGCTCGTTGACCAGCAGCACCTCGGCCCTCCCGGGCCCCACACGCACCGGCACCGGCTCGTTGAACCACAGTCCCGCCTGGGCGGCCGGACCGTCGGGGCCCGCAGCCCAGTTGACCAGCGCGGCCACCGGCTCGTCGAGCGCCTCGAGCGAGCGTGGCAGTGCGCGGCCCGCGGCGTCGTGGGCGCCCAGTGCGGCGAGCTGGCGGCGCTGGAGCTCCTCCAGCACGTCGAGGCGGTCGTGCACCGCCGGGCGCTCCCCGCGGTGGCCGCCGAGCTGGTCGTCAACGAGGTCGGCGGTCCAGCGCGCACGCGGGTCGAGCAGCCGGCGAGCCGGCCAGCCCAGCGCGGCGCGCAGCCGGTCGCGCGCGCCGCTCACCCCCGGCTCACACCCCGAGCTTCTCGCGCACCAGCCGCGTGACCTCGCCGCCGTCGGCGCGGCCCTTGGTCTCGCGCATCACGTAGCCGAGGATCGCGCCCATCGGCTTCTCGTTGCCGCCCTGGATCTTCGCGGCGGCGTCGGCGTTGGCGGCCAGCGCCGCATCGATCACGCCGCTGAGCTCGTCCTCGCCTCCGATCGCGCCCAGGCCCTGGGCCTCCACGATGGCGCGAGGCTCGCCGCCGTCGGCCACCAGGCAGTCGAGGGCCTGCCGCGCGCCGCCCTGGTTGACCTCCTTGCGCTCCACCATGCCGACCAGGGCCGCCAGCGCGACCGGCTCGACGCGCGAGTCGCCCGGGTCCGAGTCGCCGATCCGCGCCACCAGCTCGCCGGTGACCCAATGGGCCAGCGGCTGTGCAGGCACGTCGCCGTCGCTGCCCAACGCCGCCTCGAAGAAGTCCCCCAGCTCCGCGCGGAAGGCGAGCTGCTTCGCGGACGCCTCGCTCAGTCCGTGCTCGCGCTCCAGCCGCGCGGCGCGGTCGGCGGGCAGCTCGGGCATGGCGCCGCGCGCCTCGTCGAGCATCGCCTGCTCGATGCGCACCGGCACAAGGTCGGGCTCGGGGAAGTAGCGGTAGTCGTGGGCCTCCTCCTTGGAGCGCATCGAGGTGATGCGCTCGCTGCGGGGGTCGTAGTGCAGCGTCTCCTGCACGACCTCCCCCCCGCTCTCCAGCAGCTCGATCTGGCGCGCGACCTCGGCGCGGATCCCGCGCTCGAGGAAGCGGAAGGAGTTCATGTTCTTCAGCTCGGTCTTGGTCCCCAGCTCGGTGGTGCCCTCCGGACGCACGGAGATGTTGGCGTCGCAGCGCAGCGAGCCCTCCTCCATGTTCACGTCGCTGACGCCGAGCTGTCGCAGGGTGGTGCGCAGCAGGGTCAGCCACTCGCGCGCCTGCTCGCCCGAGCGCAGGTCGGGCTCGGTGACGATCTCGGCCAGCGGTGTGCCGCCGCGGTTGAAGTCCACCACCGACGAGCTCGAGCTGTGGATCCGTCCGCTGGCGCCGACGTGCACGAGCTTGGCCGCGTCCTCCTCCAGGTGCACGCGGTGGATGCGCACGTCGCCCAGCCGCCCGCCCAGGCACAGGGGCTCGTCGTACTGGCTGATCTGGTAGCCCTTGGGCAGGTCAGGATAGAAGTAGTTCTTGCGGTGGAAGACCGAGCGGGGCGCGAGCTCGCTGCCCATCGCCATCCCTGTCATGAGCCCGAAGTGGATCGCCCTGGCGTTGACCACCGGCAGCGCGCCGGGCAGGCCCAGACAGACCGGACAGGTGCGCGTGTTGGGCGGCTCGCCGAAGGTCAGCTCGCAGCCGCAGAACATCTTGGTCCGCGTGCCGAGCTGCACGTGGATCTCCAGGCCGATGACGGGCTCGTACTTCATAGCCCCAAGGGGCCTGGGGCCCCTCGCTCTGGTGGCGTGCTCGGCATCCCGCCTCGCGAGAACGCGCGGCTCCCGTCGAAGCCGATCGCGCCCTCGAGGGCGTGCGCCGCGTCGAGGATGGCGTTCTCGCTGAACGCCGGCCCGGCGATCTGGAAGCCGGTCGGCAGACCCTCCGACAGCCCGTTGGGGATCGAGATGGCGGGGGTGCCGGCCAGCGACATCGGCACCGTGCAGTAGTCGTTGAGGTACATGGCCAGGGGGTCGTGGACCTTCGTGCCCAGGCCGAAGGCGACGGTCGGCGCGGTCGGCGTGACGACGAAGTCGAAGCGCTCGAAGGCCTCGTGGAAATCCTGCGCGATCTTCGTGCGCACCTTCTGCGCGCGGCCGTAGTAGGCGTCGTAGTAGCCCGAGGACAGTGCGTAGGTGCCCAGCATGATGCGCCGCTTGACCTCGGGCCCGAAGCCGTCGTGGCGGGTCTGGGTGTAGAGGGACACGAGGTCGCTGCCGTCGGAGCGCAGGCCGTAGCGCACGCCGTCGTAGCGCGCGAGGTTGGACGAGGCCTCGGCCGGGGCGAGCACGTAGTAGGCCGACAGGCCGTGCTCGGCGTGGGGAAGGCGCATCGTCTCCAAGCTCGCGCCCAGCTCCTGCGCGACGCGCAGCGTAGCCTCGAAGGCCTCCATGACCCCGGGCTCGATGCCCTCGGCCTCACCGCTGAGCTCCTCGGGCACGCCGAGGCGGATCCCGTCCAGGCGCCGGGCGTCGGGCAGGCGGATCGCCTCGGGCAGCCCGATCGAGGTGCTGTCGCGTGGGTCGCGACTGACCATGTGGCCCAACAGGAGCGCCGCGTCGGTCACATCGCGGGTCAGCGGCCCTGCCTGGTCCAGCGAGGAGGCGAACGCGATCATCCCGTAGCGGCTGACCGCGCCGTAGGTGGGTTTCATCCCCACGATCCCGCACAGCGCGGCGGGCTGGCGGATGGACCCGCCGGTGTCGGTGGCGATGGCCCAGGGCGTCAGGCCGGCGGCCACCGCGGCGGCGCTGCCCCCGCTCGAGCCCCCGGGGACCCGCCCGCGGTCCCACGGGTTGAGCACCGGCCCGAAGGCGGAGTTCTCGTTGGACGAGCCCATGGCGAACTCGTCCTGGTTGGTCTTGCCCAGCAGCGTCGTGCCGGCCCGTTCGAGGTTCTCGACCACCGTGGCGGTGTAGGGCGGGCGGTAGCCCTCCAGGATCCGCGAGCCCGACTGGCTGGGGACCCCGCGGGTGCAGAAGAGGTCCTTGACGGCGACGGGGACGCCCTTGAGCGGCCCGTCCTGCACAGCCGGGGCCTCCTCGGCGACCCAGGTGAACGCGTTGAGCTCCTCCCCCGCCGCGCGCTCGCGGTAGGCGGCGAACAGCTCGCCCGCCGACAGGTCTCCGCGAGCCAGCGCGTCGACCGCCTGCGCGGCGGTGAAGGCGACGGCATCGGTCGCCGTCACGGGCGGGCTCCTCCCGCGGTGAGCGCGAGGTCGGTGCTCACGCCTGCGGGCTGGGGACGGAGAAGCCGTCGGCCTCGACCGCGGGCGCGCGTTCCAACACCACCTCGCGGGGCAGCGAGGGCGCCGGCTCGTCGGCGCGCAGGGCGTTGGGCACGTCGACCACGTGCGTGGTGGGCGCGACACCCTCGAGGTCGAGCTGGTCGATGCGCTCGATGTGGCCCAGCACGTCGGAGAGCTCGCCGGCCATCCGGGCGACCTCCTCGTCGGTCAGCTCCAGACGCGCGAGGCGCGCCACGTGCAGCACCTGCTCACGGTCGATCATGTGCGTCGGATGGTAGGCGGCGCGGGGTGGCCGCGGCGGTCACGTCGCCGCGGAGGCGGGCCCCGGGTCGTCCCGTGGCGCAGCAGGGTCGGCGCTGGGGTCGGTTGGGCCGGACGTGACGGGTGCCTGCGCCGGGGGCGCGGGCCGGGGCGCTCCGCGGACGGCCAGCACCCGTTCGGCCTGCGCCTTGGCGTGCGGGGTATGCGTGCCCTCGTCCTTCATCGAGCGGAAGGCCCCGAGGGAGATCGCGAGGACGCAAAGCAGGCCCAGCCAGCCGCCGGCCCCGATGCCGCCGCCCAGCTCGAAGAGCGTGCGGACGAGCAGGGTCAGGGTGGCGAGCAGCCCCAGCGGCAGGGCAACGACGGAGGCGGCAACGGGCAGCGCGACGGTGCGCTCCAGCGCCCCTGGGATGCCCAGCGCGATGCCCGACAGCGCCACGAGGGCGAGCAGGAAGCGCAGGACGGGCAGGCCCTCCCAGCCGCTGTCGCCGCCGTACCACTCCAGACCCAGCACGAAGAGCAGCCCGACGCCCGCCGCGAAGGCCAGCACGTCGCCCCAGCGCAGCAGGCGCAGGTTCACGCGATCTCCCCGCGCAGCGCGGGCGCGGCCTCGGCACGCTGCAGGCGCGCGGCGCGCACGGTGTTGCGCAGCAGGCAGGCGATGGTCATCGGCCCCACGCCGCCGGGGACGGGCGTGATGGCCGCCGCGACCTCGCTCACCGCGTCGAAGTCCACGTCGCCCGCCAGGGTGGGTGGGTCCGTATCCAGGCGGTTCACGCCGACGTCGATGACCGTCGCGCCCGGCTTGACCCAGTCGGCGGTGACCATGCGTGCGCGGCCCACCGCAGCGATGATCACGTCGGCGCGCCGACATACATGCGCGAGGTGGCGCGTGCGTGAGTGACAGATGGTCACCGTGGCGTTGGCGGCCAGCAGGAGCTGGGCCATCGGCTTGCCGAAGAGGTTGGAGCGCCCGATGACCACAGCGTCGGCGCCCTCCAGCTCGGTACCCGCCTCGGCCAGCAGGCGCATGACGCCGGCGGGGGTGCAGGGGCGCAGCCCCTCGTGCCCCAGGGCCAGCGCACCGGCCGACACCGCGGTGAGGCCGTCGACGTCCTTGCGCGCGTGGATGCGGCCGGTCAGCGCGGTGCCGTCCAGCGGCGGCGGGACGGGGAGCTGGAGCAGGATGCCGCTGACCCGCGGATCGCCGTTGAGGCGATCCAGCAGTGCGGCCAGCTCGGGCTCGGGCACGTCGGCGGGCAGACGGTGGTCGTAGGGCCGGATGCCGACCTCCTCGCACGCGCGCTGCTTGCCGGCGACGTACACGGCGGAGGCCTCGTCGTCGCCGACCAGGACCGTGGCCAGGCCGGGCGGCTCGGCGTGCTGAGCGGTGTAGGCGCGCACCTCCTCGGCCACCTCTTCCCGCATCCGCGCGGCGACAGCCCGACCGTCGATGACCTGGGCCTTCATGATGCTCCCGAGGCTACCGCCTGGTCAGCGGAGCGAGGTCGGCCATGAGCTTGCGCTCGGTGCCGTCGGCGGCGAAGCGCACGACGACGACACCGCCCGGCTCGACGCCGGTCACCACGCCCTCCCCGAAGGCAGCGTGGACGACGTCGTCGCCCATCCGCAGGTCGAGGGCGGGCGGGCCGCCTCCCCCGTCGGCACTTTCGCCCTCGCTGTCGCTGGAGGCCCAGCTCATGGCCCGGATGGCCCGCGGCATCCCGCGATCTGAACCCGGCCCACCCGCCCGCAGGATCGGCTCGTCCTCGCGGTCGGACAGGCCGGCCGGGATCTCGTCCAGGAAGCGGCTGCGCAGCCCGTAGTTCTGGGCGCCGAAGACGGTGCGCCGGCGGGCGTGGGTGAGGTAGAGCGAGCGCATCGCGCGGGTGATGCCGACATAGGCCAGCCGGCGCTCCTCCTCCAGGCCGCCCTCATCCAGCGCGCGGGAGTGGGGGAACACGCCCTCCTCGCAGCCGAGGATGAACACCATCGGGTACTCGAGGCCCTTGGCGTTGTGGAGGGTCATCAGGGTCACCATGCCCTGGTCGTCCCGCCGCGTGTCGGCGTCGGCGACCAGGCTGATCTGGGACAGGAAGGCGTCCAGGCCCGCGTCCTCACCGTCGTACGTCGCATCGAACTCCCGCGCGACCTCCACGAGCTCCTCGAGGTTCTCGATGCGCCCACGGGCCTCGATGGTGCGCTCGGCCTCCAGCGCCTCGAGGTAGCCGGTCTCGCCCAGCACCGCCTCGACCAGCTCGGCCACCGGCCCGCCGGCCTGCGCGCGCTCGCGCAGTCCGGCCATGGTGTCCATGAACCGCCCGATGGCCCGCACCGCAGCGCTGCCCAGGCCGGGCACCGTCCCGGGCTCGCTCGCCGCGTCCCACACGGAGACGTCGGTCGTCTGTGCGTGGGCGAGGACCCGCTGCAGCGAGGTCTGCCCGATGCCCCGCCTGGGTGAGCTGACGATGCGCTGGAAGCAGATCGCGTCGGCCGGATTGGCCAGCACGGTCACGTAGGCGATCGCGTCCTTGACCTCCGCGCGCTCGTAGAACTTCGTGCCGCCGATGACCTGGTAGGCCAGCTCCCGGCGCACCAGCGTGTCCTCCAGCACCCGCGACTGCGCGTTGGTGCGGTAAAAGACCGCCACCTCGCAGCGCGCGGCGCCGTCCTCGTCGATCAGGCGCTCGATCTCGCCGACCACGTAGCGCGCCTCGGCGTGCTCGTCGTCCAGCTCGCGGATCTTCAGCGGCTCGCCCTGCCCCAGGTCCGTCCACAGCGCCTTGCTCATCCGCCCCCGGTTGTGGGAGATCACGGCGTTGGCGGCGTCCAGGATGGTCTGCGTCGAGCGGTAGTTCTGCTCGAGGCGGACGACGTGGGCATCGGGGTAGCGATCCTCGAAGTCGAGGATGTTGCGGATGTCGGCCGATCTGAACCCGTAGATCGACTGATCGTCGTCCCCCACCACAGCGAGATTGCGCGGCTCCTCGGACGTCAGGAGCTCCAGCCAGCGAAACTGCACGGGGTTGGTGTCCTGGTACTCGTCCACGAGGACGTGGCGGAAGGCCGTCGAGTAGCGGTCGCGGACCTCCTGGAAGAGCTCGAGGACGTTGACCGCGCGGACGAGGAGGTCGTCGAAGTCCATCGCGTTCATGCGTAGGAGCTCGCGCTCGTAGAGGTCGAAGACGTCGCCGACCGTCTGCTCGAAGTAGCCCTCGACCATCCGGCGGTAGGTCTCGGCGTCGCGCAGCTTGTTCTTGGCGTCGGAGATCTGGTGCAGGACGGCGTTGGGGGTGAAGCGCTTGCTGTCCACCCCCAGCTCGTCGAGGCACTGCTTGACCAGCCGACGCGCATCAGCCTGGTCGTAGATCGTGAACTGGCGCGTGTAGCCCAGGCGCGGGGCCTCGGCGCGCAGCATGCGGGTGCAGGCCGCGTGGAAGGTCATGAGCCACATGGCGCGGGTGCGCCGGCCGACCAGCCGCTCGACGCGCTCGCGCATCTCCTGCGCGGCCTTGTTGGTGAAGGTGATGGCCAGGATCTCGCCCGCAGCGGCGGCGTCGGTGCGCACCAGGTGGGCGATGCGGTGGGTGAGCACGCGGGTCTTGCCCGAGCCGGCGCCGGCCAGGATCAGGAGGGGCCCCTCGCCGTGCTCGACGGCATCGCGCTGCTCGGGGTTGAGCCCCTCCAGGAGCACTTCGGCGTCTGGGTGCGTGGCACTGCGCTCGGCCATCGCGCCCGATCATAGGCTCGACCCCGGCGGCCACGGCGGTCACGACGGCGCTCGGCCCGTCCTGCTTAGACTGACCGCCCTGTGTTCTGGGTACGTCGGCGGGCGGGTTGCGCCGCGCGGGTCAGCGGCGTTCCCCACTCTTTCTCCGACAACGGGAGGTCTCCTCCATGCGCCAGCTCGTCCCCTCTGCGCTCGCCGGAACCATCGTCACGCTCATGCTGGTACTGGGCCCGCAGGGCTCGCCCACCGAAGCCTTGCCCGCCGAGGCCGCGAACTGCTCGTACGCAGACACTCACGCGCGCGGTGACATCAGCCGGCCACGCGCCGACCGAGCGCTGCGCTGCCTGATCAGCAACGAGCGCGAGGCACGCGGGCTGAACCGTCTGGACTCCAGCGAGCGCCTGAACGAGGCCGCCCAGCGCCATACCGCCGACATGCACCGCCGGGAGTACTTCTCCCACATCAGCCCGGGCGGCAGGGACGTCGTCGACCGTGTCCGCGCCTACAGCTCGTACATCGACGGCAGCGATAGCTGGGAGATCGGGGAGACCCTCGCGACCCGTGTCGGCAAGAACGCCACCCCGGAGCAGATCCTCTCCATACTCATGAACAGCTCCTCCCACCGCGAGACGCTGTTCACGTCGCGCTTCCGTCACATCGGCGTCGGCTGGACGCTGGGCGACCCGTCAGGCGACGACGACGGTGCGACGGTGGCCGTCGTGGTCGGCGACCGCTAGCGACGGACGGGTGTGGGCCCATGCGAGGAGGTCCGCGAGCACTGCGCCCGGGTGGCGGCCGGGGCGCAGTCGGTGCGCATCGACCTCGACGCGCTCGGCGGGCTCGAGCCCCCGATGGCGCCCGAGCCGTCACGTGGCTGCTCGGGCGGGTCCCTCGCGATCTCTCCTCCCGCGCTGGACCCCCAGCGCCACTACCTGGAGGGGACACCGGCCGACGTCGCGACCTACCTGCTCACGCTCGACGCGATCAACTTCGGCTCGGGCTGGTTCCCCACGCTGCGCAAGCGCCGTGGCTGCTCGGGCTACTTCACCATCGCCTGGGCCCTGGCCGACCGCTTCCGGGCAGAGGGGCCGTGGACCAACGTGCAGCTTCGGGCCATGCACGCCGACGAGCTGGCCGACGTGCTCGGCCAGGCCCGCGACCAAGAGCTGATAGCCCTCTACGCGCAGGCGCTGCGCACATTGGGCGCGTTCCTGGGCGAGCGCAGCGCGCTGGACCTGGTACACCAGGCCGGCGGGTCGGCGCAGCGACTGGCCGAGGAGCTGGCCGGTGGCATGGCCATGTTCGCCGACCGGGGCTTCTACAAGCGCGCCCAGATCGTCCCCGCGGACCTCGCGCTGGCCGGCGTGGCGACGTTCGCCGACCTCGACGACCTGACGATCTTCGCCGACAACCTCGTTCCCCACGTGCTGCGCGGCGATGGCGTGCTGGTCTACGAGGACCGTCTGGCCGCGCACGTCGACGCGCGGCGGCCGCTACGCCCGGGAGCACAGGAGCAGGAGATCCGCGCGTGCGCCGTGCACGCCTGCGAGCTGCTGGCGCAGCGGGTCGGCGTGGCGCCGCGGACCCTCGACCACTGGCTGTGGAACCGCGGGCAGGCGCCGGAGATCAAGGCGCGGCCCCGCCACCGCTGCCGGTGCGTGTACTACTGAGGCGAGACCACCTCGGGGCCTGCCTCGGGCAGCCATGTGACGGCCCTCGACCATCCCCGAGGAGGCCCGCCGGCTCAGCCGCCGGCCGGGTTGCGCCCGCGCACGTTGCGCAGCGGGCGCACCTCGCCCGAGGGCGGGGTCCGGTGACCCGTGGTCTTTTCGAGCGCCCGCTCCAGGGCGGCGATGCGCCCCGCGAGGTCGCGCATGGCGTCGGCGACGGGGTCGGGCAGGTGCACCCAGTCGGCGTCTGGGCCCTCGGGCCGCCGGCCCTCGACTCGCACCGCGTGGCCCGGGTTGCCGACCACGGTGGTGTTGGGCGGCACGTCGTGCAGCACGACGCTGTTGGCCCCCACCTTCGCCCCGTGGCCGACGGTGACCGGACCGAGGACCTTCGCGCCCGAGCCGATGGTGACGTTGTCCTGCACGGTCGGGTGGCGCTTGCCCGTCGCGAAGCCGGTCCCGCCGAGCGTCACGCCCTGGTAGAGGGTCACGTCGTCGCCCACCCGGGCGGTCTCGCCGATCACCACGCCGCTGCCGTGGTCGATGAACAGCCCGTCACCGATGCCTGCGGCGGGATGGATCTCGATGCCCGTCAGCGCGCGCGAGGCCATGGCGATGGTGCGCGGGACGAGCGGGACGCCGAGGCCACAGAGCCCGTGGGCGACGCGGTGCGCGAGGAGCGCCTGGACGCCGGGCCAGGTGGCCAGCACCTCGAGCGAGCTGACCCCGCGTGCGGCGGGGTCGCGCTGGTGCGCTGCGGAGACGTCACGGCGGATCTCGCCGGCCACGCGGGCCAGGGTGCCTAGGCCGAGCATCGTGGCCACAAGGTACTCCTGGCGCGGCGGCAGCTCCCCGGGCGATCGGCGGAGCCGGGCCGCCGGCCGGCCATCAGGCCATCCCGGGCGCGAAGAACGGCGCGCTGACGTAGCGCTCCCCGGAGTCGGGCAGCACGACGACGATCCGCTGGCCGCTGCGCTCGGGCCGCCGGGCGACCTCCACCGCCGCGTGCAGCGCCGCGCCGCAGGAGAGTCCGGCGAGGACGCCCTCGCGCCGAGCGCAGAGGCGCGCCGTCTCGATGGCCGCGTCGTCACTCACCGCGATGACCTCGTCGATGACCGAGCGGTCGAGCACCGCCGGGACGAACCCCGCGCCGATGCCCTGGATGCGGTGCGGCCCGGGGGCGCGGCCACAGAGCACGGCCGAGGCGGCGGGCTCCACGGCCACGACATGGGTGGCCGGGTCGCGCGCCTTGAGCGCGTGGCCCACGCCCGTGACGGTGCCGCCGGTCCCCACGCCGGCCACGAGCACGTCGACGTGGCCGTCCAGCGCGGCGAGGATCTCCGGCGCGGTGGTCGTGCGGTGCGCATCGGGGTTGGCCGGATTGGAGAACTGGTCGGGCAGGAAGACGTCGTCGCCCGCGCCCATCCGGCGGGCGGCCTCCATGGCCTCGTTCATCCCGCCCATCGACTCGATGATCTCCACCCGGGCGCCGTACAGGCGCAGCAACCCGGTGCGCTCGCGGCTCATGCCCTCCGGGAGGGTGATCACCAGGTCGTAGCCCTTGGCCGCGCACACGAAGGCCAGGGCGATCCCGGTGTTGCCGCTGGTGGCCTCCACGATCGTGGTGCGCCCCGGCTCGATGCGCCCCTCCCGCTCGGCGGCCTCGATCATGGCGATCCCGATGCGGTCCTTGACGCTGCCCCCGGGGTTGTAGGCCTCGAGCTTGCCGAACAGCCGCGCGCCGGCGTCGGGCGCGAGGCGCGTGAGCTCGACCATCGGCGTGTTGCCGATGTGCTGGGCGAGGTTTGTGGGGACGGCCATGCGCGGCCAGGGTATCCCCGCCCTCGGTCCTGCGGTGCTCACCCCCGCAGCGCGATGGCGGGGAGGCGCTCGCCGTCGTACACGCGGCACGTGGCCGCTGCGTCCAGGTCGACCTCCGGCCACCACTCGGCCGGGCGCCCGAGGACGAAGCCCTGGCCGTAGGTGACCCCGAGGCCCTTGAGCAGGCGCAACTCCTCGAGGTGCTCGATGCCCTCGGCGCACACCTCGGCGCCCGTGCACGAGGCGAAGTGCACGAGCGAGGAGACCAGCGCCGCTTTGGCCGGGTCGCGATGGATGTCCTGGATGAGCCCGCGATCGACCTTGATGATGTCCGCCCGCATGCGCATCACCCACTGCAGGCCGGCGTAGCCGCCGCTGGCGTCGTCCACAGCGATGCGTGCTCCCCGGGCGCGCAGCCGGTCGAGCGCCGCCTGCAGCGCGTCGTGTTCGTTGATGCGCTCCTGCTCGGTGATCTCGATGACCAGCCCGTCCAGCCGGGCCGGCAGCGCAGCCGCGACCTCGTCGGTCAGCACCGCCGACGGGCTGAGGTTCAACGAGAGGAACGTCCCGGGCGGGCGGTCGGGCGCCGCCAGGGCCGCCGCGACCGCGGTCGCCTCGAGCGCCGGCCCCAGCCCCAGGCGATGCGCGTGCTCGAACCACCAGGAGGCCGGCAGGTGCTGGCGCGCGTTGAATCGGGCCAGTGCCTCGTAGCCTGCGACGCCGCCGTCGGCCAGGGCGACGATCGGCTGGAAGTGCGCGGAGACGTTGGAGCCCGCCTCGATGAGTCCGGCGAACTCCACGCGCTGCTCGCAGGTGACCACGACGACGTGCTCGGGGTCGTAGCGACGCGTGCGGTCGCGGCCGCAGCCCTTGGCCCAGTAGAGCGCGCCGTCGGCCAGCAGGGCCAGCGACTCGGCGTCGCCGGCGTCCGCGGGCAGGCACGCGACGCCGGCCGAGCACGTCAGCTCGAAATCCGGCGGCGAGGCGGCGCGGACGGCGTTGCGCACGGCCTCACACACCTCGATTGCGTCGGGGCCGTCGCTGTCGGGCAACAGCAGAGCGAACTCGTCGCCTCCCAGCCGCGCCGCGAAGCCGGCTTCGGGTACGACATCGCGGATCGCCGCACCGACGAGGGCGAGGATGCTGTCGCCGAACGGATGCCCGCGCGCGTCGTTGGCACTCTTGAAGTGGTCGAGATCGACGATGGCAAGCGCCAGCGGACGGTCGTCGGTGCGGGCCCGCTGGATCTGGGTGACCAGCTCCTCCTGGAAGTGACGGTGGTTGGCCAGGCCGGTGAGCGGGTCGCACAGGACGAGCGCCTCGAGGCGGCGGTTGTCCTCCTCGAGCTGGGCGGCCATCGCGTCGAAGTCGTGGGCCAGGGCGCCCAGCTCGTCGCGCCGGGTCCACCCCATCCGCGTGTCGAGACGGCCGCCGGCGATGCGCCTCGTGGCCAGGCGCAGCCGGTACAGCGGCGCGAAGATGCCTCGATCGAGCACGAGCGCGGTCACGACCGTGAAGCCGAGCAGGAGCGCCCCGAGCCCGAGCAGGAGATGGCGGGTGCGTCGGTCGACCGCCGCGGCGAAGGGCGCGAAGTCGGCGCTCAGCTCGAGGGTGCCGGCGCCGTCAGCGCCGTCGCCCAGGGGTACCGCGACCCGGGTGATGTCGACGCCGCCGTCGCGGCTCGCGGTGTGCGCGGGCCTGCCCGCCACCGTGACGCGGCGCGACAGCGTCGGGTCACCGGGGGCGGTGCCCACGAAGGCGAGCACCGATCCCCGCGGGTCTCGCACCGCAGCGCCGTGCAGCCGCTCGTCGACGGCCATGAGCGCCTCCAGGCGGCGCCGCACCCGGTTGGGCTCGCGGGCGTCGACCACCCCGGCGGTCGCAGCCTGCGCCGTGGAGATGAGCTGCTGGCGGCCGCCGTCGCGGTAGGCCCCCTCGAGCTCCGCGCCCGAGAGCTGCGCCGCCACGACGGCGCACCCGCCGGCCGCCACCAGGATCGCCACGCTGACCTGGACGCGCAGCGATCGTGCCGCGCGCCCAAGCCACCGCGAGAGGCGATCAGTCGCCGCGACCACGCTCGCCATGCTCCCGCTCACGCTCGTCGCGCTCACGGTCACGGGCGTCCTGGCGCTCGTCGCGCTCACGCTCACGGGCGTCCTGGCGCTCGTCGCGCTCACGCTCACGCTCGTCCTGGCGCTCGTCGCGCTCACGGTCACGGTCCACGGCCACCGGGCCGATCACGCGGACGCGCACCGCGTGCGGGTCGGCCAGCTCGCGCCCCTCGCGCATGTTGCTCATGCGGGCCACGTAGGAGAGCTCACCCGAGCGTCCGCCCCGACGGACGTCGATGACGCCCAGGCCCGGGGTGGCGCCGACGGCGGCGTGGCCGCCCGAGCCCGGGCTGGGACCGCGCAGCGCGACGTACACCGTCTTGCCGTCGGGCGCGATGTCCATGAGGTCGGGCGCCGGGTCCGGGCTGACGTCACCCTCCAACGAGAAGGTCTCGACCACCTTGTCGCGGCGGGTGTCGACCACCGTGATGTCGTTGGCGATGCGGTCGTTGACCCACAGGTAGCGCTCCTTCTTCGTGAGCAGGACCCCGTGCGAGTCGACGTCGCCCTCGGCGTTGCGGCTGTAGATCAGCCGGGGCGCGGGCATGTTGGGCGCGGCCGGCCGCGTGGTCGAGAAGTCGTCCACGTCGAAGCCGTAGACCTCGTGCTCGGCCGGGTTGGTTTCCAGAGCGCCGGCGCCGCTGTTGATGTACATCTTCCCGCGCGCCTCGATGCCACCACAGCCGTTGGGCCGCACTGCCTCGCGGTCGTACTCGGCGATGATCCGCATCGGCGTGGTCGTGTGGTCGACGACGAACATGCCGCCGCCGCGCAGCGTAACGAAGGAGATGCGGCCCGAGTCGTCGGTGCGCGGGCAGATCGGTGCGTTGTCGGGGCGCAGCGCGGGGTCCTGGCGCAGGGCGCCGCTCGGCGTGGTGCCGTTGGCCAGCTCCAGCGTGGCATCGTCCTCGAGCGTGAACCGCTCGTTCTCGTAGTCGGTCGCGATGCGCTGGAAGAGCTTGCCGTTCTGGTTGGCGACGAGCAGGTGGCGCTGGTCGGGCGTCGGCCACACGGCGTGGGCCTGGGAGCCCGCGTCGATGCACTCCACCGGCTCCCGGGTCTCGGTGTCCAGGAACAGGACGTGGCCGCTGGCCACGAAGGCCAGCGCGGCGTGGCTGTTGCCGTCGCGCGAGTCGGGGCCGCCGTTGAAGACGATCATGTGCGGGCGCACCGGCGCAGTGCCCGTGCGCTCCAGGCACAGGTCGCGCGCCTGTGCCCCGAGGTCGATGCGCTCGGGCTCGGCCGAGGCGCCGTCCTCTTGCAGCTCACGGTCGGCGTAGATGTAGAGGGTCCCCCCGCCGTCGGGGCGAGTGTCGGACTGGTCGACGGTCCAGACCTCGTGCGAGGCCGCGCCGTGTCGTCGATCGTCTGGGGCGGCCGCGACCGCGGCCGCGGTGACGGCGACGCTGATCGCCAGGACGGCGGCGGCAAGGGTGATGCGAGTGCGCATGGCAGGACCTCGGGTCGAAGGGGTACCCGCTCACCATCGGCCGCGTCGACCCGTGACTTGAGTACCCGTGCGGCGATAGCGCCGAAGGGTCAGATGTAGTACATCGCCTGCCCACCCGCACGGCGCTCAGCCTCGACGAGGTCGGCGATCGTCTGGGCCGCGAGCACGGCGCGGGCGGCGGCGGCGGCCTGCGCGATGATGCCCTCGGCGTCGCGGCCCAGCGGGCCATCGAGGAGCTCGATGACGTGCAGGACGGTCACGTCGGCGGGCTCGCGGGCGAAGGCGTAGCCGCCCTTGACCCCGCGCTGGGAGCGCAGGAGGCCGGCGCGACGCAACGTGGCGAAGAGCTGCTCGAGGAACTGGACGGGGATGTCGCGGCGGCGGGCCAGCTCAGCGATGGGCACGGGGCCCCCCGCGCCACTGCATCCGAGCTCGGTGAGCGCCCTCAGCGCATACGGCGACTTTGCGGTTATGGAGAACATCGAACCCGGATTCCGATCGGGGCCCGCCTCAGGCAGCCACTGTGACGGCCTTACGGCGCCCCTATGTTCGAGGATATGCGATGGATACCCGCGCTGGCCATCATGGCCGTGCTCTTCTTCCTCTCCGCCCAGCCCGACCTGGGCACGGGCTGGCCCTGGGACCTGCCGCTGCGCAAGGCAGGCCACATGGCGGCCTACGGAGCGCTGTGGCTCGCGCTGCTCTACGCGGTCGGCGAGCGACGGCCCGCACTGGCCACGGCGCTGGCGCTGGCCTACGCGGTCAGCGACGAGTGGCACCAGAGCTTTGTGCCGGGCCGTACCGGCACGGTGACCGACGTGGCCATCGACGCCCTGGGAGTAGGGCTCGCGGCGGCGGCGTGGGTCTGGTGGCGCACCGGAAGGAACCAGGTTTCGCCCTCCGGTGGTCGCAAGCGCCCACCTCCGGGAGAAGAGGTTTCGCCCTTCGGTCGTCGCAAGCGCCGACCTCCGGGCGACGTTACAGCCAGCCGCGCTCGGTCGCGATGAGGACCGCGCGGGCGCGGTCGTGGGCGCCCAGCTTGCGGTAGACGTTGTGCAGGTGCGTGCGCACCGTGCTCGTGGAGAGGCCCAGGGCGTGGGCGATCTGCTTGTATACCTTGCCCTCGGCCAGCAGGCGCAGCACATCCTGCTCGCGATCTGACAGTGGGCAGGGCTCGGTCATCCGGGTGCGCGCGACGGTCGGATAGGGCAGGTCGAACATCACCGTGCGCAGGTCGCTGGGCCCCAGGCCCAGGGTACGGGCCACGCCGAGCATCTCAGCGGGGGCGACGACGCCGCCCAGGACGTAGTGGGCCAGCATGTCGGCCAGGCGGACGACTGCGGCCTCGCCGATGGCGTCGGCCGCGTGGTGGCGCTCGATGACCGAGGCCACGCCGTCCGGCAGGCCCCACCGCCGGGCCAGCACGCCGCCAACCAGCCCGTGGTCGACGCCCAGCTCGCGGCGCTCGCGCTGTAGACGCTCCCCGGGCGTGCGCGCGCCGTTGAGGATCTGGCTCGGATAGCCGGAGTAGGCGTGCAGCAGCACGAGCTTGCCGATGTCGTGCAGCAGTGACGTGACCATGAGGCGGTCGCGGTTCTCGACGCCACCGATCTGTTGGGCGATGCGGTCGGCCGCGCGCTGGGTGGCCACGGCGTGCAGACGGAAGCGCTCCGGGGTGGCGTCCCACTGGGTGGAGCGCTCGAAGAAGTCGAAGGTGACCGTGCGGGCGGCCAGGGTGCGCAGGGCGGAGGGGCCGAGCAGCTCGACGGCCTGGACGATGCTCGCGACGCGCCCGCGGGTCGGGCCCTTGACGGCGTTGGCCAGGCGCATGACGGCGATGACCAGAGCGACGTCGGACTCGATCGCTGCGATGACGTCGCCACCGGCCACGGGCTCGTGCTCGACGACGCGCAGCAGGCGGTCGCGGGACTCGGCCAGGGCCGGGAAGCTCTCGAGGGCCTCGAAGGCGGCGGTCAGCCGGCGGCCGTGACCCTCGTTGTGGCGGCGCTCGACGGCGGCCGCGCGGTGCGGGCGTGCGGGGGCGGAGGCGGGAGCGGGATGACTCATGCCAGGGCTATCGGCATTTCGTCCAGGACGGTTGAGCGTCTATCTGACGTCGCCGGAGGTCGCCGGTTCCGGCGACCGAAGGCGAAAGCCGTTCTCCCAGACGCTGCCTCAGGCGATCCGCACGGCCTGCCCGAGCGCCCCGTCGATCCGGCTCAGCGCCTCGTCGCGACCCAGCACGGCCAGCGACTCCCAGATCCCCGGGGAGACCGTGGTACCGGCTATGGCCACGCGCACGGGCTGGAAGACCTGCTTGGCCTTGACGCCGCGACGCTCGACCACCCCTCGCAGGGCGGCCTCCACGGACGGCGCGTCGAAGGCGTCAAGCGTTGCCAGCGCCTCACGGACCTCCGCCAGCGCGGCGCGGCCCTCCTCGTCCAGCCAGCGCTCGCGGGCGGAGGGGTCGTCGGCCGGCCCGTCGTGGAGGAAGCCCGCCAGCGGCCAGAAGTCGGCGAGGGTCTGGATCTTCTCCTGGGCGATGACCACCGAGGGGCGAAGGCCGTCGCGGCCGGTGTAGGCCTCCAGGCGGCGGGTCAGCTCCTCCTCCCCCAGCTCGCGCAGGTAGCGCCCGTTCATCCAGCGCAGCTTGTCGACGTCGAAGCGCGCCGGGTTGCGCGACACCCGCTCGACGGTGAAGCGGCGCACGAGGTCGTCGGTGGAGACGATGGTCTCGTCGTCGGTGTCGCCCCAACCCAGCAGCGCGAGGTAGTTGCGCACCGCCTCGGGGAGGAAGCCCCGTTCGCGCAACTCCTGCACGGAGGCGGCCCCGTGGCGCTTGGAGAGCTTCTTGCCGTCGGGGCCGTGCAGGAGGGGCAGGTGCGCGTAGGCCGGCTGATCGGCGCCCAGGGCCGCGAGGACGAGGAGCTGCTTGGGCGTGTTGGAGAGGTGATCCTCACCGCGCACGACGTGGGTGATCGCCGCGTCGAGGTCGTCGACGGCGACCGCGAAGTTATAGAGGACGCTGCCGTCGGCGCGGGCGATGACCGGGTCGTCGAGGTGCTCGTGGGCGAAGGTGGTGTCGCCGCGGATGAGGTCGTGGACCACGGTCGCGCCCTCGGGCACGCGCAGGCGGATCGCCCCGTCGGCCTCGGGCTCCCCGCGAAAGCCCCACTCGGCGCCGTGGCGGTCCTTGTAGGCCCTCACGTCCTGTGCGGTGGCGGTGGAGTGGTAGGTGTGCCCGCCCTCCTCGAGCGTGCGCAGGACCTCGGCGTGGCGCTCGGCGCGCTCGGACTGGAGGATCGGCCCCTCGTCGAAGTCCAGCTCCAGCCAGCGCAGGGCGTCGAGGATCTGCCCGACGTTCTCGGGGGTCGAGCGCTCGCGGTCGGTATCTTCGACGCGCAGCACGAAGGTGCCCCCGGCGTGCCGCGCCATGAGCCAGTTGTACAGGGCGGTGCGCGCCCCGCCGATGTGCAGGGCGCCGGTGGGCGACGGTGCGAAGCGGACCCTCATGCGGCCAGACTACGCCACATCCTCGCGGTGCTGATCGGCGCCCACGTGTCCCCCGCCGGGGGACCCGCCAAGGCCGTGGAGCGGGGCGTCGAGCGCGGCTGCCGGGCCATCCAGATCTTCAACCAGAACCCGCGGGCGTGGAAGCCGCGCGACTACTCCGACGAAGAGGTCGCCGCCTTCCGGGAGGCCATGGACGGCAGCGACGTCGACGCGCTGCTCATCCACGCGGTCTACCTGCTCAACTGCGCCTCCGACGACGAGGACATCCGCGCGAAGTCCCTGCGCTCGCTCATCTCCTCGCTGCGCGCGGGGGCGGCGCTGGGCGCGCACGCCGTCGTGCTGCACCCCGGCTCGGCCAAGACGGGCGACGTCGGGGAGGCGATCGCGCGGGCCGGTGCCACCATCCGCGAGGCGCTCGCGGAGTCCGACGGCTGCCCGCTGCACCTGGAGAACACCGCGGGCGCGGGCGGCACCCTGGGACGCTCCTTCGAGGAACTGGCCGCGCTGGTCGATGCCGCGGGCGGCGACGAGCGGCTCGGTGTGTGCCTCGACTCATGCCACCTGCTGGCCTCGGGCTTCGACGTTCGTACCCCCTCGGGGGTGGCGGCGGCGCTCGACGACTGCGTGTCCGCGGTCGGATTGGAGCGCATCGGCTCACTGCACCTCAACGACTCCCAGACCCCGCTGGGCTCCAACCGCGACCGCCACGCCGCCGTCGGCGCAGGCGAGCTGGGCGCGGACGGCTGCGCCGCCTTCCTGGGCGATCCGCGCTTCGACGACCTACCCTGCGTGCTCGAGACCCCGGGCCCCGATGGCAAGGGCCCCGACCGCGACGAGATCGCCCTGGCCGTCGCGCTGCGCGAGCGCGGCCGCGCGGGGCCCGATTAGCGCGCCGGCCGCCAATGACCCCAACCCCGCTCCGACGTTGCTTCGCGCGGGAGCGAGACCTCCTGGTACAGGAGCATATGAAGGTCGCTGGCAATGGCGAACCTCGGGTGCTGCTTGGCGCGGATGATCTCCACGACGTCATGCGGCGCGCGGTTGCGCTCCAAGGCGTCGATGACCTGCTCCTTGGTCGCCGGATAGTCGAGGCCCTGCGTGTACCTCCTGGCTACGTCGATCGGCGATTCGTGCACCCTGTGCTCCTCTTGGTCGGTTCTCGATCGTGAAGATATCGCTTCCCACGCGGATCGACCACTCCGACGCCGCCAGTCAAGGGGTGCAGCGCCGCGCTCAGGCCGCCTCGGCGGGGCCGGCCAGCTCGAGGGCGGCGGGGCCGAGGAGGCTGGCGACGTCGGCGCGCAGGGCGGCGCAGGGACGGACGGCGAAGTCCTCGCCCAGGCGCAGCGTGCGGGGTGCGCCGGTGCTCATGGCCAGCGTTAGGACGGGCCGGGCCGGGCCGGGGTAGCGGGCGAAGAGCTCCTTGAGGTCGTCGATGACCGTGGCGGGCAGGGCGGCGGCGTCGAGACGCAACGGGAGGATCACCGGCTCGGCCGCACGGGTGGTCCTGGCCGTCTCGCGGGCCTTGGCGACCTCCTCCTCCGAGGGCTCGAAGCGGTCGACGGTCTGCAGGACCACGCACGTCTTGTCCTTGTCCTTGTGGTCCACGCGGCCGCGGACGACGACGACCTGGTCGAGGGACAGCTCGGCCTCGTACTCGCCCAGCACCTTCTCGAATGCCAGGATCTCCACCGAGCCCTCGAGGTCGTCGAGGGTGGCGAAGAGCATCGACCCGCCGTTGCGGGTGCGGATCTTCTTGGCCGCGGTGATGATGCCCCCGACCGTGACCCAGTCCTTGTCGCGGCGCTGCGCCAAGGCGGTGAGCGAGCAGTCGACCCGGGCGACCAAGGCCTCGCGCACCTGCTTGAGGGGATGGGCCGAGAGGAACAGGCCGATCGACTCCTTCTCCACGGCGAGCAGCTCGGGCTGGGCGAACTCCTCGAGGGGGATCGGCGGGTGCTGGGGTCGTGCGAAGGGCGCCGGGGCGTTGCCGTCGGAGCCCGCGTCCATGCCGGCGGGGGCGGCCGGCTGGGCATCGAAGACGTCGAAGATGGAGCCCTGACCGATCTGGGCATCCTGCTGCATCTTCTGGCCGGCGCCCTGCGCCTGCTCGAGCACGGCGAGCATCCCCTTGCGGCTGGCGCCGGTCGACCCGAACGCCCCGCACTTGATCAGCGCCTCGATGGCCTTCTTGTTCACCGCGCGGCCGTCCACCCGCTCGCAGAAGTCCCACAGCGAGGCGAATGGCCCGCCCTCGGTACGCGCGGCCTTGATCGCCTCGACCGCCGCGAAGCCGACGCCCTTGACCGCGTCCAGCCCGAAGCGGATGTCCCCGTCGACGACGACGAAGTCGTGGTCGGACTCGTTGACGTCGGGAGGCAGGATCTCGATGCCCATCTCCTCGGCCACCGCCGCGAAGAACGGCACCTTGTCCTTCGTGGACATCACCGAGGAGATCAGCGCCGCCATGTACTCCGCCGGGTAGTTCGCGCGCAGCCACGCGGTCCGGTACGCGATCAGCGCGTAACAGGCGGCGTGCGAGCGATTGAAGGAGTAGTCAGCGCTCTTGACGTTGGTCTGCCAGAGCCAGTCGATGACCTCGGAGGACGTGCCCGACTCCTGGCAGCCGTGGCGGAACTCCGGCTCCAGCGCGGCCATCTGCTCGCGGTTCTTCTTGCCGATGGCCTTGCGCAGGTCGTCCGCGCGGGCGCCGGAGAAGCCGGCGAGCGCCTTGGAGATCTGCATGGCCTGCTCCTGGTACAGGATCACGCCGTAGGTGGGACCGACGATGGGCGACAGGCGCTCGTCGCGCACGCTCACCCCGCCCGGGTCGCGCTTCCCGCGCGCGTAGGTGGGAATCTGGTCCATCGCCCCGGGGCGGTAGAGCGAGACGAGGGCGACGAGGTCGTCGAACTCGGTGGGGCGCACGAGGCGCAGTGCGTCGCGCATGCCCTCGGACTCGAACTGGAACACGCCGACGCTGTCGCCGCGGGCCAGCATCCCGTAGGTCTTCTCGTCGTCGAGGGGCAGGCGGGTCATGTCCGTCCGCTCGCCCGTCGAGCGCTCGATGATGTCCAGCGCGTCCTCGATGACGTCGAGGTTGCGCAGGCCCAGGAAGTCCATCTTGAGCAGTCCGAGGTCCTCGATCGGGCCCATGGGGAACTGGGTGACCTGGCGGTACACGCGGTTGCCCTGGTCGTCGACCTCGTTGGCGTCGGCGAGCTGGAGGGGGACGATCTCGGTCAGCGGCCGGTCGGCGATGACGACCGCCGCCGCGTGGATGGAGGAGTTGCGCACGATCCCCTCCAGGCCCCGGGCGACGTCGATGATCTCCTTGGCCGTCGGGTCGGCATCGTAGGCGCCGCGCAGCTCCTGCCCCGCTTCCAGGCACTTGGCGAAGCTCGGCGACCGGCCCTGCTCGGGGTCGGGGATGAGCTTGGCCAGCCGGTCGCCCACCGCGTAGTCGTGGCCCAGCACGCGGGCGGCGTCGCGCGTGGCCGCGCGCGGGAACATGCGCCCGAAGGTCACGATCTGGGCCACCGCCTCACGCCCGTACTTCTCGGTCACGTACTTCATGACCCGCTCGCGGCCGCGCACCGAGAAGTCGATGTCGATGTCGGGCATCGACACGCGCTCGGGGTTGAGGAAGCGCTCGAAGAGCAGGCCATAGCGCAGCGGGTCGACGTCGGTGATCGACAGGCAGTAGGCCACGATCGAGCCGGCCGCCGAGCCTCGCCCGGGGCCCACGGCGATCCCGTTGTCCTTGGCGAACGTGACGAAGTCCCACACGATGAGGAAGTAGGCCTCGAAGCCCATGCGATGGATGACGCCCAGCTCCATCTCGGCGCGCTCGACGGCCTCGGCCGGCGGCGGGGAGCCGTAGCGCAGCGCCAGGCCCTCCATGACCCGCTCGCGCAGGTAGGCCTCCTCGCCGGCGCCTTCCGGCGTGGGGTAGGAGGGGATGAGCTGCTTGCCCAGCTCGATCGTCGTGTCGCAGCGCTGCGCGATCTCGAGCGTGGACTGGAGCGCCTCGGGCCACTCCGCGAAGGCCGCGGCCATCTCCTCGTCGTCCTTGAGGAAGAACTCGTTGGTGTCGAAGGTCAGCTTCGGCTCGGCCAGCGTGGACTTCGTCTGCACGCACAGCAGCGCTGTGTGATGGTGGTAGTCCTCGCGGCGCAGGTAGTGCACGTCGGCGGTGCCCACGAGCGGGCGGCCGACCTCCCGGGCGATGCGCACGATGCCCGCATTGGCCCGGTCCTGTAGGGCCAGGCCGTTCTTCTGCACCTCGAAGAAGACGTCCTGGGGGCCGAAGACCTGGAGGAGCTCGTCGGCGTGGGCGCGCGCCTCGTCGGGCCGCCCGTCCACGATGCGCTGGCAGAAGCGCGAGGCCAGGCACCCCGTGAGGGCGATGACCCCGTCGGCATGGCGTGACAGCAGCTCCATGTCCACCGTCGGCTTGCCGCGGTGCAGGCCCTCGAGGAAGCCGGCGCTGGAGAGCTCGACGAGGTTGCGGTAGCCCGCGTCTGTCTCGGCCAGCAGCGTGAGGTGGTTGCGCTCCTTGCGCGGCGTGGTGTCGCGACGGTCGTCCACGAGGTAGACCTCGCAGCCCTGGATCGCCTTGATCCCGTGCTTCTGACAGGCCTTGAAGAGCTCGACCGCGCCGTTCATCACACCGTGGTCGGTCAGGCCCAGGGCTGGCTGGCCGAAGGCCGCGGCGCGCTGGGCCAGCGCGTCGATCGAGCACGCCCCGTCGAGCAGGGAGTACTCCGAGTGGACGTGCAGATGGGCGCTGGTGGGGGCGGCCACGGAACGGGAAACCTAGCCGCCGGATCGGACGGGCCGCGGGGCGTCCCCGCACCGTCCGGGAAACCGTCCCGCGAACCCGGGCGGCCCGCCCTCAGCCAGGCTCAGTCCTCGATGGGCAGGCCCTGCACGCGATCGAACCAGGCGTGCAGGCGGGCGACGGCGGCCGGGTCGCCGGTGACCGCCGCGCTCACCCCGTCGGGCAGCGGCTCGCGGGCGACGAGCGGCAGGAGGGCCCGCGCAGGGACCTCGACGGTGGCGTTGGGCAGGCCTTCGGGCATCTCGTCGGGCGCTGCCTCGGTGACGGTCAACGGCGCGCCGCCGGTGGTGGCGACGTGCCACACGGCCTCCTCGTCGCCCGTGACGCGGTAGGTCACCGCGAGCGGGTGGTCGTCGGTCCAGCGGCGGTCGACCGCCCGGGCCAGCAGGGTGAAGACCAGGCCGGGACCGAGGCTCTCCCCGCTGCGCGCGAGCGCGGCGAGGGACAGGGGCGCTCGGCGGGCGCGCAGCAGCCGCCACAGCCGCCGGCGGCTGCCCTCGACGTGGGCGCCGCGCAGGCGCCAGCGGGCGCTGCCCGTGGCCAGGCGGGCCACGGTGCGGACCGGGCCCGCGACGCGGAAGTCGACGCCGCCGGCGCCCGGGGCGGGCTGGGAGCGCGGCTCGACGCTCGCCTCACCGCCACCAAGCACGACGCGTAGGGTCCCCGCGCCCTCGAGCGTGAGGTCGTAGCGCAGCGGACGGTCGAGGACGTGGCGCTGGGCGGGCAGCAGCGCGGCGACGATCTCGGCGGCCAGGGCGGTGTCGTCCCGGGCTATTGCCTCGACGGCCTCGGCGAGCCACTCGTCCTCGTAGCGGTCGCCGTCGGGGACGACGCGGGTGGGAAAGGCGGTCGTGTGGAGCGCGGGTGTGGGCACGGCCGCGTCGGTGGGCGCGGGAGCGTCGGCGGGAGGCGCGGGCGCGGCGGGAGGCGCGGGAGCGGCGGTGGGCGCGGGCGCCGGCGTGCTTGCGGAGGGTTGCCCCTCCTCGCCGTTGGTGTGGCCGTTCTCCCGCAGGCGCCGCGCCGCGGCGCCCAGGTCGGCGACCAGTCCCCCGGCGCCCGGGCCGCCCCGCCGTGGTCGGGCGCGCTCGAGCTCCTCGGCCAGCGCGCTGAGCTGGGCGCCCTGCGCCCGGTCGACCGGCGGGCGCGGGGGCGGCTCTTCGGCCGGCTCGGGAGCCTGCGACGGACTGTCGGGCTCGGCCGACTCGACGACGGCGATCCCGCGCGCGGCGAATGCGGCCAGCTCGGCACGCACCCCCTCGACCGCGGTCGTCAGCTCGCCGCGGAGAGCGGCGAACTCCGTCTCGCGGCGCGCCCGCTCGTCGGCGAGCTCCAGGCGCAGGGTCCCGGCCGAATCGACGGCCAGTGGCTCGACGGTCGTCGCGGGGGGCGCGGGGACCGAGGCGGCGGAGTGGGGCTCCTCGTCGCCGGGCTCCTGAACGAGGGACAGGCCCCCGGAGGGCGGCACGGACGAGGCCTCGAGGCTCGCCACCCGCTCGGCCAGCGCGTCACGCTGTGCCTCCACCGTCGCGAGGTGGTCGGTCAGAGCGCCACGCTGCTCCTGGGTCGCGTCGAGGCGGCCGGCGAGCTCGGTGCGCTCGCTCTGCGCTGCGGCGAGTCGCTCCGCGAGGCCGGCCCGCTGCGCATCGGCGGCGGCGAGCAGCTCGGCCACGGCGGTCCGTTCGCTCTCCGCGGCGGCCAGCCGCTCGATCAGGCCGGTACGCTCCGCGCGCGCGGCGAGCATGCGCTGTCTGAGGTCGTCGGCCTCGACCACCCGGGCGCGCAGCTGGTCGACCTCCTCGGCGCGCTCCTCGGCCTCGGCCAGCCGCGCGCGGGCGTCGGCCAGCTCGGCGCCCAGGGCGTGCTCGAGCTGGTGGCGCTCCTCCTCGGCCTCCTCGCGCAGCGCGCGCTCGGCGTGCTCGCGCTGGGTGGCGGTCAGCAGAGCGCGGTCGCGCTCGTACAGTTGGGCCTGCGCGGCGTCGCGCTGTGCGATCACCTCGCGCAGGCGCTCCTCCAGCCCGCCGAGCTGGGCCTCCAGTGCCGCTGATGCGCGCTCGGCCTCCACGGCGCGGCGCGCCAGCTCGTCCTCGACCAGCTCGGCCCGCCGGGCGCGGCGCTCGGCGAGCACCGCGCGGTCGACCACCTCGGCCGGCTCGGGCTCCTGCGTCGCGCCGGCCTGCGCGGGGGGCAGGGCGACCTCGTCGATGCCCACCCGCATGCCCAATGGCCCGTTGAGCAGCCGGCGCAGCTCGCCGGGCACCGGGAAGGCCGCGCTCCACTGGCCCGGCCTGGAGGTGGGCGGCGTCGTGAGCGCCGGGAACATGTGGCGGTGGCGCTCCTCGTCGATGAGCAGGAAGGCCAGCCCCGCGGGGAGGGCGCCCCGCCAGGCGCCGAAGACCCGCACCTCCAGCGCGCCGCGCGCGCCGGGCACCCACTCGACCCGATCGACCTCCAGCACCGGGGACGCGGAGCCGCCGGGCTGGGGAGCGGTCATTCCCCGCGGCCCTTGGCGGCCAGGGCGGCGACCCCGGCGATCACCACGGCGCCCGCAGCGACCTTGAGGTGCATGGCGTAGCGGCGGCGCAGGAACCACCAGCCGCCGCGCCAGACGGCGAATCCGAGCAGCTTGTAACCCATGAGGGCGATCCTACCCCGCCCTGCGAGGGAAGAGAACTACGTGGGCGGATCGTTGCGCAGCCGCCACGCCATGCGCGACTGCAGCGACCACAGCTCGATGAAGCCCGGCGAGGCCTGCTGGCTGAACAGGCCGCCCGAGGCGGTGAAGGAGGCCAGCGCCTCGTCGTAGACGGCGTTGGGGGACTGGCGGGTGACCACCCGCGCGGAGCCCTTGTAGAGCTTGATCCCGATCGTGCCGGTGACCTGCTCGTTGACGCGCTCCATGTAGGCGTCGAGGTCCCCGCGCAGCGGCTCCCACCACAGGCCCGCGTAGACGAGGTAGGCCCACTGGCGGTCCAGGTCGGCCTTGAACTGGTTCTGGTGGATGGTGCAGACGAGCTTCTCGAGCTCGCGGTGGGCCAGGAGCACGATGGTCGCGGCCGGCACCTCGTAGATGTCACGCACCTTGAGGCCGACGATCCGATCCTCGATGTGGTCGACGATGCCCACGCCGTGGCGACAGCCCATCTCCGCCGCGCGCTCCAGCAGCGCGACGAGGCCCAGCCGCTCGCCGTCCAGCGCCACCGGCACGCCCCGCTCGAAGGTCACCTCGACGATCTGCGTCTCGTCGGGCGCCCGCTCGGGCGGGGTGACGAGCTGGAAGACGTCGTCGTCGGGCGCGTGATCGAGCTCCTCGATCCAGCGGCCCTCGGAGCTGCGCCCCCACAGGTTGTCGTCGATCGAGTAGGGCGGCGTCCCCTCACTGGGACCCTTGACGTGGATGCCGTTGCGCCGCGCGTAGGCCATCTCCTCCTCGCGGCCCATCTGCCAGCCGCGCACGGGGGCGATGACCTTCAGCTCGGGGGCCAGCGTGGCCACGGTCGCCTCGATGCGCACCTGGTCGTTGCCCTTGCCCGTGCAGCCGTGGGCGATGGTGTCGCAGCCCACGCGGCGCGCGTGCTCGACCGCGAGCTTGGCGATCAGCGGCCGCCCCAGGGCAGTGAACAGCGGGTAGCCGCCGCCGTAGAGGCCGTTGGCCTTGATGGAGGGCAGCACGTACTCGCGCGCGAACTCCTCCCGCGCGTCGACCACGAACGTGTCCACCGCTCCCAGGTCGCGCGCCTTGCCCTCCACGACGCCGTAGTCCTCCCCCGGCTGGCCCAGGTTGACCGTCAACGCGACCACCTCGGCGTCGTACTCGTCCTGGATCCACTTGAGCATCACGCTGGTGTCCAGCCCGCCCGAGTAGAGGAGCAGGACGCGGTGCACCTCCCCCTTCTCGGCGAGGTAGGAGGCGGTTCTGGTGTGCTGGGTCTGCTCGGTGATCTCGGCCATGGGGCCGCGAACCCTACGGGTCGCTCGTCGAGGTAGGTCCTCACGACCTGTCCCCGTACAGGTCCTCGGGCATGACGAGCCGGTAACGCTCCGGATCGGCGGCGGCGAGCTCGATCAGGCGGGGATCGAAGCCCGAGCGGGAGAAGAAGTAGTGCCTGCGCACCTCGCCGGCGTCCGGGATGTGCGCCTCCATGCGCGTGAGGAAGACGTCCTCACCACGGTCCAGTGGCGCGTTGGTCCACTGGCAGCTTGCCAGCGCCGTGATCCTCCCGTCGGCGTCGACGGCTGCGCCGTCGACCTCCAGCTCCTCGGTGCGTCGAGCCTGTGTGCGCACCTTTCCCCACCAGGGACCGGCTCGGGCGGCTTCCTCCTCGCGCTTCATGTACTCCAGGCAGATGGCCTCCCAGGCCGGCCTGGACACGAAGTGGTCGAGCTGCGGGAGGACCGTGCCCTCGAGGTGACGCCTCGCTTCATCGCGCGTGCGCAGGCGGGAGCGGTAGGGCTCGACGAAGCGAAAGGTGAAGTTGAGGAAGCCGTCGAGGATGGCCCAACTCGTCTTCTTCGACGACGGCCCGGCGGTGACCGGTCGCCGCTGCACGACCAGGTCCAGACGCTCCAGGGTCCTCAGCACCTGGCTTGCCTGTGAGGAGCCCAGCCCGGTGGCGTTGGCGATCTGTGAGGTGCGCGTGTGGCCGCGGGCGACGGCCTCCAGCACGGCGACGTGGTTGAGCGGGTCGGCAAGCTCCCGGCGCAGCAGCAGCTCGGCCTCCTCGTGCAGGAAGCCGTCGCGGTGGAGGATGTGGCGCAGGATGTTCTCGCCGAGCGGAACGCGGTCATCGAAGGCCTGGAGGTAGTAGGGCATGCCCCCACAGACGGCGTAGGTGCGGACCTTGTCCTCGGGCGAGTAGGCGGGGACGAACTGCGCCGCGGAGGCGAACGGCTTGAGCGCGAGCTGGCCGGTCCGTCGCCCGTACATGCGCCCCGCGAGCACCTCGTCGCGGAAGAAGCTCACCTCGCTGCCGGCGAGGACCAGCATCAGGGGCAGCGAGCTGCCGGCCGCCCGCCACCAGCGGTTGAGCAGCGTGGGCAGCTCGCGCTGCCGCGTGGCCAGGTACTGGAACTCGTCGAGGACGATGAGCGTGGGCCCGGATCGAGCGAAGTCCGCCAGCGCCGTCAGCGCCGCGTCCCAGCCGGGCAGCGGCGCCTGCCGGTAGAGCGCGTTGGCGGTTGCGACCGCGAGCTCCCCGGAGAGCGCGTGCAGCTGGTTGCGCTCGGTGGTGTCGGTCGCCTCGAAGTAGAAGGAGCGCCTGCCCTGTGCGAAGTGGGACAGCAGCTCGGTCTTCCCCACCCGCCGTCGCCCCCACACGATGAAGAAGCTCGCACCCGTTCGCTGCCAGTGATCCTCTAGCGCCGCCAGCTCGTCGATGCGATCGAAGAACTGCACTTCAAAATAGTAGTAGGCAATAAGTTATTGGTGCGTAATATGTTGTGGGCCCCCGCGGCGTCCGAGCCGGCGCCTAGCATCCGGCGGCATGCGGGAAGCGAACTCAGGCTGCGCTGCGCTGGGCCTCGCGCAGTTCCTCGGGCAGCGGCATGGGCGTCCCCAGCCGCTCGAGGGCGCGCACGAGGGTGAGGAAGCGCTCGCGATCCTTGGCGGCCGCCCCGCTGCGGTCCTCGACCTCGGCGGCGATGTCCAGCACGTGGTAGCGCGCGTACCAGGAGGCGGCGCCGTGCAGGGCGCGGGCCTCCTCGTCGGAGAGCTGGGCCAAGGTTTCGGCGGGGCTCATGGGCAAGAAGGCTACGCGCAGTCGCGGACAGCAGGACCACCGAAACCGCGATGGCTCTGACCGCTCATCAGCGCGATCTCGTGGAGCGCCTGCGGGCGACGCTCGATGCCCGTGCCGGCACATACCGAGCCCTCAACGGAGCTGCGGACGTCGGCGAGTACCTGAGCTGATCGTCCAGGCCTCCCAGACTCCCCGTTCAACTGAGCCACTCAAGTCGCACCACTCCGTCCGGCTCGTCGAGAAACCAAAGGTGCGTACCCCAGGCCACTCGAGCGGCACGCCGGCGAAAGGCCTCGTGAGTGCGCGACAGGAAGGCGGTGAGGAAGGCGCAGCTGGTGGCCTCGATGCCGTGAGCCTCCGCCCAGCGGAGCAGTTCCTCCCGGCGCGCCTCGTGGATCTCGCCATCAGACGCGGCAGCCTCCACGAACCAGAATCGTCCACTGTCGGCGTCGAACAGCAGCGCATCGGGCAACAGGTCGGCGACCTCGATCCGAAGCCCGAGGTCACGTAGCAGCTCGTCGTCGGAGACGTCGACCTTGCGCTTGCTCTGCGAGATCGCGACCACGCCCGGAGCGCCAAGCAGCTTTGGGGCAAGACGTTCGATGACGCCCTTGAGGATGAGCGAACTGTCGCCCGGAGTAAGTGGTCGCACGGAGCCGTTGGGCAGACGTACCTCAACCGCATGACCGGCCGCACGCCGTTCCGCTTCGAGGCGCACCCTCACGCGACCCACTGTTCCAAGGTTTGCGGTCTGCCATACGCGGATCGTCTCGTCGAGCTCTTCACCCTCGAGCTGGGGTCTGAACAAGGACGCGAAGTCGCCGCGAAGCGTCCACCCGGGTCTCGGCGAGGTTGTGGGAATCGAAGAGTCGTGTGCCATGGCCCCGAGCCGAAGCCACTCGCGGAATGTCTCGTCACGCAGCGGCTCGCGCGAGTTGTCGGCGTACCATTGCCGGTGCTCGATCCCCCACTCATCGAGCAGGGAGAGGAGCGCGCGATGGCCCCGCAGGGCGGCTCGGTACCACCGCTCCCGTTCCTCGTGGAACCGTTCCGGTCCCGAAGCGGCGGCTCGCGCGGCAACGCCATCGCACATCCAAAGGATCATGCTGGGTCGAAGGGGATTGTGGCCCTCCATGGCCCCGCAGTAGAGGCAGCCGTAGACGGCCGCTGCCGCGAGGGGCCCGGCGACAGCACGAGGATCGTCAACGACGCCGCTGGGAAAGACGGCACGCAATCGTTCCCCACATTGCTCGCGTGTGAGGAGCTTCACGCGAACGCCTTCGCCAAGACCCCGGCGACCTCGTTGCTCGGTACGCCGGCGAGCGCGGCGAGCGTCTCATCGGGCGGCAGAGGAAGCGCTTCGAGCTCGTACGCCGAGACGGCGACTGTCCCCGTAAGGCACCGATAGAGACGGTCCAGCGTTGGGGTGTTCAGCAGAGCGGTGAGCAGCTCGGCCGAGAGTCGACCGTCGGACCCGTCGATTGGGCGAAGCACGTTGACGTGGTTCTCGACAACGACCGCCCCGCCCCAGTCGCGAAGGGTCTGGGCGGTCAGGCAAGCCACGATGAGCCGCCGCGGCTGCTCAGGCGCGGTGGTGCGCTGCACCAGGACGGCAGGCTCCGTCAGCACCATGAAGCCGTCGCGTTCGCGCGGCATCAGCCAGCGTTGAGCATCACGCGCGGTGTTGCGGCGTACGGTTCCGGCCGCGATGTCGGCCGCCCACAGAATTGGCACCGCACCGCTGCATTCCGCAGCGCTGATCTGCCGCTTGTGCCGATTCCAGACCAAGGGACCGGTACTCGCCTTCCAGCCGTAGTCACGCAGCCGCCGTGTCATTTGACTCGCTGCATGGATAAGCGCCACATCCGCACGCGCTCGCGGCAGGAGCCAGGGAAGCTCGGGGTCTACCGTGGGCAGCGCTTGGCGGCCGAGGTCGACACTGCGCACCCTGCCATTGACGACCTGTGTCGAGCAGGCGACACGCGTGGTGGGCGCTCCCTTATGGAAGACGGCGAGGCAGGTCTCCTGCAGAACGCCGGACGCAAAGACACCGGAGCGATCATCAATCAGACGCAAACGCGTGAGCGGCGCTCGCTCACCGAGGAAACGGCGCAATCGGCGGTAGTAGGCGCCACCCAGGAAGCTGGCTGGGAGTACAGCCGCCACGACTCCACCCGAGACAACCCTCTCGACCGCCGCGTGCAGAAAGACCGCGTACCAGTTGGCGTGCCCGTAGAGGGAGCTCGCCCACCGTCGACGGCTGTCAGCATCAAGCGCCGCACGGCCGTAAGGAGGATTCATGAGTACCACGGATGCACTGTCGAATTGCAGATCAAGCCCGTTCCCGGTGCTTATGAGCTGCGGCAGCGGCGCACGCTCACGCTCCGGAACGCGCACCCACAGGGGCAAGAGCTCAGCCGCTAGGACGGCGTTGCCGATCCAAGCGGCGAATGGGTCGTTCTCGACCCCGGTGAATGACTTGGCCGCTCGCAGTAGTGCGCCTAAAGCATTGCTGCCGTCCCACTCTTGGACGTACTGACGCAGTGGACGAAGCAGCAGAGCACCAGCTCCGCTCGCCGGATCGACCACCGGGCCTTCGGGAAGAGTGATACCGCTGCGCTCGACTTCACGCCAGAGCGCATTGGCCAACGGTCTAGGGGTGTAATGCCGTCCGTATTGCTGGCGCTCAGTATGGGAAAGCGCTCCGGCGTACGCTTCGCCGAGAGCGAAGCCAGAGCTGTAGCGGAGGGATTCTCCGGGTGTTTCGCCGAGTTCGATCGGCGGCACCGAGAGGGCTTGCCGCCAGTGCTGCCAAGCCGGGGGCATACCCGCAAGCCGGGCGCGTCGCGCCCACCAGGCGGGAACAGCTTCGACGACTCGCGCCACGGCCGGTTGGGTGGCGCCGGACGGGTCGATCACCTCGATCACGCCTTGTTGCGCTGACGCATGTCGCGGGCTGCGATCTCGATCTCGTCCGGCGTAGACAGAAGATCGATCTCCTCGCTGGTCTGCTCAGGCGCAGAGGGCTCGACCCGACCGAACGAGCGACGCGTCATGAGGATGCGCTCGCGGACCTGCTCCTTTGCAGGCAGCGGCTCGATGAAGGGGCCGAACACTCGCATGTCCAACTCCTTGTCGCGCGATCTCTTGTCGCGGCCGCGGTGATCTCGCGCCTGGGCTCCCGTGAACACGCCAAGACCAATCAGGGCACCGGACACTCCAAGCTTGGCAAGCAACTGACGTGCATCGGCCTCCGGTTCAGAAGCGGCCAAACCCGCGAAGATAACGGCCGCACCGAGAGCGCAAAGCGTGACCGCTAGCAGGATCCAATACGCCTTCCTCTCGCCTATTGCGTCATCGCGAAAGTGGTTCGCGGTGCTAGCTGCGCTGACCGCCCCCACTAGCCCCGCCGCCTCAGAGCGCATGCGCGACAGATCATCGACCAACTCCTCGGCCTGCGTGTCGATCCTCGAGCGCACCTCCGACCACTGCTCTTCGGCGCGCTCTTCCCGGGAGGTCTGTTCTTCGAGGAACTCCGCCTGTTGACGCTCCACGAGCTTGGCGACATCTTCATTAGCCGCCGAAGCCGACGCCTCCATGGCTTGGAGGCGATCTTGCAGCTCCTGCATCAATGCCTCGCCACTCTTCTTGGTGGTCTCCAGCGTCGTCGTCGACCCCTCCGCAATGTCATCCAGCTTCTGCCGGAGCGTCTGGATCTCGTCATGCAGTGCGTTCTGATGCTGTGATGCTGACCTACGGAAGCTGGTGGCAGCATCCCGTCCAGCCTGCTCGAAGTCGCGTCCTTGAGCGGCTGGAAGCTGTGCCGCCTGACCGATCAATGCGTCGGCAAAGCTCACGGGGTTGGCCGCGACCGAACTCGTGTTACTGGTTATCTGCTCGAGCAAACGGGTCAGCTCGGTGTGGACCACATCGATCAGGAGTTCCGGTTCGGTGCGCTCTAGAACGAGGCTCAGATAGCCCGACGCCGCTTCAAGACGCGCAAAGTCATCCGTCCGTTGCGCTCGCTGGTCCTTGTCGAGTCCATGCAGGGCGTTCTGTGCGCTCTCCAGCAGCTTGGACAGGGCCCGTAGGCGTTCCTCGCCAGCCATAGCAAGACAGGCTAGAACCGGCGTCGGACGGAACGATGCCAGAGAACCGCTGACGGATCGCTGCGTGGCGGACCGGACGTGGCCGTGTCCCGCTCGCCCGTCAGCCCACCAGCAGGTCCTCCAATAGTCCCAACGCCTCGTCCACCTCGGCCTGGCCGATTGTCAGCGGTGGCAGGAAGCGCACGGTCGTCGGCCCGGTGGCGTTGAGGACGAGGTGGTGGTCGAGCAGCGCGCGGCGTACGATCGCGGGCGCTCCCTCGGGGTGGTCGGGCGTGAGCTCGGCGGCGAGCATGAGGCCGCGGCCACGGACCTCGACGACGCCGGGCAGCTCGCGCAGGCCCTCGGCCAGGCGCTCGCCCAGCTCGAGGACGCTCGCTTGGAGGGCGGGGTCGCCCAAAACGTCCACAACGGCCAGGGCCGCGGCGCACTGGACGGGCCCGCCGGCGAAGGTGGAGCCGTGGTCGCCGGGCTCCAGCACCTGGGCCAGCTTCGGCCCGCAGACCAGCGCGCCGATCGGCAGGCCGTTGGCCAGCGCCTTCGCGCAGGTCAGCGCGTCGGGGCGTACGCCGCTGTGCTCCCAGGCCCAGAAGCGCCCGGTGCGCGACAGGCCGCACTGCACCTCGTCGAAGATCAGCGCCGCGCCGTGGCGGTCGCAGGCCTCGCGCGCCGCGCGCAGGACGTCGTCGCCCAGCACGTACACGCCGCTCTCGCCCTGCACCGGCTCGAGGATCAGCGCGGCTGTCTCGTCGTCGACGGCTGCAGTGATCGCGGCCGCGGTGGGTTGGACGGCGACGAAGCCCGGGACGAGCGGCGCGAACGGCGCCTGCTTGCTCTCCTGGGGCGTGGCCGACAGCGCCCCGTACGTGCGCCCGTGGAAGCCGCGGTGCAGCGACACGATCTTGCCCCGATGGAGCAATACCACCTCGCCCCCGCGGCCGGCCTTGCGCGCCACCTTCAACGCCGCCTCGACGGCCTCGGTGCCCGAGTTGGCGAAGTGCACGCGACTGCCCTCGCCCAGCGAGGCCGCCAGGCGCTCGGCCAGACGCAGCTGGGGCTCGGAGTAGAAAAGGTTCCCGGTGTGCACGAGACGCTGCGCCTGCGCGCGGATGGCCTCGACCACCGCGGGGTGGGAGTGGCCGCACGAGGTCACAGCCAGGCCGGTCTGGAAGTCCAGGTACTCGACGCCCTCGGTGTCCCACATCCGGGCCCCCTCGCCGCGCACGAAGGCGACGGGCTGCCGGGCGTAGGAGCGCGTGAGCGCATCGCGCTCGAGCGCCTGGAGGTCGGCGAGGGGGACGCCCGACGACGAACGATCGGTCGATCCACGACCCTCAGCGTCGGCAATCGACCGATCGCGCGTCACGACGCCGGCCGGATCCACGTGCCGATCCCCGCGTCGGTGAACAGCTCGAGCAGCAGCGAGTGCGGGAGGCGGCCGTCAATGATGTGCGCGTGGCTGACGCCGCCGTGGATGGCGTTGAGGCAGGCCTCGAGCTTGGGCCGCATGCCGCCGGCGACCCCGTCGAGCGCCGTCTCGACCTCGTCGGCGCCGGCCCGGTGGATGAGGGACTCCGGATCGCCGGGCTCGCGCAGCCAGCCGATGACGTCGGTCAGGAAGATCACCTTGTGGGCGCCCAGCGCGCGCGCGACCGCGCCCGCGGCCTCGTCGGCGTTGACGTTGTAGGAGTGGCCCTCGCGGTCGGCGCCCGCGGAGGCCACGACCGGGATGTAGTCCTCGGCGACGTGGTGCAGCACGTCGACGTCGACGCGCTCGATGCGCCCCACGAAGCCGATGTCCTCGCCCCCGGGCGCGGCCTGGCGGGACACGCGGAACAGCAGCCCGTCGTCGCCGCACAGGCCCACCGCCGGCTGCCCGTGGCGGTTGAGGCGCAGCACGATGTCCTTGTTGACCTTGCCGACCAGCACCATCTTGGCCACCTCGACCGTGGCCTCGTCGCTGACCCGCAGGCCGCCCACGAACTCCACCGGCAGGCCGAGGCGCTCCATGTAGGTCGTGATGTCCGGCCCCCCGCCGTGCACCACCACCGGGTTGATGCCGACGTACTTGAGCAGCACCACGTCGCGGGCGAACTCCTCGCGGAGCTGGGGGTCGGACATGGCCGCGCCGCCGTACTTGATCACCACGGTGCGCCCGTGGAACTCGCGGATGTAGGGAAGCGCCTCGAGGAGGGTGCCGATGTCCCTCATGTCGTGTACTCCGCGTTGATCCGGATGTACTCGTGGCCCAGGTCGCTGAAGAAGACCTCGGTCTCGGCGCCGTCGCCGGGCACGGTGACCACGTACTCCACCTCGCTGGCGCGCACCCGGCGGGCCAGGTCCTGGTGGTCGTGGGGGACCGCCACCCCAGCGCGGCAGACCGCGACGCCCTCGATGTCCACGTCGACGGGCAGCGGCGCGGCGCCGGGCAGCGCGGCGCCGACGGCCTGCACGATGCGCCCCCAGTTGGGGTCCGCGCCGTGCAGGGCGGTCTTGACCAACGGGGAGTCGGCGACCGCGCGGGCGACCGCCTCCACGGCGGCCTCGTGGCCGCCGCGCACCACCACGCGACCCACCCGCTCGGCGCCCTCGCCGTCGCGGGCGATCATCAGCGCGAGCTGACGCAGGAGGGCGTCCATGGCCTCGCCCAGGCGCAGCTCGTCCTGGCTGTCGGGCGCGACGTGCACCCCGCTGGCACCCGAGCACAGCAGTATCGCCGTGTCGTTGGTGGAGAGCTGGCCGTCGACGGTGATGCGGTCGAACGAGCGCTTGACGCACACGCCCAGGAGGAGGTCGGCGGTCTCGGGGGCCAGCGCGGCGTCGCACTCCACGAAGCACAGCAGGGTGGCCGAGAACGCCGGGGCGATCATGCCCGCGCCCTTGGCCTGGGCGCTCAGCCGCACGGTGCCCGACGGCAGCTCCACCTCGAGGCTGGCCTGCTTCTCGAAGGCGTCGGTGGTGCGGATGGCCCGCGTGAGGCCCTCGTCGCCGTCGGCGCTCAGCGCGCCGGCGGCCTGCTCCAGGCCGCGCTCGACCGCGTCGCCGTCCAGCGGGACGCCGATAACCCCGGTGGAGCAGACCGCGACCTGCCCTCCATCGACCCCCGCCAGCCGGGCGGCCACAGCCTGCATGCGCGCAGCAGTCTCGAAGCCCTCAGGACCCGTCGCGCAGTTGGCGTTGCCGGCGTTGACGGCCACGGCGCGCAGGCCCTCCAGGGTGCACCGCTCGCGGGTCAGCAGCACGGGCGGCGCCTGGGTGGCGGAGCGCGTGAAGCGCGCCGCGCTGACGGTGTCGGGCGGATCGCTGACCAGCAGGCCGACGTCGGGCCGCCCGGAGGGCTTGATGCCCGCGGCCACGCCCGCCGCGCGGAAGCCCGCGGGCAGGCCCCCGGGCAGCTCACGCACGTGGGGCGGGCACTCGACCCAGCGCGAGGAGAAGAACGGGACGCCGGGTGGGGTCACGGCGCCAGTCCTTCCCGCTCGTCGCGCCCGAACATCAGGTTGAGATTCTGCACGGCGTTGGATGAGGCGCCCTTCCACAGGTTGTCCAGCGCGCAGAACACGAGCGCCTTGCCCGTGCGCGCGTCGGCGTGGACGAACAGTCGCGCGACGTTGGTGTCGCGTACGTCGCGGGGGCCCGGCGGCGCTCCGACCAGCTCGACGAACGGCTCGGCGGCGTAGGCCGCCTCGTAGAGCCCGCGCAGGTCGCCGAGGCCGCCCGAGGGCGTGACGTAGCAGGAGACCAGCTCGCCCTGGTCGACGGGCATCAGGTGGGGCACGACGGTCGCGGTCACCGTCGCCCCCAGCAGGGCGAGCTCCTGGTCGACCTCGGGCGCGTGGCGATGGCCCTCGACCTTGTAGGGCGTGACGTTCTCGTCCACGGCGACGAAGTGCGTCGTTGGCGTGGCCGCGCGGCCGGCGCCGCTGACGCCGGTCTTGACGTCGACGACCACGTCGGCGATCAGGCCCTCGCGGGCCAGGGGCGCCAGCGCGATCAAGGCGGCGGTGGGGAAGCAGCCGGGGTTGGCGACGAGGTCGGCGCCGGCGATGGCCTCGCGGTGCAGCTCGGGCAGGCCGTACACGCCCTCGTCGAAGAGGGTGGGCGCGCCGTGCTCCCCGTACCAGGCCTCGTAGACCGCGCTGTCACGCAGGCGGAAGTCGGCGCTGAGGTCGACCACGCGAACCCCCCGCTCGCGCAGGGCCGCGACGATGGGCGCGGCGGCGCCGTGGGGGTAGGCGACGATCGCCGCGTCGACGTCGCCGTGGCGGTCGAGGTCGAGCTCCTCCAACGTGGCGCCCACGCGGTGGCGGGGGTATAGGTCGTCCAGGCGCACGCCGGCGTCGCTGCGCGAGGTCACCCCGGCCAGCACGAAGTGCGGGTGGCGGTCGATGAGCCGCGCGGCGAGCGCGCCGGTGTAGCCGGAGGCGCCGGCGACGAGGACGCGAGGGGTGCCGGAGGCGGCGAGCCCTGATGGCGAGCCCAGTGGTCGTAACGCCCCCGGAGGTGGGCCCACCGGTCGTACCTCACCCACGCTGCACCGCCTCCAGCTCGTCGCCCAGGGCCGCGACGATCTTCCCGCGCGCCCGGTCGGCGTCCTCGTCGGTCAGCGTGCGGTCGGGGGCGCGGAACTCGAGGTGCAGGGCCAGCGAGCGGCGGCCCTCCCCCACCTGCTCGCCCTCGTAGACGTCGAAGACCTCCGTGTGGGTCAGCAGGGTGCCGCCGGCACCCCGGGTCACCGCCAGCACCCGCTCGGCGGGCACGTCGGCAGGCAGGACGACGGCGAGGTCCTGGCGCACGGCCGGGTGGCTCGTGACGTCCTCGTAGCGCTCGGCGGCGGGCGCGGCGGCGATCACGCGGCCCAGGTCGACGGCGAACGAGGCAACGGGGTCGTCGAGCTCCCACGAGCGCGTGACCAGCGGGTGGACCTCGCCCAGCCAGCCGACGCGCTCCCCGGCGACCAGCACCGCCGCGCTGCGGCCCGGGTGGAGGTAGGGCTCCTGGGCCGGCGTGACCTGCCACTCCACGCGCAGGGCGTGCAGGACGGCGGCCAGCAGGCCCTTGGCGGCGAAGAAGCCCGCGCGGGGCGGCTGCGGCGTGCCCCAGGTGGCCCGGGCGAGCGCGCCCTGGAGCAGGACGGCCAGCGCGTGGTGCTCGTGAGGAAGTCCTCCCACCGACCCGGTGGGAGGGTCTCCCGCCGCGCGGTAGACGGCGCCCGATTCGAACAGGGCCAGGTCGCGCTGCCCGTGGGCGGCGTTGTGGCGCGCGGCGTCCAGCAGCGAGCCCAGGATCGTCGGGCGAAGGACGGCCTGCGCCTCGCTCATGGGGTTGAGCAGCTCCACGACCTCGCGCAGCGGGCTGTCGGCGGGCAGGCGCAGGCGGTCCAGCAGCTCGCGCGACGTGAAGCTCCAGCCAACGACCTCGTGCAGTCCTCGCCCGACGAGGACGTCCTCGGCCCGGCGGCGCAGGCGCTGGGGACGATCGAGCATGCCCGCGGCGCCACGACGGGCGGGCAGGGTGGCGGGCAGGCGCTCCAGCCCGTCGATGCGTGCGACCTCCTCCACGAGGTCGGCCTCGCGGGTGACGTCGTGGCGGCGGAAGGATGGGACGGTGACCAGGAGGGCATCGGCGGCCGCCTCCACCCCGAAGCCCAGCGCCCGCAGGATCACCTCCTGGCGCTCGGTCGCGACGGCCTGGCCGAGCAGGCGCTCGACCGTCCGGGCGCGTAGCTCGATCACTGCGGATTGCGTGCCCGCCCGCCCCGCCCCGCCGACGTCGATCAGGGCCGGGCGCGGCGTCGCGCCGCACAGGTCGACCATGAGCCGGTGGGCGACGGCCTGGGCCTCGACGGCCTGCTCGGGCGCCAGCCCCTTCTCGAAGCGCGAGCTGGCCTCGCTGCGCAGGTCCAGGAGCTGGGCGGTCCGGTGGATGTTGGGCCCGTCCCAGGTGGCCACCTCCATCAACACCCTCGTCGTGCCCTCGCGCACCTCGGAGCGCTCACCGCCCATCACGCCCGCGATCGAGGTGGGGCCGTCGGCGTCCTCGATGAGCACCATCTCGCCGTCCAGGCGGCGCACCTGTCCGTCCAGCGTGGTGACCTCCTCGCCCTCGGTGGCGCGGCGCACGGTCAGCGCCCCTCCGGCCACGCGGTCGAGGTCGAAGGCGTGCAACGGCTGGCCGGTGAGCAGCATCGCGTAGTTGGTGATGTCCACCACGTTGCTGATCGGGCGCTGGCCGGCGGCCATCAGGCGCGCCTTGAGCCACGGCGGCGACGGGGCGATGGTCACGTCGTCGTAGGCCACCGCCGTGAAGCGCGGGCACAGGTCGGGGTCGCGCACCTCGATGCGCACGCCGTCGACCTCGCAGCCCCACCCCGGCGACAGCCCCTCGGTCCACGGCGGCGGGGTCAGCGGCGCGCCGGTGGCGGCGTGGACCTCGCGGGCGACGCCGTACACCCCCAGGCAGTCGGGCCGGTTGGGCGTGATCTCCAGCTCCAGCACGTCGGTGGCGATCCCCGGCAGGACGTCTTGGAGCGGAGTGCCGGGAACGATGGCGTCGGCCTCGTCCTCCTCGGGGACCAGCAGGTCGTCGAGAACCATGATCCCGCCGTGGTCGGTGCCGATGCCCAGCTCGTCCTCGGCCAGGATCATCCCCGCCGAGTCGACGCCGCGCAGCTTCGCGGTGCCCAGGCGCGTGCCGTCGGGCATGATCGCGCCGGGCTGGGCCACGGCGACGGTCTGGTCGGCCGCCACGTTGGGCGCGCCGCAGACGATCTGGGCCACGTCGCCCTCCCCCACCGACACGCGGCACACGCTCAGGCGATCGGCGTCGGGGTGGCGCTCGGCGGCGAGAACACGGCCGACGACGAAGAACTCCAGAGCGTCGACGCCGTGGCGGTGGATGCGCTCGACCTCCGTGCCGGTCATGGCCAGTCGCGTGGCCAGCTCGCGCACCGGCAGCGCGGGCGAGCAGAAGTCGTGTAGCCACTCGAGTGGCACCCTCATCCGAACTGCTCCAGGAAGCGCAGGTCGTTGTCGTAGAACAGGCGCAGGTCGGGGATCGCGTGCTTGAGCATCGCGATGCGCTCGACGCCCAGGCCGAACGCGAAGCCGCTGACCTTCTCGGGGTCGTAGCGGTCGTCGTCGACGTGGGCGTAGACGTTGGGATCCACCTCGCCGGCGCCGAGGATCTCCAGCCAGCTCGTGCCCTTGCACAGCGGGCAGCGCGAGCCGTCGCGCAGGTGGCCCTCGGTGCAGTTGAAGCACGACACGTCGACCTCGACGCTGGGCTCGGTGAAGGGGAAGAAGTGCGGGCGCAGGCGGACCTCGCGCTCGTCGCCGAAGATCGCGCGGGCGAAGGCCAGCAGCGTGCCCTTGAGGTCGGCCAGCGTGACGTCCTTGTCGACGGCCAGGCCCTCGATCTGGTGGAACTGCGGCGTGTGCGTCGCGTCGGAGTCGCGGCGGTACACGCGCCCGGGGACCACGACGTAGAGCGGAGGCGGGTGGGCCTCCATGGCGCGTATCTGCATCGGGGACGTATGGGTACGCAGAACGAGGTCCGAGGGAGTGCTCCGCGGGGCATCCGGCCCCGCGACCGGTGACTGACCGGCGGCCTCCGGCCGCCGTACATAGAACGTGTCCGTGCGATCCCGGGCCGGATGGTTCGGCGCGTGGTTGAGCGCGTCGAAGTTGTAGTGGACGAGCTCCACCTCGGGCCCCTCCAGGATGGTGAAGCCCAGGCCCAGGAAGACGTCCTCGATCTCGCGGCGCGTGGCGGTGAGCAGGTGCAGGCGTCCGGCCGGCTGGGCGGGGTAGCCGGGAAGCGTGACGTCGACGCGGTCGGCGGCCAGGCGGACGTCGAGCTCGGCGGCCTCCAGCTCGCGGGTGCGCCCGGCGATCAGCGCCTCGAGCGCTTGGCGGGCCTGGTTGGCCGCCTTGCCGACACCACCGCGCTGCTCGGGTGGCAGGTCGGCCACGCCGCGCAGGAGGTTGGGCAGCTCCGCGCGACGACCGAGATGGCGCACGCGCACCTCCTCCAGAGCGGCCGTGGTGGCCGCCTGCGCAACCGCGCCCTCGCCCTCGGCGCGAAGCTGCTCGATGCGCTCGATCACGCCGCCAACCTACCGGCGAGCTCGTACAGGCCAACCGTCGTCGCCATCGCCGCGTTGAGCGAGTCGCCGCGGATCGGGATGCGGGCGATCCGGTCGCACACGGCGACCACCTCGGGCGGGAGGCCGGCGCGCTCGGCGCCGACGAGGAGGGAGAGGGCAAGCCCCTCGTCGCACAGGACGCCGCCGGGTCGGTCGGCCACCTGGGCGGCCACCGCCGCCAGCGGCTCGCCCTCCCCCGCCACGAGCGCCACCTTCTCGCCGGGAAGTCCCTCCACCCCGCCGCGAACGACGGGCACCGTGAAGATCGCCCCCATCGACGCCCGCACCGCCTTGGGCCCGAAGGGGTCGGCGCAGCCGGGGCCCAGGACGACGCTGCCCGCGCCGAAGGCGTGCGCGCTGCGCAGCACCGCGCCGACGTTGCCCGGGTCGCCCAGCCCGTGGAGATACACGCACAGGGGCCCGACCGGGGCAGCCGCCCACCTCTCTTCGAAGATTCCGAGCTCCCGCGAGCCAGAACCCAAGGACGACACCTTGGCCAGCACCTCGGGGTCCACGTCGACGCCGGCGCGCAGGCGCGCGACCGACGCCCACCCAGCCGCGTCGGCGGCGGCCAGCAGATCCTCCCCCTCGGCCACGAACCGCCCGTCGCGCCGGCGCTGGAGGCGGCGGATGTCCTTGAGGAGGGGGTTTTGGTGGGAGGTGATCATGACGAGTCAGGCGACGGCGAGAGAGAGCTACGCGATGGCGTGATGCAAAAAAAGGGCGCCGGTTCCAAAAGAGGAAGCGGCGCCCGGTGGAGGGTCGGTGTCGACTGGGCGTGCTAGGCGGCCGACGCCTCCCGGGCGGCATCGGCGAATCGGCTGAAGGTCTCGGGGTCGCGCACGGCGATGTCGGCCAGCACCTTGCGGTCCAGCTCGATCCCGGCGGCGATGAGCCCGTGCATGAAGACCGAGTAGCTCATCCCGTTCTGGCGCGCGGCGGCGTTGATGCGGGTGATCCACAGGCGGCGGAAGTCGCGCTTGCGGTTGCGCCGGTCGCGGTAGGCGTAGGAGTCGGCCTTCATGACCGCTTCCTTGGCGCGCTTGTAGTTGGAGTGCGCCTCGCCGCGATAGCCCTTGGCCCGCTCGAGGGTCGCCCGGCGCTTCTTGCGCGCGTGGACGGAGCGCTTCACGCGGGTCATCGCTTCACCTGCAGCAGGTCCTTGACGCGCCGCTCGTCGACCTTCTTCAGGTAGGTCGGCCGCCCCAGATGACGCTTGCGCTTGGGCGACTTCTTCTCGAGGATGTGGCTCGTGAAGGAGTGACGGCCGCGAACCTTGCCGTTCGCGGTCGTCTTGAAGCGCTTCTTGGCCCCCGAGTGGGTCTTCATCTTGGGCATGGCGGGCGTGGAGTATGGCAGGAAGCCTGGCCGAGCTGTCGGTCGCGGCGGCGTTTGCTCAGGGGGCGTCGTGTCTTGTGTGCTGCTGTTGGTGGGCGTCGAGGACGACGGTGCGGGCGAGGAGGTCGTGGATGGCGCGGCGGGTGCGCCCTTCGAAGAAGGGCAACAGGTGGTCCGCAACGAAATAGAGTGGGATGAAGGCCAGCAGGCTTCGTCCAAGCACTTCGCGGACCAGTCCCCCGGCCCAGGCCGATTGGCCCTGCGGTCTGTTTGTCGACTACGCGTACGCGGGTGGCCTGCTTGCCCACGGTCTGTCCCGCGTGGGACCCGCTGCGTCGCAGCAGGATGGGCGCGTAGAGCAAGGTGGAAGGTCAGCAGGGCGCCGGCGACGGGGAAGGCGATCGCGTTGGGGACGTCGTCGGGATGGAAGATGACCGCGACGGCGTGGTGGTCGGCGGCTGCGCGACAGGCGGGCCAGGAGGCGGTCCAGGAGCATCTCATCCAGGTAGGCGCGACGGGCCCCGGGGCGGCGCCTAGTCCTAGTCGCTTCCGCGCCGCGCCGCCACGAGCAGCGCGTGCCCCATCAGGACGACTCGTCCACCGCGCTCGGTCGCCTCCGCGGCGACCGCGCGCTCGGCGGCGTCTCGCAGCGTGGCCGCGCGGTCGGCCGGCAGGCGCGCCAGCGCACCGGCCAGCGGGCCCAGGACGACGGTCAGGCGGTCCACCGCCTCCTCCCGGGAGTCGAAGGCCATGCGCACCGGCACCGGCTCGCGGGTGCCCAGCTTGGCCCAGCCCTTGAGCCCGTCGCGCACCGCGTCCGCCGTGGCCCAGGCCACCGGACCGTCCCTCCCCCCGCCCACGGGCGCCTCGGCGATGGCGGCCAGGCGCAGCAGCCGCCCCACCGCGCCCTCGCGCCCCCACAGCACCACCGCGATCCGCCCACCCGGCCGGGTCACCCGCGCGAGCTCGTGCAGTGCCCGCTTCGGGCGGACGCAGAAGGCCGGCGCGAAGGTGGACAGAGCGGCATCGAACTCGCCGTCTGCGAAGGGCAGCGACTCCAGGTCGCCGTCACGCCAGTCGATCTTCAGGCCCTCGGCGTCAGCGCGCTCGCGTGCGCGCTCCACGAGCGGTTCGATCGGGTCGCAGCCGACGACCTCGGCGCCCATCCGCGCGGCGGCCAGCGCGAGGTTGCCGTCACCGCACCCGGCGTCGAGGACGCGGTGGCCAACGTCGATGAAGACGCTCTCGACCAGCGTGTCGGCGGCGTGGCGCCACAGCATGCCGTCGGACTCCCCCCAGTCCATCAGGAGCCGCGTGGCCGGGTCCAGCGGCTCGCCGGCCTCTCCGCGGTCCTGCTCGGTGGCCGGCTCGTCGGGCAGGAGCCGCTGGCGCAGCCCCGTGAAGAGTGCGCGGCGGGAGACCCCGCCTTCGGAGGCGTCAGACAACAAGTACGCATTCCGGCGGGCCCCGCCCGCCGCTACCGGCACCCGGCGCCCGCAGCCGAACAACCAGTGCGACAGCGGCCACCGGGCACCGGTAGCGACGACCCGGACTCCCCCGGGTTATGCGCACTTGTTGCCCGACGCCTCCGTCGCTCATCCCGCGTTGGCGGCAGCGTCGCCGCTGCCGGCGCTCGCGGCGGCGGCGGCCTCGTCGCGCTCCTGCACCGCTTCCTCGTCCACGGTGCCCGCGATCACGGACTTGGACGGGCCGAGCATCATGGTCATGTTGCGCCCGTCCTGGGTGGGGCGCTGGTCCACGGTGGCCAGCTCGCTGAGCTCCTCGGCCAGGCGGTTGAGGATCGCCTCGCCACGCTCGGGATGGGTCACCTCCCGCCCGCGGAACATGATGGTCACCTTGACCTTGTCCTTGTGGCGCAGGAAGCGCTCGACGTGGCCCTTCTTGGTCGCGTAGTCGTGCTCGGCGATCTTGGGGCGGAACTTGATCTCGCGCACCACGATCGACTGCTGGTGCTTGCGCGCCTGCTTCTGCTTCTGGGCCTGCTCGTACTTGTACTTCGAGTAGTCGAGCACCCGGCAGACGGGCGGGCGGGCCTGCGCGGCGACCTCCACGAGGTCGAGCTCGCGCTCGCGGGCGTAGTTCTGGGCGTCCTCGGTCTTCATGACGCCGACCTGCTCGCCGTTCTCGTCGACCAGCCGCACCTCGGGAGCGCGGATGCGCTCGTTGACACGGGTCTGATCCCGCTCGGGCGGGCGCCGGTCGAACCTGCGGGGAACCGGCACTAGATGTATGACCTGCGCTTCAAGCGGTGCGGCGCGAGCGCGGAATGTCGTGCTTCGTCTCGATCAACGCGAATCAGTGTAGCCCACCGCGCCGGCTAGGCGCTGCGCTCGCGCGTGACCTGCGCGATGCGGGCCGCGAAGGCCTCGGCGGTCTCGCTGCCCGTGTCCCCCTCCCCGTGGCGGCGCACCGAGACGGTGCCCTCCTGTGCCTCCCGGTCGCCCAGGACGAGCATGTAGGGCACCTTGCGCAGCTCGGCGTCGCGGATCTTGCGCCCCACCGACTCGGTGCGCTCGTCGGCCTCGGCGCGCACGCCTGCGGCCCGCAGGCGCGTCAGCACGCCTCGCGCGCCCTCCGCGTGGCGGTCGGAGATCGGAAGGACCGCCGCCTGCACGGGCGCCAGCCAGACCGGCAGCTCGCCGGCGGTGTCCTCGACGAGGATCCCGATGAAGCGCTCGTAGGAGCCCATGAGAGCGCGGTGGATCATCACCGGGCGGTGCTCGGCGTTGTCGGCCCCGGTATAGGTCAGCTCGAAGCGCTCGGGCATCGAGTAGTCCAGCTGCACCGTGCCCAGCTGCCAGGAGCGCCCGAGCGAGTCGGTGACGTGCAGGTCGATCTTGGGCCCGTAGAAGGCGCCGTCGCCCGGATTGACCCGGTGGGACAGGCCGCGGCCCTCGAGCGCGTGCTCCAGCGCGGACTCCGCGCGATCCCACATCGCGTCGTCGCCTATGCGCTCGTCGGGGCGGGTGGACAGCTCGACCTCCACGTCGTGCAGGCCGAGTACCGCGTAGGTGGCGAAGGCGAGCTCCAGGCAGGCGGCCACCTCGGCCTGCACCTGCTCCTCGGTGCAGAAGACGTGGGCGTCGTCCTGGGCGAAGTGACGCACGCGCAGCAGGCCGTGCAGCGTGCCCGAGGGCTCGTCGCGGTGCAGCAGACCGGGCTCGCTGTAGCGCACCGGCAGGTCGCGGTAGGACCACCGCTGGGAGCCGAACAGGTGCGCGTGGCCGGGGCAGTTCATGGGCTTGAGGCCCATCGGCCGGTCCTCGCTGTCGGTGAGGAACATGTGCTCCTGGTACTTGTCCCAGTGTCCGGAGGTCCGCCACAGCTCGGCGTCGTAGAGCTGGGGGGTCTTGACCTCGCTGTAGCCGCGCTCCTCCCCCATCTCGCGGCTGAGCTGGACGAGGCCGTTGAACACGCGTGTCCCGTGGGGCAGCCAGAACGCCGCCCCCGGGGCGAGGTCGGAGAACGTGAACAGGCCGAGCTGGGGCCCGAGGCGGCGGTGGTCGCGGGCGCGGGCCTGCTCCAGGCGCTCGAGGTGCTCGTCCAGGGCCTCCTTGCTGAGGAAGGCCGTGCCGTAGATACGCGTGAGCATCTCCCGCCTGGCGTCCCCGCGCCAGTAGGCGCCGGCCACCGACTGGAGCCTGAAGGCCCTGATGCGCTTGGTCGACGGCGCGTGCGGGCCGCGGCAGAGGTCGGTGAACGGCCCGTTGGTGTAGAGGGAGACCGTCGTGACGGGGTGGGCGGGGTCGGCATCGCGGACCAGGTCCTCGATCAGCTCGACCTTGAAGTCCTGCCCCTCGGTGCGAAAGCGCTCCAACGCCTCCTCCACGCTGACCTCCTGGCGCACGAAGGGCTCGTCGGCCCTGACGTGCTCGCGCATCCTCGCCTCGATGCGCTCGAAGTCGGCGTCGGTGACGGTGACGCCCTCGGGGAAGGCGAAGTCGTAGTAGAAGCCGTTGTCGATCGGCGGGCCGATCGTGATGCGCACGCCGGGGAAGAGCTCGAGCGCGGCGGTGGCCAGCACGTGCGCCGTGTCGTGACGGATGAGCTCGAGCGCCTCCTCGGTGTCGCGCTGCGTGATGATCGCCAGCTCCTGCCCGTCGCGCAGCGGGGCGCTCAGATCCCTGACCGCCCCATCGTCGCGGATGGCCAGGGCGGCACGCGCGAGCCCCGGGCCGATCGCCGCCGCGGCGTCGGCGCCCGACGCGCCGTCGTCGAGGTCCAGGGGGGTGCCGTCAGGGAGCGTGACCCGCATCGGCGCGATCCTAGTGAGCGGTGACGTCGTCCGAAGGCGAGCACCCTTCTCCCTCTGTGCGACCAGTCACAGCAGAACATCCGTTCGTGCCTGTGTTGCTACGGTGCTTCGCGTCGGCCGTGCGCCCGTGAACTCTCCGGGTGCCCCGGGCCGACGAGTTCCTCTCACGCAATCCACCGGCGCCGCGTTGTGCGACCGCCGGGACGAAAGGGGGCCTTCGTGCCCATGCACTCCAAGCGAATCCTCGGCGCCTGCCTCGCTGGTGCCGTCCTCGCGCCGGCCGCTCCGGCGCTGGCCCAGGACGGCGACGAGCGGCTGCGTCCGGTGCTCGCCAACGCCATCACCGGCGCCGACGGCGTGACCGCTCAGGCGGCCGACGCCGCCCACAAGCGCCTTGTGCGCCGCCACATGACCGTGGCGCGCCGCTATGCCGATCTCAAGTACATCGCGCTCGACGAGCCTGCGCTGGGCGCCGCCCACATGGCCAACACCGGCCGCGAGGTGCGCGAGGCCACCCAGGGCCTGCGGGCGAAGAACGAGACCCTGCGCGAGGAGCGCCGCGAGCGGCGCGAGGAGCGCCGGGTCGCGGAGCGTGAGGGTGGGGCGAGCGCCACGGGCGCGGCCGCCGGCTCGGGCTCGGGCAGCAACGGCTCCGGCGCGGACGCCTCCGGCTCCGGCGGCGCCCCGTCGGGCACGCTGCAGTCCATCGCCCAATGCGAGTCGGGCGGCGACCCGGGCGCAGTCGGCGGCGGCGGCGCCTACGGCGGCAAGTACCAGTTCGACCGCCAGACCTGGGGCAGCGTCGGCGGGTCGGGCGACCCGGCCGCCGCGCCGGAGAGCGAGCAGGACAGCCGTGCCCAGAAGCTGCTCCAGGAGCGCGGCACGTCGCCCTGGCCGACCTGCGGGTAGATGACGTCGTCCGAAGGCCGTCGGTTCCGGCGACCGGAGGACGAAAGCCGCTCGCTCAGGTCGCCGCGCGGCGAGCGCGCACCACGAGGTAGGGCGCCGACAGCCCGATGCCCTCCGGGGCGGGCTGCGCCCACTTGGCGACCAGCGCGGCGACCTGGGCGCGCAGCTCCCCGGCCGCGCCGGCCGGGAGGAGGTCGTGGGCGGCGGCCAGCGGCGCGAGGGCGCTCCGCAACCGGCCTGCGGCCTCCTCCTCGTCAGCGAAGCGCATCTCGACGGTGGCCAGCTCGAAGTCGAGGTCCTCGCCGCCGAAGGGCTCGATCTCCTGGCGCAGGCGCTCCTCGCTGCCCCACGCGAGCGGACCGGGCACATCGACGGGCACAGGGTCCCACCGACCGGCAAGGCGTAGCAGGCCGCCGATCGGCCCGCGCGACAACCACGCGCTGAGGCCGACGCTCCCACCCGGGCGCACGACCCGGAAGAGCTCGGTCAACGTGGCGGCGGGGGTCTGCAGGCAGAACATCGGGGCCAGGCCGGCCAACGCATGATCGAAGCTCGCCTCGGGGAAGGGCAGCGCTTCCAGCCCACCCTGGACAGGCTCCAGGGTCAGCCCCTGTCGGCGAGCGCGGGTACGGGCGTGCTCGCCCAACGCCGCGGAGGGCTCGCAGGCGGTGACCACCGCGCCGCGCAAGGCGCACCGCAGGGCGACGTTCCCGTCCCCCGCACCGGCGTCGAGCACCCGTTCCCCTGCTTGGTACCGGGCGCCGCCGACGAGCTGCGAAGCGGAGGCGTCCCACAACGCCATCTCGTGGCAGGCCTCCCAGGCGGCGGCCCACCGAGCTCGCAGTGACGGGGTGGGCTCGCCGCGCGACGGCGTCGGCTCCCGTGGTGACGGGAGGTCGTCGCGCACGGGGGTCGCCTCGTCGCCTCCGGGGGCCAGGTGACGCAACCCGAGGCCGAGCAGGCCACGGCGGGAGACGGCACGGTCGGACACGGCGAGCAGTCTACGAAGGCGCATCGCTCCTTCACCGGTGCTTCACATCCTGATCGCAGGTCGTTGACAACGAGGGCCGCAGGTGAGGGAACCATTCCCGATGTCACGTCCCCCCCAAGGAGGATCGATGCCCGAGTCCATCTCAGAACTGAGCCGTAAGCGCTTCCTGCAGGGCAGCGCCGCCGTCGGTGGCGGCCTGGCCATCGGCGGCCCTCTCTCCGCGCTGGCCGCCCGCCGCGCCGAGGGCGCCCCGCCCGAGCGCGACCCCGGCTACGGGCCGCTGCGCCCGACGCCCGAGCAGGACAGCGGCGTGGAGTTCATCGCGCTGCCCAGGGGCTTCCGGTACCGCGTCGCCTCGCGCGAGAACGATCCGTCGACCGCCTTCGTGACCGATCCGGCCACGGGCGAGACCAGCCGTGAGACGGTGCCCACCCCGGGCATCTTCGACGGCATGGGCGCCTTCGCGGGCCCCAACGGCACGACGGTTCTGATCCGCAACCACGAGAACCGCGGGCGCCCAGGCGAGAAGCCGTTGGTCGTCCCCGAGGACGACCGCTACGACCCCAACCCTGCGTTCAACGCGGGCAACACGCGTGTCGTGGTCGGCGGCGACCGGCGCGCACGGGAAACCGTGCACGTGCTCGGCGGGACCGCCGTCAACTGCGCGGGCGGTGAGACCCCCTGGGGCTCCTGGATCAGCTGCGAGGAGACCTTCGTCCCCGAGAGTGCCGGCAGCGAGAAGCACGGCTACTGCTTCGAGATCGACGCCTCGTCCGACGAGCCGGTGAAGGCCGAGCCCATCCGCGCCGCCGGGGCGTTCTCCCACGAGGCGGTCGCCTTCCTGGACGGCATCCTCTACGAGACCGAGGACCGCAACGACAACGCGGGCTTCTACCGCTACCTCCCCAACCGCAGGCCCCGCAGGGCCGGTGACCTGGCCAGGTCGGGCGGCGTCCTGCAGGCCATCAAGCGCGTCGACCAGGACAACTTCGACGCCGACACCGCCACCGAGGGCGACTCCTTCGCCATCGAGTGGGTCACCATCGACGATCCCGATCCCGCGGCGGACACGGTCCGCGTGGAGGCGCAGGAGAAGGGCGCCATCGCCTTCGACCGCCTGGAGGGCTGCTGGGTCGGCGACGGGAAGATCTACTTCGACTCGACCAGCGGTGGGCCCGCGGGCTTCGGTCAGCTCTGGGAGTACGACCCCGAGGACGAGCGCCTGACGCTCATCTACGAGTCGCTGTCCCGCGAGGATCTGGAGAACCCCGACAACGTCGTCTTCGTGCCGGCGACCGGGGACATCTTCCTCCAGGAGGACAGCCCCGGAGAGCAGTTCGTCCGCGGCGTGACCCAGGAGGGGCGGATCTACGACTTCGCCCAGACCATCGTCAACGACAGCGAGTTCTGCGGCGGGTGCTTCTCGCCCGACGGCGAGACGTTCTTCCTCAACCAGCAGGGCGGCCGCGGCGTCGGCGAGAGCGAGGCCGAGCAGAACGAGGGCGGCGGCATCACCTACGCCATCTGGGGCCCGTTCCGGCGCGGCAACGGCAACGGCAACGGCGGCGGCGGGCGCAACGAGGGCGGCGACGGCGGCCGCGGAGGCGGAGGCGGCGACGCCAGCGGCCGCGCCCGCTAGTCCGCCGCGAGGGTCCGACCGGCCGCCGGCGACCACGCCGGCGGCCGGTCGGTTCGCTTCAGCCGTGGGCCGAGATCGGCCCACGGCACCGCGGCCGAAGGGCACGGTTAGCCTCGGGGCGTGGATCCCGCCGCGCTGCGCGCCGCCTTCCCCGTCTTCGAGCGGCTCGCCTACCTCAACGCGGGCACGTGCGGCCCGGTTCCCCAGGAGGCGGTGCGCGCCCAGGCCCAGGCCGCCGAGGCAGGCGCCCGCGCGGGGCGCACCACGGCCTACTTCGAGCAGCTCGAGATGCTGCGCGAGCGCCAGCGGGCCGCCTACGCGGCGCTGGTGGGCGCGCGCCCCGAGGACATCGCGCTGCAGACCTCCACCAGCGAGGGGATCGTCCGCGTCCTGCAGGGCCTCGGCCTGGGCCCCGGCGACGAGATCCTGACGGTGGCCGACGAGCACCCCGGCCTGCTCGGCCCGCTCGCCGCCGCGCGCGAGCGCCTGGGCCTGGTCGTGCGCACCGCGACGCTGGCCGAGCTGCCCTTCCACGTCGGGCCACACACCCGGCTGGTGGCCTGCTCCCACGTGGCCTGGACCACAGGGGAGGTGGCGCCGGCGGCGCTGGCCGACGTCGGCCGCGACGTGCCGGTGCTGCTCGACGGCGCCCAGGGCGCGGGCGCCGTGTCCGTGGACACCCCCACGCTGGGCTGCGCCTTCTACGCCGCGGCCGGGCAGAAGTGGCTGTGCGGGCCGGTCGGCACGGGCTTCCTCTACGTGGCGCCGGCCTGGCGCGAGCGTCTGGCCGCCGTCGGCCCGACCTACCTCGCCCTGGCCGACCCCGCCTCGGGACTCGACGCCGGTCCCCACGCCGACGCCCGCGCCCACGACGCCTCCGCGCTGGGCCTGGAGGCGCTGGCCGGCGCCGCCGCGGCCTTCGCGACCCTGGCCGAGGTCGGCTGGGATGCCGTGCACCGCCGTGCCATCGGCCTGGCCGGGACCCTGGCGCAAGCCCTGCAGGGAGACGGGCGCACGGTCGTCCCGCGCGGCGAGAGCACGCTGGTCGCCTGGGAGGACCCCACGCCCGCGCAGACCAGGGAGCGCCTGGCCCAGGCCGGCGTCATCGTGCGCGACCTGCCGGGCGGGCGGCACCTGCGCGCCTCCGTGGGCGCGTGGAACGACGAGGACGACCTCCAGCGCCTCCTCGCCGGGCTGGCCTGAGGCTCCCGGGGGCCCAGCGGCGGGCCGCTACAGCCGCTCGGGCACGACGTTGCCCGCCTGGACCACCGCCCGGCGCACGTCACACAGCGCCAGCGCCACGAAGCCGGCGACGAAGAAGACCACCAGCGAGGCGATGGCCACCCGGTAGCTCCCCGTGAGCTGCACGGACAGGCCGAACAGCAGCGGGCCCAGCCAGGTCGTGGCCCGGCCGGCGATCTCGAACAGGCTGAAGGCCGCGGCCTCGCGTCCCGCGGGCGCCATGTGGCTGAACAGCGAACGCGACAGCGCCTGTGTGCCGCCCAGCACCAGGCCGATGAGCACGGAGAGCACGATCAGCGGCGCGACCTGGCCGGCGGGCAGCGCCACCGCGGCGCCCAGCACGGCGACCCACACCACCAGGCTGGCCAGGATCACCCGCTTGGCGCCGTGGCGCACGGCCAGGGCACCGAGGGCCAGGGCGCCGCCGATGGCGGCGAACTGGACGATCAGGAACGCCGCCGCGACGACGCCCTGGCCCAGCTCGAGCTCCTCCGTCGCGAAGACCGCGGCCTGGGAGACCACCGTCTGCACGCCGTCGTTGTAGAGCAGGTAGGCGCCCAGGAAGAGCAGCACCATCGGCGCGCCACGCAGCTCGCGCAGGGCCGCGCGGGCGCTGTGGCCGCCGGCGGGCGCCTGTGCGGGCGACGGTGCGGCGCCCGTCGGCACAGGCCCGCTGCGCAGGCCCACGAGGGGCACGATGGTGAACAGCGCCCACCACGCCCCGCCGGTGAGCAGGCTCAGGCGCACGGCCTCGGACGGCTGGAGGGCCAGCACGTCCGTCTCGGCCAGCGTGAACAGCGCGAGGTGCGCGGCCAGCAGCAGGCCACCGCCCACGTAGCCCAGCGCCCAGCCGCGCGCGGACACCGTGTCGCGCTCGTCCGGCGGGGCCAGGCCGGGCAGGAAGGCGTTGTAGACCGACACCGAGCAGCCGAAGGCGATGGCGGCCAGCACGAACAGGCCGCCGCCCAGCAGGTAGGCCTCGCCCTGCACGAACCACAGCGCCATGGTGGCGAAGGCGCCCAGGAACGCGGTGATACCCAGCGTGAGGCGCCGCCTGCCGGTGCGATCGGCCAGCGACGCCACGGCCGGCATGAAGACGATCTGGCCCAGCGCGGCGAGCGAGACCAGGTAGGGGTAGATCGCCTCGGCCCGCAGCGCGAGGCCCAGCGGCCTGACGAACCCGTCGGGGTCGGCCGCCGCCTGTGCCAGCTCGGTGAGGTAGGGGCCGAGGAAGACGCCGGCGACCGAGGTCGCGAACGCGGAGTTGGCCCAGTCGTAGACGTACCAGGAGCGCCGCCGACGGCGGACCGTGCGGTCGACCGCCGGTGCGCCCGTGCTCACAAGGGCTGCTTGCTGGGACGGATGAGCACCTCGTTGATGGCCACCCGCCGCGGTCGACCGACAGCGAAGGCGATCACGTCGGCGATGTCCTGGGAGGTGAGTGCCTCGACCTTCTCGTACATCGCCCGGGCGCCCTCCTGGCTGCGGGGGTGGGTGATGTGGTCGGTCAGCTCGGTGTCCACCGCGCCCGGCTCGACAACGATCACCCGCACGTCGGGGAGCAGCTCCTGGCGCAGGGCCTCCGACCAGCCGTTGAGACCCCACTTCGTCGCGTTGTAGACCGAGGAGCCCTTGCCCGCGGTGCGCCCGGCCACCGAGGAGATGTTCACGAGATCGCCGCCCCCGTCGCGCAGCTGGTCGAGGAAGACCTCGGTGGTCGTCATCGCGCCCAGCAGGTTGATCTCCACCATCCGCCGGGTCTCCTGGGCGTAGTCGGGGCCGAAGGGCGAGAGGAGCATCTGCCCGGCGTTGTTGATCAGGATGTCGGCGCCGCCGAGCTCGTCGTGCACGCGGGCCGCGGCCTGCTCGAGGGACGCCCGGTCGGTCACGTCGGCGGTCACCGCGATGGTGTCTCCTCCCAGCTCCCGGGCCAGCGCCTCGATGCGGTCGGAGCGTCGCGCCAGCAGCGCCACCCGGGCGCCGGCGGCCGCCAGGGTGTGCGCGGTCGCCTCCCCGATCCCGCTCGATGCGCCGGTGATGACCGCCGTGCGGCCGCTGATCTCGTCGGACATGTCGTGCTCCTTTGTCGTATCAGGAGGGGTCGGGCCGGGCCAGCGCGGCGCAGTGGGGCACGCCCTGGCCGCCGGCGGCCAGACGGCGGAGGATGCGCGGCGCCACGGAGGGATGGGCCACACCGAAGGGGATGGCGTAGGGACGCGTCGCGCGCTGAACGCGGAAGCCCGCGGTGACCAGCATCTGCCTGTGGGCGGCCACATTGGGCAGCCACCACTGGCAGAGCTCCGCCTCGGCGTTGAGGCGCGACACGGGGGTGCGCGGGTGACGCAGGCTCAGGCCGAGCTCCACCTGCTCGGCCGAGAGGAACCACCCGTCGCAGACCGAGCGGATGGCCTCGAGCGCGCGGATGGGCTCGCGCAGGTGCAGCAGCAGGCTGCCGCACACCACGACGTCGAAGGTGCCGACCACCTCAGGGGACAGGTCGTAGGCGCTGAGCTCCAGCTTGCGCACCGAGGAGCCCAGCAGCTCGCGGGCGGCGTCGAAGCCCCTGCCCTTGCGCCCCGCGATCTGCGCCAGCGCCGCCGGCCCCCGCTCGCGCATGCGGGCCGGCCAGTCCCAGTCCCGGTGGTCGGACACGTCGGTGGCCACGACCTCCCGTGCGCCTCGGCGCTCGAGCTCGAAGGCCAGGAAGCCGTCGTAGGTGCCCACGTCCAGGCAGCGCGTGCCGCGCACGTCCGGGAAGGGCATCCGCTCGACGATCGGGCGCAGGTCGAACCACCCGGGGGTGGCGGTCCCGTCGGGCAGCGCGATCGTGTGGTACCACAGCGCCACGCTGGCGACGGCCCGGGCGATGTCCGTCGGGGCGCAGGCGCTCACGCGGTGCGACTCTAGTGGCGACCACCAGCCGGTAGGTGCTGGGTAACCGGCCCGTGGGCCCGGTGTAGGCCCGGCGATGACCTCCCCCGCGACCGCGTCGGGCCTCGAGCGCCTCGGCGACGCCTTCTCCCTCACCGCCCCGCTCAAGCGCCGGCGCATGCTGGTCGTCGTCAACCCCCACGCCACCACGGTCTCCGACCGGCTCAAGGGCCTGGTGGTGCACGCGCTCAACGGTCGCTACGAGGTCGACGCGGTGGACACCCAGCGCCGCGACCACGCCTCGGACCTGTGCCGTGAGGCCGCCCACGAGGGCTACGACGTGGTGGTGTCCTTCGGCGGCGACGGGACCGTCAACGAGGTGGCCAACGGGCTCGCGGGCTCAGACACGCCGCTGACCTGCCTGCCCGGCGGGGCGAGCAACGTCCTGTGCCGGATGCTGGGCATCCCCAACGACATCGTCGACGCCACCGAGCACCTCCTGCGCATCGCCGACCGCTGGGAGCCGCGGCGCATCGACCTCGCGAGGGTCAACGACCGCCACTTCACCTTCTCGGCCGGCGTGGGGCTCGACGCTGCGGTGGTCGAGCGGGTCGACGCCCGCCCGCGCCTCAAGGCACGCTGGCGCGAGTGGTACTTCGCCTACGCGGGGGCGTCGACGTTCCTGCGCCGCTACGTGGTCAATCCGCCGCGCCTGGCGGTGCGCGCCGACGGGCGGAAGGTCGAGGGGGTCACCGCGATGGTCCAGAACGGCGACGTGTTCAGCTACTTCGGCCCGCGTGCGCTGTACGTCTGCGACGGCGGTGCGCTGGACGACGGGCGGCTGGGCGCCGTGCTGCTGCGCCGCGCCAGCCCCGTGGACATGCCCACCGTGCTGGCCCGCCTGTTCGGCCCGATGAAGGTCACCGGGCACCGGCGGGTGTCCTCGTGGGCCGGGCTCGACGGCCTGGAGGTCAACTCGATCGACGGCCGCCCAGTGCACCTCCAGGTCGACGGCGACCACATCGGCGAGGTCACCGAGGCACGCTTCTCGGTCACGCCCGGCGGCCTGTCCGTGGTGGCCTGAGCCCCCGCCGTCGGGGCCCATGGCGCTGTTCCTGCGCATCCGGGCCTCAAGCGATCGGTCTTGCACGCCGATGCGCGACTCGTCGGCCCTGCTTGTGTTCCGACCACGCGATGCGACGCCTCCCCCTCCTTCTGCTCCCCGTCATCGCCGTCCTCGGCCTCCTCGCTGCGCCCGCGCTCTCGCTGGAGCGCTGGCGCCCCGGGCCCGTCGACTTCACCCTCGAGCTGGCCGACGAGAGCCTGGACCGTGGCGCCAACGCGGGCGCGACCTACGTCTCGGACCCCATCCAGACGCCCAAGCGCTTCGACCTCATGGGCCTGCAGTGGGCCGACAGCGAGGAGCCGATCGGCGTGTGGATCCGCACCCGCGACGGCGAGGAGCCGTGGAGCCCGTGGGTCGAGGCGGGCAACGAGCAGGGCGAGCCGGCCAGCGACGGTGTCTGGGCCGGCGGGGCCGACGCCTTCCAGGCGCGCTTCACCGCGCCGCCGGAGGACCTCGAGGCCAGCTTCGTCAACACCACCGGCACGGCCACGCCGGTCGAGGAGGCCGCCACCGAGCTGCGCGACGCCGCGAACACCGCCGTGCTGGCCACCGTGGGCAACGCGGTGGCCTGGGCGCAGGGCGCGAGCGGGCCGCCCTCGATCGTGCCCCGCGAGGCGTGGGCGGGCGACGACTGCCCGCCGCGCGAGGCCCCGAGCATGGGCAAGGTGGACATGGCGTTCATCCACCACACCGTCTCCACCAACGACTACCGCCCCGACGAGTCGGGCGCGGTCATCCTGGCCATGTGCCGCTACCACCGCAACAGCCTCGAGTGGAACGACATCGGCTACAACTTCCTCGTCGACCGCTGGGGCAAGGTCTACGAGGGGCGCGCCGGGGGCATCGACCAGGCGGTGATCGGCGCCCAGACGCAGGGCTTCAACAGCGTCTCCACCGGCGTCGCGGCCATCGGCACCTACACGTCGGCAACCCCGCCGCCCGAGCAGGTTTCGGCCATCGCCTCGCTGCTGGCCTGGAAGCTCCCCGCCCACGGCGTGCCCACCACCGGCGAGGCGACCGTCACATCCCTGGGCGGCTCGTCCAACCGCTTCCCCTCCGGCGAGCAGGCCACCTTCCAGCGCATCGCGGCCCACCGCGACGCGGGCAAGACCATCTGCCCCGGCGACGGGATGATCGCCCAGCTCGCCTCGCTGCGCTCCCAGGCCGGCGAGCGCGAGCAGCCGCTCAGCAGCCCCGGCGGGGCCAGCCAGGCGCCGCAGGGTGACCAGCCGGTCAGCGCGGAGATCCACGCGCCCAAGCTGGAGATCCTGCGCTCCGACATGGAGCGCTCGCGCAGCGTGCTCGACGTCCATGCTCCGATCACCGCGCGCGCCTCGGGCACGGCCGGCGTGGAACTGTACGCCGCCCAGCAGCGCCACGTCTTCGACGCGCCGGTCGACAGCCAGGGCCGGCGGATCAACTTCCGCGAGACCATCCCGACGGCACAGGCCCGCCTGGGCACCGGGATCCTCACCATCCGCTACCCGGGCGACGCCGACACACGGCCCCAGGAGCTACGCCTGCGCGCGGCCAACGGCCGGTCCAACCTCGCGCTGGAGCGCCCGCGCCTGGACGGCGGCGTCTTGAGCGCCGGTGGCACGATCAACCCGCGCGCCACAGGCGTCGTACGCGTATCGGTCAGCTACGTCCACCAGGGCCAGACCCACGTCGTCGAGCGCACCGCGCCCGTCGCCGGCGGGCGCTGGGCGCTGGCCGCGCCGCTGCCGCCCGAGGACAACATGCGCATCGCCCAGCGCACCGGCACCGTGCACTCCACCACCGCCTATACCGGCGACTTCGACGCGCGCCTGCGCGGCGAGGCGCAGTCCTACCAGGTCCTGGGCGCGCCGTAGCAAGGCCCCGGAGCGGCCGGCTTCGCGGCGAGCCCCCGGCTAGCCTGGGGGCGATGCCCGCCGCTCCCGTAACGGCTCGCCGACCCCGGTGAGCACCGGCCCCGAGACAACCCCCCAGGCGGTCCGCCGGCGGGTCCGCCGGGCGGTGGACCCCCTCCCCGAGTTCCTGCACCAGGAGTCGTCGAGCGGGGTGGCGCTGCTGGTCGCCACCGTCGCCGCGCTGGTGTGGGCCAACGTCATCGGCGAGGCGAGCTACACGTCGTTCTGGGAGACCGGGCTGACGCTGGGCTTCGGCTCGCTCTCGCTGGAAGAGGACCTACACGGCTGGGTCAACGACGGGCTCATGGTGCTGTTCTTCTTCGTGGTCGGCCTGGAGATCAAGCGCGAGCTCGCGGTGGGCCGGCTCAGCGACCGCAAGACCGCGCTGCTGCCGGTGATCGCCGCGGTCGGCGGGGTCGTCGTCCCCGCGCTGATCTTCGTGGCCATCATGGGCGGTCGCCCCGGCGCCGACGGCTGGGCCATCCCCATGGCCACCGACATCGCCTTCGCAGTGGGCGTGCTCGCGCTGCTGGGCGACCGCGTCTCGGCCGGGGTCAAGCTGCTGCTGCTGAGCATCGCGATCGTCGACGACCTGATCGCGATCTCGGTGATCGCGCTCTTCTACTCCGAGGGGATCTCGCTGCTGTGGCTGGCGGCCGCCGTGATCGGGCTGGGGATGGTGGTCGGGATGCGCATGGTCGGCGTGCGGCGGGTGGCCGCCTACATCCCGGTCGGCCTGCTCGTGTGGGTTGCCGCCCTGGAGTCCGGCGTGCACCCCACCGTGGCCGGCGTGGCCCTCGCCCTCCTCACCCCCGCCCAGCCGGTGAACGGTCGCCGCGTGCTGGAGCAGCTAGAGCACCGGCTGCACCCCTGTTCCGCGTTCGCCGTCCTGCCCCTGTTCGCGCTGGCCAACGCCGGCATCGCCCTCGACGGCGAGGTGCTCGCCGACGCCGTGGCCAGCCCCCTGCCCTGGGCCATCGCCGCGGGGCTGGTGGTGGGCAAGCTGCTGGGCATCGCCGGCGCGGCCCTGCTCGCGCTGCGCCTGCGCGTCGGCGCGCTGGGGGAGGACGTGCGCCTCGCGCAGGTGTGGGGCGTCGCCGCCCTGGGCGGGATCGGCTTCACCGTCTCGCTGTTCGTCGCACAGCTCGCCTACACCGACCCCGAGGTCATCGACCTGGCCAAGATCGGCATCTTCGCCGGGTCGCTCGTCAGCGCCGCGTTGGGGGTGGCGCTGCTGACGCGCGGCGCGCGGGCGGGGCCTGCGGAGCCGCCGGCGCCTCCTTGACCGCGCTCGCCCAGCTCCGGCGGGGTCACCGGGGCACGATCGCGGGCGCCGAGCTTCCCTCCCTCTCCTCACCGCTGCCGTTCGCCGGCGCCACAGACCCGCCCCAGGCATAGCCACCCCTCACGGCGTCGCCAGGGCCCCGATGACCTCACGCCACCACGCCCGGTCGGCCTCGTCGCGGGCGTGACCCAGGCGCCGGCGCGCCGCCCCCTGGACCGCGACCGTCGGCCCCACCGCCATCACCGGGCCGGTGAAGGCCATGCGCCCATCCTCCAGGGCGACCACCGCGCCGGGCCGGTCGCGCCGGGTACGCACCTGCTCGACCACCGCGACGCCTTCGACGGCCTCGGGCCGGGAGGCATCCCCGTCCGCCGACCGCCACGGCCGCGTGCTGAAGATCGTGGTGCGCAGCGGCCCGCGCTGACGCCGCGGCGTGGCCAAGGGACCCTCCCGCCACAGGCCGAGCAGCTCGCGGAAGGCCACCGCGACCTCCTGACGCACCAGGACATGGAGGCGGTCCCCGGCGTCGATACGGCTGGAACCGCGCGGGGGGATGGCCTGGTCGTCGCGGATGATCACGTTGAGCAGCGCCTCGCGGGGAAGCTGCAGCTCGCGGACCACGCGCCCGACCACCGCGTCCCCCGGACGGACGCGGAACTCGATCACCTCGGCCCCCAGGCGCCGGGTCGTGGCCGGGTCGGCCAGCGGCGCGGGCAGCGCGGACTCCTGGGTGGTCATCCCGAGACGCTCGGCCAGGGGCTCGAAGGTCGGCCCTTGCACGAGGGTGGAGATGAGCACGGCGAAGAAGACGATGTTGAAGAACTCGGCGCTGCCCGGCAGGCCCGCGATGACCGGGAACGTGGCCAGCACGACGGGCACCGCCCCCCGTAGCCCCGCCCAGGCCAGCACGGCACGCTCGCGCAGGTCGAAGCCCCGCACCGCCAGCACGGCGATCGGCCGCGCCACGAAGGTCAGGATGACCGCCAGCAGGACGCCCTCCCAGGCGAAGTCGAGGAGCTGGCCGGGGAAGACGAGCAGGCCCAGGGCGAAGAACAGCGCTAGCTGGGCCACCCAGGCCAGCCCGTCGTGAAAGGTGACCAGGGTCTGGCGCGCCGGGGTCTGGAAGCTGCCCAGCACCAGGCCGGCCAGGTAGACGGCCAGGAAGCCCGAGCCGCCCACGACCGCCGCGCTGCCGAAGGCCAGGCCGACCGTGGCCACCGAGGCGACCGGGTACAGCCCGGCCGAGCCGAGGGTCACCCGTTTGAGCACCGCCACCGCGCCGAAGCCCACCGCCAGCCCGCCCGCGGCGCCGAGCAGGAGCTGCTGGGCGAAGAGGCCGAGCATGTCGGGCACGCCGTAGCCCGGCGTGGTGATCCACTCGATGAAGCCGATGACCAGGAGCACCGCGACCGGGTCGTTGGAGCCCGCCTCCCCCTCCAGGGTCCGGGCCAGCCGCCGGCGCAGCGTGGAGCCGCGCAGCACGGCGAAGACCGCTGCGCTGTCGGTGGAGGCGACGATCGAGCCCAGCAGCAGCCCGTAGAGCAGCGGCAGGTCCAGCAGCCAGGCGGCGGCCAGCCCGGTGATGAGCGCGGTGACGACGGTGCCCAGCGTGGCCAGGATCGCCGCGGGCACGACGACCGGCCGGATCTCGCTCCACCCCGAGGCCAGGCCGCCCTCGAAGAGGATCAGCACGAGCGCGACCACGCCGACGTCCTTGACCAGCTCGGTGTCGTCGACCTCGATCCATCCGAGCCCGTCGGAGCCCACGATCATGCCGATGGCCAGGAAGGCCAGCAGGCCGGGGAGCCGCAGGCGGCCGGCCAGCAGCGAGGCCAGCACCCCGGCGGCCAGCAGCAGGCCGCCGACGAGGAGCAGGCGGCCGTCCTCGAGGCCCTGGCCGATCACAGGTAGCGCACCACGATGTACGCGGTGGCCATGATCATGCTCACGAGCGTCACCGGCACGCCGACCTTCAGGAACTCGATGAAGCCGATGCGCCGACCCTCACGCTCGGCCATGCCGGCGGCGGCGACGTTGGCGGCGGCCGCGACGATCGTCGTGTTGCCGCCGAAGCAGGCGCCCAGCGCCAGCGCCCACCAGTAGTCGTCGTCGCCCGTGCCGGCGGCGATCTGCTCGACCACGGGGATCATCGCCGCGGTCATGGGGATGTTGTCGATCAGTGCCCCGCCCACCGCTGCGAACCAGGCGATGCCCAGGAGCTCGGCGGAGCGGTTGCCGGCGGTGGTCTCCTGAATCCAGTCGGCGACCCGGGCGATGGCGCCGGTGTGCTCGAGCGCCCCGACCAGGACGAACAGGCCGAGGAAGAAGAACAGCGTCGGCCACTCGATCCCGCCCAGCGCCTCCTCCACGCTCTGGCTGGTGAGCAGCAGCATGATCGTCGCGCCCGCCAGCGCGACGGTCGCCGGCTCGATGCCCAGCGGGCGATGCACGAAGAAGGCGACGATGGTGAGCACCAGGACGGGCAGCGTGCGCCGCAGCTCGTCGGGTCGCTCGATCGCGGCGCGGGCGTCCAGTGCCATGACGCGGTCGCGCGCCTCGGGTGCGATGCGCAGGCGGCGGCGGAAGGCCGCGTACAGCCCCAGCGTGCACACCACGCAGGCCGCGAGCGCGATCGGCGCGAGGTTGACCAGGAAGGCCATGAAGGAAAGGTCGGTCGCGCCCGCGATGAGGATGTTCGGCGGATCGCCGATCAGCGTGGCCGTGCCGCCCAGATTCGAGACGACGATCTCGATGATGACCAGCGGGATCGGGTCGATCTCCAGCCGGTGGGCGACCAGGAAGGTGATGGGCACCATCAGCAGGACGGTGGTCAGGTTGTCCAGGAAGGCCGACAGCAGCGCCGTCGTGGCGGCCAGCGCGACGGTGACCCCCAGCGGCCGTCCCTTGCCGAGCTGGGCCGCACGGATGGCCATGTAGGCGTAGACGCCCGTCGGCTCGGTCACCTTGACGATGAGCATCATCCCGGCGAGCAGACCGATCGTGTTCCAGTCGACCGCCTCGATGGCGATCTCCTGGTCGATGGTCTGGGTGAGCAGGACGGCGATCGCGCCGGCCAGCGCGACCTTGGTGCGGGCGAAGCGGTCGCTGGCGATGGCGGCCAGGACGACGGCGAAGATCCCGATGGCGAGGGGCATCAGGCCCAGCCCTCCTGGGCGTCGAGCACGATGGGGTGGGTGCCCAGCATGCGCAGGTCACCCAGAAGCTCGGTCAGGGCGGGCACGTTCTCGGGGACCGCCTCGTGGTCGTGGGGCTCAAGCTGCACGATGGCCACGTGCACCGGGGGGCGCTCCAGCTCCACGCTGCAGAAGCGCACGTCGTCCACGTCGGAGCGCTCGCGCAGGCCCTCCACGCGGTCCACCACCCAGGTGTGCATCTCGGCGTGCTGCGGGCCGGGTTCCTGCCAGATGACGATGAGGCGCACCACCCACCCGATGGTCCGTGGTGCGGCCCCCGTCCACCATGTGCGCCGACACCCATCCTGGGTGTCGGTTCTCCGCCAGCGGACTGTGCCGGGGGGCCCGCCTCACGCGGCTCTTACGACGCACGCTGCGTCGTCGGTGCACGGCCGCATTCGGCACCCCCTACGGCTCCACGAGCCCCCGGCGGATGGCCCAGCGCGTCAGCTCGACCCGATCGCGCACGCCGAGCTTCTCGAGCACGTTGGCCCGGTGACGCTCGACCGTACGCGGGCTGATCTGCAGCGCCCCGGCGATCTCCTCCCCCGAGTGGGACTCGGCGATGAGCTTGACGATCTCCAGCTCGCGCGGCGTGAGCGGGCTGTAGGGCGCCTCGCCCTCGCGGGCGCGCTCGATCCAGTCGCGCATCAGCGCGCTGACCGCCGCCGGATAGAGGAACGGCTCGCCGCGCAGCGTGGCGCGGCAGGCCTCGACCAGGTCGCGGTCAGCCGAGGACTTGAGCACGTAGCCGGCCGCACCCGCGCGCAGCGCCTCGAAGAGGTACTGCTCGCTGTCGTGGACCGAGAGCATGAGCAGGCGTAACTTCGGTCGAGCGCGCGAGAGCTGGGCGGCAGCCTGCAGGCCCGTCATCCGCGGCATCGAGACGTCGAGGACGGCGAGGTCGAGCTCGGGCTGCGCGGTGGCCATCTCGACGGCCTCGACCCCGTCGCCGGCCTCGGCCATCACCTCCAGGTCGGGCTGCATGTCGAGCACCAGGCGCAGTCCGCGGCGCACCATCACGTGGTCGTCGGCGAGCAGGAGGCGGGCCTTGAGGGGTGTCGTCACAGCGGCACCTCCAAGCGCACCTCTGTACCGCGCGGCCCGCAGGCGCTGACGCTGAGAATCGCATCCACCAGCAGCGCGCGCTCGCGCATCCCGCGGATCCCGGCGCCCTCCTGAGCGTCTGCGGGCAGGCCGCGGCCGTCGTCGCGCACGGGTGAGCACGAGACGGTCGCCCGCCACCTCCAGGTCGAGCGTCGCCTCGTGGGCGCCGGCGTGACGGCGCACGTTGGTCAACGCCTCCTGGGCGACGCGGTAGACGACGACCTGGGTCTCCGGCGAGAGCTCGGGCAGCTCGGCCGCGATCCGGGGCCGCACGCGCAGCCCGGCCGGCTCGATCGGCTGACCGACCAGCGCGGCCAGCGCGCTGCGCAGGCCCAGGTCGTCGAGCGCGTCGGGACGTAGGCGCCGCGCGATCGCGCGCACGTCCTCCAGCGAGCGCCGGGCCGCCTCGCGCGTCTCCTCCAGGTCGCCGGCCACCTCGCGTGGCACCCGGTGGCCGGCCGCCTCGAGCTGGAGGAGCACCGCGGTCAGCGACTGGCCGACCTCGTCGTGCAGCTCCCGCGCGATCCGCCGCCGCTCGTCCTCCTGCGCGGCCAGCGCCCGACGTCCGCTCGTGCGCCGCTCGTCCTCCAGCCGGGCGAGCATGTCGTTCATGGCCTGGGACAGCTCGGTGACGTGCGGGTCGGCGCGCTCGACGGCCACCCGCGTGCCCGGGTGCAGCGGGTCGGCGGTCCGCGCGAGCTGCGTGAGGCGGTCGAGCGGGTCGAAGGCGCGGCGCAGGAGGAACGCGTTGGCCAGGGTAGTCGTCGCGACGTACACGATCAGCACGGCCACCTCGTTGACCGCCACCCGCTCGCTGATCGTCAGCGGCGACAGCGCCAGCACAGCCGTGGCCGCGGCCAGCACGGCGGCGTTGGTGAGGACGACGCGGCGCAGGAGGGTCATGCGGAGCGACCTCTCCTCACCGCTGCCGTTCGCCGGCGCAGCCACACGCCGACGGAAGGCAGAAGGCCCTACGCCCCCGCCCCCGGCGTGACCCGATACGCGTCGAACACGCCCTCTATGTTGCGCAGGCGGTTGACGGTCGCCTTCAGCGCGGCCGTGTCGCCCACCTCGACGACGAAGCGGTTGCGCACCATCGGCTCGGCGACCGTGGTGCACCGGGCCTCGACGATGTTCACCCCGTGCTCGGAGAACGTGCGCGAGAGGTCCTCGAGCAGGCGGTGGCGGTCCCAGGCGTCGACCTGCAGCTCGACGAGGAAGGCGGTCTCGTGGTCGCCCTCCCAGTCCACGCGGGTGAACCGCTCGGGGTCGCGGCGCAGGTTGACCGCGTTGGGGCAGTCCTCGCGGTGGATGGTGATGCCACGGCCCAGGGAGATGTAGCCGACGATCTCGTCGCCGGGCACCGGGCGGCAGCACTTGGCCAGACGCACGGGGACGTCGTCCACGCCCTCCACCCGGATGCCGTGGGCGCCCGAGGAGCCGCTGGGGCGCCGGGTCTCGTGGCCGGTGGGGCGCAGCAGGGCCTCGGCGGCGGACTGGGTGTCCTCGGCCGCCTCGCCCTGCTTGAGGCGCTGCATGACCTTGTTGACCACGACCTTGGGGCTGATCTTGGCCCCGCCCAGGGCGATGTAGAAGTCGTCGGCCTTGCGAAAGCCCATCTCGCGGATGACGTCGGCCAGCAGCGGCGAGCCGGTGATCTTCTGGGCGGGCAGGCCGCGCTTGCCCAGGTGCTCCTGCAGCAGGGCGCGCCCGGCATGCTCGGTGTCCTCGCGCGACTCGGCCTTGAACCACTGCTTGATCTTGTTGCGCGCCCGGGTGGTCTTGACCACGGCGAGCCAGTCGCGCGAGGGCCCGCGATCGCGCTTGGCGGTGACCACCTCGACGATGTCGCCGCTGCGCAGCTCGTAGTGCAGCGGCACCATCTTGCCGTTGACCTTGGCCCCCACGCAGCGGTGGCCGACATCGGTGTGGACCTCATAGGCGAAGTCCAGCGGCGTGGCGCCGGCGGCCAGGCTCTTGACCTCGCCCTTGGGCGTGAAGACGTAGACCTCGTCCTCGAAGAGGTCGATCTTCAGCGCCGCCATGAACTCCGTGGGGTCGGAGGTCTCCTGCTGCCAGTCGAGCATCGTGCGCAGCCACTTGAGCTTGGCGTCGGGGTCCTCCTTGGCGCCGCGGCCGTCGGAGCGCTTGTAGACCCAGTGGGCGGCCACGCCCAGCTCGGCCAGCTCGTGCATCTCGGCGGTGCGGATCTGGATCTCCAGGGGCAGCCCCTCGGGCCCGATCACCGTCGTGTGCAGCGACTGGTACATGTTGAACTTCGGCATGGCGATGAAGTCCTTGAAGCGCCCCGGCAGCGGCTTCCAGAGCGCGTGGATGGAGCCGACCGCGCCGTAGCAGTCCTTCACCGAGCCGACGATGACCCGCATGGCCGTGAGGTCGTAGATCTCGTTGAACTCGCGGTCCTTCTTGGTCATCTTCGAGTAGATGGAGTAGAAGTGCTTCGCGCGGCCGGAGATCTGGGCCTCGATGCCCAGCGCCCCGAGCTCGCGCTGCAGGTACTCCCCCGCCTTGCCCACGTAGCGCTCGCGCTCGTCGCGCTGCTGGCTGACCATGCTCTTGATCTCCTGGTACTTGCGCGGGTGCAGCGTGGCGAAGGCGAGGTCCTCCAGCTCCCACTTGATCGCGTGGATGCCCAGGCGGTGGGCGATCGGGGCGAAGATCTCCAGCGTCTCCTTCGCCTTGTCGATCTGCTTGTGCTTGGCCAGCGCGTCCAGCGTGCGCATGTTGTGCAGGCGATCGGCCAGCTTGATGAGGATGACCCGCACGTCGGCGGCCATCGCCACCATCATCTTGCGGAAGTTCTCGGCCTGGGCCTCGTCGCGCGACTGGAACGTGATGCCGGTCAGCTTGGTGACGCCATCGACGAGGTTGGTCACCTCCTCGCCGAACTGCTCGCGGACCTCGTCCAGCGACGCGCTGGTGTCCTCGACGGTGTCGTGCAGGAGCGCCGCGCACAGCGTCTCGGTGTCCAGGCGCAGGCCGGCGCAGATGCGCGCCACGCCGACCGGGTGGACGATGAAGTCCTCGCCCGACTTGCGCCGCTGGTCGGCGTGGTGCTCGCAGGCGAACTCGAAGGCCCGCTCGACCCGCTCGCGGTCGATGGGCGCCGTCTCGTCGCCGGCGTGCTCCTCGACGATGGCGAACAGGTCGCCCAGGAGGCGCTGCTCGAGCTCGGTGAGCTGGGCGACGGCCGGGCTCCAGCCGTCGTGGAGCTCGGGATGCTCGAGGCGGTCGACCCTCCGGCCCTCGGGCTCGATGGTGTGCGGCCCGTGGGCGTCCTCGTGGCCGGGGGCGCCGTTGCCGGTCGTCAGGCCGCCCGTGCGATCGGCGGGCTCAGCCATCGCCGGCCGTCCTCCAGGCGGCGCTGGGCCTCGCGGAAGGCCGCCGAGCGCTCGAGCTGGGTGGGGCGGGCGGGCGGCACGGCGACGCTTCGCGCGGGGATGTCGAGACGGACGAGTTCCAACTCGGCCAGCACGCGCAGGCAGCGGCCCGCCAGGGCGGGTGTGTGGGGACTCGGTCCGTCGCCACGCAGGGCGCCGGCGAGGTCGTCTCCGGCCGCGCTTCCCGTGTCGCGCAGGGCACGGTAGAGCGCGGTGAGGGGGGAGCGCAGGTCGTGCTCGCGAGCGTGGACATCCGCAGCGAAGGCTAGCTCAGGGTCACCCCACGCGAGGTGGGTCGTGCGACCGGGCGCCGGGGCGAGGAGCAGCGCCAGCGCGGCGGCCTCGGCGGGTGGATCGACCACGAGGACGTGATCGTGGCCGTCGAGGAGCCCGGGCAGGCGGGCGAGCGTCGCGTGGTCGGTGAGCGCGAAGCCGCCAAGGACCGGGGCGAGGTGGCGCGCCCGCACGCCCGCGTCCGCCGCAACGGCGAGCACCCGCTCGCCCCCGTGCACGAGCGCCGCGAGCGTCCCCGCGATCCCCGCGCCGCGGCGGTCGCGCACGTGGGCCGGCGCGGGCGCGGAGAGGGAAGCGGGTGCGGGCGCGGTGAGGGAGGCGGGCGCAGGCGCGGAGGGAAAGGCCGGCGCGGAGAGGGGCGTGGGCGGCGCCGTAGCCTCCTCCAGCGCGGCGGCGAGCCAGTCGTCCGGCCCGCCGAGGATCTCGATGGGCGCGGCCGGCGCGCAGGGGGCAGCGTGGCGCAGCACGAGGCGGGGCTCGACCGCACCGTTCCACTCGTTGACCTCCAGGGTGAACGTCGCGTCGACCGGGCCGGAGGTCTCGCACGGGATCCGCCCGCCGATGCCGAAGGCCACCGCGCGAGCGGTCCGCCCGCCGCTGCGCACGGTGAAGCGCACGTGGCGCCCCTCCCCCATCGGCCGCGGATCCTCTAGGCGGGCCGCGGGCACCAGCAGCGACACGTCGGGGTTGGCGGTGCCGAACGGCCCGAGGCGGGCCAGCTCCTCGGCCAGCTCGAGGCCCAGGTCGTCGCCGCTGACAACCGCGTCGGCGCGCTCGCGGGCGACGAGGTCGCCCGGCTCCAGGACCGAGGCCGCGTGGGCCTCGAAGGCGGCCCGGAACCCGTCGAGCGCGTCGCGGGCCACCGTGCACCCGGCGGCGGCGCGATGCCCGCCGTGGCGGCGCAGGTGCTCGGCCGCCGCGTCGAGGCCGCCCAGCAGGTCGAAGCCGGGGATGGAGCGGCCCGAGCCGGTGCCCTCCTCGCCGTCCAGTGCCACGAGCACGGCCGGGCGGTGGTGGCGCTCGGCGATGCGCGAGGCGACGATGCCGATCACGCCCGGGTGCCAGCCCTCGCCGACCAGCACGTAGGCGGGGCGCTCCCCCGCCTCGCGCACCTGGGCCTCGGCCTCGAAGAGGATCCGCGTCTCCACGTGGCGGCGCTCGCCGTTGGCGCGGTCGAGCTCCTGCGCGATCGCCTCCGCCCGCTCGGCGTCCCTGGTCAGCACGAGCTCGAGGCCCGCGTCGGCGCGGTACAGCCGCCCGGCCGCGTTGATCCGCGGCGCCAGGCGGAAGCCCAGGGCCTTGGCGTCCAGACGCCCGGGATCCACCCGCGCCACGCGCATCAACGCGCGCAGGCCGGCCTTGCGCGTGGTGGCCAGTGCGCGCAGCCCCTCGCGCACCAGCCTGCGGTTCTCGCCCACAAGCGGGACGCAGTCGGCCACCGTGGCCAGGCCCACCAGGTCGAGGTCCTCCTCGGCGCCCGCGGGGTCCTCCCCTGCGCCGGCCAGCAGCGCGCGCGCGAGCTTGTGGGCCACGCCCGCGGCGCAGAGCTCGACGCACGGGTAGCCGGAAAGGCCCGGGTGGACGATCGGCGCGTCGGGCAGCCGCCCGTCGGCCCGCGGGGTGTGGTGGTCGGTGACCACCACGTCCATCCCCGCCGCCCGCGCCGCCGCGACCTCGTCGACCGCGGTGATGGCGCAGTCGACGGTGACCAGAAGCCGCGTCCCGCGCTGGGCCAGGCGCGCGACGGTGGGCGCCGCCAGCCCGTAGCCGTCCTCGGTGCGCCCGGGCAGGTACCAGTCCACGTCGGCGCCCAGCGAGCGCAGGCAGCGCACGAGGACCGCGGTCGAGCAGACCCCGTCCACGTCGTAGTCCCCGTGCACGGTGATCCTCGTGCCCGCCCATACGTGGCCCAGCACGAGGTCCACGGCGTCGTCGATGCCGGCGAAGGCGCCGGGCGCGTGCCGCTCGTCAGCGGCCAGCCACGCGGCGGCGGCGGCAGGGTCGCCCAGCCCGCGACGGACGAGCACCTGGGCCACGACGCCGCTCACGCCGACCTCGCGCTCCAGGCGCGCGACGGCGACCATGGCGCACGGCGCGATGTCCAGCAGGGGCGAGGGTGAGCTCACGCGCGCAAGCTAGGCGCCGGCGCGGACGGAACCATCGAGTGTCGACCTGTTGGTCGTGGCGACTAACAACTCGACACTCGGCTGCGGCCGGCGTGAGAAGATCTCCCGGAACCCGACGCCCTGGGCGCTCAGGCCGGCTCGGCGAGCTCGGGGTCCTCGCCGGCCAGGCGCTCCTCGCGCGCGCCCAGCCAGTACACGATGGCCATGCCGATGACGGCGCCGGGGATGGCCTCGGCCGCGACCAGGATGGTGGTCTCGTCCTGCGAGGGGACCGACAGGCCGTGGATGAGGAAGGGGAAGACCACCGAGCCGATCAGCGCGCCCACGAAGGCGCCGACGATGCCGCCCAGGAAGCGGTCGGGCAGGAAGACCGTGAAGTGCCAGAGGGCGAGGCCCATCATGACCCACGCGAAGGCGGCCATCAGCGGTTGCGCCCGTGGCGACGCGAGCGGCGGCTGGCGGCGCCACCCTTGAGCTGCTTCTTCTCCCGGCCGGGCATGACGACCTCGTCGGGCGAGAGGTCGCGCCCGCGGGAGCCGCGCTGGGCGCCCTCGTCGCCGTCGCCCTCCTCCTCGTCGGCGTCACCCCCCTGCTGGCTACGCGCCACCGTCGCCGTGCTCGTGCGTGTCCGCTCGTCCTCGCTGTCGCGCATCATCTGCTGCCACTCGGACTGGGAGACGCCCTGCTGGGGATCGTCGGGCGTGGTCAGCCGGCGGCGGCGCTCCTCGCTGGTCTCCTGGCGCGGCGCGACCTCGGCCGCCTCGCCGCCGACCGTCGCCGTCGGGTAGGCGGGCACGTGCCCGAACTCCTGCACGAGGCGCGCGCGGCGGCGGCGGTAGATGGGCTCGCGGTCCTTCCAGGCGGTGAGCACCGGGCCGGCGATGAAGACCGAGGAGTACGTGCCCGAAGCCGTGCCGATGATCAACGCCAGGGCGAAGTCGCGCAGGGTCTCACCCCCGAAGAAGAACAGCGCGAGCACCGGCAGCAGGGTGCAGAACGAGGTGTTCAGCGACCGCACGATGACCTCTGACAGCGAGCGGTTCATGATCTGCGAGAACGTGGCCCGCGGGAGGCGCGGCGTGTTCTCTCGCACGCGGTCGAACACGATGATCGTGTCGTAGAGCGAGAACCCCAGGATGGTCAGCAGGGCTGCGACCGTCGCGGTCGACACCTCCGCGCCCAGCAGCGCGTACACGCCGGCCGTGATGAGCAGGTCGTGCATGATCGCGATGAGGATCGGCACCGCGACCTTCCACTCGAAGCGCAGCGCGATGTAGGCGGAGATGACCAGCAGCGACCCGATGACCGCGTAGATGGCCCCCTGGGCCACCGACTGGCCGAAGCTCGGGCCGATCGACGTCGCCGAGTAGGTCTCGCCGCCGCCGAAGGCCTCGTCCAGCGCCCCGTTGATCTCCTCGATCTGCGCGGGCTCCAGCGCCTCGGTGGCGATCAGCACGGTGTTGGGCGGCGTGCCGGGGCCCGTGACCTCCTGGACCTCGGCGTCGGCCAGCCCGGCCTCGGACAGCACGCCGCGGATCTCGTCCTCGCCGGCCGCCTGCTCCAGCGAGGCCCGTACCTGGGTGCCCGACTCGAAGTCGATGCTGAAGTCGATTCCCTGCCCGCCGATGGCCAGCGCGCCGATCACGAGGATCAGGCCCGAGGCGGAGAAGAACCACTTCGACCTGCCCATGAAGTCGAACGTGATGGGCCGCTTGGGCTTGCCCGCCCCCAGCGCGTTCTTGGAGCGCATGAACTTGGCGCGGGCGGTCGTGCCGATGATGGCCTGGGTGAACAGGACCGCCGTGAAGAACGAGACGATCGTGCCCAGGCCCAGCGTGAGCGCGAAGCCGCGCACGCCCGACGTGGCCAGGACGAACAGGATGAAGGCCACCAACACCGTGACGACGTTGGCGTCGATGATGGTCGTCAGGCCCTTCTTGTAGCCCGCCGCCAGTCCGGCGGCCACCGATCTGCCACCGCGGATCTCCTCCTTGACCCGTTCGAAGATGACGATGTTGGCGTCGGCCGCGACGCCCAGGGTCAGGATCAGGCCCGCGATGCCCGGCAGCGTCAGCGTCACCGGGATCAGCTTCATCAGCGCGAAGAAGTAGAGCCCGTAGACGAACAGCGCGGCGACGGCGATCACGCCCAGCACGCGGTAGAAGAGCATGAGCGCCAGCGCGACGATCGCGAAGCCCGCGACGCCCGCGACTACGCCCTGGCGCAGCGACTCCGCGCCCAGGGTGGCCGAGATCTGATTCTGGGAGATCAGCTCCAGGTCGACGGGCAGCGCGCCGGTCTGCAGCACGCTGGCCAGGTCCTGCGCGCCCTGGATGTCGAAGCCCCCGCTGATCTGCGCGCCGGTGCGCCCGTCGATGCCGTCGGGGTTCTCCTGGTAGTCGATCTGCGGGACCGAGATGAGCGCGTTGTCCAGCACGATCGCGAAGTGCTGGTTGGAGGCGTCCGGCGGCTGGCCGGGCAGGCGGTTGGCAAGGCCGCGCTGGGAGATCTCGCTGGTGACCGCCTCCCACTGCGTTCGTCCCTCGTCGGTGAACTCGAAGGTGACGATGGGCTGGCCGGTGCCCCCCGGCGAGGTGTCGCTGTTCTGCTCGGGGCTCTCGATGTCGGTGCCACGCAGCGCCGGGTCGTCACGCAGGACGTAGTAGCGCTCGACCTCGTCGGCGTCCACGTTCTCGGGCGCCTGCGCGCGCAGGATGACCACCCCGGGCGGGATCTCCTCGATCCGCACGTCGGCGGGAAGCTGCTCGGGCACCTGCTCGTCCTCGAAGAGCTCCTCGCGCACGGGCTCTGGCCCTTCCAGGACCTCGCGCTCCCGCGTGTTGACCAGGTAGAACAGGCCCTCGTGGGTGTTGTCGCCGTCGACCTCGGGCTCGACGCCCTTGGCCCGCTGCACCGCGCCGTAGAGCTCGACGGCGTCGGCGATGCCACCCGCGGCCTGCCCGCCGGTGACCGTGGGGTCCTGGGAGCCCACCGAGCCGTCGGGCCCGACGACGCTGGCCTCCCAGTCGTAGAAGTAGAGCTGGGCGACGCGGCCGACCTGGTCGGCGGCCCGTTCCGTGTCACCCACGCCGGGCAGGGACACGTTGAGCTGGTCGCCGCCCGAGCGCTGGATCTCCGGCTCGTCGACGCCCAGGGCGTCGATGCGGTCGCGGATGACCTCGATGGCCCGTTCGATGGCCTCCTCCTCCAGGACGGGCTCCTGGGGCGTGGGCGTGGCCTCGTAGACCAGCGAGACACCGCCCTCGAGGTCCAGGCCCAGTTGTGTCTCCTTGGTGGCGACCACCACGCCCGAGCCCAGCAGGAGGCCGAAGACGATGAGGAGGATGAAGAGGTTGCGCCGGCGGTCGGTCATGGGGTCACTTGGACGGCGTGAGGATCACCAGCATCCCGCCGTCCTCGTCGTAGGCGGGGAAGAGGTCCGCGGTGGCCCGCGCGGGGAGGTCGCCCTCGGCGTTGACCTCCACGGGCTTGCGCATCGCCCGCACCCCCCACTCGAGCACGGTGCCGACGTGATCCGATCCGTCGTCGAAGCGTAGCCCGAGCACCTCGGCAACCGGACGGCCGATGACCCGCTCGTCGTCCAGACCGGTCAGCTCGAACGAGCCGCGCCCGCAGCTTATGACCCGCCCCTGCTGGTCGCAGGCGAAGAACGCGGCGTCCGGAGCCGGGTAGTAGTCGTCCAGCATCTCGAAGAGGAACCCGAAGCCACAGCGCGCGCAGCCCTTGGCGCGGGTGGTGAACCCGGCGTGGCGATCGGTGTGCTCACTGCGGTGGCCGCAGTTGGGGCAGATGAAGAGGGGCACCTTCGGGGAAGGGTAGGTCAGAACAGCGGCTCGGCAGCGGCGGGCGCGGGCAGCCCGAGGAGCGCGAACGCGCGCGGCGTCGCGGCCCGCCCGCGGGGGGTGCGCTTGAGGAAACCCTGCTGGAGGAGGTAGGGCTCGTAGACGTCCTCGATGGTGTCGGCCTCCTCGCCCACGGCGACGGCGAGGGTCGACAGCCCCACGGGCCCGCCGCCGAAGCGTGCGCAGATCGCGCGGAGCAGCTCGCGGTCCAGGCGATCCAGGCCGTGGTCGTCGATGTCCAGCAGCGCGAGGGCGTGCTGGGCCGCCTGCGCGGTGATGACGCCCTCGGCGCGGACCTCGGCGAAGTCGCGCGCCCGGCGCAGGAGGCGGTTGGCCACGCGCGGGGTGCCGCGGCTGCGCGCGGCGATGGCCTGCGCGCCCGCCTCGTCGATGGCGATGTCCAGGATCTCCGCCGAGCGGCGCACGATCTCGGCCAGGTCACCGGCGTCGTAGGGCTCCAGGCGGTGCTGGAGCCCGAAGCGGTCGCGCAGCGGGGTGGTCAACAGGCCTGCGCGGGTGGTGGCGCCCACCAGCGTGAAGGGCGGCAGGTCGAGGGTGACGACGCGCGCGCCGGCGCCCTGGCCGACGGTGATGGGCAGCCGGCGGTCCTCCATGGCCGGGTAGAAGGTCTCCTCCAGCGCGCGCGGGAGGCGGTGGATCTCGTCCACGAAGAACACGCTGCGCGGCTCGAGTGCGGTCAGGAAGGCGGCGACGTCGCCCTTGCGCTCCAGCGCCGGCCCGGCGGTCTGCACGAAGGGCACCTCGAGCTCGGCCGCGACGATCTGGGCCAGGCTCGTCTTTCCCAGGCCGGGCGGCCCGGCCAGGAGGAGGTGGTCCAGCGCCTCGCCCCGCCGCGACGCGGCCTCCAGCGAGACCAGGAGCTGATCGCGCAGGTGGTGCTGGCCGACGAAGTCCTCCAGGAGCTTGGGGCGCAGCGAGCGGTCGAGCTCGTCCTCGGGGGTGAGGACGGGCGTCTGGATGCGCTCGTCGCTCACGAGGTCGCGCCTCCGCCGGGGCGTGGCCGCTGCGCCCTCGCGTGACTCACCGGCGCGCCTCGCGCAGCGCGGCGGCCAGCAGCTCCTCGGTCGTGGCGCCCCGGGCGGCGGCGAGCAGGCGCTCGGCCTCGCGCGGGTCGTAGCCCAGCTCGAGCAGGGCCGCGCGGGTCAGCGCGCGCGGGTCGTCGGCGCGCGTGACGACGATCTCCGGGTGGGTGGGGTCGATTCCGCCGGCGCTCGCCCCGACCTTCTCGCGCAGCTCGACCACGATGCGCTCCGCGGTGCGCTTGCCGATGCCGGGTACCGCCTGCAGGCGGGCAGTGTCGCCCGCGGCCAGGGCGGCGACCAGCTCGCGTGGCGTGCCGCCGCCCAGCACGGCAAGGGCCATCTTGGGCCCGACGGCCTGGACGCCCACGAGCAGGAGGAACAGGTCACGCTCCTCCTCGGTGGCGAAGCCGAACAGGGCCAGCGCATCGTCGCGCACCACGAGGTGGGTGTGCAGCACCACCGCGTTGCCCACTGCGGGGACCTGGCGCAGGGTCTCGGCCGAGACGGCCAGGCGGTAGCCGACGCCGTTGACGTCCACCACGACGTGGTCGGCGCGGCGCACCGCGACCTCGCCGCGCACCAGGGCGATCACGGAGTACCCACCGTCGCGCGGGGCGCGGCGTGCGGGGCCCCGCCACCGGCGCGGGGCGCGGCGCGCGGGGCGCGGCCCCCGGCCCGCTCCACCGCGGCGGCCATGGGCGCCTGCTGGGCGTGGCACACGGCGACGGCCAGCGCGTCGGCCGCGTGGTCGGGGCGCGGCGGCTCGGGCAGGGCCAGGAGGGCGGCGACCATCCGCGCGACCTGGTCCTTGGCCGCCCGCCCGCTTCCGCACACCGCCCCCTTGATCTGCTGGGGCGTGTAGGAGAAGCAGTCGATGCCCCGCTGGCCGGCGGCCAGGAGCGCCACGCCGCGGGCCTGGCCGACCGCGAAGGCGGTGCGCACGTTCTGGCCGAAGAAGAGGTCCTCGATGGCCAGCGCGTCGGCGCCGTGCTCGTCCAGCAGGTCGATCACCTGTCCGTGTATCGCGGCCAGGCGCCGCTCGGGCGCCAGCCCGGCGTCGGTGCGCACGACACCACCGTCCAGCGCGACCAGGCGTCCGCCCTCGCGGCGCACCACGCCGAAGCCCGTGTTGGCGGTGCCGGGGTCGATGCCGAGGACGATCACCACCGTCGTCATTCTGCGTGGTGGGCCGGACGCCTCCCCGGGCGGGCGTGGTGAAGGGCGGCTGGCATCAGCTGAGGGCTGCCCGCAAAGACCCGGCCGTACTGCGGGGGCGACCACTACTAGGATCCTGCGCTCGTGAGCCCGGCCCGCAAGCTCCTGGACGCGATTCGCGTCGTCGCCGTCCTGGACGCCCTCCTGCTGGTCGTGCTGGTCTTCGCGGCGCTCACCGACCGCGAGAGCTGGGTCAGCGTGCTGGGCCCGATCCACGGCGTCGGTTTCCTGGCGCTGCTGGTCATGGTCGTGCGCGGCGTGATCGAGCGCTTCTGGGGCTGGTGGTTCCTGGCGCTCGTCGTCGTGACCCTCGGGCCGCCCGGGTCGCTCATCGGCGATCTGCGCATCCGCCGCGAGCTCGACACCGCGGCGAGCTCGGCGTCCTCCTAGCCACCCAGCGCACGCGCGAGCGCCTCCCGGGCGGGCTGGGCCAGGGAAGCGGCCCGGTCGCGGACGCGCTCGCGTACCGTCTTGAGGGCGAGCTCGCGGCGGGTGGGCGGGAAGCGCCGCCGCACCCGGTCGATCAGCTCGTCGTGGGGCGAGGTGACGATGAACAGGCGCTCGCGCGCAGGGATCGCGCCCTTCCAGAAATGCCCGATGAGCTGCTCCTCGACGGTCATCGACGCGTTGCGTGTGGTGGTGACACGCACGCGCCAGTCGCTGTGGATCGAGTGGGGCTTGTGGGCGAAGACCAGCTCGCCGTCGATGAGGTCGCAGAGCCAGCGGTGGTGCGCATGCCCCAGGTATGGCCCGCCGCCGATCGGGACGTCCCACGAGAGCTCGAGCTCCATGGCCGGCACCTCGACGTACCCCGCCCTGGCCACCCGCGACATCTCCGAGCACACCCAGATCGGGTCGCGCACGTCCTCGAGGGTGGTGACGCAGAGCACGAAGTCGAAGTGGTCGTCGGGGTAGGGCCAGGGCTCACGGTCGCAGACGTCGCGCTGGACCCAGGTCTCGCGCGAGAAGCGCTCGGCGGGGCCGCCGAACGAATGCCCGAGCGCGCCGCGCGTCTCGTAGGGCATCGCGTCGATCATGTGCGTGGCGCGGTTGAACGGCGCTGCCCAGCCGCCGACGTCCAGCACGAGGGCGTCCTCGGCCAGCTCGCGCAGCATGCGCGCCTCAGCGGCGGGCAGCACCTGGTGGCCCCGCCACTAACCGGCGACCTGCTCGAGCACCTCGGCGGGGGCGTCGAAGTTGGCGTGGACCTCGGTGACGTCGTCGTTGTCGTCGAGCGTCTCGATGAGGCGCAGGACCTTGCCGGCCTGGTCGGCATCGAGCGGGACGCGCATGCTGGGCTGCTGGACCACGTCGGCGTGGTCGATCTCCACGCCGGAGTCCTCCAGCGCGGCACGCACCGCCGCCAGGTCGCCGGGCTCGGTGAGGATCTCGAAGACGTCGTCGTCCAGCCCGACGTCGTCCGCACCGGCCTCGATGGCGGCCAGCAGGTCGTCCTCGGAGTAGCGCTGCGCGGAGACCACGATCAGGCCGCGCTTGTCGAACAGGTAGGCCACGGACCCGGGCTCGCCCAGGTTGCCGCCGTGCTTGGAGAAGGCGTGGCGGACGTCCGACCCCGTGCGGTTGCGGTTGTCGGTCAGCGCCTCGACGAGCAGCGCGACGCCGCCCGGCCCGTAGCCCTCGTAGAGGACGCTCTCGAAGGCCGCGGAGTCCTTGTCGGCGCCCGTCCCCTTGGCGATCGCGCGCTCGATGTTGTCCTTGGGCATCGAGGCGTCCTTGGCCTTCTGCACGGCCAGGCCCAGCGCCGGGTTGCCCTCGACGTCGCCCCCGCCCTCGCGGGCGGCCACCGAGATCTGGCGCGCGAGCTTGGTGAAGAGCTTGCCGCGACGCGAGTCCACGATCGCCTTCTTGTGCTTGATCCCCGCCCACTTGGAGTGTCCGGACATTGCGCGAGTGTACGGTGGCGTCGTGAGCACGCGCGGGTCCCGCCTCCACGGCCGCGTCGCGGCTCCGCCACCCGCAAGCGACGGCCGGCGCATGGGGGCGTTCTGGGACGCGCGCGCCCGCGAGGACGCGCTGTTCTTCGTCGACGACCGCCGCGGCTACGGCTCCGCCGAGGAGGCCTCCTTCTGGGCCGGCGGAGAGCACGCGCTCGACGCGGTGCTGGCTGCGGTGTGGGCACGCGTGGAACCGCAAGAGGTGGTCCTCGACCTCGGCTGCGGCGTGGGGCGGCTGACCCGCGCGCTGGCCGCCCGCGGGCAGTCGGTGCGGGCCATCGACGTCTCCGGCGAGATGCTCGCGCGTGCCAGGGAGCTCAACGCCCACCTGGCCAACGTCGAATGGATCCAGGGCGACGGCCTCTCGCTCGACCCCATCGGCGACGAAAGCGTCGACGCCGTCATCTCCCACGTCGTATTCCAGCACATCCCCGATCCGGCGGTCACGCTGGGCTACGTGGCCGAGATGGGCCGGGTGCTGCGCCCGGGCGGCTGGGCGGCCTTCCAGGTGTCCACCGATCCCGAGGTGCACCGGCGGCGTCCGGGCGTCAGGCAACGCGTGGCGGCTGTGCTCGGTCGCGCGCCAAAGGGGCAGGACCGGCCGGAGTGGACGGGCTCGGCGGTCGACCTGGACGAGCTGCGGGACGTCGCGCAGGGCAGCGCCATGGCCGTCACCGCCGTCGCCCACCCCGCCACGCAGTTCAGCATCGTCCGCCTCGACCACTCCTGAGCCACGATTGGTCGATCGGGCTCTCTGAGCGAGCCCGATCGACCAATCGTCTCACCGCCCGCGCCGGAAGCGGCGCAACCGCCCTTTCCTCACCGCTGCCGTCGTTCGCCCGTACCCCCGGGCCAGCAGGGGCTCGCGCAGCCAGTCGTCGAGCGAGGGGTCGACGAAGACCCGCTCCCACGCGCGCACCTCGCCCTCCCACCACAGCGTGGTCACGCGCTCCTCGGCGCGCAGCGAAGCGCCGAACCCCGCCGGGAAGTGCAGGTCCTCCCGCACGAGGATGTGGGGCTTGAAGACGAACTCCAGCCCTCCCGCCGCCACGTCGACGAGCCAGTGGTGGTGGCCCCACCCCACCCAGTCGCCATGCACGCCGTAGCTCTGCTCCTCCAGCCGCGAGGGCACCTCGACGTAGCCCGCGCGGGCCACGCGCGAGAGCTCGGAGCAGACCCAGATCGGATCGCGCACGTCCTCCAGCGTGTGCGAGCACACGGCGAGGTCGAAGGCCCGGTCGGCGAACGGCCACGGCTCGCGGGAGCAGATGTCGCGCTGTACCCAGGTCTGCGCGGTGAAGCGCTCTGCCGCCGGATCGACGCTCCCGTAGAGGCCACGGGTCTCCCACCCCATCAGGTCGAGCACCCAGTCGGCGCGGGCCAGCGGTGCCGCCCAGCCGCCGACGTCGAGCACCCGCGCGTCCGCGGGCAGAGCCTCCACCCGCTCGCGGCTGGCGCTCAGCACGGCGCGCCCGGGGCGGTCAGTCCCAGGTCTTCCAGGGCGCTCGCCCCCCCTCCCACAGGTCGTTGAGCGCGACCGCGTCCTTGTAGGTGTCCATGCACTCCCAGAAGCCCGTGTGGCGAAACGCGCGCAGCGCCCGGTCGCCGGCCAGTCCCTCCAGCGGCTCGCGCTCGAGCACGCTGGACTCGGTGAGATAGCCCAGCACGCCGGGCTCGAAGCAGAAGAAGCCGCCGTTGATCCAGTGCTCGGACCGCGGCTTCTCGTGGAAGCCCGCCACGACCCCGTCACCGGCCAGGTCGACGATGCCGAACTGCAGCTCTGGACGCACGACGGTCATGGTGGCCAGCGCGCCGTGGGCGCGGTGGAAGCCTGCGAGCGCGCCCAGGTCGACGTCGGCCACGCCGTCGGCGTAGGTGGCGTAGAACGCCGTGTCGGCGACGAGACCCTCCACCTTCTTGATGCGCCCACCGGTGGGCGTGTCCTCGCCGGTGGGCACGCACTCGACGCGCACCCCCGCCGGCCACTCGCACTCGCGGGCGAACGCTTCGATCAGCTCGCCGCGGTAGCCGGTCAGCAGCAGGAAGCGCCGCAGCCCCGCTGCCGCGTAGAGCCGGATCACGTGCCACACGATCGGGCGGCCGCCGATCTCCACCAGCGGCTTGGGGATCGCGTGCGTCTGCTCCTGCAGACGGGTGCCGCGCCCGCCGCAGAGGATCACCACCGTGTCGATGCCACCCACGCGGCGGCAGGGTAGACGCCACGACGGCGCAGCGCTGCGGGCCCCCACCTACCATGCCCGCCGTGGCGACTGAGGTCCTCGGGCAACACGTCCTGCTCGCGCTGTCGGTCGCGGGGCTGGGGGCGGCGGGGCTGCGGGTCGCCGGAGCGCTCGGAGCGCTCGGCCTGCCCAGGGTCCTCGCCGCGGCGACGCTGGGCTGGGCGGCCGCCGTGATCCACGCCCTGGGCCTCGGCCTGGTCGACCTGGGAGGCTCACCGGTCGCCCTCGCGCTGGCCGCGGCCCTGACCTGGCTGCTCGCCCGCTGGTGCCTCGAGGCGCGCGCGCCCGCGCCGCGGGAAGAGCTCGCAGCCTGGTGGCAGGGGCGCTCGGCGCCGGCGCGGGCGGCCGCGGGCGCGCTCGCGGCGGTCACGGTGGGCTGGACGGCCTGGCAGCTCCGCTACCCGTTGATCGGCATCGACGGGCTGCTCTACCACCTGACCCTGCCCGCGGTGTGGACGCAGCAGGGCAGCCCCGGCGCGCTGGTCGACCTCATCGCCGGCCTGCCGGTGGCCAACTACCCGGTGACCAGCGAGGTCGCCCTCGCCTGGGCGATCGGCATCTCGGGCTCCTGGGTCGCCGCCTCCGTCGTCAGCGTGGCGCTGCTCGTCCTGACGGCGGTGGCCGCCTTCGTGGGCCTGCGCGCCGCCGGCGTGGCCACCGCGCAGGCCGCCCTGGGGGTCGCGGCCCTGGCGGCCCTCCCGATGCTGACCGTCCAGCTCGGCGGCCCGGGCACCGACGTACCAGCCGTCGCCTGGCTCGTGGTGGCCGCAGCGCTGGGCTGCGTCGCCGCGCGCGGCTGGGGTCCCCAGGCGCCCTCCCCCGCCCTGCTGGCCGCCGTCCTCGTCGCGGCGGGGCTTGCCGTGGGGACCAAGACGACCACCGTGCTGCCGCTGCTGGGCGCTGTTGGCGCGGCCGCCTGGTCGCTGCGCAGCGGCCTGCGCGGCGCCGCCCCCACCCTGGCCGCCGGTGCGGTCGCCGCGGCGCTCGTCGGCCTGCTGTGGCCCTTGCGCAACCTGTTCCTGCACGGCTCCCCGCTGTGGCCGTTCGTGCCCGGCCCGTTCGGCGACCCGACCCCTGCGGTGATGGCCGAGGTCGAGGCCAGGTTCATCGACGATCCGGTCGGCCTGCTGGCCCTGCGCGCGGGCGCCTATCTCGAGGTGCTCTCCGGCGGCGCGCTCCTCCTGCTGGGCGGCATCCTCGCGCCGCTGGTGCGCCGCAGCCGGGCGGCGCTGATCGCCGCGGGGGTAACCGCGCTGGCGGTGGTGTCGTGGACCTTCGCGCCGTACACGGGCCTCGAGGAGGAGAGCCTGGCCGCCGGAGGCATGCGCTACCTCCTGCCGGCCCTGGCGGCCGCCACGGCGGCGCTCTGCCTGGCCTCCGTCGGCGCCGGACGGACCCTGCGCCGCGCCGTGGCCGCCCTCCTGGGCCTCGCGGTGGCGCTGTCGGTCCACTGGACGCTGACCATCGGCTTCCCCTACGCCCCCGCGGTCGCGACCGTGCTCGCCCTCGCGGCACTGGGCGCAGGCGCGGGCCTGCTGGCCGGCCGGCTGGGCCTGCGTCCGCCCACCTGGGCCTGGGCGGCGCCGGCCGGCGCGATGGTCGTGGGCGCCGCCCTGAGCGCCGCCGCCGGCGGCTATGTCCAGCGCCACGCGGACGTCGGGCTGTTCGACGCCGAGTTGCTGCGCAACCTCCCCGCCCAAGAGGCGGGCGCCCAGCCGACGCCCGTCGCGCTGGGGCCCGTGGCGCTGCCCTTCGTGGCGGGGGACGACCTGGCCCGCGAGATCGTCCCGCTGGCCGGCCAGGCGGACTGCCCGACGGTGCGCCGCTACGCCGCCGACGGCCTGCTGGCCCTCGGGCACACGCCGGCCAGCCCGGCCTACGCCGCGCAGCGCGGCTGCCTGGGCGACCGGGCGCCAAGGTGGCGCGACGCCAACTGGGAGCTCTACGGCCCCCTCGACCCAGCGGCGCCATGAGCGACGTCGCGCCCGCCGCCACGCTCGCCATCCCGCCTCGCTGCGCGTGGTGCGCTGCGGACCTCGACGCGGATGCTCGGCGCCTGGCAGGGCGCACCGTCTGCGGTGCGTGCGGCGTGGCCACGACGACGCCGTGGCCCAGCCGGCGCGAGCTGGACGAGGCCCACGCGGGCGCCTACCGCCCGCAGGGAGGCCGCTTCGCGGGCCCCGGCGACGCGCTCCTGCGGCGCACACGCGGCTTCCTGGCCCGCAGGATCGACGCCCTCGCGCCGCCGGGCGCCGTCCTGGACATCGGCTGCGGGGACGGCGCGCTGCTGCGCGCGCTCGCGGGGCGCGGGCGGGCGGGCCTGGGGCTGGAGCTAGGAGCCGACGAGGGCCGCTCCCCCCGGGCAGCCCGCTCCGCGGCCATCCCTCCGCGCGTCGTCGAGGCCGATGTCGAGGACCTCGACGAAGGCTGGGCGGCCATCGTGGCCTGGCACAGCCTGGAGCACCTGCCCGCCCCGGGGCTCGCGCTGGACGGCGCCGCCGCGCGCCTGGCGCCCCGCGGCCTGCTGGTGGTGGCCATGCCCAACGCGGCCAGCGTGCAGGCGCGCGTGTTCGGCGACCGCTGGCTGGCCCTCGACCCGCCCCGCCACCTCGTGCACGTGCCGGCCGCGGCGCTGTGCGCCCGTGTCCGGGCCGCGGGCCTGCGCGTCGAGCGGCGCAGCCACCTGCGCGGAGGCCAGGCGGCGTTCGGGTGGCTGCACGGGCTGGTCGGGGCGCTCCCCGGCACCGCCGACCTCTACGACGCGGTGCGCCGCCCGGATGCGCGTAAGGTCGGGCAGTCGCCCGGCCGGCGTGCCGCCACGCTCGCCGCGGCGGGCGCGCTCACGCCGCTCGCCCTCGCCGCCGCGGGCCTCGAGGCCGCGGCCGGTCGCGGCGGCTCCATCTACCTGGAGGCCCGTCGTGACTGACCAGCAGACCGCCGTGCTCACCCCCGTCCCGCCGGCGCCCGAGCCCGACCTGCGCCTGCGCGAGGGCAAGCGCATCGTGGTGGTGATGCCCGCGCGCAACGCCGCGCGCACGCTGGAGCGCACCGTCGCCGCGATCCCCCGGGCGTGGGTCGACGAGATCGTCCTCGTCGACGACTGGTCCACCGACGAGACGGTCAGCCTCGCCCGCAGGCTGCCCCTGCACCTCATCTGGCATCCGCACAACGTCGGCTACGGCGGCAACCAGAAGACCTGCTACCTCGAGGCCCTGCAGCGCGACGCCGACATCGTGGTCATGCTCCACCCCGACGGGCAGTACGAGCCCACCCTCATCCCGCGCCTGGTGGAGCCGATCCTCACCGGGCGGGCCGACCTCGTGCTGGGCTCGCGCCTGACCGACCTGCGCGCCGCGCGTGCCGGCGGCATGCCCCTGTACAAGCTCGTGGCCAACCGCGTCCTGACCGCCGTCGAGAACCGGTTCCTGGGCACCGACCTGTCCGAGCTGCACACCGGCTACCGCGCCTACTCCCGTGACGTCCTCCTGGGAATCCCCTTCCTGCGCAACTCGCTGGACTTCGTGTTCGACTCCGAGGTCCTGATGCAGGCCGTGCACCGGGGCTTTCGCATCACCGAGGTGCCGGCCCGCACCATCTACATGTCGGAGGCCTCCTCCATCGGCCCGGGCGCCTCCGTCGTCTACGGGGTCAAGACGCTCGGCGTGCTCGCCCGGTTCGTGGCCCAGCGAAACGGCGTGTGGCGCACCCGGCGCTTCGAGCCGTGAGCACCACCGGCGAGCGGGTCTCGAGCGCCCGCGGGGGCTTCAACCCGACCTTCCAGCGCCACGTGGCGGCCTACCGGGAGGCCGCGCGGGTCCTGCCCGGGGGGCCGCTCCTCGACGTCGGCGCCGGGGTCGGCCACTCCCACGCGCTGCTGGCGCCGCGGCCGACCACCGGGGTCGACCTCGACCCCGACGCCCTCGCCGGCCAGGCCCGGCCCACCGTCGTGGCCGACATGCGCGCCCTGCCCTTCCCGTCGGGCGCCTTCGCCTCGGTCCTCGCCGTGCACTCCATCGAGCACGTGCCCGACCCGCGGCGCGCGCTTGCCGAGGCCGCCCGCGTGCTGCATCCCGGCGGGACCGCGCTGTACGTGACGCCCAACCGCCTGACCTTCGGGCGCCCCGACGAGGTCATCGACCCCTACCACCACGTGGAGTGGGACGCCGGCCAGCTCCGCGCGCTGCTGGCCCGCACCTTCCCCCACGTCGAGGTCCGCGGCCTCTTCGGCAGCCCGCGCTACCTCGCCCTCGTCGGGCGCGAGCGGCGGACCATGGACCGCGCCCTGGCGCTCGACCCCCTGCGGCTGCGCCGCGCGGTGCCCCGCCTCGCCCGCCAGCGCCTCTACGACGCCGCGCTGCGCCACGCCCGCACGGCCGACGACCCCGGGGCCGCGGCGATCGAGCCCGGCGACTTCCACGTCGCCGACGGGCCGCTCGACGCGGCGCTGGACCTCGTCGCGGTCTGCCGGACCGGCGCGCGTCGCTAGCGCCGCCCGCCCTCGATCGCGCCCACGTGCTCCACGTTGGCCACGTCGTCGGCGTCCGCGCTCGGAGCGCCGGCGAACCAGGCGTCGAAGATCTCCTCCAGGCGGGCCCGGGAGGTGGTGCGCAGCGACAGCGCGAGCACGTTGGCGTCGTTCCACCGCCGCGCGCCGTCCGCGGTCTGGGCGTCGCCGCACAGCGCGGCGCGCACCCCGGCCACCTTGTTGGCGGCGATCGACGCACCCGTGCCCGTCCAGCAGCACACCACCGCCTGGTCGGCGCGCCCGTCGGCCACGTCGCGGGCCGCCGCCTCGCAGCTCCACGCCCAGTCGGGGCGCTCGCCCTCGGCCAGTGCCCCGTGCAGCATCACGTCGTGGCCCCGCGCGCGAAGCTCGCCGGTGACCGCGTCGGCCACCCCGGTGCGCTCGTCGGCGGCGAGGGAGATCCGCATGGCGGACCAGGGTATCCGGAGCGCCCTTGCGGCGATCGTCATCGGCGGGGACGCAGCAGCAGCGCCGCGTGCGGCGCGCCGAAGCGGCTCGCGAACAGCACCTCTCTCCCCGCGCCCGTGCGCAGGGCGCGCAGCGCCGCCCGCGGACGCAGCGACGGCCTCGGGTGAGCCGCTCCGGGAGGCAGGAAGACCAGACGAGGCCTGTCCGCAGGCTCGAAGCCGGCCGCCTCGGCCAGACGGAGCAGGGCCGCCAGGTTGGGCCGCCACCACCACGGACGGCCGCGTCCGTCGAGCTGGGCCATCGGCGTCCACGGCCGACGTACGGTGTTGGGGAGGTGCACCAGGTCGCAGAGCAGCAGGTGGCCGTCGAGAACCGAGCGCACCCGCTCGAGGGCGCGCACCGGGTCGCGCAGGTGCACGAGCAGCGACCCCAGGTAGGCGAAGTCGAAACGCCCGATCCGCTCCTCGTCCAGGTCGTAGACCGACAGCTCACGGCGCTCGACGGGATGGTCCAGTGCGGCCCTGACCGTCTCGAAGCCCAGGCCTCCGCGCTTGCGCCCCTCCAGCGCGCTGACCACCGCCTCATCGCTGCCGACCGGCCAGTCCCAGGACGCGGGATCGAGGAGGTCGACCCCCAGCACCTCGCGAGCGCCGCGACGGTGCATGTGCAGCGCCCAGAAGCCCTCGAAGGTTCCCACATCGAGGCAGCGCATCCCCGACATGTCCGCCGGGAAGGGCAGCTTCTCGGCGACCGACCGCAGATCGAACCACCCCGGCGTCTCCACGCCCGGCGCCAGCTCGAAGGTCGCGTACCAGCCCTGGGAGGCGATCTCGTCGGACAGTGGCTGCTCGGGGTCGGCCGCCATGGGCGGGCGACCCTATCGCGCCCGCCTCGAGCCGGCCCACCGTGCCGCTAGTGTCGTACCCGGAAGTACGCGCCGTCACAAGCCGCCGGACCGGTGCCTACTTGCGGGGGCGGCCACTAGCATCGCGCCACCGTGCGATCCATCGTCGACCATGTGCCCGATCCGCTGCGCGACCGCCTCGCCGCGAGCCTGCCGACGCGGGTGCGCCGCCGCGTCGCGAGCCGGCAGTCGCCGGTGCCACTCGACGCCCAGAAGCTCGAGCTCATCGATCTCGCCGTCGACCGCCTGGACTGCACGTCGTTCGCGGACCTGGGCGGGCTGTGGGGTGTCTCGGGCGGCTACAGCGTCTATGCCGCGACCGCCCACGACACCCACCGCGTGGTGCTCGTCGACGACGACCTGCACGACCGCGGCGGCTGCGCGACCGCCGACGCCCGCGTGGTGCGCCAACGAGCCGCGGGCCTGCCCAACCTCGAGCTGCTCGCGGGGACCATGGGCGAGCAGCGCGTGCGAGAGGCCATCGGCCACGTCGACTGCGTGCTCTTCTTCGACGTCCTCATGCACCAGGTGGCTCCCGACTGGGACGAGCTGCTGGCCATGTGGGCGCCCCACACCCGGGCCTTCGCCATCGTTCATCCCACGTGGGACCGCTCCGAGGAGGTCGTTCGCCTCACCGACCTGGAGCGTCACGAGTACCTGCGACTGGTGCCTTCGCTGCCCCTCCATGACGATCTGCACCACCACCTCGACGAGGAGAACCCACGGCGCGGACGGACCTGGCGCGACGCGCACGACGTCTGGCAGTGGGGCATCGGCGACCGGGCACTGGGCGATCGGCTCGCGGACCTGCGCTTCCGGACGCGCCTGTACGCCGACCACGGCTCGTGGAACGGCCTCCCGCGGTTTCGCAAGACGGTCCTGCTCGCCTCCCGGGACTGAGCGACGCCCGACATGTCGCCTTCGCCCACCGACCGTCGCCGCGACGAGACGCTGCCCGCGCCGGCGGTGGCGCCCGAGGCCTACACGGAGAGCTACTACCGCAGCGGCTGCATAGGCGCGGAGGCGTGGGCGTACTCGGAGGGCGGTCAGCCCCATCCCATGTACCGCTGGTACGCGCGCCTGGCGCGGATCGCGCCCGGAGAGGTTGTCGTGGACGTGGGCTGCGGACGCGGCGAGCTTCTGGTCGCCGCGCTGGAGCAGGGCGCCAGCCGGGCGATCGGGGTCGAGTACGCCCCCGCGGCCGTGGAGCTCGCCCACCGGACGCTCGCCCGCCACGGCGGCGCCACGGACGCCGAGGTGCACACGGCCGACGCCCGCGCACTGCCGTTCGAGGACGCCGGCGCCGACCTCGTGACCATGCTCGACGTGGTCGAGCACCTGAAGCCCGCGGAGCTCGACCGGGCCCTTACCGAGGCGCGGCGTGTGCTGCGCCCGGGTGGGCGGCTCTTCGTTCACACCATGCCCAACCGTGCGATCTACACGGTGACCTACCGGGCGATGCGCGCTGTGCGCTGGCACGGCTGGCCGGCCGACCCCCGCAACGACCTCGAGCGGCGGATGCACGTCAACGAGCAGTCGCTGGGCTCCCTGCGCCGCTCCCTGCGCCGCGCCGGGTTCACCGATGTGCGCGTGACGCTGGGCCACCTGGTCCACGACGCCTTCCTGCCCGAGCCCGCGGCGCGAGCCTGGCTGCACCGTCTGGCTGCCCACCGCCCCACCGCGCGCCTGGGGCGCGCCGACCTCTGGGCCCACGGCGTGCGCCCCGACCGGTGACCGGGCGCCTGGACCACCTGGGCGGGCGGACGCTGCGCGAGCACGCCGCGCGCGGGACCCTGATCAATGGCGCCTTCCTGGGCGCGGTGACGGCCAGCGGCTTCGTCAAGGGCTTCGCCGTCGCCATCTTCCTGACCCCCGAGGAGTTCGGGATCTGGGGCATCCTGGCCGTGAGCCTGGGGTCGCTGGGGCTGCTCAAGCAGGTGGGCATCAGCGACAAGTACATCCAGCAGGACGAGGGCGACCAGGAGCTGGCCTTCCAGCGGGCCTTCACGCTGGAGTGCATCTTCAACGCCGCGCTGCTGGTCCTCATGGCCGCGGCGGTGCCCGTGCTCGCGCTGGTCTACGGGCGGGGCGAGCTGCTGGCTCCGGGCCTCGTGGCGCTGGCCGTGCTCCCCGCGCTCACCCTGCAGTCGCCGCTGTGGATCCTGTACCGCCAGATGCGCTTCGGCCGCCAACGGCTGCTGCAGGCCGTCGACCCGCTGACCGCCCTGGCCGTCACCGTCGCGCTCGCCGCGCTGGGCGCCGGCTACTGGTCGCTGGTGATCGGGCTCGTGGCGGGGAGCTGGGCGGCCGCCGCGGCCGCGCTGCTCAGTTGCCCCTACCGGTTGCGCTGGACCTACGACCGAGGAACGGCACGGGAGTACGTGAGCTTCTCGGGACCCCTCGTGGTGGCCGGCCTCAGCGCCATCGTCCTGATGCAGGCCTCGATCCTCGTCGGCGAGTTCGCCGCTGGTCTGGCCGGCGTCGGCGCGATCGCGCTGGCCGCCTCGATCTCCCAGCTCACCGACCGCCTCGACGCGATCATCACCCAGACGCTCTACCCGGCCGTGTGCGCGGTGGTCGACCGCACCGAGCTGCTGTTCGAGAGCTTCGTGAAGTCCAACCGCCTGGCGCTCATGTGGGCGATGCCCTTCGGCCTGGGGCTCGCCCTCTTCGCGCCCGACCTCGTGCGGCTCGTGCTCGGCCAGCGCTGGGAGCCGGCGACCGCGCTGATCCAGGCCTTCGGAGCCATCGCGGCGGTCGGGCACCTGGGCTTCAACTGGACCGCCTACATGCGCGCGCGGGGCGACACCCGCCCGCTGGCGGTCAGCGGGGTGATCAGCGCGGCGGCGTTCCTTGCCACCGGCGTGCCCCTGACCCTGGCGCTGGGCCTGCCCGGCGTCGCCCTCGGCCTGCTCGTCATGACCGCCGCGGGACTGACCGTGCGCGGCGTCTACCTCGGGCGCCTGTTCGCCGGCTTCCACCTGGGCCGCCACGCGGTGCGCGCGCTGGCGCCGAGCCTCCCGGCGCCGGCCGTGATCCTGCTCGTGCGAGCGCTGGAGGGCGGCGCGCAGCGCGGGGCGGGCCTCGTGGCGGCCGAGGTCGCGCTGTACCTCGCGGTCACGGTGGCCGCCACCGTGGCCCTCGAGCGCCCGCTGCTGCGCGAGGCGGCCGGCTACCTGCGCGGTGGCACGCTGCGTCCGGCCGGCGCCTGAGCCGCCAGGCCCCGCACCTCGGCGGGCCATCGCCGTATCATCGCGGCCCCTCATGCCCGTCCCCCCGGAGATCTTCAAGGCCTACGACATCCGCGGCCTGTACGGCGAGCAGCTCGACGGCGACGGCGCCGAGGCGATCGGCCGGGCCTTCGCGTGTACCCTGGGCGAGCTGGCCGGCAAGCCCGTGAGCGAGCTGCGCCTGGGCCTGGGGCGCGACATGCGCCTCACCGCGCCGGAGATGGCGGCGCGCTACCGCGACGGCATGGCGGCCGAGGGCGCCGACGTGCTCGACGCCGGGCAGGTGGGCACCGAGATGCTCTATTACCTCGTCGGGTCGCGCGGACTGGACGGCGGGCTGATGTGCACCGCCTCGCACAACCCCAAGACCTACACGGGGGCCAAGCTGGTGCGCGAGGGCGCCATCGCGCTGAGCGGGGAGGCGGGCATCGCCGACGTGCGGGCCAAGGTCGAGGCGGGGCTGGGCGAGCCCGACCCGGCCGCCCGGGGCACGGTCGAGGAGCTCGACGTCTACGCCGAGTTCCAGGAGGCCGCGCTGCGCTTCATCGACCCGGCGAAGGTGCGCCCGCTCAAGGTCGTGGTCGACGGGGGCAACGGCATGGCGGGGCCCATGGTCGGCCCGCTGCTGGAGCGCCTGGGCCTCAACCTGGTGACGACCTACTGGGTGCCCGACGGTGAGCTGCCCGGCCACGAGCCCAACCCGCTGGTGGAGGCCAACCGCCGGTTCATCGTCGACAAGGTCCGCGAGACGAGAGCCGACCTGGGCATCGCCTGGGACGGCGACGCCGACCGCTGCTTCTTCATCGACGACACCGGCACCTTCGTGGACGGCGACTTCCTCACCGCCGTCCTGGCCGAGCACCTGCTGGCCAAGACCCCAGGGGCAGCCATCCTCTACGACCTGCGCGCCTCGCGCGCTGTGGCCGACACCGTCCACGCCGCCGGGGGGACCGCGCACGGCAACCGCGTCGGCCACGCCTACTTCAAGACCCGCATGCGCGACGAGGGCGCGATCTTCGGCGGCGAGGTCTCGGGCCACTACTACTTCCGCGACTTCTACAACGCCGACTCGGGCACGGTGCCCGCGCTGCTCATCCTCGAGAAGCTCTCGGTCGAGGGCAAGACGCTGAGCGAGCTGCTTGCCCCCTACTACTCGCGCTACTTCATCTCGGGCGAGATCAACTCCGAGGTCCACGACGCCCCGGCACGGATGGCCGAGCTCGAGGAACGCCACGCCGACGGGCGCATCTCCCACCTCGACGGCCTCTCGGTCGACTACGACGACTGGCACTTCAACGTGCGTCCGTCCAACACCGAGCCGCTGCTGCGCCTCACGCTCGAGTCCCTCGTCTCCCGCGAGGACATGGAGCGCCGCCGCGACGAGCTGCTGGCGGTCATCCGGGGTTAGACCAGCACCTCGAAGGTGCAGCGCGGCCCAGGTGCGCCGGCGAGGCGCGCGTCGCCGGTGACCAGTGGCACGCCGAGCGTCTCGGCCAGTGCCACGTAGGCGGCGTCGTAGGGGGTCACGTTGTCGCGCAGCTCCCAGATACGGGGCAGGAGAGCGAGGTGAGAGTGGCGCTCGAGCTCCATCGTCGCCAGATCGGCAAGAGCCCGTCGGGCCCTTCGCCCGTCCAGATCGCCTCGCGCCACCACGGCCCGCAATGCCGATGCGACCTCGAGATCCACCAGCTCGGGTGCGGCGAGCTCATCGCCGGAGAACCGTGCGCGGTAGGCGACGCCGTCGGGGCCATCGTCTGTCAGAGCGCCGACGACCGCTGAGGCGTCGACGACGCTCAACGCGAGTCGCGATCGGCCCTGATGATCGCGGCTGCGGTCCGCGCACTGAGCCGGCCGCCCGACCGCTCGGTGCGGTCCTCGAAGAGCTCGTCCAGCGTCGGACGACGAGCGTCGTTGGTGAGCCGGTCGAGCAGGTACTCCTGCAGCGACTTGCCGGACTTCGCCGCGCGCCTGCGCAGCATGCCGTGAACGTCGGGCGGGACGTTCTTTATCTGCACGCTGGGCATGCGGGGAAGCCTAGCGCCATTCTGGCGCCACCCGGCGATGACCACGCCACGCACCCCGGCGTCGCCCCATAGGCTCCGCCGGTGGCTGCGACCCCACCCACGGCCGAGGCCCGGGCGCTCCTGGACCGTGCCGCGCAAGCCGGCGTGCACCGGCTGGCGATACTCACGCCGTTCGCGGTGGGGCGAGTGAACTGCTGGCTCATCGATGACGAGCCGCTCACGCTCCTGGACACCGGCCCCAACTCCGGCAAGGCGCTGGACGCCGTGGAGCGCGCGCTGGCCGACCACGGGCGCCGCGTCGAGGATCTGGAGCGCATCGTGGTCTCCCACCAGCACATGGACCACGAGGGGCTGGTCGAGATCCTCGCCCGCCGCTCGGGCGCCGAGGTGTGCGCGATCGCGCTGCTCGCGCCCTGGCTGGCGCGCTTCGGCGACGAGATGGAGGCCGACGACGTCTTCGGCGCGCAGATGATGCTGCGCCACGGCCTCCCCCACGACGTGGTCCGGGTGCTGCGTGCGGTGTCCGCCGCCTTCCGCGGCTGGGGCGCGCCCGCCACGGTCACCCGCGAGCTGTACCACGGCGGGACGCTGGACTTCGCGGCGCGCACCCTGCGCGTGTGGCATCGCCCGGGCCACTCGCCCACCGACACGGTGCTCCACGACGAGGAGGCGGGCCTGCTGCTGGCCGCCGATCACCTCATCCACCACATCTCCTCCAACCCGCTGCTGACCCGGCCTCGCGACGGCGAAGGCGGCGCCCGGCCGCGCGCGCTGATGATCTACCTGGAGTCGATGGCGGCCACGCGCGCGATGGAGGGCGTCGAGGTGGTGCTGCCCGGCCACGGGGAGCCGTTCACCGACCCCGCCGGCCTCCTGGACGAGCGCGTGCGCATGCACGAGCGCCGGGCGGCCAAGATCGCAGGGCTGGTCCGCCACGAGCCACGAACCGCCTACGAGCTGGGCCAGGCGCTGTGGGGCAACGTCGCCGTGACCCAGGCCTACCTGTGCCTCAGCGAGGTGCTCGGGCACGTCGACCTGCTGCTCGACCGCGGCGAGATCGTGGAGGAGGACGCCGGCGAGGGCGTCGTGCGCTTCAGCGCCGCGTGAGCAGCCGGGCGCGTGAGTGCGCCCGCCCCACGGGCCCGGCGGCCGGGCGGGGGTCGTAGAGGACGAGGTGCGAGCGGCCGTGCAGGCAGCGGTAGGCCCGCAGCCGCCGCGAGGCGGCGCGGTGCAGCAGGTCGCCCACGGGCAGCGGATGGTGTAGCGCCGTCTCCCCGGGCACGGGCTCCAGGAAGTTCACCAGCACACGGCGCGCACGGGCCTCGAGGTCGTCGAGGAAGGCGTGGGGGTCGGGCACGTGCTCGATGACGTCGAAGGCGTAGGCCACGTCGAAGCCTCCGCCCAGCGTGCCCGCGTCGAGGTCGTGGAGCGGCGCTGCCAGCCCCCGGTGGGCCAGGCGCCAGCGCAGGTAGTCCGTCGAGGGGTTGGCGAAGTCGGCGAAGGTGACGTCGTAACCGGCCTCCGCCAGGGCAAGGCCATCCGAGCCGATCCCGCAGCCGAGGTCCAGCACCCGGGCGGGAGGGCGGATCCGCCGGGCCAGCAGCGCGAGGTACGGCGCCTTGCTCTGCGACATGGCGAAGACCGTCAGGTCGTAGAGGTACATGCGCGAGGTGCGATACAGCAGCCCCTCGTCGCCGGCACGCTCGAGCTCGCGCTCCAGGGCCCGCTCGTGGCCGCGCAGCAGCGCCACGTCGAAGCCCTCCCCCACCTCGTGCAGGTAGCCCCGCAGCTCCTCCAGCTCGCGGGCGGGGTCGGACGCGGGGGCCGGGCGCACCGCGGGATCGTAGTGGTGGCGTTCGGCACTTGGTTCGGTGTGGCGGCACTAGGCTGGCGCGCATGGAGGGCCTCAGCGTCGTCATGCCCACCCTGGGTCGGCGGGCGACCCTCCCCCGCGCGCTGGCCCGCCTGCAGAGCCAGGAGAGCGTCGGCGAGGTGCTGCTGGCCGCCGACGCGGCGGCCGACCACGACGCCGTGAAGCGCGCGTGGTCGGCGGCGGGCCTTCCCGGCCGCGTCGAGCGCAGCGAGGTGCCGGGCGCGTCGGCGGCACGCAACGCGGGGTGGCGGGCGGCACGCGGCGCGGTGGTGCTCTTCCTCGACGACGACGTCCTGGCCGAGCCCGGGCTCGCGGCGGCGCACGCCCGCGAGCACGCCGCCGACCCGGCGGCCGACCTGGCCGTGCTGGGCGGCGTGCGCTGGGCGGACGGCCTGCGGGTCAGCGCCTTCATGCGCTGGATCGAGGGGCTGCAGTTCGACTTCGCCGCCATGGAGCCCGGCGCGCTGACCGGCTGGTGGCACTTCTACACCGCCAACGCGTCGGTCAAGCGGGCCGCCCTCGAGCAGGTGGGCGGCTTCGACGCCCAGGGCCTGCCCTTCGGGTACGAGGACCTCGACGTCGCCAAGCGGGCGCGGCTGCGCGTGCGCTACATGCCCACGGCCGCCGCGCAGCACGAGCACGCCATGACGCTGGAGCAGTGGCGCGGGCGCATCGAGCGCCTGGCCTGGTCGGAGCGGCGCTTCGTCGCCCGCCACCCCGAGGTCGCGCCCTTCCTCCACGACCGCTTCGCGGCGGCGCCCCTGACACCCCGCGCCCGCGGCCGCGCGGCCCGCGTGGTGGACCTCGTGCCCGAGCGCGTGCCCCGGCTCGGGCCGCTCGTGCACGACATCGCGCGCCTGTACTGGGAGCAGGAGCTGGCCGAGCGCTTCCTGGCCGCCTGGCGGCGCGCGGACGCAGGGGCGCCCGGCCCCCCGCCGGCGCCGCGGTGATGTGCCGCCCGACGGCGCGCCGGCCCCCGGGGCGCCCCGCCGCCCGCCGGCGCCGCGGTAGCCTGCCGGCGGCCGTGGAGGCGGCCCTTCCGGCGGATGAGCGGCTGGGCCACGCACGGCAGGCCTATGACGCCGCCCGCGCGACCGCCCGCAGCTCCCGCTCCACCGCGGTCTCGAACGCTGCCTGGGTGAGCGACCCGGCGGTCCGCCGGCCGCCGGTGACGAGGCGCTCGCGCAGCGCGGGGCCCTCTGCGAGGCGCTGGACGGCCGCCGCCAGGGCGCGCGGATCCCCGGGGGGGACCACGACGGCGTTGTGACCGTCGCGCAGGTACTCGGCCGACCCGCCCGTGCCGGTGGCCACCACCGGGCGCCCGACGCTCATGGCCTCCAGCGGCACCAGTCCCCACGGCTCGGGCCAGCGGACCGGGAAGAGCACGACGTCGGCCGCCGCGTAGACGTCGGCGAGCTCCTCCCGGGGACTGCGCGCGAAGGTGACGCGCCCGGCCACGCCGAGCCCGACGGCCTGCTCGCGCAGGCGGCCGAGGTGCGACTCGTCGCCCCCGCCGTCGACACGCAGCGTCGCCTCGGGCAGGTGCGCCAGGGCGGCGAGCGCGTCCGCGATGCCCTTGCGCTCGTCGATGCGACCGCAGTACAGCAGCCGTCCCCTCCAGGGCCCTGACGGGGCGGGCGGGAACCGGGCCGGGTCGACCCCGGGGTGCACGACGCCCGTGTCGGCGAGCGCGCCGCCCGTCACGCGCTGGGCCTCCCTGCGCAGGAAGTCACTGATGAACAGCCAGCGCGCGGACCGCCCGGGCGCGAAGCGCGTAGGGGCACGGGTGACCGCCGCCGCCCCACCCGCCAGGCTGGGCCGGGCAGCCCACGCCGACAGCCACTGGTCCACCCGCGGCCCGTAGGCCATCCACTCGTCGCCCACCACGCCGAGCGCCGGCACGCCGCGGCGGCGCACGCGCTCCACCAGCGACAGGGACAGGCCACCCAGCGCCCACCACATGACGACGTCCGGGCGCAGTGCTTCGAGGTGGCGTGCCAGGACGCGCGCGTTGTGGCGCTCCAGGGCGATGCGCTCGCGCGGTGCGCGCCGCGGGAAGGTGTGGTCGCTCCAGTACCAGCGCAGCTCGCGGTGGACGTCACCATCCAGTTCGGCCGCGGATGCCAGGCGCAGGTCGGCGGCGAGCACCCGCACCTCGTGTCCGGCGGCGCGCAGCGCGAGTGTCGTGTCACGCCACAGCAGCTCGTACCCGCCCAGGTGCTGGGGCGGGTACATCGCGCCCACCGCCAGGACCCGTGCCATGCGCGCGCCAGCCTACCCCTCGCCATCCTCGTCGATCACCCCAGATCGCCCGCCGGCGCGAACCACACCGACTCGAAGGCGAGCACATCGGCCAGCCGGTCGTAGTGGCGGTCCCAGTGGACCACCGCGCACCGTCCCCCGGCGCTACTGTTGGCAGCGCACCGGCGCGCGCGTGGCCCGCTAGCCTCCGGGCGTGCACGCGCCTCTACCCGGCGCGCCGGCAGCGGTCCGACCCGTGGCGATCTCCCCCGACGAACTCCGTGAGCGGGCGGCTGCGATCCCGTGGTATCAGTCGATCGAGCTCCCCGGCGGGCTGATCACCCGGGGCGACTACGACATGGCGGATGCGCTGGAGCGGGTCCCCTTTCCCGCCTCACTCGCCGGCCTGCGGTGCCTGGACGTCGGGACCCGAGACGGGTTCTGGGCCTTCGAGATGGAGAGGCGCGGCGCGGCCGAGGTCGTGGCGACCGACCTCGTGAGCCAGTCCGAGGTCGACCTCCCCGAGCCGCGTCCGAGCTTCGACGCGGAGCACCTACGGCACCTGGACGATCGCAACGCCTCCTTCGAGCTCGCCCGCGAGGCGCTCGACTCGCGGGTCGAGTGGAAGCCGATCAACGTCTACGACCTCACGCCTGAGCGGGTCGGCTCCTTCGACTTCGCGTTCGTCGGCTCGCTGCTGCTGCACCTGCGCAACCCGGTGGACGCCCTGAGCGCGGTGAGGGGCGTGCTTGCGCCCGACGGTCGTCTGATGTCCAACAACCCGATCTCCCTCCCACTCACCGTCAAGCGCCCCCTCTGGCCCGCCGCCGACCTGTTCATGAACCCCAACCTGCCCTACTTCTACGTGCCGAACGCGCGCGGCCACGTCCGCATGGTCGAGGCCGCGGGCTTCGACGTGATGTCGGCGGGCAGGCCCTACCTGCTCCGCTACGGCGAGGGCTGGGCGCGCCGTGGCTTCGAGAAGCGCCTCGCCGGCGCGGCCCTGCGCGCGATCCAGCTCGTCGGCGCGCCCCACACCTGCGTGGTCGGGCGCCCGAGGCGCGCCTGAGGGGCAGGCTGACGGGGTGTCTGCTCCCACCCCCGCCGCCGAGGCCGGGCGCTCCTCGACCGGGCCGCAGCGCGCCGGTGGCCCGGGACCTGGGAGCGGACGGGTGAGCGAGATCGGCCCCCGCGTCGACGTGGTGGTGTCCACCCGTGACCGGGCTGTGCGCGTGTGCGCGCTGTTGGACGCGCTGCGCGCGCAGGAGCTGGCGCGCGAGGCCTTCACGGTCACCGTGGTGGACAACGGCTCGCACGACGCGACCCCGAGCGTGCTCGCGCAGGCAGCCCGCGACGGCCGGCTCGACCTGCGGGTGGTGCACCGCGCGCGCGGCGACGGCCCCGCCCACGGCCGCGACGCGGGGTGGCGCGCGGGCGCAGCTCCGCTCGTCGCCTTCACCGACGACGACTGCCGCCCCGAGCCCGGGTGGCTGGCCGCCCTGGTCGAGGCCGCCCGCGCCCGGCCCGCCGCGCTGCTGGCCGGGCGCACCGACCCCGACCCGGCCGAGCTGCACCGCCTGTCCCCGACCGCCCGCACGCAGGCGGTGCTGCAGGCGGGCCCCTGGTTTCCCACCTGCAACATCGCCTATCCACGCGCGCTGCTCGAGCGCGTCGGCGGGTTCGACCTGCGCTACGGGTGGGGCGGCGAGGACACCGACCTGGCCTGGCGCGCGCAGGCCGCGGGCGCGCCGGTCGCCTGGGTGGGGGGCGCGCGGGTCCTGCACGCGGTGGAGGACCTCGGGACCCTGGGCGCGCTGCGCCTCGCCGGGCGCTGGAGCGGAGCGATGCGGGCGTTCGCCGCCCACCCACAGCTACGGCGCTCCACGCTGCACCACGGGGTGTTCTGGCGCCGCGCCCACCGCGACCTGGTGCTGGCGGCGGCCGGCCTCGCGCTCGCGCCGCGCCTGGCGCCCGCCGTGGCGTTGACGCTGCCCTGGCTGCAGGGGGCGCGGCGGCGGCTGTGGTTGACCGGCGGGTCGGCCCGGCACATGCCGCTGCTGCTGGTCGTCGACGCCATCGAGGTCGCGGCGGTGGTCCGCGGCGGCGTGCGCTACCGCGTTGCGGTGGTCTGACGGACGCGGTTGATCCATGATCGTCGCAGCGTCGGTCATCGACCAATCGTCTCTGGCAGACTGGGGCCAACCCGAGAGGAGTGAGTGTGCGATGACCGAGCACGAGCACGAGGCCACGACGACGCTGTACCGGACGCCGCGCGAGGCGATGGAGGCCCCGCCCGAGAAGCTCGCCTACGTCGCGCTGCTGGAACCGGACGCGATCGTGGTGATCGACGTCGACCCCCGTTCTTCGAGCTACGGGGACGAGGTCGGTCGGTGGGAACCGCCCGCCCAGGACCCGCCCGACGAGTTCCATCACTACGGCTGGAACATCTGTAGCTCGGCGCTGGGCGACGACCATGAGCACGACGGTGCCATGGAGCGCCGCTACCTCGTCGTGCCCGGCATCCGGACGTCGCGCATCTACGTCCTCGACGTCGGCGTCGATCCTCGCCAGCCGCGCCTGGTCAAGATAATCGAGCCTGCCGAGGTCATGGGCGAGGGCCACTACAGCCGCCCGCACACCGTGCACTGCGGCCCCGGTGGCCTGTTCGTGAGCGCTCTCGGCTCGGGGTCCGTCGACGGCGAGGACGGCCCCGCCGGCATCTTCACCATGGATCATGACGACTTCAAGGTCACCGGTCAGTGGGAGCTCGATCGCGGTAGCCAGCAGTACGCCTACGACTTCTGGTGGCACGTCGACGAGGGGGTGATGATCACCAGTGAATGGGCTCCGCCACGGTTGATCGAGAACGGGATCGTTCCGGAGGCACTGCTCAACCGCGAGTACGGCCACAAGCTTCACTTCTTCGATCTCAAGGAGCGTCGGCACATCACCGAGATCGATCTGGGAGACGAGCACCAGATGGCCCTGGAGGTGCGCCCCGCCCACGACCCGACCAAGACCTACGGCTTTCTCGGGGTCGTCATCGACGTGACCGACCTCTCCGCGTCGGTCTGGACCTGGTACAAGGAGGGCGATCAGTGGAAGGCGAAGAAGACGATCCACATCCCGGCCGTTCCCGTCGATGCCGACACGCTGCCACCGCTGCTGAAGGGCTTCGGCGCGGTGCCACCCGTCGTCACCGACATCGATCTCTCGCTCGACGACCGCTTCCTGTACGTCGCCTGCTACGGACTGGGGGAACTGCACCAGTACGACGTCAGCGACCCCTTCGCACCGCGCCTGGTCGACAAGATCGAGCTGGGCGGAATACTCCACCACGCCGACCATGCGTCAGGTCGCCCCTGGGCCGGTGCGCCGCAGATGGTCGAGGTGAGCAGAGACGGACGGCGCGTCTACGGCACGAACTCGCTCTACAGTGCTTGGGACCTTCAGTTCTACCCCGAGGGCGTACCCGGAGCGATGTTCAAGGCCGACGTCGACGTGGAGAACGGGGGCTTTGCGCTCGACCCCGAGTTCCACGTGGAGTTCCCCGGCCACCGCGCTCACCAGATCCGCCTCGAGGGCGGCGACTGCTCCACCGACTCGTTCTGCTTCGTGTGACGTCCAGACCCCGCGCTCGGTGATCCGGTCGCGGCGCGCGAGTCGTGGAGGTCGCCCTGCTGCACCCCTACTACTGGCCGGAGGTGCGCCGGGGCTCCGAGCGGGCCGTCCACGACCTGGCCGCGGGGCTGGTCGCGGCCGGCCACGGCGCGCGGGTGGTGACCACCCGCGCCGGGCGGCGCGCGACCACTGCGGTCGAGGACGGGGTGATCGTGCGCCGTCTCGGGCGCCCTCCCGAGCGGCTGGCGAGCTGGGCGGGACTCCCGCGGCCGGCGGCCCATCTCCCGGTGGCGTGGAGGGATCTGAGCCGCGCGGCCCCCGACGTGGCCCACGCCTTCTACGTCGGCGAGGGGCTGGCCGCCATGGCCTGGGCCTCTCACACCGGCAGACCGGCGGTCTTCTCGGTCATGGGCCTCCCGCGGCCCGAGGGGCTCGGCGGCCGAAGGCGCGCGCTGGCCGCCGCGCGCCGCGTCGCGCGCGGCGCCGACGCCGTCGTCGCGATCAGCGCCGCGGTGGCCGAGGGTGTGCGCCGCCACCTCGGCGGGTCGCCACGGGTCATCCACCCTGGCGTGGACCTGCGGACGTTCTCGCCCGGCGGCCGGCGCGCGGGGGAGCCGACGGTCTATTGCGCCGCTGCCCTGGAGGACCCGCGCAAGCAGGCCGAGCTCCTGCTGGGCGCCTTCGCGCGCGTGCGCCGGGCGCGGCCCGACGCGCGGCTGGTGCTCGAGCGTCCGCGCGACGCTGCGCTCGCCGCGCGCCTGGCCTGCGCGGAGGGCGTGGAGCTCGCGGAGGCCGCCCGCGACGACCTCACGCTCGTGGCGCGCTACCGCGCCGCCTGGACCTCCGTGCTCCCCTCCCGCGCAGAGGCCTTCGGGCTCGTTCTGGCCGAGGGCCTGGCCTGCGGCACCCCGGGGGTGGGCACTCACGAGGGCGGCATCCCCGAGATCCTCGACGACGATGCGACCGGCCGGCTCTTCGCGCCGGGCGACGAGGCGGGGCTGGCGCGGGCGCTGCTCGAGGCGCTCGAGCTGGCCGGCGACCCGGCCACGGCCCAGGCCTGCCGCGTGCACGCGGCGCGTTACGACCAGGAGCGCTGCGTGCGCGAGCACCTCGCGCTGTACCGCTCGCTCGGTGCGCAGTGAGGCCGTGCCGGGCGCGCCGGTGACGATCGCGATCGTGTCGTTCAACACGCGCGAGCTCCTCGACGCGTGCCTGACCTCGCTGCGCCCCGACCACGACGCGGGGCGCGCCGAGGTGTGGGTGGTGGACAACGCGTCCACCGACGGCTCGCCCGCGATGGTGCGCTCCCGCCACGGCTGGGCGAGGCTCGTCGAGGCCGGCGCCAACCTGGGTTACGGCCCCGCGGTGAACCTCGTGGCGCGCCGTACGGCGACGCCATGGATCGCTTCGGCGAACGCCGACCTGCGCTTCACGCCGGGCGCGCTGGAGGCGCTGCTCGCGGCCGGGACCCGGGACCCCCGTACGGGCGCGCTCGCGCCCCGGCTCGTGCTGCCAGGCGGGCGCACCCAGCACAGCGTCCACCCCTTCCCCGGCGTACGTGTGGCCGCCGCGGTCAACCTCGGCCTCGGCGCGCGCGTGCCCGGGCTCGGCGAGCGCCTGTGCCTCGAGGGCCACTGGGACCCGGAGCGTCCGCGCGGCGTGCCGTGGGCCCACGGCGCCCTGCTGCTGGTGCGCCGCCGCGCGTGGGAGGCCGCCGGCGGCTTCGACGACGCGATGTGGTTCTACGCCGAGGATCTCGACCTCTGCTGGCGCGTGCGGCGCGCCGGGTTCACCGTGCGCTACGTGCCGGCCGCCCGCGTGCACCACGAGCGCTCGGCCGCCGCGACGGCCGCCTGGGCAGACGACCGTCACGTGCGCTCGCAGGCCGCCGCCTACGCCTGGATGCGCCGCCGGGGCGGCCGGCCCCGAGCCGCCGTGGTGGCCGCGCTGAACGCGGGCCTGCCGGCACTGGGCGCGGCCGCCGCGCTGGCACCCGGGCGTCGTGCCCGGTTGCGCCACTGGGCCCGCCTGCACGCCCGCGCGTGGATCAGGGCGCGCCGCGCCGGGGCGAGCGCGTAGCTTCGCACGATGGACGATCGCCTCCTGACCGTGATCGTGCCCGCCCGCGACGCCGCGGCGACGCTCCCCGCGCTGCTGGCGGCCCTGGGGGCACAGGTCGACGCCGGGCCCTTCGAGGTCGTCGTCGCCGATGACGGCTCGCGCGACGGCACGCCCGGGATCGCCCGCGCGGCCGGCGCCCGCGTGGCTCACAGCGCCGGACCGGGCAGCGGGCCCGGCGCCGCGCGCAACGCGGGTCTCGCGCTCGCGCGCGGCTCCATCCTCGCCTTCACCGACGCGGACTGCATCCCGACCCCGGACTGGCTGCGGCGGGGCCGCGCGGCGCTCGCGCACGCCGACCTCGTGCAGGGCGCCGTCCTCCCGCCTCCCGGCCGATCGATCGGCCCCTTCGACCGCCACGTCAACGTCACCGCCCCCCGCGGCCTGTTCGAGGCGGCCAACCTGCTCGCGCGGCGCGAGCTCGTCGAGCGCCTCGGCGGGTTCGAGCCGGGCGTGGCGCTGGCGACCGGAAAGGAGATGGGCGAGGACGCGTGGCTGGGCTGGCGCGCCGTGCGCAGTGGGGCGCGGACCGCCTTCTGTGCCGATGCGCTCGTCCACCACGAGATCTTCCCGCGCTCGGCGGCGGGTCTGCTCGCCGAGCGCACCCGCGTGCGGTTCTTCCCCGAGCTGGCGCGGCGGATACCGGAGCTGCGCGAGACGCTCTTCTGGCGCCGCGTGTTCCTCAGCCGGCGCAGCGCGGCCTTTGACCTCGCGCTGGTCGGCCTGGGCGTCGGCGTGCGCAGCCGGCGTGCCGGCGCCTGCTGCGCCGCGATCCCCTACCTCGCCATCGCGGTGTCCTCGACCCGCCACCGCGGCCGGCGGCGGCCCTGGGCCACGCTGGTCTACATCGCTGCCGATGCGGTGGGCGCGGCAGCCCTGGTTGTCGGTAGCGTGCGCGCGCGCACGCCGGTCCTCTGATCTGAACCCGCCGCTAGCGTCCGCCCCGATGATCGACGACGACCTGCGCCGGCGCGTGGCGCAGCACCGCTGGTACCACACGATGGAGCTGGCCCCCGGCCTGGTCACCCACGGCTGGTTCGACCTGCGCGCCGACGTGCACCGCTACGGGCTGCCCGAGCGCATGGACGGCGTGCGCGCCCTCGACGTGGGCACGTGGGACGGGTTCTGGGCCTTCGAGATGGAGCGCCGGGGCGCGCAGGTCGTCGCGCTGGACCTCGACTACGAGCGCGAGCTGGACTGGCCGCCCCGACGCCGACCGACCGCCTACAGCGCGGACCCTCGCGGCGCGGGCTTCGCCCTGGCTCACGAGATCCTGGGCTCGCGGGTGGAGCGCGTCGTGCGCTCCATCTACGACGCCACCCCGGACGACCTGGGCACCTTCGACTGGGTCCTGTGCGGCTCGGTGCTCATCCACCTGCGCGACCAGCTCCTGGCGCTGGAGCGGATCGCGAGCCTGTGCCGGGGCACGTTCGTCTCGGCGGAGGAGTACCACCGCGGGCTCGGCCTCCTCCCCCTCCCCGTCTCGCGCTACCAGGCCGACCGTGACCGCGCCGTGGTCTTCTGGCAGCCCAGCGCGCGCACCTGGCGGCGGATGCTGTGGAGCGCGGGCTTCGACAGGGTGGAGCGCCGCGCGCGCTTCGACATGCACGCGGGCGAGGGCGAGCGCACCTTCACCGTGCGCCACCAGATCCTGCACGGGATCAAGGCCGCAGCAGCTCCAGGCGCGACCTGAGCGCCGCGGCGCACCAGCGTTCGTCGTCTACGGCGAAGCGGCGGGCAGCCGGTACACGCGGAAGTCGGCGTCGCTGAAGATCGCCCGCTCGCCGGCAAGGCACTCCCCCGCGCGGTAGGGCTCCAGGTAGCGGCGGACCACCGCGGGCAGGTCGCGCACGACGACGTATCCCTCGCGCGCGCGAGCGCGGACCTCGCGACACGGCGCCAGCCCGGGAATGAGCTGCACGTCGTGCTGGAGGCGGTCGCCGGCCAGCGGACCGATCACCTGCGGCGACAGACTGATCGGGGCGTCCCCGTCGCGGAACTCCTCCTGCGCGGCGAACCATGCGATGACCGGCGTCGCGGTCGTCGCGTTGGTGCGCGCGTGGCGCTCCACGTAGCCCGGCGCGGCCAACGCGAGCGCCACCGCCGCAGCGACCGGCGCCACGGCGGCTGAGGCGCGCAGCACCCGCGGGGCCCCAACGGCGAACCGCGCCACCACCGCGAGGCCGGCGCCGGCGAACGCCCCCGCGCCGAGCAGCCTCGGGCTCGGCATCAGCGGATACCGGATGTCGAGGCTGCCCAGCCCCGACCAGACCGCCGCGAGGACGAGCAGACCGATCGCCACCATCCCGCCCGGGCCGCGACCGCGGCTGGCCAGCGCGAGCGCGACCGCCCCGGCGCAGACCGCCGGCATGAGGTAGCGGATGACGAACAGAGATAGGTCAACGAAGGTGTCGGTGGCCACCCCGGTGTAGGGCGCGCTCATCCAGGCCAGGAGGGCCACGGCCGTCGCGACGCTCGCGACGACGACCGCCCGGCTGCGCGCCAACACCCACGCGAGCATGCCGGCGGCCAGCAGGACGAGGCCGCCGGCGAGACCGTCCACGTAGGTGGCGGTGCGACCCTCGAGGCTGGCGATCGGTCGGTCGAGGAAGCTCGTGTCGATACGGGCGAGCGCGGGCGGCGCCGGATCTGACCACGGCGTCGTCAGCAGCGGCCAGAGCGGCGAGCCGTGCACGATGAGGTTGCGCACGTACCAGACGCCACCGACAGCGACGGCCCCGGCCACCGCGGCGAGGAGCAGCCCCCGCGCGGGCAGCGGCGGGATGCCCCGGCGCCTGGACAGGTACAGCGCGACGCCGAGCACGATCACCACGAGCGGCGCCGTCGTCGTCTTCGTCCCGACCGACAGCCCGCTGGCCAGGATCGCCACCGCCAGCAGCGGCGGCCGGCGCACCGCCGCCACGCACAGGGCCGCCGCCACGACGAGCCATGTGAGGGCGGCGAGGTCGTTCTTCGGGTAGTTCAGCGCACCGACGATCGACGGGCCGACGACGACTGCGAGGATCGTGATCGCCGCCACCGCGGCTGCGACCCCGACCCTGCGCAGCCCGACCCAGCCCGCCGCGGCGAGCAGCGCGAGCAGCGCCGGCGTCGCCAGCGCGATCGGCACGAAGCTGCGTGACAGGCCCATCGACCATGCGAGCAGGATCTCGTGCGTCAGCGGGTAGGCGCCGGCCTGGAAGTCCTCGCTGGCCTGGACCTCGGCGCCCGGTCGGCCGCTGTGGATCCAGTTGACGATCTCCGGCAGGACATAGGCGGTGCCGTCGATCCCGACCGCAGGGTGGCGCAGGAAGAAGTACACGAGCGCCAGCAGCACGCCGGCGGCCGCGCCGACGGCCAGTCGCATGCCGGTGGGCGCCGCGGCGATCGCGCGAGCGAGCTCGTCGAGCAGCCGGACCGCCGGGTCGGGCAGTACCGCGCGCACAGCGAGCCACGTCGCGCCGGCGGCGAGAGTCAGGACCACCGGGCTCGACCCAAGCCCGACGAGGGCGAGCAGGAGCGTCTGCGCCACCGCGGCGCCGGCGCCGAGCACGGCGGCGACGAGCACGCGCTCCAGGCCTTCGGGCACGAGCGCGCTGGCCGCCCGCAGCGCCGCTGCGCCCAGCGCCAGCAGCGCGACCACCAGCAGGGCGTGATGCAGCAGCGTCATCGGCCGACGTCACCGGCGTCGGGACGTGCGCCCCGGGTCACGCGGCGCGCGACGGGAACGCCGGTTGACTCGGCGCGGAGGCCACGGATCGCCAGGGTAGGCCAACGACCTTCCGTCGGTCAGGCAAGCTCCCCGGCGAGGGCCAGCCAGAGCGACTCGAAGCCGAGCACCCGCGCCCAACGCGGGATCATCGCGCGTGCGGCTGGCGGAGATGGTCAAGATCGACTACCTCTACGTCGCCGACCGGTCACTGTGGAACATCGAGATCCTCCTAAGCACCGCCCCCCACGTCCTGACCCGCCGCGGCATGCGACGACGGCTCGCACGGTCGCCGTCCTCCTGGACACCTACCCCGCCCTGTCCGAGACCTTCGTCGTCGCCGAGCTCGCCGCTCTCGACGCCTTGGGCCATCGCATACGCATCGAAGCGCGCGAGCTTGCCACGACGCCCAACGCCGAAGCCGTGAACGGCATACCCACCGCCTACGCCTTCGAGGACACCACAGTGGCGCGCCTGCGCAGCGTGGGGCGCCTCGCGGTGCGCCATCCACTGCGCTGCGCGCGCGACCTGGTGGAGCGCCGGCGCTGGCGCCGCGAGGAGCCCATCCTGCCGCTGCGCACGCTCGCGCCGGTCGCCGCCCGGCTGCGCGCCCACCGCACCGACCACCTGCACGTCCACTTCGCGACCGGCCCCGCGGCCGACGCGCTGCGCCTGTCGCGGGTGCTGGGGCTGTCCTGTTCGATCATCGCCCACGGCTGGGAGATTTTCGGCGCCCCGGCCAACCTGCGCGCGAAGCTCGCCGCCGCGGACCTGGCGCTGGCCCCCTGCCAGTACACGGCCCGTCATCTGCGCGGACTCACCGGCCGCGAGGTCGAGGTGGTCGTCATGGGTGTCGACGGCGAGCGGTTTCGCCGAGGACGCCCGCACCCCGGCGGCCGGCACGTCGTCGCGGTCGGGCGGCTGGTGGCGAAGAAGGGCTTCGAGCACCTCGTCGACGCGGTGGCGGTGCTCGAGCGCGCCGGGACGCCCGTCGATCGCTGCACGATCGTCGGCGAGGGGCCGCTGCGCGCGCGGCTCGAGGAACAGGTGCGCCGGCTGGGCCTCGACGGCCGGGTCGTCCTGGCCGGCGCATGCCAGCCCGACGGTGTGCGCGCGGTCCTGGAGGATGCCGATCTGCTGGCCATGCCCTGCGTGGTCGCCGCCGACGGCGACCGGGACGCCATGCCGGTGGTCGTCAAGGAGGCGCTCGCCATGGAGGTGCCCGTGGTGGCCAGCGACGAGGTCGGCCTTCCCGAGCTCGTCGATCACCGCTGGGGCCGGCTGGTGCCGCCCGGGGACCCCGGCGCGCTGGCCGCGGGAATCGGCGATCTGCTCGACCTCCCGGCCAGCGCGCGTGCCGCGATGGGGCGGGCGGGGCGCAAGCACGTCCTGCGTGCGTGCGACGTGCACGCCCAGACGGCGCGGCTGAGCCGCCTGATCGAGGGGCTCGGAGCCTCGGCGCCATAGTCCCGCGGGAGTCGGCGCCTCGCGCGGCGGCGGCCCGGTCAGGCGATACCCTCGCCTGATGCCCAGAGGGGTCACGCCTGCCGGCATCCGCGACGGGGAGCCGGCCTCGCTCGCCGGGCTCGTCGAGCTGCGCGGCAGCGCAGTGATGGCCTACGCCTCCGGCATCGTGGCCCCCGAGGCCGCCGTCCAGGCCGCCGCGCAGGCCATGGCCCGGTTCCGGTCGCACGTCGTCGAGGCGACCGACCTCGGCGGCCTCGACCCCGACACGATGCTGCTGTGCGCTGTGCGGGAGTCGTCGGCGCAACGCGTCGTCCACCACCCCGCACGCTCGGGCAGGGCGCTGCACCGCCTCACCCGCCGCGGTGGGAGCGCGTGCAGGATGGCGCCACGGCTGCTGGCCGCGCGCGCCAACCGCGAGCTGGCCCACGAGGACGCCGTGCGGCTCGATCAGCACCTGGCGAGCTGCCCGGGCTGCCGCGCGCTGCGCGAGCGCTTCCGTGACGGTGAGCGATCCTACGCCGAGGCCGCGGGCCGGCGTCTGCGCGAGCCCGACGCGCGAGCCCTGCTACTCGCGCTGGCCGGCGCGGGCCCGCTGGCCACCGGAACGCGCGAGGTCGTGGCCGCGGAGGCGCTCGACATGCTTCCGCCCGAGGTGGTGACGCGTCCCGGGCGCTTTCCGGCACCCCCCGCGCTCGCCCCACCCGAGACGTCACCGGCGCCGGATGCTGCGTCGGCGCCGGCCGAGGCCCCGGCGGCCGAGGCCCCGGCGATCGAGGTTCCGGCGGCCGAGGGACCGGCGATCGAGGCCCCACAGACGGAGGCGGTGTCAGCCGACCCCTGGCCGGCCAACACGCCACCGCCCCCCGCGACCTACGCCCCTCCCTCGCAGGCTCGTCCCACCGATCCGTGGCCGGGCAATTCCGCGGCTGTCGACTACAGCCCGACCCAGCGCCCCCCTCCACGTGAGGCGCCCGACGCACGGAACGGTCGGGATGCGGCCCAGCCCAACGGGGCCGCCACCGCCGGCGCGCCCGCTGCGCGACGCGGAGGCGGGGTCGGCACCGCACATGGCCGGGTGAGCTTCGGGCGGCGCACGGTGGTCATCCGCTCGGGCATGCAGGGATCCGGGCCGGCCGTGTCTCCCCCTTCCCCCGATGGAGAGCCCATGTCGGGGCCGGCAACGGCCAAGCTCCCCGGGCCGCCGGCCGAGTCCAGGCCCGCCGAGCATCCGCGGCCGGAAGCCCACGACCCCGAAGACGCACCCGAGGGCCATGAGGTGGGCGAGCCGATGCCGCCTCCCGCGGCTCGCACGAGCGTCTGCGCCCCCAGCCCCAACGGCGGCCCGGGCGCACCGCCCGACTCGGGGATGCTGGCGCGGGTCCTTCCGGGGATCCTCATCGCGACGGCCATCGCGATCGCACTGCTGGTAGCCGGGATCCTGGGCGCCGGCAACACCCCGGCGACCTCCGATGACGTCGCGCCGCCCAGCCTCCGCGAGCAGGACACCTCGGGCACGCCGCGCACCCCTGCGGGCGCGGGCATCGAGGCCACCAACTGAGCGACCTGGGATCTACGCCCCGCCCCGGCCTCGCACCAGCTCAAGGAACCGCTCGTGCACCCGCGCGTCGTCGTCCAGCTCCGGATGGAACGCGACGGCGAGCAGGTTGCCCTGCTGGGCGGCGACGGCGTGCCCGTCCACCTCGGCCAGCAACGCCACGTCCGCCCCCGCCTCGTCGATCCACGGGGCGCGGATGAAGACCGCGCGCAGCGGCCCTCCCTCCAGGCCGGCGAAGTCCAGGTCGGCCTCGAAGGAGCGCACCTGGCGCCCGAAGGCGTTGCGCCGCGCGACGAGGTCCATCAGCCCCAGGTGCTCGCGGTCGAGCACGATCAGCCCGGCGCAGGTGCCCAGGATCGGGGTTCCGGCGCCCGCCAGCGCGCGCAGCGGCTCGGCCAAGCCTTCACGCTCGATGCCCAGGCTCATCACCGTCGACTCCCCGCCGGGCATGACGAGCCCGTCGAGGCCCTCGAGGTCGCCCGGAACACGCACCTCACGCACCTGCGCCCCGAGCCCGCGCAGCACGCGCGAGTGGGCCTCGAACCCGCCCTGGAGCGCGAGCACCCCGACCAGTGGCCGGTCCACCCCCGGCACGCTCACGGCGCTACCAGCCGCGGCCGGCCAGGAGCTGGCCTTCGGCCAGCGCCCGCGTCTCGAGGCTGTCCATCGCCTCGCCCAGACCCTCGCTGGCCCGCGCGACCCGCTCGGGGTCGCTGAAGTGCGTCGTGGCCTCCACGATGGCCCGCGCGCGCATCTCCGGGTCGCTGGACTTGAAGATCCCGGAGCCGACGAACACGCCCTCGGCGCCCAGTTGCATGACCAGCGACGCGTCGGCCGGCGAGGCGATTCCCCCGGCGCAGAAGAGCACGACCGGGAGCTTCCCGTCGGCGGCCACCCCGCGCACCAGGTCAAGCGGCGCGGCCAGCTCCTTCGCCGCGGTCGCCAGCTCGGCGTCGTCCAGCGCGCGCAGCCGGCGGATCTCGCCGCCGATGCGCCGCAGGTGGCGGACGGCCTCAGCGATGTCGCCGGTGCCCGCCTCGCCCTTGGAGCGGATCATGGCCGCGCCCTCACCGATGCGCCGAAGCGCCTCGCCCAGGTTCGTGGCCCCGCAGACGAAGGGCACGGTGTAGGCCCACTTGTCGATGTGGTTGGCGTCGTCCGCGGGGGTGAGGACCTCGGACTCGTCGACGTAGTCGACCTCGAGGGCCTGCAGCACCTGCGCCTCGGCGAAGTGGCCGATGCGCGCCTTGGCCATGACCGGGATGCTCACGGCCTCCTGGATGCCGCGGACCATGGTCGGGTCGGACATGCGCGCGACCCCGCCGTCGCGGCGGATGTCGGCGGGCACACGCTCCAGCGCCATGACCGCCGCGGCGCCGGCCGCCGCGGCCAGCACGGCCTGCTCGGGCGTGACGACGTCCATGATGACGCCGCCCTTGAGCATCTCTGCGTGCCCGGCCTTGACGCGGAAGGTGCCCTCGTCGCGCATGGCCTGAGTGTACGGCCAGCGACCCGCGGCGCTACTTCAGCCGGTAGGCCTTGATCTTCTCGGCGTGACCCTCCGCGTCGCGCGCGTAGACCCCGTAGGCCAGGGCCTGGACGAGGGCCAGCAGTGCAGCGTGGGAGCGTACGTATGCGGGGCTGTTGGACGAGTAGTACAGGCGCACCTTGGCGAGCTTGGCCACGTCGGACAGCGTCGCGTCGGTGATGGCGATCGTCTTCGCGCGGCGGTGGCGCGCGAGCTTCATCGCCCGCGTGATGAGGGGATGGGAGCGCCCGGCCGACAGCGCGATGACCAGCGTCTGGTCGTCGATGCGGCTCAGGCGGCCCAGAGACTCCTGCGAGGGGCTGGCCACCGTCTCCGCGCGAAGGTCCAGCAGCATCAGCAGGTGGCGCAGGTAGGAGGCGAAGAAGGCCATCTGGTCGGTGCCGGCGACCAGCAGCTTGGGCGTGGTCGCGATCAGCTCGATGGCCGCGTCGACGTCCACTCGGCGCAGCTTGCGCGCGGTCTCCTCCACGTTGAGGTGGTCGGCGGCCAGCGCGGTCTCGTACTCGGTCTGGTCCAGCGAGAACAGAGGCGCCACGGCCGGGTCGCCGTTGGGCGCGATCGCATGGCGGCGGCGGTACTCCTCGCGCGCCGAGTGCTGCAGCTCGGGATAGCCCTCGAAGCCCAGCGCCTGCGAGAAGCGCACGACGGTGCTGGAGGAGGTGTTGGCGCGGCGCGCGAGCTCCTCGGCGGTCTGGAAGGCGACCTCGTCGAGGTGGTCGACGATGTACTGCGCGACATCCTTCTGGGAGCGCGAGAAGTCGTCGAACCTCGCCTGGATGTAGGTCGAGAGCGTCTGGTGGCCGGGGGTCGCTACTGCCGCCGGCGGTGTCGTGGTCGAGGAGGCTCGATTCATGGGCCCACCCTCTTTCGCCGCGCGGCCCACGGCTTCCTTCACGCAAAGAGAAGGGCGTGCGCCCCGGAGGCTTCCTCGCGGTGCGCACGCCCTGTTGCCGGGGAGGGGGCTGGGGGATATGTGAGCCGAACCGACCCCGGCGCTCTGACCACATTTTTCCCGGGTCCGAAAGGCCGGAAACCAGCCGGGTCGAAGGGCGGACGAATGTCGGAGGTCAGGAGGGCAACGCGCGCTCCGGCCTGTCAGCGGCGTGGAGGCTCCGTCCACTCCCGCACGGCCGTGCGGCACAGTTACCCTGTGCAGACCACGACGCTCACTATCCCCCCCACCCCCGCTAGACGAGCTAGTCCCGTTTTCCGCGCCCCGGCGCGGTAGCGCCGGCTGAGATTGCCCTTGCCGTGCG
>JANDLV010000020.1 GCA_024330185.1 Candidatus Siliceabacter maunaloa
CCACCATCCCCTCCAGCGAGCCCGCCCGGCCCCGGTCCGGCGGGCTCGCTGCGTTGTTGGCGCCGGGCCCGTCGAGCCCGGTTTGGTTCGTCGGACACTCGGGAAGATGACGAGCGACTATGGCGACCCAACAAGAAGACCCACGCACCAAGGAGCTCGTCCAGGCGCTCTCCGAGCAGACCTCCACGCTCCTGCGCAAGGAGCTCGCCCTGGCCCAGGTCGAGCTCAAGGAGAAGGGCAAGCACGCCGGTCTCGGCGGCGGCCTGATCGGCGGCGGCGGGCTGCTCGCCCTCTACGGTCTCGGTGCCCTCTTCGCCGCGATCATCATGCTCCTGGGCACGGCCATCGCGGCGTGGCTCAGCGCCCTGATCGTCGCCGTGGTGCTCTTCGCCGTCGCGGGGGGCCTGGCCCTCAGCGGCAAGAAGGAGGTCCAGCGCGCGACCCCGGCCAAGCCCGAGCAGGCGGTGGCGTCCACAAGCGAGGACGTCCGCCACGTCCGCGAGCACGCGAAGGGAGGCGGACATGGCTGACGAGGCTCCAGAGGCTCGGGATCCGGCCACGGCGGCCGGCGCACCGCTCGCCGACACCGACAAGTCGCCGGAGGAGCTGCGTAGCGAGATCGCCGAGGCCCGCGAGGACCTCGGCGAGACCGTCGAGCAGCTCGCGGCCAAGGCCGACGTCAAGACGCGCGCCCACGAGGCCGTCGAGGACGCCAAGGGTCGCGCCCACGACAAGGTCGAGGAGGGCAAGACCCAGGTCCGCCAAGCGGCCGATCGCGCGCAGGCGACCGCCCAGCAGAAGCGCGCGGAGGGCATCAGCACCGACGACGTGCGCGGTGCGGCGCAGACCGGTGTGGAGCAGGCCAAGGCCAATCCCGCGCTCGCCGTCGCCGCAGGCGTCGGGGCGGCCCTGCTGGTCATCCTCATCCTGCGCAGGCGCAGGGCCTAGCCACCCGGGCGCGTGCCGTCGCTCGGGGTCCTCGCCCTCGGCGACTCGATCACCAACGGCGGCGGCGAGCTGCAGTGGGGCGTCGCCCTGCAGTCCTGGGCCCTGTGGACCGCGCGCGCCCTCGGCCTGCCCTACAGCCCGTTCGCCACCGATGGCGCCACCGCGCGCGACGTCGTGGGCGTGCAACTCCCGGCGCTCGGGTGGCGCAGCGCGCGTCCCGAGGCCCACTACGAGCTGGCCTGCGTCTACATCGGAGCCAACGACGTCCGCGCCCTCGACTGGGCGGCGGACGCCTTCGAGCGCGACCTCGATGCAACGCACGGCGCGCTGGCGGCGCGCGCGCAGCGGCGCCTGGCGGTGACGATACCGCTCGATCTGGGGCGCCCGCGCGCCGGGCCCGAGATCGAGGAGGCAAACGCGGCGATCGAGCGCGTGGCCGCTCGCCATGGGGTGCTGGTACTCGACCTGCGGGGCATGCGCGGCAGGCGCGTGCTCATGGCCGACCATGTGCACCCGACCGCCTTCGGGCAGCTGGCCATCGCCGAGCGGGCGCTGGACGTGCTGGCCGCCGACGGGATGGAGGTGCTGGAGCGTCCGTGGGAACTGGTGCGCTACGAGACCACCCGCGTGGGGCGCCTGCGCGGCGACGCCACGTACGCCTACCGCAGCGCCAAGCAGAGCATTCGGGCTGCGGGAGACCACCTCGGGGCCCGCCTCAGGCAGCCACGTCGGCGGCCTTTCGGCACCCCCGGGCTCAGCGAGCGGGCGCGGAGGCCTCGGAGGGGCTGACCGCGGAGGCTGTGGCACCATCTCGCGCCGTGTCGCAACTGCCCGTCGAGGAGGCCGTCGCCCGCTACGCCGCCGGCTTCTTCCCGATGGACGACGACCCGGCCGCGCCCGAGGTGCCCTGGTATGCGGCTGATCCCCGCGCGGTGCTCGAGCTCGACGCAGCCACCCGGGCCGCGCTGCACCGCCGGCTGCGCCGCAGCCTGGCCCGCGCGCAGCCGGGCTGGGAGCTGCGCCGTGACGGGGCCTTCGAGGCCGTGGTGGCCGCCTGCGCGCGGCCCCGCGCGTCCGACGACGGCGTGTGGATGACGCCGCGCCTGCGCCGTCAGTACACGCGGCTGCACGCCGTCGGCGTGGCCCACACCTTCGAGCTGTGGGTGGACGGCGCGCCCGCGGCGGGGATCGTCGCTGTGCTGCTGGGACGCGCGGCGCTGATGGAGTCGATGGTCCACAGCGTGCCCCACGCGGGCAACGTCCTGCTGGCGCGCACGGTCGATCAGCTGGCCGCAGACGGCTTCACGCTGTGCGACATCCAGCTTCCCACCCCCCACACTGTGCGCCTGGGTGCGCGGCCGGTCTCCCGCGCGGAGTTCGACGCGCGGCTACGGAAGGCGCTCTCCTAGGCGGCGGTCCACAGCGCCCCGCTGCCCAGCGTCTCGCGCCCGAGCTCGCCGCGGGCGGCGGCGGTGATCAGCGCCTCTTCGGCGCCCTCGTCGTCCACGATGGCGTTCTCGGGGGCCATGCAGGCGGCGACCTCGCGCGTGGTCAGCCCCTCGGGGAAGCCGGCCAGCAGCTCGGTCACGTCCTGCGCCGCGCCCCGGCGCTCGATGGAGCGGTCGAGGTTGGCGACGCAGAGATCGAAGGCCTCCACGGGCTGGAAGCCGCCGGCCTCCAACGTGCGCCCGTCCCGGGCGGCGAAGGTCAGCGACGGCGCGGTGAACCGCCAGGCGCCGTCGGTGTCGGCGGCCTTGCCCTGGAAGTGCGTCGGCCCGCCCTGCGCGGTGCGCGCCAGGGCGCGGTCGGACTGGTAGGCGGCCTCGACGTCCTCGTCGTCAAGGCGCGCGACGACCGCGGCGGGGTCGAGGCCCGCGACGCGGCCCAGGGCCGCAAGGATCGAGTCGTCGTCGTCCATGGGCAGCGCGGTGGTGAACCACGCGAACTGCAGCGCGCGGAAGGCGGCGACCTCGAGCTCGGGCCGGTCCAGGCGTACGACCACCACCGCGCGGCAGGCGCGGCCCGTGGCCGGGATGCGTTCGCGTGGCTGCGTGGCGAAGGGCATGCCGCGCACGCGGAAGCGCTGGTAGCCGCGGGCCATCTTCTCGCCGGTGTAGCCCGCCTCCTCGTAGCGCGTGGAGTCCTCGGCCAGGCCGATCATCACGTGGCGCCAGCGCAGCCCGTCTGCGTAGCGCCAGCGCAGCACGGCCAGCGCGGGGGAGGCGGAGTAGCCCCAGGGGCAGCCGGGGTCGTTGAAGTGGGTCACGTCGAGCATGCGCCCACACTGTTGCACACGCAATGATCCCACCTGCCGTCTGCCTGGGTACGTTGTCGATGGTGCGCACGCTCGTGATCAGCGACCTCCACCTCGGCTCGCGCATGCAACGCGACGTGCTGCGCCAGCCCGAGCCGCTGGGCGCACTGGTCGTCGCGCTGGACGGCATCGACCGCCTCGTGCTCATGGGCGACGTCGTCGAGCTGCTCGAGGGCCGCCCGCGCCGCGCGATGGCCGAGGCCGAGCCGGTCCTGCGCGAACTGGGCGCGGCGCTGGGCCGCGGGCGCGAAGTGGTGATCGTGCCGGGCAACCACGACCACCTGCTCGTGCGCCCCTGGCTGCGCGAGCGCATGGACTCCGACAAGCGTGTCGGCCTGACCGCGCGGGTGGCGGCGCGCTCGAGCGGCCGGCTCGAGGCGCTGGCCTCCTGGCTCAAGCCCGCGCGGGTCTCCGTGCGCTACCCGGGCTTCACGGTCGCGCCGGGCGTCTTCGCCACCCACGGCCACTACCTCGACCGCCACCTCATGCCGTCGCTGCCGGTCAGCGTCTCCCGCGGCCCGCTGTCGCCCCTGCCCGAGCGCGCCCGGCCCGAGGACTACGAGCGCGCCTCGGGCCCCAGCGCCGCGGCGGTGCAGGGGCTGCTGGCCACCGCCCTGCCCGGCGCGATCGGCGACCCGTTCGACATCGTCGCGGGCGTCGCCCGCCGCCTGGCCCTTGCCGCCGTGCCTGTCTCGGCCCTTCTGCGCGGTGGCGAGGTGCTCGCGCCGCTGTCGGCCGGGCTGCTGGGCGTGCAGTTCCGCCGCGCCGGCCTGCCCGCCATGGCCCGGGCCGCGCGCACGCTGGGCGTCCGCGCGCAGCACGTCATCTTCGGCCACCTCCACCGCGGCGGTCCGCTGGCGCCCGACCGGCCGGCCGAGTGGACCCACGCCGGTCTCGACGGCCCGCTACATCTGCACAACACCGGCTCGTGGGTCTACGAGCCCCTGCTGCTGGCGGGCATGCGCCCGCCCCACCCCTACTGGCCCGGCGGCGCGGTGCTGGTGGAGGAGGGCCGCGAGCCGCGCACGCTCACGCTGCTGGACGACGTCCCGTCCGAGCTGCTGCTGCCCTGAGCGGGGCCTCGCCGATGCCACGCTCAGGCGGCGCGGCGCAGGTCGCGCTCGGGGTCGATCCCCCAGCGCGCGGCCACGGCGGCCAACTCCTCCCCGACCGCCCAGCGGTCGACCTGCGGGGCGCCGTCGTGGTCGGGCGTGGCGCCCTTGAGGAGCATCGAGCCGGTGTTGTCGCCCAGGCGGGCGATCTCGGCGACCTCCTCGTCGCTGAGCACCACCTCGCGGGGGACGGCGACGAGCTCGGCGCGCTTGCTCTCGACGGCCAGCTCCTGCTCGCCGGGCTCCTGGATCAGGGTCGGCACCGTGCAGGCCACCGGCCCGTGGGCGAGGTTCCACTGACAGGCGAGCTGGAGCATCGTCAGGCCGTGGCGCTCGGCGATCGGGCGCATCCCCTCCATGCGCTCGAGCCCCGCCTCGACCCACCCCTCGGGGCGGAAGAGGCGGTGGTCGCGCTCCACGAAGGCGTGCCCCGGGGCGACGTCGTCCCACAGCAGCCCGCCGTAGTCCACGACGCGGGTGATGAGATCTACGTCGTGGCGCTGCGCCGCGGCCATGCACAGCTCGCCCGGCCAGGGCTCGAGCGGGTTGAGGATGACCATGGCCCAGTCGATCAGCGCGCCGAAGCGTTCGAAGCAGTCGATGAGGTCCAGCGTGAAGCCGTTGGCAGGGCCCGGGGCCACGCCGAGCTTCCGCGTCAGGCCGGCGTCGCGCACCGCGGCCAGCGCGCCCCAGACCGCCTCGCTGCGATAGCCCGTGGCGTCGGGGTTGTGCAGCAGCAGCAGGTCGAAGTGATCGACCCCGCAGCGCTCCAGCGAGCGCTCGACGGCCATGCGAACGTAGTCGCCGTAGGCCTCCTCGCCACGCAGGCGCGGGTCGGTGAAGCGCGGATAGCCCTTGGCGCCCTCGCGCTCGCCCTCGTAGAAGTCGTGGCCGATCGCGCCCACCAGGCTGACCTCGTCGCGCTTGACCCCGGCGATGGCCCGTCCGGCCAGGCGGTCGCCCTCCCCTGCGCCGTAGGCGTCAGCGGTCAGGAGCGTGTCGATTCCGTCGGCGGGGCGCAGCAGCGCTGCCAGGCGGTCTTCCTCCAGCGCGACGCCGAAGTGCATGTAGCGCCCGCCGCTCCAGGTGCCCACCGCGACGTGTCCGGGGTCGGCCATGGCGTCTAGTTGAGCGATGGGTCGAGGGGCATGCGTGCCACGAGGCGAAACTTCCCGCCCTTGCGATCGAGCACTGCGCTCCACAGGCCCTCGGGCTCGGCGGTGAATATCTCGTCGCGGGTGGGCTCGTGGACGATCCAGTCCTCGCGCTCCAGCTCGCCGTCGAGCTGGCCCGGGCCCCAGCCCGCGTAGCCGGCGAAGACGCGCGCGCGGCGGGTGACCTCGGCGACCTCCTCGAGGTCCGAGCCCGCGGCCATGAAGCCGATGTCGTCGAGGACCACCACCGCGGCGCGATCGGGCGCGTCGAACTCCGCCAGCACGGTGACCGCCGTGGGCTGGACCGGGCCGCCGACGTGCACCAGCTCCCCGTGCTGCACGACGGACTCGAGCGTGGGGGCGGCCTCCTCGACCACCGCGTGGGAGGGGCGGTTGAGCACCACGCCCATCGCCCCCTCGTCGGAGTGCTCGGTTACCAGGATGACCGTGCGCGCGAAGTTGGGGTCCTCGAGCGTCGGGGAGGCGATGATGAGGTTGCCCTTCAACGATTCCATCCTGTCCTATTGTGGGCCATCGGCCGGCTCGCCCATCGCGCGCGCCGCGGTGCGCGACCTCCGCACGTGGGCGCGGGCCAGCAGCGCGCCGCTGAGCATCGTGACGCCGAGCAGCGCGAACGCGATCAGGGCCAGCGGCGAGGTGAGGTCGTCCAGGCTGCCGCCCAGGGCGGTGTAGGCGAAGGCGCGGGGCGTGGAGGCGATGAGGGTTCCAAGGCCGATCTGCACCGCCGTGATGCCGGCCAGACCGGCCGCGTAGGACATCGGCGCGTCGGGGACCGCGGGGGCCAGGCGCGCGACGATCACCGCGAGGAGGCCGTGGCGTGCGGTCCAGGCCTCCACCGCCGCGTGGCGCGCGGGGGCCAGTGCGGCGGCGCCTTCGCGGCCGGCGCGGCGCGCGATCCCCCGGGCGAGCAGGGCGGTGCCCACGGCGCTGCAGATCGTGACCGCGGTCCCCAGCACAGGTCCGAAGAGCAGCCCGCTGGCCCCGGCCAGCAGCCAGCCCGGGACCAGTGCGGCGCCGAGGAGGGCGCCTGCGACGACGTAGGCGAGCGGGGCGAGGGGACCGGCTGGGTCGATGGAGGTTCGGACGTCTTGCGTGGATATGACCCCGCCGAAGGTGAAGAGGGCGCCGAGGCCCACGAGCGTCGCGACGAGCAGCGCGAGGCGCGTTCTCGGGCCCGGGCGGGGGCGGGTCAGCACTGAGGGGGGCGTACGTGGGGGCGCTTGCGCTCGCGCCCGCACTGGGCCGGCGCTCGCACTGTGGGTCCGCGGTTGAGGCGCTTGGCGCTTTTTCCGCAGTAGGTGCGGGTAAAGCGCCAAGCGATCCTCGCTACTCCTTGTCGGCCGCGCTGGCACCCGCCCGGGCCGCCTCGGCCTGGCCGAGCTGGCGGTTGACGTGATCCCAGTCGAGGTTGTCGAAGAAGGCCTCGACGTACTGCTTGCGCCCGTCGGGCGTGGCGCCGAAGTCCGCCGCGTAGGCGTGCTCGTAGACGTCGATGGCGAGCACCGGCACCATGTTGTAGACGGCCCAGAGGTTCTGGGTGTCCATGATGTAGTTGAACAGCGACCCGTCGTTGAGGTCGTAGCCCACCATGACCCAGCCGCGCGCCGCCGAGGCCGCCTTGCGCACCGCCTGGTGCCACATGGCCAGGCCGCCGGGGTACTCGGCCTCGATCAGCTCGGAGAAGCGGCCCTTGGGGTCTCCGCCCTCACCGCCGAGATGGCCGAAGTACAGCTCGTGGTTCTTGAAGCCCAGCAGCGCGAAGGTGTAGTCCACCGACACGGCGCGCAGTGGCGAGTAGACCTGGTTGCCCTCGATCTCGCCGTAGTCGAACTCCTTGAGGATGCGTCGACACTCGTTGGACTTCTTCACGTAGCCCTCGTAGAGCTTGTAGTGGTCCTCCATCGTCTTGCGCGAGATGCCGCGCAGCTCCTTGTCGAAGGCGGGGAACTTGCGCGGGGTCAACTCGTCCCAGGGCATGGGTCTCCTCTCGTGATTTGTCCTGACCCCGACACGGGTACCCGAAGTCCATGCCGATCAAGAACGACGAGGACCTTCCGCGGACGCTCCAGAAGTCGGACGACAAGGCCAAGTGCACGTGGGCCAAGGCGGCCGACAGCGCCGAGGAGGAGTAAGCGAGGAGGCTCGGCATCGAAGGCCGCTCGAGCATGAGCAAGCACGAGCTGGCCAGGGCGATCCAGAAGAAGCAGTAAGAGGCGCTGGGGCGCGTGCCCGCTAGGTGTTCTCGCCGGAGGACCGGCGGCGCCAGCGACTAGGGTGGCGCTCGTTCTCGGCGCGCTCGCCGAGGGCCTGCGCGACGGAGAAGCCGATGAGTCCCAGCGCGAGCACGGGGAATACGACCCCGAAGAGGCCGATGAGCGCGATGGTCATGGAGAAGGCGCTGGCCAGCATGGGTCGGATGATAGTCCACGCCGCGCGTGGGTGAGCGTCCGGTGCAAGGCTCCCGGGTAGCAGTCAGGCATACGATCCCGAGGAGGGATGCCCGTGAGCACCGCAGTCATCATCGCCATCGCCGTCGCGGCAGTACTGATCCTGATCCTGCTGGCCGTCGCCGTGCCCAAGAGCCGGCGCAAGGCGGCAGAGCGCCGCGAGGAGCGCCGCCGTGAAGAGCTCGCCGAGCAGGAGCGCGAGGAGGGCCGCCGACGCGAGGCTCGCGCCCAGGTCGCCGACGCCGAGGCCAGTCGCGCCGAGCACGCCGCGGGCGCCGCCCGCGAAGAAGCCGAGCGCACCCGCGCGGAGGTTCAGGTCCAGGAGGCCCGCGCCGGGCTCCGCGAGCACGGCGAGGACCCGGACACCGCCGGCGTCCCGCGGCGCGAGGGCGCTCGTGACGAGCGCTCGGCGCATGACCGTGATGGGCGCGAGCGCGACCGTGGCGAGCATGGCCGCAGCGAGCGCGACGAGCATGGTCGCGGCGAGCGCTCGGCGCACCGCCGCGACGAGGTGGAGCGCGATGGCCGTGAGTCGCACGACCGCTCGCCTTCGGCGCTCTCCGGCGACAGCGATCACGGCCGCTCGGTGGCCCGCGAGCCGGCCGCGGGTGAGCGCGGGGCGCGGGACGAGCGACCTATGGCCCGCGAGGGTGCCGGGCGCGGCGGCGATCCCCGGGGGCGCGGCGACGATCCCCGGGGGCCCGACGACGATCCCCGGGGGCCCGACGACGATCCCCGGGGGCCCGACGACGAGCCCCGCTCGCGCGGGAAGGGTGCGACCGAGGCCCACGGCCGCCCGCCGCAGCGCCGCGGCGGGCTGTTGGGCCGCCTGACCGGCAAGGGCTGAGCGGACCCCGGTCGGGTGCCGGGCCCGCGGCCCGGCGCTCGGCCTGGTCAACCCCCTCACGGTGACCGCCGCCCACGCGACCCGCCCGGCGGTGCGGCGCCCTCCGGTGTCGCGGGCGCGCCGACCGGCGTCGCTGCGGTGCGCGCCACTACGGTGAACCCGTGGCCTGGCTCGAAACGCTCCCGCACTGGCCCGACGGCACCGCCGCCTGGCTGGTGACGCACGGCGAGGTCTCGTTCGAGCGCCTGGCCGAGGCGACCGCGCACGAGCCGCTCGCGGGTCCCGACCCGGCGCAGCCGCCGGTGCTCTGGCCCAACGCGATCCCGGTCTCGACCGCCCTGCGTACCGGGCCGCGCTCCGTCCTGCTCGCGCTGGGCCGCCGGCGCGGGTCGCTGGCGCGCCTGCGGGACGACCCGCGCGTCGCGCTGGCGGTCATCGGCCCGGGCGTCGCCTTCACCGCCCGGGGCCTCGCCGCCGTGACCGCGGACCCGCTGCCCTACGCCGAGCGGGTCGCCGCGGTCACCATCGCCGTCGCGCGGATCCAGGACCACGCCCAACCGACCTTCGCCATCGACGACGGCCCCCGCTGGCACTGGACCGACGAGGACGCACGTCAGGCCGACGTCGCCACCCGCGCCGCGCTGCGGACCCTCGCGCAGCGCGCATAGGCTCTGCGAGCACTGATGCGCCTGGCCACCTTCGTCCCCCCCGGCGCGACCGCCCCCGTCGCGGGTGAGGTCCGTGGCGACGAGGCGATCGCCTTCGCCGACGACCCCGCCGCGACGGTCCTCGACCGCCTCACGACCGGCGACCGCTCCCCGGCGACCGGCGGCGCCCACCCCCTCGACCAGGTCAGGCTGCTGGCCCCCGTCCCGCGTCCCCGTGCGATCTTCGGCATCGGGCTCAACTACGCCGCCCACGCCGCCGAGCAGGGCCGCGAGCAGCCCGACACGCCGATCGTCTTCATGAAGCTGCCCGGCTCCTCGGTGGCGCCCAACGAGCCTGTGGATCCGCCCCATGCCGCTCGCCGGCGCCTGGACTACGAGGGCGAGCTGGTGGTCGTCATGGGCGCGGCCGACAACGTCGCCGGTTACGCGATCGCCAACGATCTCAGTGCTCGCGACCTCCAGGGCCGCGAGCCGCAGTGGACCCGGGCCAAGGGCTTCGACGGCGCCTGCCCCTGGGGCCCGTGGATCACCACGGCCGACGAGGCCGGCGACCCCCACGACCTGCGCCTGCGCACCTGGGTCAACGGGGAGCCCCGCCAGGACGCCCGCACGTCGGACCTCATCTTCACCGTCCCCCGGCTCGTCGACCACCTCACGCAGACCTGCACGCTCGAGCCCGGCGACCTCATCCTCACAGGCACGCCCAACGGCGTCGGTGTCTTCATGGACCCCAAGCGCTTCCTCGGGGCCGGCGACACGATCCGCATCGAGATCGAGCGCCTGGGCACCATCGAGCACGCGATCGCCTGAGCGCGGCGCATCCTCCTCAGTGGGAGTGGATCACCCGATCGATGAGCCCGTACTCGGCGGCCTGGTCGGCGGTGAAGAAGCGGTCGCGCTCCATGTCGTCGTGCACCTGCTCCTCGGGCTGGCCGGTGTGCTGCGCGTAGATCTCGTCGATGCGCTTGCGGGTCTTGAGGATCTCGCGCGCATGGATCTCGATGTCGCTGGACTGCCCCTCGAAGCCCGCGGAGGGCTGGTGGATGAGGATGCGGCTGTTGGGCAGCGACATGCGCTTGCCCGGGGCGCCGCCGGTCAGCAGCAGCGAGCCCATCGACATCGCGATACCGACGCAGATCGTCTGCACGTCGGGCTTGATGAAGCGCATCGTGTCGTACACGGCCAGGCCGGCGTAGATGGAGCCGCCGGGCGAGTTGATGTAGATCGAGATGTCCTTGTCGGGGTCGGCGCTCTCGAGGTGCAGGAGCTGTGCGACCACGAGGTTGGCGATCTGGTCGTTGATCGGGGAGCCCAGGAAGATGATGCGCTCGTTGAGCAGGCGGGAGTAGATGTCGTACTCGCGCTCGCCGCGGGCGCTGCGCTCGACGACCATGGGAACAAGGGGCATGCCTCTAGCGTAAAGGCGGTGACCCCCGCCCTGCGTATCGAGGGTCTGAGCAAGACCTACGACGACACCGGCGGCCTCCTGCGTCGGGCCGGCGCGGGCGGCTTCCAGGCGCTGTCGGGCTTCGACCTCACCGTCGACGCCGGCGCGTTCTTCGGCCTGCTGGGCCCCAACGGGGCGGGCAAGACCACCCTGATCTCGGCCGTGTGCAACCTCATCCGCGTCACGGCGGGGGAGATCAGCGTCTTCGGCGAGGCCCATGACGCGATGAGTGCCCGGCGCCTGGTCGGGCTGGCCGAGCAGGACGTCAACCTCGACCGCTTCCTCGACGTGGAGGAGACGCTGGTCTACCACGGTGGCTACTACGGCATGGCGCGGGGGCAGGCCCGCCGCCGCGCGCGCGAGATGATGGACATCTTCGACCTCAGTGGGAAGGCCGGCGTGCGCGCGCCCAAGCTCAGCGGTGGCATGCGCCGCCGTCTCCTCCTGGCCCGCGCGCTCATGCACGAGCCGCGCCTGGTCATCCTCGACGAGCCCACCGCGAGCGTGGACTTCGAGCTGCGCCTGGAGCTGTGGCGCTACATCCGCCGCCTGCACGACGAGGGGGCCACGATCCTCCTCACCACTCACTACCTGGAGGAGGCCGAGGAGCTGTGCGACGAGATCGCGCTCATCCGCTCGGGCCGCCTGCTGGCCCGAAACAGCGCCGACGGCCTGCGCGCCGCCTACGGTGTACGGACCCTGGCTGACGTCTACGTCCGGGCCATGGGCGGGGAACGTGATGTCTCCCAGCCCGCCTGAACCGGCCTCGGTGGAGCTGCGACGACCCGAGGCCGTGCGCGCCGCGCCCGACGGCGGGCGCTGATGGCCGCGGTTCCCGCCCGTCGCCGCGGCCTGGTCGCGCTGGCCACCCGGGAGACCGCCCGCGTGCTCAAGCTGTGGACGCAGACCGTCGCCGCGCCGATCCTCTCCTCGTCCCTGTTCATCGTCGTCTTCGGGCTGTCGCTGGGCGATCGGATCGACGCGATCGACGGGATCGCCTACGAGGTCTACATCGTGCCGGGGCTGATCACCATGGCCATGGTGCAGGCCGCCTACTCCAACAACGCCAGCTCCATCTTCCAGGCGCGCTTCGAGCGCTACATCAACGACGTGCTGTCGGCGCCCATGAAGCCGTGGGAGGTCAACCTGGGCATCACGCTGGGCGGCGTCATGCGGTCGCTGCTCGTCGGCGCCGGGCTGTTCGCGATCTCGCTGCTGGTCACCGCGGTGCCCGTGCGTGAGCCGCTGGTGCTGGCGGGGGCGGTCGCCCTGCTGGTGGGTCTCTTCGGCTCGCTGGGGATCGTGGTCGGCATCTACGCCGAGTCCTTCGACCACCACATGGCGGTCAACAGCATCGCGATCCTGCCGCTGGCCTTCCTGGGCGGCGTCTTCTACTCGGTCGAGTCGCTGCCCTCGCCGTGGCAGGAGCTCTCGCTGGTCAACCCGCTCTTCCACCTCGTGCAAACGATGCGCTTCGGCTTCCTGGGCGTCAGCGACGTCCCCGTCGGGATCGCCCTGGGCGTCACGGCGATCCTCACGCTCACGGTGGTGGCCTGGAGCGCTCATCTCTTCTCCACGGGCCGCCGGCTGAAGGCCTAGTGGCCCATCCCGCAAGTCCGCACCCGTTTGGATCGGCCGCCGATCACCGTCTGGCGGCGTCCTCGCTCGGTCATGGGCCTGGAGGCCCACTCCCTCACTGCGTCCTTGCCAGCCGGCGCCGGCAACCGCCCAAACGCGCACGGACTCACAGGACGGACCACTAGGTGCTCGCGCCCAACCTGCCCAACGCCCTGACCGTCGGGCGCATCCTCCTCGTGCCCGTGCTGGTCGCGGCGCTGCTGGCCGGCGTGCCGGGGGGCGACGTGCTCGCCGCGGTGGTCTTCGCCGTGGCCTCGTTGACCGACTACGTGGACGGCTGGCTGGCCCGCCAGCGCGACGAGGTCACGGCCTTCGGCAAGCTGATGGACCCCATCGCCGACAAGCTGCTGGTCGTCGCGGCGCTAGTCTCGCTGGTCTCCCTGGAACGCCTGGCCGCGTGGGTGGCCATGGTCATCATCGCCCGCGAGCTCGCCGTCACGCTGGCTCGTGCGCAATCCGACGTGGTCATCCCGGCGGGCGCGTTGGGGAAGGCCAAGACGACCGTGCAGGTCGTCGCCATCTTCTGCGTCATCGCCTTCGAGGCGGCCCTGTGGGTCGACCTGCTCGTCTACGGGGCGGTGGCCATCACGGTGGTCAGCGGCCTGGAGTTCTTCTTCGGGATGCGCCGCCGCGAGGCCGCTCAGCGAGCGCAGGCGGGCGCGGGGGCGGGCGCGGCGTCCAGCCACTCGCGCGCCGAGGTGTGATGCAGCGCGTGCTCGCCTGAGCTCAGCTCGGCGCGCACCTCGCCCAGCAGGCCGAAGCGCTCGGCAACGACGTCGTGGCGATGGATGGTCTCCAGGTTCTCCTGACGGGCGGAGACGAACGCGTCGTCGCCCAGGAAGCCCAGGCGCTCGACCACGCCGCCGATCATCTCGCGCACGCAGTCCTCGACGAAGCGCGGGCGGCGGTGGGCCTTCTCGACCACGGCACCCTCGTCGGAGCGCTTCATCAGCTCGTAGACCTCGGCGCTCATGGACTCTTCCACGATGGCCAGGAGGTCGCGAGCGTCGACGTCGTCCGTGCAGCCCTCGGGACAGCCGACGTGCAGGGTGCCCAGCCCGCGCTGGTTGTGCGTGGCCATCGGGACGGCCTCGAAGATGCGCGCGACCTGCTCGGTGTCGAAGCCGTCGGCGAGGAGGTTCTCTTGCGCGCGGCCGGCCATCAGGCCCTGGGCGCAGGGGCAGGCGGTCATGCCCTGGGCGGTGACGCCGATCAGGCGCCGCGTGCCGGCCCGCGAGACCACCGCGGTGCCGTGCATCGTGTAGATCTCCTGCGTCGGGATGCCCGAGACCGGTGCGGGGCGGTGCTCCGGGTAGCGGGCCGCGATGGTCACCTCGGCGCGCCGGGCGCCCTGGCCCTCGCGCACCAGCACGGCGATGCGCTCGGCCAGCGTCTCGGCGCGGAAGGGCGCCTCGTTGAGGACCACCTGGCCGATCGCCTCGTTGACCGTCTCCTCGAAGCGCGACATGTGGGCGCCCTTCTGGTGGGGGCCCAGGTCCACGAAGCAGGTGAGCTGGGCGGAGAAGAGCTGCTCCCGGTCGCCGACGCGCAGGCGCACGATCTTCTCGACCTCGGTGACGCCGACGCGCGAAAGGCTGACCTGCACGCGGGGGAGCCCGGCCTGCACGTCGGTGGGGTCGGCGGTGGGGGCGCTTGAGGGCTCCACGGAGGGCCGAACGTTAGGGCCTGTCCCGCTTGGCCCGCGGCCGGAGGCGACCGCCCCGCGGCGCCCGGCGCCGTCCGGCCGGTCACGAAGGCCACCAGCATGCGTTCGCGACCGGACGGCGCCTGGCATCCACGGATGCGGCCCCCTCCGACCACGCTCCAAACGGGACAGACCCGCGCCACGCCACCATCGTGACCGTCGAGGGCTTGTGCTATCACTCACGAGCGTGGGTGGAGGCCCGTGAGCGAGGAGGTCGCGAGCGCATGATCAAGGCGGATGAGCTGCTGGCGGACGAGGCGCCGATCCACGAGCTGGAGGAGTTGCGCCCGCTCGTGGTGGACGCCATCGACCGAGGGACGGTGGGCTTCGAGGAGCTCGCCCGTGCCCTCGACGAGGTGGAGGTGACCAAGGAGCAGGTCGGCGAGCTGCACGCCTACCTCTCCGAGCAGGGCGTCGAGGTGCTGGGCAGCGACGGCCGCCTGCTGGCCACGCCGGAGGGCGCGCGCATCGAGACGGCGGCCGAGGCCCGCAAGGCCACCCGCCGGGGGGACGAGGCGCCCAAGCGCGCCGAGATCGACCTCACCGTCGAGCCCAGCCTCGACTCGCTGCGCCTGTACCTGCGCTCCATCGGGCGTACCCCGCTGCTCAGCGGCGCCGAGGAGGTCGCGCTGGCCAAGCGCATCGAGCGCGGTGACATGGACGCCAAGCAGCACATGGTCGAGGCCAACCTGCGGCTCGTCGTGTCCATCGCCAAGGGCTACCTGGGCCGCGGCCTGACCTTCCTGGACCTCATCCAGGAGGGCTCGCTGGGCCTGATCCGCGCGGTGGAGAAGTTCGACCACCGCCGCGGCTACAAGTTCTCCACCTACGCGACCTGGTGGATCCGCCAGGCCGTGACCCGCGCGATCGCCGACAAGGGCCGCACGATCCGCATCCCCGTCCACATGGTCGAGAAGCTCAACAAGGTCGTCCACGTCGAGCGCCAGCTCGTCCAGGCCCTGGGCCGCGAGCCCGCGCCCGAGGAGATCGCCGCCCAGCTCGAGTGCTCGGCGCGCGAGGTGCGCGACATCCTGCGCATGAGCCAGCAGCCGATCTCCCTGGAGAAGCCGATCAGCGACGAGGAGGACACCTCGCTGGGCGACTTCGTCCAGGACGAGAACATGCCCTCGCCCTTCGACCTGGCCTGCGACACCATGCGCCGCGACCACGTCCGCCGCGCCCTGTCCGCGCTGCCCCCCCGCGAGCGCCAGGTCATCGAGATGCGCTTCGGCCTGACCGGCGGGCGCCCGCGCACGCTGGAGGAGGTCGGCCGGGCCTTCAACGTCACCCGCGAGCGCATCCGCCAGATCGAGAACCACACGCTCAAGAAGCTCGAGGCGTTGCCGGAGGCGCAGCGGCTGCGGGACGTTTCGTAGGGGCGGCCGTTCGGCGCCCGTTCCGTCCGTCGCGACGAATCGCTTGACCAAGCCGGCTCCAGCTCGTGCAGGAGACGGTCGACGCTGGTGGATACCGGCCGAGCGCGTCGAGGGTGGGACGTGCATCCTGGCTCGGTGGCCCGAAGTACGAGGAGTTCGAGGTCGAACTTGGCCGTCCGCTGCCGGTCGTAGACGCCGCGTGACCGCTATCCTGCCGGCCCCGGCGGGGTTCCGGAGCGGTCAAACGGACGACGCTGTAAACGTCGCGGCTCAGCCTTCGCAGGTTCGAATCCTGCCCCCGCCATTCTTCGCTCATAGTCACCGAGCCCGAGATCGTCAGATGAAGGCGCACGCTTGTTCTCAGGCCAGCGTCAGTACGCCGTCCGCCATGAGCTCGTGAACGTGGGCCTCGATAGTCCCCGCGACCGCTGGGTCGCGGACGAGGACGCCGACCTCGAGATTCGCCGTCAGCGCGCGCTGGGTCAGGTTCGCGCTGCCCACGAGCGCTCGCTGCCCGTCCACGACGAGGGCCTTGGCGTGCAGGGCGGCTCCGACGCTCTCGCCGGTCCACTCACCGCTCCGTCCCCACACCGTCGCCATCTCCAGGTTCGCCCCGCCCGGCCACGGCTCGCTGGCCACCGCCCGATGCAGCGTCAGCCCATCCTCGGTGAGCCGGTCGAGGCCCACCTCGCGCGTATCGCCCTGGGCCAGCGTGTTCGTAGCGACCAGCCCGGAGCCACCGCCGCGGCGCACCAGCCCGCCGGCGCGCAGGAAGAAGTAGGCGACCAGGTCGGCGCTGCCGCGCACGCCGCCCGCCACCCACCCCACGAGGTGGTCGCGGTACCGCGTCCCGAGCGCGCCGGTGATCCGCTGCCCGCCCTGGAACGGCGGGTTCCCCACGATCGCGTCGAACCCGCCCTGCGCGCTCACCTCCGGGAACTCCAGCGGCCAGTGCAGCGGCCGGCGATCATCGAACACGAGCACCTCGCCGTTCCCGCCGCCACCACCCGTCCGCTCCACCAGCCAGTCCGCCGCCCGGTCGCGCACGCGGTCCGGGCGACGTCCCGATCGACGGCAGCGACAGACGAGTCCAGCAGCACCCGCACCTCACCCGCCACCGAGCCCGTCAGCGGGTCTGCATCCGGCACCTGGCTCAGCGCCGCCCCGACCATCAGATCGCCCACCAGCCGCGCGTCGCCCAGCGCCTCCTCGGCCTCGCCCAGCAGCGCCGCCTTGTGCTCCGCATCTCGCACGTCGCGCACCACGAACGCCTCGAGCTCCCGCCGTAGCCCCAACGCCCGATCCACCGCGCGCGAGACCTCGTCGAAGCCGAGGTCGAAGCTGCTCTGCCGTCGCCACGCCGGGTCCATGTGCATCACCCGCAGCTGCCGAAGATCCACAACGCCCAGCAGCGAGTCGCCGCAGCGCAGCGCGTGGTCGACGAAGGAGAACGGGCGGTCGCGGACGAGCGTGATGAGCCACAGCGAGAGCTTGGCCATCTCGACGGCCATCGGGTTCTTGTCCACGCCGTACAGGCAGCGCTCGGCGACGAGGCGGTGGGCCAGCAGCTCGCGCTCCTGGGCCTGCGCGGGCAGCGGCGGCTCGTCGGGGGCCTCGGCCCGCGGGCGGCCGAACGCGGTCCACTCTACGCCGGCGTCCAGGCCGGCCCAGCCCTCCAGCAGGCGCGCGGCCAGGTAGCGGCAGGCGGCGACCAGGAACGCGCCCGAGCCCATCGCGATGTCGGCCACCTTGAGGTCCAGCAGCTCGGCGGCGGGGCGCAGGCGCCAGGCCGCAGGGTCGGCCTCCTGCGCGGGGCCGGGCGCGTAGGCGACCGGGTCCAGCGCGTGCTGGACGACCTCCTCGGCCAGCGAGCGCGGCGTGTAGTAGGTACCCGACGCGCAGCGGTCCAGCGCCTGGGTCACGAACAGCGAGCCGGCCAGCAGCACCTCGGGGTCGCCGCGCAGGTCGGTGCGCAGCAGGTCGTGGAAGGGCAGCACGCGCTCCAGCAGCGTCTCGTCGTTGGCGCACGCCGCGCGCAGCCGCGAACGCGCCTCCTCCTCCATCTCGGCGTCGAGCGCCTTGCCGATTGCCTTGGCGCTGCGCCTCGCCTTGGCCAGCGCCGCCGCCAGCTCCTCGCGGCCCTGCGCGGCCCAGCCCTCCACTTCGCTCAGCGCCAGCTCGGGCTCGAGCTTGCCCGCCACGCCCAGCGCCGTGTCGGTGGTGCGGATCGCGGTGTGGTCGAGCAGACCCTCGTAGACGTGGCCGATCTGCTCGACGTCCAGCGCGCGGAAGGACAGCAGCACGCGCGCGCCGTCGCGGCCGCCCCTGATCCAGGCTCTGCAGGGCGTCGAGCAGGTGCAGCACGGTGCGGTCGTCGACGGGCAGCGGGGCGGCGGCGACCGTGTGCCAATCGGTGTCCTGCGCGCGGCCCTCCAGGAACGGGTAGCGGTCGGGGTGCAGCAGGCCGCCGCCGTAGGCGGGCAGGCGCAGCGCGTCGTGCTCGATCCCGCCGTGCACCGCGCGGAACAGCGCGAGGATGCGGTGCCACGCGGCGGTGGACTTCTCCAGGACGTCCTCGCCGTCGCGGTCGGCGCGCTCCTGGAGCTGGGCGCGCAGCGTCGTCGCGGCCAGCGCCTCGCCGTAGCGCAGGTCGTCGATGGGCAGCAGCCGGCGCTCCTCGGCGACAAACAGGAAGACCAGGCGCATCATCACCGTGACCGCGCCGCGGTACCTCCTCGTCGGGCACGAGCGCGAGCAGCTCGCCGTGGCGCTCGCGGTCCTCGCGATCCAGCGTGGCGATCAGCAGCTCGACGGCGCGGCGCACCTGTGCGCCCAGGCGGTCGGTGACCTCCTGCTGGCGCTGCGCGCTGTCGGCCAGCAGCGCGGCCACGCCCTCCTCGACGGACACGCTGAAGAAGCGGTGGGCGCCCAGCAGCGTGGCGAAGGCGCGCAGGGTGAGACCGTCCTCCTGCAGCCAGATCTCCGCCCGCCAGGTGCAGGCGCGCCGGTGGTCTGGCCCTGGCGTGACCACACCAGCGTCCAGCGCTCGCCATCGGTGACCAGCGCGAGGGGGATGGAGCTGGCGCGGGCCAGCTCCGCGGCACGGTCGATCGGGCTGGCTGCCCAGCCCTCGCCGGGCGGCGGACGGTCCAGCGCCGTGTCGGCGGGCACCACGTGCACGAGCAGGACGGGCACGCGCCGTTGTCGGCGCCGTGGTCGCGCACGACGAGGTCGGGGCGCAGCGTGACCCCGTGCTCGGCCACGCGGTGGGCCGGGTCGGCCTCGGTCGCCTCGGCGGTCGCGCCCCGTAGCCCCAGCAGCTCGTCGAGGACCCAGCGCACCCAGCGCGCCTGGAGGCCGGGCTCGGCTCGCCACTCCGCGTACGCGAGACGCAGGTCATCCGCGGCCTGCGGCCTGGCGTCCAGGCCGTCGGGCAGCGCGCGCTTGAGCGTGGGGACGGTGAGGAACGGGCCCGTGGTCTCGACGAGCGAGAGCCACTCGGCGTGGTGGTGCTCGACGCCCCTCACGGCCGGGTCTTCTCTCGGCCCGTCGGTCCCTCCCTCATGGCCGTGAGTTTCGCAGGCGCGGGGCTCGCGGCCGCTCCTGCGGGCTTCGCCCGGTGACGTGGCGGCGGTTGTGCGCGCCCTCGTACGAGGCCAGCCGAGCATCCGGTGCACCAGTCAGTATCGCGGCATGCCGACGGTCAGTCGTTCTACGGGATCACGATCCAGATGTTCTTCAAGGAGCACGGCGTCCCCCACTTCCACGCGCGCTATGGCGGACAAGTCGCCGTGTTCACGGTGGAGCCCCTCGAGGCCGTTCGAGGCGAGCTCCCAAAGCGTGCCGAGCGCTTGGTTCGTGACTGGGCTCGCTTGCATCAAGCGGAGCTGATGCGAAACTGGGAGCACGCGCGAGCGGGCACTCCGCTCACGCTGATCGAGCCACTGCAATGAGCGACATTCGCGACATCGTCGGCGTCGAGGTCACGGGCGACCACAGCCTGCGCGCCACCTTCGACGACGGGGCCGTACGCGAGGTGAGCCTCGAGGGCCCGCTCGACGGGCCGGTCTTCGAGCCCCTGCGCGATCCCGAGCTGTTCGCGCAGGTCAGGGTCGACCGTGAATCCGGAACCGTCGTGTGGCCGACCGGCGCCGACCTGGACCCCATCGTCGTCTACGAGGGGCTCCCGCCTCTCAATGCCCGAGTCGTGCGGGAAGCCACCGTCTGACGTTCCTGAACTCGGGCCACGCAGACCCTCGCCTCGGCTGCCCGCATGGGATCAGAGGTCGCCGTCGCGGATGCCACACTGGCGACATGGAGGCAGAGGAACGCAACGCTCTGATGCGGATTCATCAGGCCGAGACTGCACGGCGTGAGGGTGGGCAAGCCCCGTGCTCGTTCAAGCTGCTCCATACGGGCGCGATGCGCAGCCAGATCGACCATCCATGCTGGGATCCGTCCTGGGCTGTGCCCTCAGAGCACACGATCGATGATCTCGCCGACCGGGGACTGCTCCGTGTGGAGCCGAGCCACAACAAGAGCCGCGACTTCGTACTGACGCCTGATGGGCGCGCCGCCGCCGCGGCCATCGCTGAGCAGGCCACGATGCCGATCGCCACAGAGGGCCACGCACCCGCGGCCACCGACGTCCTGGAATGGCTCATCCGCGTGGAGAAGGTGGCACCCGCCACGTTCCGTTCGCCCTCTCTCCTGCTTGACCGGGCGGTTGCGGACCAACTGGTCAGCCTCACCGGGCGCGAGTCTCTGGCCCGTCGGATCCTTGCGTTGGCCGATGAGGGCTATGTGTCCGGCCTCATCACGCGCACCTTCGGTGCGACGGACGAGCAGACGCTGAAGGACTCCACGGATCTCGGGTTGACGATGAGAGCTCATCAGTCCATGACGCAGCCGTCCACGACACGAACGATCAACGTCTTTGGGGACGTCATCGACAGCCAGATCGCGGCCGGCAACATCACGAGCTACACGACCTTCGTGGAGTTGCTCGATCGGGCTATCACCGAGATCGACGGTATCGACGAGGTAGACAACGAGACCAAGGAGGAAGCGAAGGGGGTCCTCGCGCGTCTTCGGGGCAAGGCAGCCGAAGCTTCAGGCGAGGTCGCGACAGGTGCCGCCGGCGATCTCGCGGCCGCGGTTCTGGCTCGTCTCGTCGGGTTGCCGCTCGGCTGATCGCGCACACGCCAGAGGTCTTCGCTATCGCGTGCGCCGGCCCACCGGATGACAGCGGAACCGCCCAGGCCTCTCCGGGCCCGTCAGTCCCTCCCTCATCGCGGTGATTCTCGCAGGAAGTCTCGCCGCCGCCCCTGCCCGCGGGATCGGGCATGAGGAACGCATCAGAGTGGACGGTAGGCATCGCGGCGGTGCTCGATGCGCACCACGATGACCTGGCGTGTCTCATCGTGCGGTCGGTAGAGCACCCGGTAGGTACCTCGACGTGCGGCCCAAGCGCCGGCCAGGTCGCCGCGTAGCGGCTTGCTGACCCGCCGGGGTTGTTGCACCAGGGCGGTCGTGAGGAAGTCGATCACGGCAGCGGCGACCGCCTCGGGAAGTCGCTCGGTCAGCGCTCGACGTGCCGGCGGGGTGAGACGAGCCCGTAGTCATCCTCCTGGCTCGACGGCCGAGGCGGCGGACGGCCTCGACGCCGCGCACGACATCGCCCCCGCCGTACGCGGCGTCAGCCTCGCGGATGTCGGCCAGGGCCTCGGGGTCGCTGAGCACGAACAGCGTCTCTTCGAGCTGAGCGAGGTCCTCCGGACTGATGATGACGGCCGCGTCGTGGCCGCTGCGGGTGATGGTGACCCGCGGGTGCTGGCGCGACCCGATCGACGACCTCGGACAGATGATCCCGGACGGCTCTCGGCGGTTGAGTGCTCATGGCCACGATTGTGGCGCTTATGGCGTTCTTGTCGAGTCGGGTGTCGACGAGAACTCAAGGTTCGTTCATACGGGGACGACGTGCGCGCCACCTCGCGCCCATCGAATCAAGCCGTGGCGGCGCCCAGCGGCGACCTCGCCCTCATGCGGGGACCAGACTGCTGGCGCGCGCCGCCATTGCGGTCGCCCCCCGCGCCAGGAGTCACGCTGTTGCTCCAAAGCGTGATCGAGGACGTCCGAGCCGCTCTAGGCAGTCACGCGTACGTTACTGAGCGGCCCCCTGCTCCTCGACCGCAGTCTCTCCGACGAGCTCGATGGCCCGATCGCCATCGACCACCGTCAGCCGCGTAGCTCGGCTCGCCAGCCGGTCATTCGCGTGCCACTGGCCGCGGGAATCCTCCAGGTGCCGTTCGAGCCCTCGTGGGAGCGCCTCGACTAGGTCGTGGGAGCTAAGCGCCACACGGGTGAGGGCCCAGCAGCGTTCGAGATGCTGGCCGAGGTTGACCCACTGCCACCGGCTCTCGGCGAGCTGCCGGGAGTCCCTTCGGCCGGGAAGCATGAAGGCGCCCGCGGGGGCGGGATGACCGCCGCGCTCACAGTGCGACGCGTACTCCTCGGTTCGGAAGCGACCCTTGGAACGCTTGCGCATCGCGGCGGGGCGGAAAAGGCGCTGCCGGTCGTCGGGTAGCGCGCGAAGCCAGGTGGCGGCCTCGTCGGGGTACTCACCAAACAGCCAGGCAAGGTACTCGCACTCGACGAGCTGCCGCACGAGCGCCGCCGCGGCATAGTGGCGGTTCTCATCAAGCAGCGTCACCGTTCCTTGAGCGACCTCACCCGTCATCTGAAGAACGATGCCAAGCGAAAGGGTGCCATCGTCTTGCACGGTCCAACCGGTCACCCAAACGGCGTATCCAGCTTCATCGAACGCGCTGGCTGCGGTCCGGCACCACTCCACTCGCCGCTCATGCGCGGCTGGATCTTGAAGCAGCCCTTCGAAGGCCTCACGGGTGATCATCGTGGCCATGGGTCCAGCGTAGGTGCCCCACCTCTCCCTCGCAGTCGTGGGCTCCCCGAGGCGCGCTTGATGGGGAGAGGCGTGGCCCTATCCGAGGATAAAGGCGGCCGTTGAGCAGAAGTGTGACTCGGCGGCCTGAGGGTGACACTTGACTGTTTCCGCGCCATCATTGACATCGCCGCACACGGCGGATGCTGGAGAGCGGTGACCTCAGCGATCCGAGCGGCGTCCACGCCCGAGCCACAACAGCACCATCTGCGCGGGTCGCCACGTGACGACCGACCCGCTGCTGGGACGCGCGACAGGAGCGCGAATGCGGCCGATGCAGCGCAGCTACAGCCGGGCGCGATGCACCGCATACGTGCCCCAGTCAAAGCCAGAGGCAGATCCGCGAGCCGTTGGCGGTGGTCGCTGTACTCGAGTTTGACGTAGCGGCCGATGACGACGAGCGCCACGGCGTCGGCCCCCGCATCACGTAAGCCGCCGCCGCGGACTGCGCCGAGCTTCCGGTCGTCCACGTGTCGTCGACGAGCAGCACCGCACTGCCATCGAGCCGCTGCGTCGCGCGGTATCGGACAGCATCGAAGCGCCGCTCGTCGGCCTCGGAATCGGCCGGCCGCAACGCGCTGGTAGCTCGCGGCGGTCGGCTGGGCGTGCTCGCCGACGATCGCACGCAGACGGTCGCGGGCGTCGTCGCGCGCAGTCGTCTTGGACGCCACCGTCGTCATCACGTCGAACGCTGGGATGCCTGCCTCCCCGGCGAGGCAGCGCTCATGAGCGCGGATGAATCGCCAGAAGACCGCGAGGAGGTCTCTCGAGAACCGAGTGCGTACCTGCGCGTCGGGGTTGTCCTTGTGCTTCCGCAGCGCGGTGTGCATCTGTTCGGTGCTCGGCGCGTACGTGATCGGCACCACGACGTCGAGGTGGTCGGGCTGGTGGGCGTAGCGGTAGCACGTCGGGTAGCCGTCGGTGAACGTCCGGCACACGCGGCAGGTATCCGGACCGGTGGGTGCCGGCGCTCGCATGAAGTTCGCATAGGGAGCGCTGACCTCATCGACGGTGGGTCGACCGGCCATAGCCGCTGAGTCCTACTCGATGAGCGAAAGCTCGGAGGAGTAGACGCGCTCCAGCACGGGGATCACCTCGTCGACCGCGTCGATGACGTGCACGCCCGGCCGGTCGGCGTAGCGCTGCGCCCACGGATGCGCGAGCAGCGAGCGCATGAGGAAGACTGGCCTGCCGTGCTCAAGAGCAAGCCGAGCCTGCATCCGCGCACCGCTGGTCTGCGAGGCCTCGATGACGATCGTCGCCTGTGCGAATCCGGACATCACCGCGTTGCGCTCCGGGAAGGTCCATCGTCGTGGACCCTGGTCTGGCCACAGATGGGAGATCACCGCCGACTCCTCGCCCAACAGACGCTGGAGCTCGGCGTTCTCCTTCGGGAAGACGTGACGTAGCCCCGTACCCAGCATCGCAACGGTCCGACCACCGGCCTCGAGCGCTGCCGTGTGGGCCGCTGTGTCGATGCCGGCCGCGAGCCCGCTGACCACGACGTAGCCAGCATCGACCAGGCCGCGAGCGACTGCGCCGGCTTGATCGAGCCCGGAGTGCGTCGGCGAGCGAGTCCCAACCACTGCGACGCTGCGCTGGTCGTCGCCCGCGAGCTTTCCGCGGACGAACAGGGCCGGCGGCCGGTCATGAACGGTCTGGAGGTTCGCCGGGTACTCGTCGTCGAGCGCGGTCTGGACCGCGATGCCCTGCCGGCTCCAACCCTCAAGCTCCGCCTCGATCGCCTCGAGGTCTACAGCGCCTCCGTCGTCAGGGTCAAACAGCCGCCCCTCCCCGGGATCTGCGGCCTCGAGCGCCCTCAGCGCGCTGCCCTCGGTCTCCAGGAGCTCTACGACTTGCCCGCGGGTCAAGGTCGAGGTGCGCATCAGCGCGACTACCGCCGCTGTCTCCCTTCGATGGCATCATCTCAGCCGACGGGAACACGTGTTCGAATCGTAGCAACGGCACCGGATCCCACCGTAGCGACGTCTTTCGCCCTCGCCGAGGGGCTCACCCTCGACTGCCCGGCTTGTCGGTCATAGCTACGCGTCGGGGTCGCGGAAGGACTTCGGCTAGTCGGCGGTGATGCAGACGTCGTCGCCAGAGAGCACGGCTTCGCCGACGCGCTCACGCATGTTGGCAGCGATGTCCTTCGCCAGGTCCTGAGAGCGGTTGAGCAGGGTGAAGGTGATCCACACCTTGCCCTCGGCGGTGTCGGCGCGGGCGGTCATGCCGGCGGTGTCCGGGGGCGCGTGCTCGAGCGCGGCGTCGAACAGGGCTTCGGTGAACGCTCCGTCTTCGTCGCCGGAGGGGACGGTGAACGGCAGCGTGATGGTCCAGTCGCGGTATGCGGGCTCGCTCATAGGGCCATCATCATCTGCCCATCGTAAGGAAAGATCAACCGCTGGGTGTCGCAGACCCGGTCAGGCGTCCAAACCTGCATCACGGAAGGCGGCGAGGGCGTTGTTATATGCGCGATGGTCGCTGCTCGTCGCGTGGAGCATGACCTGGCCGACGCGGTCGGGCGCCTGCCAGAGGATGCCCTTCTTCTTCTGGGCGGGCCACCATCCGGCGTCCCAGGCGATCTTCTGGAGCTTCTTGAGCTCCTTGGCACCGACGTAGATGAACCCCTGATCGGGGTCAGCGATGCGCTTTGGGTGCATCGGGCGGGTCTCCTCGGTCGAGGTGATCCGTCCGGACGCGCTGCCACGATGACGCACCCTGCACGTACGTAGTCGTCGCGGTCGGCCCGGCCGGCTGAACGTTAGAGCGCCTCGGCTTGCCGGCCGGGGCGCTTCTCTTTGGGAGGCACATAGGCCCGAGCATGATGCCGGTGGGATCGGACGGGATTGGGCCGGAGACGACTACCCCGCCTACTCGCTTGCTCGTCGCGGGCAACGCCCCTCACAGCCGCCCGCCCTCGGGCACGAGCAGCGTGACCGCGGCGGGGAACAGGCGGTGGGTCGGCTCGGCGTAGCGGCGGTCGATGGCCGCCTGCTCGGTGGCGATCTCGCCCGGGATCGCGTCGAGGCGCTCGCGCAGCGCGTCGCGGTCGCGCTGGATCTGGCGGCGGTCGTCGGCGTCGAGCTCGAGGCCGGTGATGAGCTGGAGTTGGTTGTCGCCCTCGCCGAAGGCCTCGCGGCGGATGGTCGCCTCGAGCTCGGTCAGCGTCGCGGCGACGTGCTCGCGCTCCTCGGTCGCCCGGCGGCCCAGCGTGGCGGTGAGGTCGCGGGCGCGCTCGCCGGCGCGGGCCTCGAGCGCAGCGCGCAGCAGGCCTCCGCCTGCGCCAGCCGCACGACGAGCCGCTCGCGCAGCGGGACGGGCGGCGTGGTGTCGCGCGCGGCCGCCAGCGCCGCCTCGGTCGCGCCCACGTTCAGGCGCTCGCCGCGGCCGTCGTCGGCGGGGACCCGCAGGCCCGCGGCGATGAGCTGCTCGTGCAGACGGTGGCCGCTGGCGCCGGTGATGACCAGGCGGCCGTGGGCGACGGCCACGGGCGCGCCCAGCGACGGGTCGGCGTAGCGGATCGCGACCCGGTGCAGGCGACGGCCGGTGCCCCACACCTCGGCGCGCAGCAGCGACATTGCGAGCGCCACGAGGCGGTGACCGAGGTGGGCCAGCACGACGTCGGTGCGCCCGCGGGCCAGCTCGTGGTCGAAGGTGATCGGGCGGCGCTGCTCGGGGCGGGTGGGATGCTCCAGGCCGATCGTGGCCGCAGCCCAGCTCGCGGTCAACGCGGGCACGGCCCAGGTGCCCGGCTCCTCGCCGGGGCGCAGCGGCGGCTGGCGGGCCAGCTCCAGCGCCGTGTGCACCACGCGCTCGACGCGCTGGGGGCGCAGGTGCAGCGCCTCGCGGCTGGCGTCCAGCTCGTCGCGCAGGCGGGCGACGCGCTCGTCCATCGTGCGCTGCTGGGTCAGCAGCGCGCGCAGGGCGCGGGAGTCGCCAAGCCGCGTGTCGTCGAGGGTCGCGCGGCGCCCGAGCATCGCCTCCTCGACCTGGCGGGCGATCACCGGGCCGGCGCTGCCCAGGTCCTCGCGGATCTGGGCCACCTTGCGCACGACGCGAGCGAGGAAGTCCAGGTCGCCGTCCAGCGTGCCGTCGGCGCCCCGGCGGGCGTCCTCCCAGCCGGCGCTGACGCAGTGGTGGACGAGCACCTCGGCGGCGGTCTGGCCGTGGCGGTCGATGCGGCCGTTGCGCTGCTCCAGGCGGTTGGGGTTCCAGGGGATCTCGGCGTGGGCGAGCAGGTGGCACCGGCGCTGCAGCGAGATGCCCTCCGACGCCGCGTCGGTGGCCAGGAGCACGCGGACCGGGTGATCGGTGGGCGGCTCCTGCCACACGGCCTTGATGCGCTCGCGCTGCTCGTCGTCGGTGGTGCCGTCCAGCAGCGCCACCCGCTCCCCGGCGATCCCGCGTGCGGCCAGGCGCTCCTGCAGATAGCGCTGGGTGGCGCGGTACTCGGTGAACACGATCACGCGCTCGTCGGTGAACGTCTTCTCCGGCCGGACGTTCTCGGCGACCCAGTCCAGCAGCCGCGCTGTCCGTGCGTCCTCGGTCACCGCGGCCCGCTGCGCCCAGCCGTGCATCCGCTCCAGCAGCTCCTGCTCCTGCGCGCTGGGGGTGTCGCGCTCGGTACGGGCGGTGGCGCGTAGCGCCTCGCGGGTCGCGGCGCCCACGCCTTCCTCGGCTCGCTCCTCGTCGAGGTCCAGGCCCACGTCCTCGAAGAGCCGCTCGAGCACTGCGGGCGCGGGAGCCGGCGGTGGCGCGGCGCCCCCGCGGCGAAGCGTCTCGCGGTGGACCTCGAGCGTGCGCAGGAAGGCGGCAGGGGAGGAGAACAGACGCTTCTTGAGCAGCGTCACCACGAAGTCGGAGGCCAGCGTCTGTGCGCGCCCGCCCTGTAACCGGCCCGCGCGGGCGGCGCCGTAGGCGACCAGGTCGGCGTGCACGGCGCGCTCGTCGGCGGGGTGCTCGACTTCGAGCATCACGACCCTGCGCAGCGGGAAGCGCGGGCTGCCGTCGGCGTTGCGCAGGTCCTGCTTCAGCCGGCGGACCGTGACCTCGCGCGTGGCCTCGGGGGTGGGCCGGATCCCGCGAGCGAAGCGGTGAGGGTCCAGCAGCTCCAGCAACGCGGCGAACGAGTTCTCGTACCCGTTGTGCGGGGTGGCCGAGAGGAAGAGCCGGTGCTCGCAGTGGGGGGCCAGCGTGCGGACCGCCGCGGTGCGCAGCGTGTCGCGGGCGTAGCGCCCGCCCGCGCCGGCCGGCGCACAGTTGTGGACCTCGTCCACGATCAGGACGTCGTAGCGGCGCGGGATCTCGGGGTGGGGCGGCAGCACCTCGCGCAGCAGGCGCATCCCCAGCTCTCCCTTGAGCCAGTCGATGGAGACGATCAGGCGCGGGAAGTGGGCGAAGGGGTTGGCGCCGATGCCCCGCGACCGGCGCAACTGGCCCAGCAGCTCGCGGTCGACGATGCGGAACTCCAGTCCGAACTTCTCGCGCATCTCGTCGCGCCACTGCACCTGCAGGGCGGCGGGACAGACGACGAGCGCGGTGCGCGCGCGGTGGCGCAGCAGCAGCTCCTGCACGACGAGGCCCGCCTCGATGGTCTTGCCCAGGCCGACGTCGTCGGCCACCAGCAGCGTCGTGCGCGGCATGCGCAGGGCGCGCACCAGCGGCTCGAGCTGGAAGTCCTCGATGGTGATGCCGCTGCGAAAGGGCGCCTGCAGCGAGCGCTGGTCGGCGCTGGTGACCGCTCCCCAGCGCACCGCGTCGAGGAAGGCATCGAGCTGGGCGGGGTCGTCGAGGCGGTCTGCGGCCAGCGCGGGGAGCTGGGCCTGCTCGATGACCTTCGTGCCGGGCTCTATCTCCCATACGACCTCCAGCTCCTCGCCGGTGGCATCGTCCTCCACGGAGACCAACGAGACGAGGTGCTGGACGGTGCGACCGTCGCGGGCGGCTTGTGCGTCGCGGGCGACGCCGGCGACCACCCACATGCGCCCCCGGACCCGCGCGAGCTGACCCTCCTCGGGCGCGGCGGCCGGCGGCCGGCGCGGGAGTCCCTCGTCGGTCGACGCCACGGCGTCGATCGTCGTCAGCCCCATCGATCCGATGGTACCTGTGGGGAGGCGAGCGAGCTTGGCGTCGCCCGTCGGCGCTTGTCGCTATTCTGTCGCCAGGTAGCGACATAGCGTGACCGGAGGGGAGCAGACACAGTGGCGGTCCTAGAGGAGGTGGAGCGGCGCGCGCTCGAGGATGTCGACACGGCGCTGTCTGAAATCCAGGTGAGCTTGGAGGAGGCTGCGCGCAGGGGCGCCTTGGATGTCGAGGTGTTGGAGCGCATGGCCGAGACGGTCAAGGAGATGGCCGGCCGGCTGAACGACAGCTTGCCGCCGCAGGTCGATGCGCATACGGCAGATGAGATCCGACGGCGGCTGCTTTCGGTGCTGACCCACCCTCGGGGCGAGGGGTCGGACCTCGACGTCGCCGACCACGTGCTGATGGAGATGGAGGCGGTGCGCCACATCCTGCGCGACCTGTTGCAGGAGCAACCGCCGATCGAGTTGCGTGACGCTGGACGCATCGTGGCGCTGCTGGAGGAGTGGCTGCCGTCGGTCAGCGTCGCGCAGCTCGCGGGCCTCCTGGGCCTGTCCGGCCGCCAGCTGCAGCGCTATCGACGCGAGGGCGGGGCGGCGAGCGCGCGAGCGCAGCTTGTCGCACGCCTGGTGGCCATCCTGCGTCATGCATGGACCGGTGAGGGCGTGGTGGCGTGGTTCGATCGCGGGCGCCACGACCTTGCGGGCAAGCGGCCGATGGATCTCCTCGACGAGCCGGGTGCCAACGAGAGGGCACTGGTGTTGGCGGCCCGGGCTGGACGCGTTCAGGGTGGCGTCTGAGCAGACCGCGCTGCCCATCAGTGCTCCGGGGACGCTCACCGCGTTTCGCTTCTCCACCTACGACGTGCCGTTCTGGGCGCGCCCCAACACCAGGGCCGGGCGATGGAACCGGGTCGGCGACGACCCGACGCAGTACTGGTCGCTGAGCCCTGCCGGCGCGTGGGCGGAGCTGATCCGTGCAGAAGGCCTGACGAGGGAGCGCGAGCTTGACCTGGTCCAGATGCCGCTGTGGGTGTGCACGGTGCCGGCAACACTGATGCACGATCTCCACGACCCGGGTGTCCAGGCGAGCTACGGGCTTGACTTCACCGACTTGATCGACGACGACCACACCGCCTGCCAGGCCGCGGCCAGGGCGTTACGGGCTGATTGCCCTGGGGTGATCGCGCCGTGCCCCGCGCTGGACGGCCACGCCAACCTCACGCTCTTCGGTGCGCGTCGCGCGATCGAGTGGCTGAGCCAGCCGGCCCTCGCCTCGACGATCCCCGCAGCGGTGGCCGCCATCGGCCGCCCGCCGAGAGATCTCCTCGCGCGCGTGCGCCGACCGTCGACGCCGAGCCCGCAGGCCCAGCTGTTCTAGCGGATACCCGCCGCGGGAGCGGCCCCGACCACCGGCCGACGTCAGTCCAGCGGGCGGATGGCGCGCTTGGGCGGGGCCGTGCCGAACACGGCGTCCCAGTAGGGCGCGCTGACGCCGAAGGCGGTCGTGTCGTCCTGGAAGTGGTGACGCATGTGCGCCTCGCGCAGGTGGCGCCCGATCCGCCCCTGCGGCGCGCGGTGGTGCAGCCAGTAGTGGGTCATGTCGTAGACGAGGTACCCCGCCAGGAAGCCGCTGCCCACGCCCGCCCACAGCGCGTCGCCGAGGAAGAGCCAGAACGCGAGCAGGAAGAGCCCGGCCAGGGGCACCGACGCCGAGGGCGGCATGACCAGCCGTCGCGGGTCGCTGGGGTGGTCGTGATGCACCCCGTGGACTAGGTGGTGCAGCCGCGCGCCGATCCCGCCCGAGGGCTCGAAGTGGAAGACGACCCGGTGCAGCCAGTACTCGGTGATGGTCCACAGCACGTAGCCGGCGACGACCAGGCCGGCCAGCGCGAGGACGCTCACCTGTCCGGCCCCGAGGACGGCCAGGACGACGATCGCCGGGACGAAGATGGCCACGGGGACGCCCGGGTGCACGCGCGTGAGGCGGTCCATCCACGGTGATGCGAACAGCGGCGGCGACGCGCGGAGCTGCTCGGCGCGGGAGGGGACGGCGGGCTGGGCGAGAGGGGTGGGGTCGGGCATGGCGCGAGGGGCCTGGTCTGTTGCGATCCTGTGAACCGCAAGGGCCGGTTGCTCCGATGGTGTGCCGTCCAACCCTACGCGTCAGCCGGGCTACGGGACAAGGCCGGCGTCGCCCGCGCGACGCCCGCGCGCGTGGGCCAGCGCGTCCTCCACGCAGGCGCGGCGGACCTCATGCGGATCGACGGCGTAGGTCTGCGGCGTCCCGCCCGGCCCGCGGCGCACCGCTACGCGTACACGCGCGAGGTGCATGGTGCCCAGCGGGCGCCAGGGCCTGCGCGTCGACCTCGCCCAGCAGCGCGTCGAGGTCGTCGAGTAGGAGCTGACCGTCTGCACGAACGTTACATTGCCGCCATGGAAGCCTCCACCTTTGACACCATGGCCGCCGACACCGCCGACGGCCAGCCGACCTTCACCCTCGAGCTCAACCAGGACCAGAAGGACATCCGCGACTGGGTCCACGGCTTCGCAGAGGGCGTCGTGCGCCCCGCCGCCGCCGAGTGGGACGAGCGCGAGGAGACCCCCTGGCCGATCATCCAGGAGGCCGCCAAGATCGGCCTCTACGGCTTCGAGGGTCTGGCCCAGTTCTTCGCCGACCCAACCGGGCTGACCCTTCCCGTGGTCAACGAGGAGCTCTTCTGGGGCGACGCGGGCATCGGCATGGCCATCATGGGCACGGGCCTGGCCGTCGCCGCGATCTTCGGCCAGGGGACCCCGGAGCAGATGGGCGAATGGATCCCCCGCTGCTTCGGCAGCGTCGAGGAGCCCAAGGTCGCCGCGTTCTGCTCCTCTGAGCCCGACGCGGGGTCGGACGTCTCGGCCATGCGCACCGGCGCCAAGTACGACGCGACGACCGACGAGTGGGTGCTCAACGGGCAGAAGGCCTGGGCGACCAACGGCGGCATCGCCGACGTCCACGTGATCATCGCCAGCGTCGACCGCGAGCTGGGCGCCCGCGGCCACGCGGCGTTCCTGGTGCCCATCGAGGCCGCCGGGATCGAGCAGGGCGCCAAGGTCAAGAAGCACGGCCTGCGCGCCTCGCACACATCCGACGTCCACCTCGACGACTGCCGCATTCCCGCCGCCGACGTGCTGGGCGGCAAGGAGAAGCTCGACGAGCGCCTTGCTCGCGTGCGCGAGGGCAAGAAGAGCTCGGGCCAGGCCGCGATGCAGACATTCGAAGCCAGCCGTCCGACCGTCGGCGCCCAGGCCGTCGGCATCGCCCGCGCGGCCTACGAGTACTCGCTGGCCTACGCCAAGGAGCGCAAGCAGTTCGGCCGCCCGATCATCGACAACCAGTCGATCGCCTTCACGCTGGCCGACATGAAGATGGAGATCGACGCCGCCCGGCTGCTCGTGTGGCGCGCCGCCTGGATGGGGCGCAGCGGCCACCGCTTCGAGAACGCCGAGGGCTCGATGAGCAAGCTCAAGGCCGGCGAGGTCGCCGTCATGTGCGGCGAGCGCGCGATCCAGATCCTGGGCGGCAACGGCTACACGCGCGAGTTCCCCGTCGAGCGCTGGGCGCGCGACGCGAAGATCTACACGATCTTCGAGGGCACGAGCGAGATCCAGCGCCTCGTGATCGCGCGCGCGATCAGCGGGCTGCGCATCCGGTAGCGGGTGACGCCTACTAGTATCAATTGACTCAAGCACGCCGGGCGGGTTGTCGATGTAGACATGGATGGGCGCTGCGACGACCGTTGTCACTCCGCGCCGTCTCGGGCTCCCACTGCGGGCGCTGGGGGACGAGCGCTTGGTCCGCCTGGCGGCGGCGGGGAACAGCGATGCGCTCGCGGCGATCTTCGAGCGCCATCACCAGGCGCTGTATCGCTACTGCCGTGCGCTGCTGGGCAGCGCGGAGGACGCGGAGGACGCCCTGCAGAACGCGATGGCGCGTGTGGTGCGGGCGCTGCCGGGCGAGACCCGCGAACTCGCCCTGAAGCCCTGGCTGTATCGGATAGCGCACAACGAGGCGATGCGCATCGCGGGACGCCAGCGGCCGCAGGGGTCCCTGGAGGAGGCCGAGGAGGTGGCGGCGCGCCCCGAGGCGGAGGGTCGGGAGGCGCGCGAGCGCCTGGGGGCGCTGCTGGCCGACCTGCGCGAGCTGAGCGAGCGCCAGCGCGGGGCGTTGGTACTGCGCGAACTGGAGGGCGCGAGCTTCGCGCACATCGCGTCGGTCTTCGGGGGCAGCGAGGCGGCGGCCAAGCAGACGGTGTACGAGGCGCGGGTATGCCTCGCCGACTTCGCCCGGGGGCGGGCCATGGAATGTGACGAGGTGACCCACGCGCTGTCGGACCGTGACCGCCGCCGGCTGCGCGGCCGGCCGGTGCGCGGCCACCTGCGCGCGTGCAGGGAGTGCAGCGCCTTCGCGGAGGCTTTGCGTCTCCGCCCGCAGGAGTTGCGCGCGCTCGCGCCGCCGCTCGCCGCTCCCGTCGCCGCGGCGCTGTTGGGCAAGCTGCTGGGCGGCGGAGGTGGGGGCGCTGCCGGTGGCCTGGGCACCTCGTCGGCGACCGGTGGCGCGCTGGCCTCGCTCTCGCTGCCCTCCTTCGCCCTGAAGGGGCTGGCCACGGTCGCGGTGGCCACGAGTGTCGCGGTCGGTGCCGAACAGCTTGCGCCGGGCCTGCCCGACGGGGGCGGCGGGCCGGCCGCGATCACCCAGGGCGAGGCTGGGGACAGCGCCGGCGACCGCGATGGCGAGGAGGACGGGCGACGGGACGGGACCCAGAGCCGCGACGATCGAGAAAGAGCGGGGCGCGAGCCCGGCGGGGCTCGCGACGAGCGCGAGACGAGCGTCGCTGAGGCGACGCGCGGAGAGAGCGGGGACCGCTCGGGTCCAGACGCGGGCCGCCCCGTGGTGGCCGATCGCTCATCGGGGCGCGCCGTCCCCGCGTCCGGCGAGCCCGGGAGCTCGCCGGTGGGCGGCTCCCGGGGGCCATGGGAAGGCAGTGGCGCGCGCCCCGGCCGCGGCCCGATCGGCGACGCGCCCCGCCCGTCCGCGCCGTCTTCTCCGGGCGGGCCACGCCAGGCGCCCGCCCCACGCGGGGACGCGCCCGAGGCCACCGCGCCCTCGGCCAGGCCGAGTCCCCTCCCGCGTGCTCCAGCGCTGCCCTCCGCCCCCGATGTCGTCGCGCCCACGGTGCCCGCCGAAGCCGGCGCGGGCCGCGGCTCCGGGCGCTGAGTCACGCCCGCGCGAACTTCTGCCGATATCGCCTTACGGAACCCGGTGCGCCCGGTTTCTGTTCTTGACAATGGCAAACCCGTCGAGAGGCGGGGGCGCAAAACCAGGGGTCTCCTGCGTGGGAGATCGCCCAGTTGCCAGGAGGCATCGATGTTCCACCTCAAGCACCCCTTCACGGCCGCCGCGGTGGCCGTTGCCGCGCTGGCGCTCCCCGCGAGCGCCGCCGCCCACAGCGATCCGAGCCTAGGCTCGGCCCGCGCGCACGCCGAGCGTGCCGACACCTACCTCGACCGGGCGCTCAGCCAGCTCGAGCGCAACCGCGACCGCTCCGCCGAGCGCTCGTATGACCGTGCGCGCCTCGAGCTGCGTCGTGGCGAGGCCGACGCCCAGCGTCTGCGTCGCGCGGCCGACACGGGGGCCGAGCGCTCGCGTGCGGCCCGTGCGTACTGGGCGGTGGGCGACCAGGCCGACGAGAACATCGAGGTGCTGGTCGAGATGCTCGACGGGGCCCGCGGGCGCTTCGAGGAGAAGGTCGCCGGCGTCATCGATCGCGATCTGCTGGGTCGCGACCGCGCGATCCGTCTCATCAGCGCCCTGATCGAGGACGGCGTGAACGAGAACGCGCTGGGTGGCCTGACCGCCGCGCTGGAGTCACTGACCTCCGAGCGCGCCGGTGAGGTCGAGGCCATGGCGGCGGCGTTGACCGGCGGCGAGCTGGGCTCTGGTGCCGAGGACGAGGTCGAGGACGCGATCGAGGACGCCGTCGAGGATCAGGGTGGCGCCGCGCGGCAGCTCGAGGAGTTGCTGGCCGGCGATCAGGTGCCCGAGGAGGGCAAGCGCGGCCTGGCGATCGCGCTGGCCGCGGTCAACGGCGAGCGCGTCGAGGCCGCCCAGGCCCTCGAGGGCCTGGGTGAGCGCATGCCCCAGGGCGTGCGCGTCGAGGTCGGCGAGATCCTCGACTTCGTGCGCGAGATGACCGGCGCGCCCGTGCCGTCGATCGGCGGCGGCGGGTCGCAGGGCGGCGCACCGACCGGTGGCCTGCCGGTCCCCGGTGGCCTGCCGGTCCCCGAGGGCCTGCCGATCCCCCAGGGCCCGCCGATCCCCCAGGGCCCGCCGATCCCCGGCGGCCTTCCCTCACTGGGCTAGGGGCGGGCGCCCAGGGCATCCCTGGGGGCGAGCTCGGTCGACCAGAAGGCCGGCTCGTCCCAGGGAAGCTCGTCCGCCGCGAGCGCCGTTCACCGCGGGCAGAACCGAGTCTCGGCGAGCGCGGGATTCAGCGTCACGCCGCCGGACCCTACGCGCTACGCTGCGGCGATCCCGCCCTCTTAGCTCAGCTGGTAGAGCACTTCCATGGTAAGGAAGGGGTCGCCGGTTCGAGTCCGGCAGAGGGCTCTCCCAGCGGAGTCGCTCACGTTGGTGGACCTTCGGCGGTGCGCGCGGAGACCAGGCACTCGCGCATGCGCTCGACTCGAGTATCGGCCTGCGTGGCGCCGGTGCCACACGAACGCTTGAAGTCCGCGTTGCGCGAGATCGACCCGCCGATGCTGCGCGCATCCGTCGCGCCGCGGCCGCTCGACGCGTGGAAGTGCGCCTCCTGCGTGCCGGACGAGGCGCTCGAGGACATGCTCGGGGCGCAGGACGCCGATGGGCCGTGAGCCGCGGTCGTCGTCATCGGTGATTCCATTGTCCTGGCGAGTGCATGAGCCCCCGCCGTTGCGAACGAGTCCGACCTGCGCCGTGCTCTGGCGGGGTGGACTCGTCGTGCAATTGGCCCGGTACGCGGTGGTGGCGGTGCGACCTGCACCTCCACTCGCCGGCGTCCCACGACTTCCGTGACATCGCCCGCCCGATCTGGCTCATACGGTGTCGTAGCTCGCGGGCGTGGCCGGCGGCAGGGGCGGAGTAAGGATGCCTCCATACTCGTGCATGACCGGCGTCCGAGCCGGCTCGGCGATGTAGCTCATGTGCTCTGCGCGGTGGCGCTTGGCCAGGCACCTCGGGCAATAGTCGGGCGCCAGAAAGTGCGCGCGCGGGCGGATGGCGAAGTGGCAGTGGGGACAGCTCAGCAGGCTCATCTCGCTCTGGTTCCCGCGCAGGCGGGGTCGTTGACCGGCCCTGGACGGATTGTCGAGTGGCCGACACCTGTCGCACCGCGGCGCTCGAGGTCGAGGAGCGCCTGCTTGCGCTGCAGCCCGCCGAGGTAGCCGGTCAGCGCGCCGTCGCTCGCGACCACGCGGTGGCAGGGCACGATGACGGGCACGGGGGTGCGGCCGACCGCCGCCGCGACCGCCCGGACACCACCGGGTCGCCCGAGCGCGCGGGCCAGCGCGGTGTAGGAGACCGTGGATCCGTAGGGGATCGCCAGCAACCGCTGCCAGACGGTTCGTTGGAAGGGCGTGCCGCCGAGGTCGAGCGCGAGCTCGAACCGCTGTCGATACCCGGCGAAGTACTCCTCGAGCTGCCGCGCGGGCTCGGCGAACGCCAAGGGCGCGCGGTTCTCCTCGTCGAGTGGTACGCCGCCCCCGGGGAAGTGCAGCGCGGTGAGTCCCCGCGGGCCGCTGTGCAGGGTGAGCGGCCCGAGCGGACTCTCGTAGATGGTCCACGGGACGGGCCCGCTCATACCGCGCCCTCCAGGCACAAGAGCTGCGCCTTGGCCTCTGGCCCGCCGCGGTAGGAGCCCAGCGCGCCGTCGGAGCGCAGCACGCGGTGGCAGGGCACCAGGATCGGCAGCGGGTTGGTGGCCAGCGCAGTGCCCGCCGCCCGTACCGCGGCGGGGCTTCCCGCTTGCGTGGCGACCTGCCGGTACGAGGCGGTCTGCCCGTAGGGGATCTGCGCGGTGGCGCGCAGCACCTCGCGACGGAACCCCGCGGTCAGGCGCCAGTCCAGTTCGACGTCGAACGCGCGGCGCCAGCCCCCGAAGTACTCGTCGAGCTGCCGACGCGCGCGGGTCACCGCGTCGCGCGGGGCGAACAGCACCCTGGCCGATACGCGGCGCGCGAGCTCGTCGAGCACCGCGTCCTCGTCCTCGGACGGCAGTCCGACGCGGACCAGCCCCTCGGGCGTGGCTCCCAGCAGGATCGGCCCCAGCGGCGAGTCGTGACGCTCGAAGGCGACGTCGACCAGGTCCTCCGCCTCGGCCCGGGCGGCCAGCTCACGCCGGGTCCGCTCCCAAGCGCCCGGGTCGAGAGGCGCGGCGCTGCGCAGTGACTCCTCCAGGGGGCTCGTGTCGTCGTTCATGGTCCTCAGACGGTGCCGGGGGCCGGGACGTGAGAGGGCGTCGTCGTGGCATTGGTCGACGCCGGGCGGCAGGTGGCCATCATTCTCGACCCTTCCTGAGTTGGACCAGGCCCTCGAAGACGTTGCGCCGAGCCGCGGGCTCGGAGGTCGCCATCACCGCGGCGATCTCGGCGTGCGAGAGGTCGCCGGCGAAGCGCAGCATCACGGCCTGGCGCTGCTTGTGGGGCAGCGCCCGGACCTCGGCCCAGAGCGTGTCGTCCCGTAACGCGTTCTCCTCCGCGCCGGCCAGGCTCTCGATGTCCTCGACCGGCTCGGGAGCCCGCGCCCGCGCGCGATGTGTATCGATCGCCTTGCGAGCGGCGATCGAGAACAGCCACGCGCGGATCGCGCCTGCGTCGCGGACCGCGTCGTAGGCCCGCAGCGCCGATAGCAGGGCCTCCTGGAAGCAGTCCTCGGCGCCCGCAGGCCCGACCTCGACCACGCAGAATCGCAGCACCGCGGGCCCGTGAAGCTCGACCACCCACTCGAACGGCGGCAGGCTCGCTGTCGCCGTCCTCCCGGTCGTATGTCGCTTCAGCGGATCCCGTGCCATGCGTCGCCCGCCGGGGTGCGCGACCGCGGCGTCTGTGCACCCTGGATGGGCATGTTGTCGTAAGACGCCCGGACCGACGGTTTCGTGAGGGGACCGCTCTCGTCCTGCGATCCGTCACCGCCTGCGCATCACGTGCCGCTCCTGCCGGTGCCTGCAGCTGGGCGTTGCGCTGGACGGCACGAGAAGGAGCTCTTTGCCGAGGGTGTCGGTGACCCTCGCGACGGTCCGCGCGGCCGTCGCGACCGCGTCGGCCTCGTCGGCCATGGGCGTGAGGACGTCCTTCATGAGGCGACGCAGGACGACGAGGGGCGGGTCGGCGTCGAGGGAGGCGTGCTCGCTGTGGGCGAGCATGTGGTCGAGGATCACGGCGAGCTGGCCGTAGGACTGCAGGAGGGCGTCGACGAGTTCGTCGAGGCCGGGGGAGGGGTGCTGTGGTCGTGTCATGCCTTCCCTAGGCTCGAGAGGCCGATGTTCGCCCCCCGCGTCGGGTCAGTCCTTGTAGGGGTCGAATGTCTCGGGGGCGGCCATGGCCACGCCGAGCGGCGTGAGGCGGTGCAGGACCTCGATGGTCGGGCCGTGGGCGGCCAGGACGGTGTCGAGGCGCTTGTAGGCGGCGGGTGCTTCGTCGGCGGCGGCGCCGCGCAGCTCGACCCCGTGCGCGCCCAGGTCGCGCTGCACCGCGGCGAAGTCGATGCGGCCCTCCTTGAGCCGGCCGCGGCGCTTGGCCATGCGGCCGCCCGGATGCTCGGGGCACAGCGTGAACGGGTCGTGGTCGCCGAGACCGGCCTGCGCGCGCTCGTGGCGGAACCGCCCGAAGGGCATCCAGAAGTCGCAGTCGCGCTGCGTGCACTCCGCGCGGTTGCCCATGCGCCCGGCCGCCTGGGTGCGTGACATGACCCGGCCGGCGCCGTGGACGGTCGAGTGCAGCAGGTCCGCGCCGGCGGGATCGTCGGTGCCGCGCAGGATCACCGAGGGCTCACCCATGGTCGCGCCCACGAAGCCCTCCTGGCCGGGGAAGGCGGGGGTGCAGCCCTTGCGGATCACCCAGGCGTCGATGCCGCGGTGACGTTCGCGCCACGCGAAGTTGTGGTGGTTGTGGACGCTGTAGGTCGCGGACGCGCCGAGGATCTCGAGCACCTTGTCGACGACCACGTCGCGGCCTGCGTAGGCGTACTCGCCGGCCAGCTCCATGGCGGCGATGTAGTCCCGCCCCAGCTCGGAGTCGACGTGCAACAGCACCGGCGGCGAATCCATCTCGCCGTCAGGGCCCCGCTCGTCGAAGCGCTTCCCCGCAGCGAGACTGAGGAAGCCCGACGCCGTCTTGTGCCCGAAGCCCCGCGAGCCAAAATGCACGCCGACCCAGACCAGGCCGTCGTCGCCGGCGAACAGGTCGATGTAGTGGTTGCCGGCCCCGACCGTGCCCAGCTGGTTGCGCGCGCTCTGGAAGAGCTTGCGCTGTGGGCGAAAGTCGGCCTTGAAGATCGCCTCGAGCACCGGATGGTCCACCGGCTCCTCGTTCTTGCGCCCCACGCCGAAGGAGATCCGCTCGAAGATCTCGTCCACCGCGTCGCCGGCCTGGGCGCAGCGGCGCAGCTGCTCGACGGCGCGCTCGTCGACATCGCCGCGGACGGTGATGGGGATCTCGGGCTCGGTGGCCATGCAGCGCATGGTGGCGGATGTGCGGGCGGCGTGGAGCCCTTGCCATGGCGGCGCGTGTCGCCGGCGTTCGCCCGTCCTGGGGTTCGAGCCCGGCGCTGCATCGAGTGTCGACTTGCTGGTCCATAGGGCGAACAACTCGACACTCGGTGGGTTCGAACCCGGCCGGTCGGCCCGCTCGCCCCGGTGTTCGCGATCGCGCCCTTGCGCGCGTGCGCCCGCTCCCCTACCGTTGCTCGTCGCGATGACCGCACGCACGTACAAGCTCCGCACGCCCATCTCCGGCGCCGCCCACGGCGCCGGCGGCTGGAGCTGCTCGCGGTCGGAGCGCCTGCAGCCGTTCAACGACGCGCGCGACGGCGTCTAGCGGGAGGTCATCATCATGGCTCCCGCGACGTTCGCGGGAGCCGCGCCCCAGGTCCGACAGGGCCGGGTGGTGTGGGACCGTGACGCGATCATCAGCGCCATCCGTGAGTGGGTGGCCACATACGGCGAGCCGCCCCGTGCGGCCGACTGGAACCCGTCCTCGGCGAAGTGGTCGCGGCAGGAGTGGCGCATCGAGCGCTACCGCGCCGGGCGTGCCGACGGGTCGCCCTGGCCCGCGCTGAACTCGGCCAAGCGGCCGTTCGGCGGGTCGCTGTCGGAGGCCATCCGCGCGGCGGGCTTCGAGCCGGCCAGGCCGGGGCCCCGGCGCCGCACTGACGTCGATCTCGCCCGTGCCGACCGCTCTACCGTCGATGTCGAGGGTCACGCGCTGCTGGACGCCGCGCTCACGCAGGTGCGCGCTGCCGACCGGCGCGTGGCCGTGCTCGAGGGCGGGCTGGAGCGGGCGCGCGCGAGCGCCGAGCGCTTCCGCGTGGAGCGCGACGCGGCGCGGCGCTCGGCCAAGGCCGCGTTGAAGCCCAAGGTGGTCCGTGAGCGCGTCGTCGACGGCGCGGCGATCGCCCGTGCCCGGCGCCGGGCCGACGCCGCCGCGGCGAAGGCCGACACGGCCGTCCGTGAGGCCCGCGAGCACCGCGATCAGGTTGCCCGTGCGCGGGCCGACGCGGTCGAGGCGGGCACGGCGGCCAAGCGGCTGGCGGCGCGGCTGGAGCGCTCCGAGGCGACGATCGGCACGCTGCGCGACGAGCGCGGCGAGCTCAAGGGCGAGGTGGATCGGCTGGCCGACCGGCTGGTGGTCGCTGAGCGCCTGCTCGCGGGCGCTCGGGCGGAGGCGGCGCGGGCTGACGAGGTCGGGCCCGAGGTGGTCACCGTGCGCGAGGAGGCGCCCGAGGCCGCCGAGGTGCGCGCCGCGCAGGCCGAGGCCGCCCGGGCGCGCCGCACCGCCCGGGACGCCGAGCTGCGCGCCGCCCGCGCCGAGCGCGAGCTGCGCGAGACGGTGGCCGCGGTTCGCGGCGAGGCGCGCCGGCTCACCCCCGCCGAGCTGGCCGAGCTGCGCGCCGACGGCCCCTCGGGCCCCGCCATCATGGCCGAGGCCCTCAAGGCCCTGTCGGCCGCCCGGACCACAGCCAACCCGACGCGCACGCAGGCCGCCCTGCGCCACGTCGCCCAGGCGGCCGTCACCTGGCAGGAGCGGATCTGATCGGTCCGCTCCTGTCGGGGCGGAGCAGTCAAGTGTCCTGCCCTGGTGTGGCAGGACAACAGTCAGGCAGGACGGTAGGGCCTCGGGGCCCGGTGACCTCGACCTCACCGTCTACGACGCCCACCGCCGCGCGTGGACCGGACCGCGGCAGGCCGCAGCGGGGCGTCGACGGCGGATCAGTCCACCAGCCGCCGCTGCATCGAGACGCCCGCCAGCCACCACATCGCCGCCCCGAAGGCCAGCAGCGCGCCGACGTGAATGGCGTCGGCGCCCGGCTCGAAGCCGAAGGCCGCGTGGCGCACCAGCTCGACGCAGTGGTAGAGCGGGTTGACCTGCGCGAGCACGCTGGCCAGCTCGGGCAGGGCGGTGATCGGGAAGAACGTGCCGGCCACCAGGAAGAGCGGCGTGAGCACGGCGCTGATGACGTAGTTGAAGTTCTCGATCGAGTTCATCCGTGCGGCGATGGTGATCCCGAAGCAGGCCCACCCGAAGCCGGCGGTGAACGCGATGAAGGGCACCACCAGCATTCCCGCGCGCGGATCCAGGCCGAAGGCGATGGCCACCAGCAGCGGCACGCACCCGTAGGTGCCTGCTCGCGCGGCGATCCACAGCGCCTCGGCGGTGACGATCTCGCGGGCATCGACGGGCGCGGCCATGATCGCGTCGTAGGTGCGCTGGAACTTGTACTTGACGAAGGTGGAGAACATGGCCGGGAAGGCGCTGGAGAAGAGGACCGCCGTGGCCACCACGCCGGTGCCCACGAACTCGATGTAGTCGAGCCCCGCGACCTCGGAGACCAGCGAGCCGAAGCCGAAGCCAAAGGCCAGCAGGTAGATGGTCGGCTCGACCGTCGAGGAGAACGTGGTCGCACGCCAGTAGGCCGAGAAGTTGACGACCTCGCGCACCAGCACCCCGGTCAGCGACGGGCGGTTCACTCGATCTCCTCCCCGGTAAGCAGCACGAAGACGTCCTCCAGGTTGGCCGCCCGGCGCTCGCCCTCGGGCAGGTCGCCGTCCAGCGCCTCGGCGCCCAGGATCGACACGCTCGTCCCGGTGCGCCGTACGGCCCACCCGCGCGCGTGCGCGTGAGCCTCCACCTCGGCCAGCCGCGGCGGCGGCCCGTAGACCTCCACGGCGTCACGGCCGGCGTGCTTGGTCACCAGCTCGCGCGGCGCTCCGGCGGCCACGGCCCGGCCCTCGGCCATGATCGTGACCGTGTCGGCCAGCCGCGCGGCCTCCTCGATGTAGTGGGTGGACATCAGCATCGACACTCCCTCGGCGCGCAGCGCGCCGATCAGCGCCCACAGCTCCTGGCGCACCTGCGGATCGAGGCCCACCGTCGGCTCGTCGAGGAGGAGGAGCTGCGGACGGTGCACGAGCGCGCGGGCGATCAGCAGCCGCCGGCGCATCCCGCCCGAGAGCTCGTCGACCTTCGAGGCGCGCCGGTCGGTGAGCTTGGCGAGCTGCAGCGCGCGCTCGATGGCCGGCTTGCGCTCCGCTCGCGCGACCCGGTAGAGATAGGTGAACACGAGCAGGTTCTGCTCGACGGTCAGCGCCTCGTCGAGGTTGTCCTGCTGGGGCACGACCCCCATGAACGCCCGCGCGGCCTTCGAGTCCCCGGGCAGCGTGCGCCCCAGCACCTCGATCTCGCCCTCGTCGGCGATGGCCTGCGCGGTGAGCAGGCGCATGGTCGTCGACTTGCCCGCGCCGTTGGGGCCCAGCAGCCCGACGCACGTGCCGGTCGGCACGTCGAGGTTCAAACCCGCGACCGCGGTGATGGGGCCGTAGCGCTTGACGGCGCCGCGCAGGCGGATGGCGGGGGCGGGGGGCACGCCCGGAGGCTAGACCTCACTGGGATAATCGACCTCGACGACGCCCACCCGCCCGGATCGTGACCCGCTCGCCCACAACCGCTCCTGTCCCCCGGAGGCCCTCGCGGTCGCCCAGGAGCTCGTCGAGCACGACACCATCCTTCAGGCTGCCCCCGGGTGCGCCCCCGCCGGCGCCGGAGCGCGTCGGCCACATGAGGCCGAGGACCACGCGGGGCACGGCCCCCGGCGTGCGCTTCGCGACCTGGACCGTGATGGTGATCGTGTTCCTGGTCCTCTCGTGGCTCGTGGCGACCCTTCCGGGTGTGACATGGCTGGTGGCAGGGGCCGCGGGAGGGCTGGTGGTGGGCCTTGGAGGCGCATCATGGGCCTGCCTGCGCGCCTGGTGGCGCGGATGAGGGGTGCGAGGAGAAGCCTCACGGGTCGACCCACCCCTCGTGTCGCGCAGGCGCCGCGACCGGTTCAATGTCGTGGATGACCGACTGGAGCCCCGGCGCCTACGAGCGCACCGCCGTGCAGCTGGAGCCCGTCGCCCACGTCGCTGTTGACGCAGCGGACGTACAGCCCGGCGACCGCGTCCTTGACGTCGCGTGCGGCACCGGCAACGCGCTGCTCGCCGCCGCCGCTCGCGGCGTCTGGGTCGCCGGCGTCGACCTCGCCCCGCGGCTCGTCGGGGTCGCACGCGACCGGGCGGCGCGCGCCGGCGTCGAGGCCGACCTGCGTGTCGGCGACGCCACCGCGCTGCCCTTCGACGACGACGCCTTCGACGCGGCGATCTCCGTCTTCGGCGTCATCTTCGCCGCGTCGGCAGAGGACGCCGCCAGCGAGCTGCTGCGCGTCGTGCGCCCCGGAGGGCGAATCGTGGTGACCGCCTGGGTTCCGGAGGGCCCGATCCACGAGGGCGGCCAGCTCGCCCGCCGTGTCGTCGGTGAGCTCAGCGGTTCCTCGGCCGAGCCACCGCGCAACCCCTCCTGGGGCGATCCCGACGCGCTCAGCGCCCTGTTCGCTGCGGCGACCGTGCGCATCACCGAGCAGCACCTCGCGTTCACGGCCTCGAGCCCGAACGCCTGGGTGGACGACCAGCTCGACCACCACCCGCTGTGGCTGGGTGTGAGACAGAGACTCGGGGAGCGCATGACGGCCGTGGGCGAGGAGGTCATCAGGCTCATGACCGAGGGCAACGAGGATCCGGCAGCGTTTCGCACGACGAGCCGCTACCGGGTCGTGCACGTCACCGTGCCGTAGTCGGGCTCAGTCCTGTGCGTGGTGGCCGATCACGTGGCTCAGGGTCCGGCAGCCGGGGCAGGCTCCCACGAAGGAGTCGCCGCTCAGCAGTTCCTCGACCCGCTCTGGCAGCGGCGGCGGCTCATCGCCGCGCGCGCTGGCCTCGTCGGCGAGCGTGACGTGGCGTGGTTGGTGCTCGTGAGCCTCGTAGGGGAGAGGCGACCCGCACCAGGGACAGAACTGGGGTTGGGTAGGTGCGGTGGTCATGGCTCAGCGGCTCGACGCGGTGACCGTGCTCCCGCCTCATCGATCGGATCTCAGGCTAGCACCAGCCCTGGGAACCAGCCTGCCCTGCGATCATCGGCCCCGTGCCGGCGTCGGGCCCCGGGCCGTGAGCGATCCCACCGTCTGGCTGGGGCTGGATCTCGGGACCCAGAGCGTGCGCGCCCTGGCCGTGTCGGCCGACGGCGCCATCCTCGCCGACGCCTCGCGACCCCTGACCAGCCACCGCGACGGTCCCCGCCACGAGCAGGACCCGGAGGAGTGGTGGGAGGCCATGGCGACGGCCTGCCGCGAGGCGTTGGACGGGCTGACGGCACAGGCGATCGGAGGGCTGGCGGTGTGCGGCACCTCGGGGACCGTGCTGCTCGTCGACTCCGCGGGACATCCGGTCTCTCCGGGCCTGATGTACGACGACTCCCGGGCGGTCGACGACGCCCGGCGGGCCGGCGAGGCGGGCGGCGCCGTGTGGGACTCGCTGGGCTATCGCATGCAGCCCTCCTGGGCCCTCCCCAAGCTGCTGTGGCTCCTGCGCGAGCACGGCGAGCCGGCACGCGGCGCCCGGTTGGCCCACCAGGTCGACGTCGTGACCCGCAGGCTCGTCGGCCACGAGGTGCCCGCCGACAGCAGCCACGCGCTGAAGACCGGCTACGACCTGCTCCACGACGTCTGGCCGCACGAGGTGATGACCGCGCTGGGCGTCCCCGACGGGCTGCTTCCCGACGTCGTGCGCTCCGGCGCGCGGCTGGGAGTGGTGGGCCACGCCGGCGCCGAGGCCACGGGCATCCGCGAGGGCACGCCCGTGGTCGCGGGCATGACCGACGGCTGTGCGGCGCAGCTGGCTGCGGGGGCGCTGAACCCGGGCAGCTGGAACTCGGTGCTCGGGACGACCCTCGCGCTCAAGGGGGTGGCGCGCGAGCTGATCCGCGATCCGCTGGGCGCCGTCTACTCGCACCGCTCGCCCGACGGCCGCTGGCTGCCGGGCGGCGCCTCGAGCGTCGGCGCGGGCGTGCTCTCGACCCACTTCCCTGGCCGCGACCTCGAGGTGCTCGACCGGCGAGCGGCGCAGCACGAGCCGGCGGGCGCGCTCGCCTATCCGCTCGTCTCGTCCGGTGAGCGCTTCCCGTTCGTCGCCCCGCAGGCCGAGGGCTTCATGCTGGGGGAGCCAGCCGACGAGAGCGACCACTACGCCGCCCTGTTGCAGGGCGTCGCCTACGTCGAGCGGCTGTGCTTCGACCACCTCGACCGCCTCGGGGCGCCTACCGACGGCCCGCTCAGCCTGACCGGCGGCGCGACGCGCAGCCGCTACTGGTGCCAGCTGCGCGCCGACGTGCTTCGCCGCGCGGTCTGGCTGCCCGAGCACGCGGAGCCAGCGCTGGGGATGGCGGTGCTCGCCGCCGCCTCCTCCGAGGGGCGCCCCCTTGCTGAGGTCGCCACCCGGATGGTGGGGGTGCGCGAGGTCATCGAGCCGCGCCCCGACCGCGACGGCCGGTTCGCCGAGCCCTACGTGCGCCTCGTCGACGAGCTCGAGCGCCGAGGCTGGCTCGACCCGGGCCTCGCCGAGCACGCCCGCGTCAGGGCCGCGCGGTGACTGCCGGTCATGCTCGGCGACCGCCGGTGAGCCACCTAAGCTCCGCCACGCCATGACCGTCGTTCTCGACCGCCGCGACGTGCGCACCGGGCAGGTGCGCGGGCGCTACTTCCGCGAGAACTTCGCCCAGGGTGGCTTCGACCTCGTGCAGGTGCTGCCCGAGCTGGTCACCAACGCCGACGCTGCTATCGCCGCGGCCGGACGCGAGCGGGGACGCATCGAGCTGGGCTTCGGCGCGCCGGACCCCGACTTCGTCGCCGACTGGCGCCGCGAGCTGCGCCGCCTCGGAGTCCGCGGCCTGCCGGCGTGGCGCCAGGAGGTGCGCTGCACCGACGACGGCATCGGGGTCGACGCGGAGGCGGTCGACGCCCGGTTGGGCGCCCTGGGCGTTGCGCCCGACCACGCCGGCCAGCGCGGCCTGTTCGGTCGCGGGCTGCGCGACGTGTGGCTGGCTCAGGGCGGCGGGCGCATCGCGGGCGTGCGCGGCGACCGCGCGGTGGAGTCGTGGTTCTTCCCGGCCACCGGCGACGATCCCTACGCCTACGCCCACGTGCGAGACGAGCCGCAGACCGCCGGCCACCGTGCCGCCCTGGGTGTCGAGATCAGCGGCACGCGCGTCACCGTCCCGCTCCCCGATGTCCGCCCGCCGGCTCCCGGGCGGCTGCGCACGCTGGTCGCCCAGCTCGTGCAGCTGCGTCCCCTGCTCGAGGATCCCGCCCGTGAGCTCTGGCTGGAGCTGCCCGGCCAGCCGCTCGGCCTGGTCACCTACCCCGCACCCGAGCCCGACCCCGAGCGCCCGGTGCTCGCCGATGAGGAGGTCGATCTGGGCGACGGCGTCCGTGCGCGGATCACCGTGCGCCGCGCAGTGCAGCCGATCCCACTCACGCCGCTGCGGGCCACCCGCCGCGGCGGCCTGGTCGTGCGTTCGGGCCGCTCGGCCCACGAGGTGACACTCGTGGGCAGCGAGGGCCTACCGGGCGCGCGCCACCTCTACGGAGAGGTGTGGTGCGAGGCGATCGAGGAACGCCAGCGCGCGGCGCTCGACCAACCGCGCCCCCAGCTCGTCGTGCGCGCCGACCGCACCGGGCTCAACGAGCACCACCCGCTCGTCCGGTGCCTGTACGCGGCGATCGACCGCGTGGTCAAGCCCATCGTCGCCGCCGAGGAGCGTCGCGCCGGTGCGCACCTGCTCAAGCCGGGCCGCGCGGTCCGCGCCCGCGACGAGGTCGGCCTGCGCCAGCTCAACGACGCGCTGCGCAACGCCTTCGACGCGCCGGGATCGGCGGGGTTCGGTCGCGGCGAGCAGCCCGCAGACCGCGCGCCGCTGGCCAAGGGAACCCAGGGCGAGGGCGAGGGGGAGGGCGACGGCGCTGGGGAGGTCGATGGCTCCGCGGCCCAGCGCTCGCCCGCCATCGAAGCACCGATCCGCTTCAAGCAGTCGCTCGTGCGCATGCACCCCGGCGAGCAGCGCAGCGCCTCGGTGCTATTCGAGCCGACCCGCATCCCGCCGGGAACGCCTGTCGAGGTCTCCGCCGACTCGGGCCTGAACTTCAAGTTGTCGGCCGTCGAGGTGCCCGAGCCCAACGCCCGCGGCTGGAGCCGCCTGACCGGCACCCTGCGGGTCCGCGCCACCGCCGACCCGGGCGCCCGCCTGACCGTGCTGGCCGAGGCCGCCGGCCATACTGCCGAGCTCGAGGTGATGATCGTCCGCCACCGTGCCGCTGGCTGGGTGCGCGAGATCGCCCGCAAGAACGAGGACAGCGTCACCGAGGCCCACTTCGACCCGGAGGCCGGTGTCGTCACGGTCTTCGAGGGCCGCCCCGAGTTCCGCGCACTGGAGCGCGCCGCCCGCAGCGCCGGCTTCCGGCGCAACCGCGCGCGCGAGTATCTCCCCTTCCGCATGCTCGAGGTCGAGGCCGCAGCCAACGCCGTCTACGCCTGGGCGGCCGAGCGCATGGTCGAGCGCCGCGACGCCGGTACCCGGCCCACGGACCCGGCGGAGTACGCACGCGTCGTGCGCTTCGAGGCCCAGGCCCTGCGCCACCGCGTCCACGAGAAGCTCATGCGCGCCTTCCTGGAGCCTGAGGTCTTCGAGGGCGGCGTGCGACTCGAGGAGGCCGCGGCGATCGCGGCGCAGGGGAGCCTGCTGGACGATTGACGGCGAGCGATGACGACCGCGCACCCCACCCTGCTGACCTGGACGGCCTCGGCCGACCGCGACGCGCTGGAGGCTCAGGGCTGGGACGTGATCGACTTCGTCTGGCTGTGCCGGGACGTCGCCGCGCCAGGGCGCGGCGAGAGCGCCGGACGCCGCACGTTGGACAATCCCGCGCGACCCTGGCTCGCTCGCGTCGCCGCCGCCGGCAAGCTCGCGGTGGTGGGCGTCGCACTGCGGACCCTCGACGATGTCGCCGCCCTCCACGGGTACGTGCTCGAGCCGGCCTGGCGCGCTCGAACCTCCATCCTGATCGAGAGCGAGCACCGTCTCACCCGGCTGGCCCTCGAACGGTTCATCGACCCCGAGTTCGAGTACCCCCACACGCTGGAGCGGGCGCTGCACGCGGCCATGAGCCTGTACCGGGCCGCACCGGAGGAGACGGGCGAGCACGCGGCCCCGGCGCCGGTTGTGTCGCTGGACCCCGAGCAGCGCCGAGCGGCCGCCGCGCACGAGGGCGTGGTGCAGGTGATCGCCCCCGCGGGCAGCGGTAAGACGACGGTCCTCATCGAGCGGGTGCGCGCCCTGCTCCATCGCGGCGTCCCGGCCGGGCAGATCCTCTGCACGACCTTCAATCGCGACGCCCGCGTGGAGCTCGACGAGCGTCTGCGCGCGGCGGGGATCCACGCGGTCGAGGCCCGCACATTCCACAGCCTGGGGCTGAAGATCATCGGCGACGAGCGGCTGGCCCGGCCCAACGGCACGCGGCAGCTCTCGCTGGGCCAGTTCAAGCGCCTGTGCGCGCTGGCCGCCCGGGAGGAGGGGACCTGGATCGACGTCACCGACGCGCGCGCCGCCATCAGCGACATCAAGCTCGGCATGCTGGCCTCGCCCGCCGAGTTCCGTCGCCGCGCGCACGAGCAACAGGACGGCTCGACGCTGGCGCGGATCTACGAGCTCTACGAGCAGCAGCTCGCCGAGCTGGACGTCAACGACTTCGACGACCACGTGATGCTGGCCGTGCGCGCGCTGCGCGAGGACCCCGAGCTGCGCGGTCGCTGGCAGGCGCGCTTCACCCAGGTTCTCGTCGACGAGTATCAGGACATCGAGCCAGCTCAGGAGCTGCTGGTGCGCATCCTTGCCGCGCCGCAGGACGGCTTCTTCTGCGTGGGCGACGAGGATCAGACCCTCTACGGGTGGCGCCGGGCCAGCGTGCGGCGGATGATCGACCTCGACCGCGCCTACCCGGGGTTGCAGCGCATCTCGCTCGCCCACAACTACCGCTGCCCCCCGGAGATCGTCGCCGCCTCGCGGCAGCTCATCGAGCACAACACCGTCCGCTTCCCCAAGCCGATCCAGCCTGCGCCGGACCGGGTGCCAGGCGGCGCCAGGACGCTGGGGCTGCACGAGCACGACGACCACGCGCAGGCCGCCGGCGAGGTCGCGCGCGTGCTCGCCGGGAGCCGTCGCGGGGAGATCGTGATCCTGGCGCGCACCACCAACCTCCTGCGCACCGTCGCGCTGGCCTGCGTGGACCTCGGCGTGCGGATCACCGCACCCGAGGCGGTGTTCGAGCCGCGCGGCGCCCGCCAGGCGCTGGAGGCCCACCTGCGCCTGTGCGGCGACCCGCGGAAGGCGCGACCTGAGGACGTAGTGCTCGTCTGCCGCGCGCCCAACCGGGGTCTGCCCTTCGAGGCCGAGACGCAGGTCGCCGAGTCGCTGCGTCGCGGGCACACCTTCAGCGCGAGCCTGACCTCGCTCCAGGCCGGCGACCGCCAGCGCTCGAAGCTCGACCAAGCCGGCACCATCCTCGATGCGCTCGCCGGAATGACGGACGCCTCGCGCTTCGTCGCGTTCTTGCGTGTCGCCGGCGGCCTGGACGACCACTTCGCCGAGTACGAGAGCGCCTTCGCAGGCACCGAGCAGGTCGAGCTGGAGGTCCTCGATCAGGCCACCGCGGAGGCGGCGGGTCGAAGCGTGGCGCAGTACGGCGCCGTGGTGCAGGGGCGCACCGACGCGCTGCGTGCCATCCGCGACGACGAGCACGGCATCGAGCTGACGACCATCCATCGTGCCAAGGGCCGCCAGTGGCCCGAGGTCCAGCTCTTCGCCTGCGAGGAGCGCCAGCTTCCCCACCGCCACTCCTTCGAGGCCACCGACGAGGAGCGGGCGGCCGGGGAGGGCGTGGAGGCCGAGCGTCGCCTGGCCTACGTCGCCTTCACCCGCGCGCAGCGAGCGCTCGCGGTGCACACGACCGAGACCGCGGCCAGCCGCTTCCTGACCGAGGCGGGGCTCGACCCTGCGCAGCCCTACCAGCGGCCCGCGCCCCCGCGCGCGCCCGGACAGGCCACGCGCTCGCGTCGAGGCACTGACGGTCGCGAGCGGGCAGGTAGCGCCCCGACCTCCGAGGAACCGGTCGCCGCGGGCCTCGACAAGGCCCAGCGGATCGGCCTCGGATATGCGCTGCGCACCGCTGCGACCCGCGAGGTGGCGCTGGGCATCGCGGCTGGCGCGATCGAGCAGCGGCTGATCGGCCCGGCGACCACGTCGCAGAGCATGACGCTGACCAAGCTGCTCGCCGCCGTCGAGCAGCTCACCGACTCCGAGCGCCGGGCGCTGCTGGGCGCCGCGGACGTCGAGGACGGCGAGGTGCCGGTCAGGCGCCTGGATGCGACCGCGCGGGCGCGCCTGGTGCGGGCGCTGAGAGATGTGGCCGGCTCTCGAGCGTGGTCGTAGCTGCCAGCCCTCACGGCTCGACACGCAGCGCCGGGCCGACCTTGTCGATGGCGCGGTCGAACGACGCGACCCTCGCCCCGGGCCGCAGCTCGGCGCGGCCCACGAGGCAGGCCTCCGCGAAATCCAGGCGCCCAGTCTCGAAGAGCTCCAGCGCGCGCAGGATCGCTCCGTCGTGCTCGGTGAGCACGTTGGGCAGCGCGATCGCCGCTCGCATCATCCGGGCTACGTCAGGCCGTGCAACCCCGTAGACCGAGCTGAGGACGTACACGCTCTCGGCGACGACCAGCTCGGTCAGCACGAGGTCCGCCGCGCTCTCGAGGTACCGCGTTGCGCGAGTCGCCATGTCGGGTGGATCGCCGGTCAGATGGCGGATCAGGATGTTCGTGTCGAGAAGGACGGTCAGCGTTCGAGCCGCTCCGCCCGTACACGCCAGGCGCGCCCACGTTCCTCGGCGAACTCGATTCCGCGGGCCTCGGGCGGCACGGACACGCTCCCGGCGAGCGCGAGGAAGTCGTCCGTCTTGGCGAGGACGGCGACGCCCTGCTCGAGACGGAAGATGAGCTGATCGCCGGCTTGCACGGCGAGCGCGTCCCGGACGGCCTTCGGAAGCGTGACCTGACCTTTGCTCGTGACCTTGGCGACGACGTCCATCGCCTTACAGTACACGAGATGTAAGGTACGAGGGCGGCTTGCGCCCGGCAACGATCGGCGGCTATGAGCCTGCCGGCGACTGATCAGCGGTAGGTTCTCGTTGGTCGGTCTCACGCGACGTACCCTGGCCGGCTATGACCACGCGTTCACGTGGACCTTGGCCTTGAGGTTGGTCAGGCGCAGCGGGTGGTCGCGGTGGCGCGTGCGCCCAAGAAGCTGCGCTCGCTGCTCGAGCGCCAGCGCGCGGCGCGGGAGGCTGGACTTCGTCTTCTCCCTCCCCCGCTGGTACGTCGAGGAGCGCGGCTGGGTCTCCGGTCATGTCAGCGTTGCGGATCGAGCTGAACTGCACCCCCCGGCGTATACCAGGGCACGCTCCCGCCTCACCCCAGCGGCAGTGGCTTGCAGACCTCCGGGTCGCGCTTGAACCCTACGTCCGCCCACGCGCGGACCTCCCACGCCAGGCCGCCCCACTCGGTGTGGATCGGCGGGCCCGCCTGGGGTGGCACCGCGAGAGCGAAGGGGAGCGTCTCGGCGGCGGCCAGCTCGCCCTCGCGGGCAAGGATCGCGCTCGCGTAGACGATGTCCTCGCGGTAGTCGCGGCTGTGCTCGCACAGGCGGATGGCCACCTGCAGCAGGCGGTGCCCGACGCCCTCGGTGACGACCACGCGACCGCGCAGCTCGCCGCCGGGCGGCGCGGGGCCGTCGAGCTCGAGGGCGAGCTTCACGGGTCCACCCAGACCGCTGCCGGCGGCGAGTGCCGACCGCGCTTGTCGTCCAGGACCGTGCGCGCGCTCACCAGCCAGGCGAACGAGATGACCTCGCCCTCATGGGAGTAGGGCCGGTCGGCGGGCAGGCGCAGGCGGACCTCGCCGGAGGGGGAGGCCTGCGTGGTCTCCTCCCAGGCCGTCGCCTCGGCGACCATCCGGCTGGTCGAGGAACCGCCTTCGCTCCCGCCGCTGCGCTGGCGCTTGTCCCAGTGCACGCGACAGGTGAGGGTCACCTCGATGCCGACCCGCGCAGGCGCGCCCGCGACCATCGCGCGCAGCTCCTCCCCGCGCCGCGCACGGTGGCGGTCGACCCGCACATCGAGCGCCTTGTCGCGGCGCGGGTTGGCCTTGCGCCAGAGAGCGAAGGCCACGCCGAGGAAGAGCGCTGCGCCGCCGACGGTAGCGAGCCAGAACCAGGCGGGGTCCGGACCGCCGATGTCCCCGCCGACTTCGGATGCGATGGCGCCGAAGAGCAGGGCGACGCCGCCGAACAGCACCAGGAAGAAGACCGCCCCGACGACCAGGAACGGCGCGATGCACCCGCCGGCGCGCACGTTGAGCGCCCGCCGCTTGCTCTGGGGCCCGGGCTGCGCGCCGGGGGGCAGGTGCTCGGGGTGGGCTGCTACTGCCATGGGCCGCATCGTGTCAGCCACGGCAGGCATGCCGCGACGAGCTGGCGTGAACCGGCCCCCGAGCGGGCAACCTCGGACGACCACCGTGCTGCGCCTCGTCTTCAACGTCATCTGGCTCGTGCTCAGCGGCTTCTGGCTGTTCCTCGGCTACGCGCTGGCCGGGATCGTCATGTGCCTGTTGATCGTCACGATCCCCTTCGGGCTACAGGCCTTCAAGCTCGCGGGCTTCGCGCTGTGGCCGTTCGGGCGCAGCGTGGTCTTCGAGCCGGGGCGCAGCGGGGCGAGCGTCGTGGGCAACGTCCTGTGGGTCGTGCTGGCCGGCTGGTGGCTGGCGCTGCTGCACATCGGCTCGGCCATCGCGCTGGCCGTCACGATCATCGGCCTCCCCTTGGCCTGGGCCGACCTGAAGCTCGTGCCCGTCGCGCTGCTGCCCTTCGGCAGCGAGGTGGTCGATGGGCAGGCGGCCCCCCGGGACCACGGTCGCGCCGTCAGCGTCGCGTAAGCCGTCACAGCGCGTGTGAACGGTTCGCGCCCGCGTGCCCGGCGGATCGGGGTCCATGCGCAGCCCATCATCCACCCCGGCCGGGGGTGCGCCCGGCCGCCACCGGAGCGCTACACTGCCGCGTCAGACCTGCCCCGGGCAGGTCGTTTTTCTGTCCTCACCCGCGCCGAGGAGCGCCATATGGCTCGCGGAGATGTGCGGATCGCAGTCACCCTCGCCTGCGAGGACTGCAAGCGCCGCAACTACCAGACCAACAAGTCCAAGCGAAACAACCCTGATCGCATCGCGCTGCGCAAGTTCTGCAAGTGGTGCCGCGCCCATACCGGTCACCGGGAGACCCGCTGATCTGTCATGGCCCGTGATCGTGAGCGAGCCAGGGACCGCAAGGCGCGGCGCAAGGGGCTGGAGCGTGAGAACACGCCCGGTCCCGTCGACCACGGCTCCGGCGAGGTCGACGAATTCCAGGCCGAGCTCGTCAGCAACGCGCAGGGCGCGGGCGCGCGCGACGAGCTCCCTCCCCGCGAGGAGGCCGACCTCGAGCGCGAGGCCGTCGCGGCCGGCGGCTCCGGCGGCAGCGGATCGGGCGAGCCCCCGACCGACCGCCGCGACCGCGACGAGGGCGGCGGGGGCATCGGGCGCTTCCCGGGCTTCATCAAGGCCTGCTGGGCCGAGCTGCAACGCGTCCAGTGGCCCGATCGCCGCCAGGTCGGGCAGGCCACCATGGTCGTCCTGGGCTTCGTCGCGCTGGCCGGTGCCTTCCTGGGCCTCATGGACCTGGGCGCCAGCCGGCTCGTCGACCTGATCATCCTCTGAACCTGAACCACACGAGAGAGTCTTCCCCCGAGCAATGTTCCGCTGGTACGTCGTCAACACCTACTCCGGGCACGAGAACAAGGTCAAGCACAACCTCGAGCATCGAGTGACCTCCCTCGGCCAGAAGCGCCACGTCCGTCAGGTCGTGGTGCCGACCGAGAGCGTCTCGGAGATGAAGGACAACCAGAAGATCACCGTCGAGAAGCGGACGATGCCCGGCTACGTCCTCGTCAACATGGACCTCAACGAGGCCTCCTGGGGCGTGGTCAAGGGCACGCCGGGCGTGACCGGCTTCGTCGGCGCCTCCAACGAGCCCGTGCCCCTGACCCAGTCCGAGGTCGACCGCCTCCTGCACCGCGAGGTCGCCGTGCGCGAGCGCACGAGGGCCAAGTTCACCATCGGCGAGTCGATCAAGGTCATCTCGGGCCCGCTGTCGGACTTCTCGGGCGAGATCAGCGAGATCAACGAGGACGCCTCGCGCCTCAAGGTCCTTGTGTCAATCTTCGGCCGCGAGACCCCGGTCGAGGTCGGCTTCGACCAGGTGAAGAAGGTCTAGTCTCATGAGGCCGGAGGCCGAGTTCGATTTCAGGACGCGGGCCTTGGATGGCCCGCGGAGGTAATCACTAAGCGCCATGGCCAAGAAAGTCCTCACAACCATCAAGCTCCAGTCCGTGGGCGGCCAGGCCAGCCCGGCCCCGCCGGTCGGCCCCGCCCTGGGCCAGCACGGCATCAACATCATGGAGTTCTGCAAGGCGTTCAACGCACAGACCCAGCAGGATGCCGGCACCGTCATCCCGGTGGTCATCACGGTCTTCGAGGACCGCTCGTTCACCTTCGTGACCAAGACGCCGCCCGCCGCGGTGCTGATCAAGAAGGCCATCAGCCTCGAGAAGGGCTCGAGCGAGCCCCACCGCGACAAGGTCGGGCGCATCAGCCAGGCCCAGCTGCGCGAGATCGCCGAGCAGAAGCTGCCCGACCTCAACGCCCACGACGTCGACCAGGCGACCAAGATCATCGCCGGCACCGCCCGCTCCATGGGCGTGGAGGTGGACGCCTGATGGCCCGCCGCGGCCGCCTCTACCGCGAGCGCCTCGGGCAGGTCGACCGCGAGCGCGAGTACGCCCCCGCCGAGGCCATAGCGCTGCTCAAGGCGCTGCCCGCGCCGAAGTTCGACGAGTCCATCGAGGTGCACGTGCGCACCGGGCTCAACGTGCGCCACGCCGACGAGCAGCTGCGCGGCACCATCGCCATGCCCAACGGCCTGGGCAAGGAGGTCACCATCGCGGTGTTCGCCCGCGGCGACAAGGCGCGCGAGGCCCAGGAGGCCGGCGCCGACATCGTCGGCGACGAGGACCTCGCTCAGCGCGTGACCGACGGCTTCACCGACTTCGACGTGGCCATCGCCACGCCCGACCTCATGCCGCTCGTCGGTCGCCTGGGGCGCATCCTGGGCCCGCAGGGCAAGATGCCCAACCCCAAGGTGGGCACCGTGACCATGGACGTCGGTCGCGCGGTCACGGAGTCCAAGGCGGGCAAGGTCGAGTACCGCACCGACCGCACGGCGATCATCCACCTCGTCCTGGGCAAGCGCAGCTTCCCCGACGACCAGCTCCTGGAGAACTACGCGGCGGTCATCGACGAGCTCATCAAGGCCAAGCCGTCCGCGGCCAAGGGGCGCTACCTGCGCACGATCACCCTGGCTCCCACCATGGGCCCGGGCGTGAGGGTCGACCCCAGCCGTACCCGTGACATCCTCGGGGAGGCTGCGCCCACCCCCGCGTAGACGCCCGCAGAGGCCACCGAAGACCGCCGGCAGCGCGCCCATCGCGCGCACAAGCCCGGCACAGGAGGCAGGTTGAACCGAGAACAGAAAGCAACGGTGATCGACGAGATCGCCGGCCAGATCAGCGAGGCGAACGCCGTCTACGCGATCGACTACCGCGGCATCTCCGTGCCCCAGGCGGCGGAGCTGCGTGCGCGCCTGCACGGCGCCGGCGCGAGCTTCCGCGTGGTCAAGAACACGTTGACGCTGCGCGCGGCTGACCAGGCGGGTGCCGGGTCGCTCAAGGGGCTGCTGGAGGGCCCCACGGCGCTGACCTTCGTGCGCGGCGACGTCGCCGCGGCGGCCAAGGCGCTCAACGACTACGCGCGCGAGACCAACCTGATGGCCTTCAAGGGCGGCCTGATGGACGGCGAGGCGCTCGACGCCGACCAGCTGCGCTCGATCGCCCGCCTGCCCACCCGTGACGTCCTCCACGGCCAGCTCGTGGCCATGGTCGCCTCGCCCCTGACCGGGCTGGTGCGCACGCTGAACGCGCTGATCTCCGGCCTCGCCGTCCAGCTCGGGCAGATCGCCGAGCAGGGCCTGGTGGGCGGGGACGCCCCACAGGCGCAAGCGGCGGCGCAGGCGCCCGCAGCATCCGCCGACGAGCCGCCGGCGCCCGAGGCGCCGGACCAGGAAGCAGACCCCGAACCCGAACCCCAGCCCGTACAGCCCGACCAGGCCCGTGGCGAAGACCAGACCCCCGAGGAGGACGCATAACCATGCCCACAAGCACCCAGGACTGGATCGCCGAGCTCAAGGGCATCTCCGTGCTCGAGCTGTCCGAGCGCATCAAGGCACTCGAGGAGGAGTTCGGCGTGTCCGCTGCTGCCGTCGCGGCTCCGGCGCCCGCCGCCGCCGAAGCCGCCCCGGCCGAGGAGGAGTCGACGACCGTCGACGTCGTCCTCACGGGTCCCGGCGAGAAGAAGATCCAGGTCATCAAGGTCGTGCGCGCGGCCACGGGCCTGGGCCTCAAGGAGGCCAAGGCACTCGTCGACGAGGCCCCCAAGGCAGTAAAGGAGGGCATCGAGCGCGACGATGCCAACACGCTCAAGACCGAGCTGGAGGAGGCCGGCGCGAGCGTCGAGCTGAAGTAGCGCTGCAGCGCATCGAGCCGTACCGGAGGGCCCCGCACGCCGGGGCTCTCCCCGGTTCAGGCGCCGGCCGGAGGAGGGCCGCGCATCTGGTCGATCACGGCCCAGAGAGCGGCGCGGTGTGCGCGAGCCTCGTCCATGGCGTCGTCGTGCCAGGCGCGCGCCTCCTCGGTGTGCCGGAGGATCTCCTGTGTGGACGCTCGCGTCTCCTGGCCGAGCGCATCCATGCGAGCCATGATCTGTTCGAAGAATATCTCGCTACGTCGGCGCTGCTCGCGGAGCTCGACGCGGAACTCGCGCGACTCCGCCTGCGCGCCCTCGAATGTCCTCTCGATCGCCTCGATGGCCCGGCGCTGGCCGGCCAGGTTCTCGTCCATCCGCTCGAGCAGCTCACGATCGGTCACGGGATCATTGTGCCACGGCGGCCACGCGCCGAAGACGCGCGCTCTGTGCCAACTCTGTGCCGCTACTGCGCTGGGTAGGCGATGAGCTCGACGGCCTGCCCGCCCGGCCCCTCGACGTAGAAGGACCGGGTCCCGTCACGGTGGGGGCGGATCTCGTGGCCCCCGGCGGCCGCGAGACGCTCCAGCTCATCTCCGTCGACCCGCCAGGCCAGGTGACCCGGGTGCTGGTCGGCCAGGACGAAGGCCAGTTTCACCCCGGCCGCCTCGATGAGGCCCCAGGTCGGGTCCTCGTGCAGCACGCGGACGCCGGGAACGGTCTCGCGCCACCAGGCGATCGCCGCGCCGATGTCCGGCACTTGTTGGGCGACGTGGTCGAAACGCACGTCCGCGAGGCTACCCGTCACACGGGCGCGTGCCCGTGCCAAGCAGAGGGTGAGATGGACGACCGCGCCGATGACGAGCTGCTGCAGGCCACCGCGGCCGAGCCCGAGGCCTTCGCGGCGTTCTACCGCCGCCACGCCACCGCGGTGCTGGGCTATCTGCGCCGGCGCACGGGCGACATCGAGACGGCGGCCGACCTCACCGCGGAGGCCTTCGCACAGGCGCTGACCGCCTCGGAGAGCTTCGACACCTCCCGCGGTCCGGCCCGCGCCTGGCTTTTCGGCATCACCAACCATGTCCTCTCGGCACACCGCCGCCGCGGCCACGCCGAGCGTCGCGCGCGCCGGGCGCTGGGGATCAGCGAATTGGGCTTCGCGCCCGACGAGCTCGCGCGCGCCGACGAGATGCTCGACGCGCGCCTTGGAGGCTGGCTCGCCGCCCTGGTCGCCGACCTGCCCGCCGACCAGCGCGAGGCCGTCCTTGCCCGCGTGGTGCAGGAGCGCGAGTACGAGGAGATCGCCGCCGCGACGGCCAGCACCCCGGCCGCCGTGCGCCAGCGCGTCAGCCGCGGCCTGCGCCGACTGTCCCTGAACATCCGAAGGGAGGAGCCATGACCGAGGTCCTGGACCGCATCGAGGAGGAGCTCGTGGCCGCCGCGCGGCGCCGGGCGGCGCCCGCGCACTCGCCCCGGCGGCGGGCCCGCGCCTCCCGCCGCACGCTCGCGCTGGCCGGGGCCGGCGTCCTGCTCGCCGGCGGCGGCGCCGTGGCCGCGGTGACGACGAACGGCAGCAATGAGGACGAGAACGTCACGCGCCTGCTTCAAGAGGACCTGCTGGGTGTGGTGGCGGGTGGGCTGCGGGTGGAGCTGTCGGTCGGCCAGTGGACCGCCGTCGCCTATGAGTCTGATGGCGGCTTCGGCGTCCGTGGCTCCGAGTCGCTGTGTCTGGCGACCGTCTCGAAGACGATGAGACAGCGACCAGCGGGCGGAACCCCGGGCCGCGACAAGCCGTCGGCGCTGCTCAAGGCGTCGTGCCAGGGCCCGTGGCCGCTCGCCGAGGGGCCCGGGCTCTTCACCGCCCCAGCCCCGGCCGATGGCGGGCGCGATCCGAGCAGTCACCTGACCAGCGGCCTCGTTCCCCCCGACGTCCGCCGCGCGGAGCTCCTCCTCCCCGATGGCACCCGCCGCCCCGCCGAGCTCTCTAGGCCCTTCATCGTCGAGCTCGCGGGCAACGACCTCAATCCAGTGCCCGGCGCCCCGCGCGACGCCCCGCCCCCCGGCGGCACGGTCTCCGCGCGCCTGCTCGCCGGCGCCACCGCCGCCGAGCCCGAGGCCGCTCTCCTCACCTTCGCCGACGGCCGCACAGAGCGCGTCCCGCTCGGCCGCTGACACCGAGTGTCGAGTTGTTCGGTCTCAGGCCGAACAAGTCGACACTCGACGCCTCGCGGCCCGGCGCGAGCGACAGCCCCACCCTCCCTCACCAGCAAACCCACCCACACCAGCGCAACCGCCCCGTTTGAACGGAGCGCGCACCTTCCCTACACTGTCCCCGCCGACCGATAGTCGAAGCCGCCCTCAGTTGGCGCCGCGCCACATACGCGTCGCCCGGGCGGGGTCCGTGAGTGTTGGCCGCCCCTCACAGGGGTACGCGTCGCTGTGCTAGATTGAACGGTCCGCGCCAAACCTGGGTCCGTCCCGGTCTCGGCGCGTCCTCGTCTCCGCCTCCGACACTCCTGAGGAGTCGCCGCCTTGCCGCCTGTCGACACGCTCCGCACGCGCCGTAGCTTCGCGCGCCTGCCCAAGTCACTCGAGCTCCCGAACCTGATCTCGATCCAGCGCCGCTCCTTCGCGTGGCTGACCGATCCCCAGAAGGGCGGGCTGCGCGAGACGATCGACGACATCTCGCCGATCGAGGACTACACGGGCAACCTGGCGGTGGACTTCGGGGATCTGCACTTCGACGAGCCCACGGCGACGCTCGAGGAGTGCCGGGAGAAGGACCTCACCTACGCGCGCCCGCTGACCGTCACCGTCGCGTTCGTCAACCGCGAGACGGGTGAGATCCGCGAGCAGTCGGTGTTCATGGGCGACTTCCCGTGGATGACCGAGCGCGGCACGTTCGTCATCAACGGCACCGAGCGCGTGGTCGTCACCCAGCTCGTGCGCTCCCCCGGCGCGTACCTGATGGAGGCCAAGGACCGCGAGAAGCAGGTCTTCATCGCCAACCTGATGCCCGCGCGCGGCTCCTGGCTGGAGCTGGAGATCGACAAGAAGGGCCGCGTCTTCGTGCGCATCGACCGCAAGCGCAAGCTGCCGGTCACCGTCCTTCTGCGCGCGATGGGCTACGCGACCGACGAGGAGATCCTGCGCCTCTTCGAGGACTCGCTCTACATCCGCAACACCATCGATGCAGACGCCGAGGTCACCAAGACCGAGGACGGCGCGCTCATCGAGCTGTTCAAGAAGCAGCGCCCCGGCGAGCCGCCCAGCGTCGACAACGCGCGCGCGCTGCTGGAGACCCTCTTCTTCGATCCCAAGCGCTATGACCTCACGCGAGTGGGGCGCTACAAGCTCAACTCGCGCCTGGGCCTGGACATCGACCTCGAGACCCGCACGCTGACCCACGACGACATCCTCGCCCTCATCAAGGAGCTCGTCCGCCTGCCCAGGCTGCTGGGCATGCCCGAGAACCCCGAGGCCGAGGTCAAGGACTTCGCGGCCGAGGCCGGCATCTACCCGCGCGAGAACGTCGCCGACCACCTCGACGAGTACGAGCACTTCGGCAACCGCCGCCTGCGCACCGTCGGGGAGCTCATCCAGGAGGCCTTCCGCATCGGTCTCTACCGGATGGAGCGCGTCGTGCGCGAGCGCCTCACCACCGAGGACGCCGACACGATCACCCCCCAGACGATCGTGAACATCCGCCCGGTGGTCGCCGCGCAGAAGGAGTTCTTCGGGTCCTCGCAGCTCAGCCAGTTCATGGACCAGACCAACTCGCTGGCCGGCCTGACCCACCGCCGGCGCCTGAGCGCCCTGGGCGCGGGCGGCCTGACCCGCGAGCGCGCCCCGATCGAGGTGCGCGACGTCCACCCGACCCACTACGGGCGCATGTGCCCGATCGAGACGCCGGAGGGGCCGAACATCGGCCTGATCGGCTCGCTGTCCTCCTACGCCGAGATCAGCGAGCACGGCTTCCTCACCACGCCCTACCGGGTGGTGCGCGACGGCGTGGTGACCGACGAGCTGGTCCGCCTGGACGCCACCCAGGAGGAGGAGCGCACGGTCGCGCAGGCCAACACGCCGATCGACCCGCAGACCGGGAAGATCCTCAGCGACGACGTGCTGTGCCGCACCCAGGCCGGCTCCTACGTGCAGCGCACCGCGGTCGAGGTCGACCTCATGGACGTCTCGCCCGAGCAGATCTGGTCGGTCGCCACGGCGATGATCCCGTTCCTCGAGCACGACGACGCCAACCGCGCCCTCATGGGCTCCAACATGCAGCGCCAGGCCGTGCCGCTGCTCAACTCCGACGCCCCGCTGGTGGGCACCGGCATGGAGAAGCGCGCGGCGCTGGACACCGGCGACGTCACGCTGGCCGACCACGCCGGCACGGTGGCCCACGTCGACGGCGCGCAGATCCGCGTCGAGCGCGCCGACGGCTCGGGCACCGACGAGTACCCGCTGGACAAGTTCCAGCGCTCCAACCAGGGCACGCTCATCCACCGCAAGCCGCTCGTGCGCACGGGCCAGGAGGTCGCCCGTGGCGCCGTGCTGGCCGACGGGGCGTCCACCAGTGAGGGCGAGATGGCGCTGGGCAAGAACCTGCGCGTCGCCTTCATGTCCTGGGAGGGCTACAACTTCGAGGACTCGATCATCCTCTCCAAGCGCCTGGTCAAGGACGACGAGCTCACCTCGATCCACATCGAGGAGTACGAGATCGACGCCCGCACGACCAAGCTGGGCGACGAGGAGATCACCCGCGACATCCCAAACCGCTCGGAGGAGTCGCTGCGCAACCTCGACGACCGTGGCATCGTCCGCGTCGGCGCCGAGGTCAAGTCCGGCGACCTGCTGGTGGGCAAGGTGACGCCCAAGGGCGAGACCGAGCTGACCGCCGAGGAGAAGCTCATCCGCGCGATCTTCAAGGAGAAGGCGCGCGAGGTCCGCGACACCTCGCTCAAGG
>JANDLV010000021.1 GCA_024330185.1 Candidatus Siliceabacter maunaloa
CGCGCCAGAGCCGTCGAGCACCGTGATGACCACGAGCGCGCCGACCACCGCGCCGACCACGAAGCCCGTCTGCGCGACGAGGAAGAGCAGGCCCAGCCCGACGGCGACCAGCAGGCCGACGCGCCACGCCCAGGCGGCGGCGACCTGCACGCGGAGGGGGATCGCATCCCTCGGTGGGCGCCCCGTGGGCGCGAGCTCGGGTGCCGAGGCGCTCACAGTGTCATGAGCTTCCCGCCACCCCTTGCTCCGACACTCGTCGGCGCAGGACGCGGGTGTCGTCGGGCCGGCGCAGGGTGACGCGGACGGCGTCCAGGTGCTCGAGGTGGGCCTGGGCGAACTTGCGCGTGGTCTGCAGCTCGTCGCGCAGGCGCGCGAGGGTCACGCAGCCCTCGGCCGCGATGAGCTCGCGCACGCGACGCTCGATCGCGGTCAGCGCGTCCGGATGGGCGTGCAGGTCGCGACCGATGCGTACCGTCCGCCCGGCGGCGCGCAGCTCGTCGAGGTGCTGGGCGTCGTCGTCCAGCTCGGCGCGTGAGGGCGGCTCGTGGCCGGCGGCGCGCAGGCGCTCCTCGAGCGCGCGGGCGGGAGCGGAGAGGGGCGCGGCGGGCTGCGGGCCGGTTCTCCCTCGCGCCGCGCCCTCCTGCTCTGCGCCGACGTCCGGGTCCTCGCCACGGGACAGGGCGGTGAGGCGGGCGGTGGCCGCGCGGGAGGGGCCGTGCCTGCGCGCCCGGGGGTCGAGGACGACACCGCCGCCCAGGGTGTCGGGCGGCGCGATGCTGCGCAGCACGAGCCGGTCCCCGCGCGCGGCTACGAGCGGGCGCTCCAGGCGAAGCTGGTACAGGCGCCCGCCCAGCGGCGCCAGCCGGGCGGCCGACTCGCGGGTCCCGTGATGGACCTGCACCCGCGCGGGGAGACCGCCCCGCCCACCCCGCCCGCCCGGGCCGTCCGGGCCTTCGTCGAGGTGCACGTCGAGCACGTGGGAGGGCGCCAGGCCCGCGCCGGCGCCGGCCACCACGTCGCCGCGGCCCACCGCGTCGCGCGCGACGCCGACCAGGTTGACGGCCACGCGCTGGCCGGCGGCGGCGCGCTGCACCGGCGCGTCGTGGACCTGCACGCCGCGCACCCGTGCACGCACCCGCGCACCGGAGTCCCGGGCCGAGGCGGGCAACAGCTCTACCTCGTCGCCGCGCCCGACGCTGCCGCGCCACAGCGTCCCCGTCACCACCGTTCCGGCCCCCTTGATGGTGAAGGAGCGGTCGACGTGGAGCACGGGCGCACCGCCGTCCAGGAGCGCCGCGCGGCCGGTCAGTCGGGCGGCGCAGCGGTCCAGGGCGCCGCGCAGCGCGTCAAGGCCCGTGCCCGCGCGTGCGCTGACCGCGACGATCTCGGCGCCCGGCAGGAGCTCCGCCGCCTGCTCGCTCGCAGACGCGACGTCCGCTCCGTCGCGCAGGTCGGCCTTGGTGATGGCCACGACGCCGTCACGCACGCCGAGCCCGGCGAGGACCGCCGCGTGCTCCCAGGTCTGGGGCATCACCCCGTCGTCGGTGGCCACGCACATCAGGAAGAGGTCGATCCCCGTCGCCCCGGCGACCATGGTGCGCACGAAGCGCTCGTGCCCGGGCACGTCGACAACCGAAAGCGCCCGGCCCGAGGGCAGGTCGAGCCGCGCGTAGCCCAGCTCGATGGAGATGCCGCGCCGGCGCTCCTCGGCCAGGCGGTCGGTGTCCACGCCGGTGAGCGCGCCGATGAGCGCCGACTTCCCGTGGTCGATGTGGCCGGCGGTGCCCAGCGTCAGTGGCGGCGCGGCCGGCTGCTCGCCGGGCGCGGGGGCGCCGCGCGGCGCGGCCGGCGGCGCCTCCCGCCCGCTCATCCCAGCGCGGCGCGCGCGGCGGCGGCCGTGGGCCCGACCTCGTCGTCGGCGATCGTGCGCGGGTCCAGCAGCACGCGGCCGGCGGCGATGCGCGCGAGCACGGGCGGGTCGCCCGTGCGCAGGGCGGCGGCGAGGGCGTCGGCGCCCTGCGGCCCCGGTTCGAGCGCCACCACCGGGCCGGCGAGCTCGTGCATCGGCAGCGAGCCGCCGCCGACCCGTCCGCTGCCCGCCACGACGCTCGCTGCGCGACCGATCCCCTCGACGAGCCCACGCGCCCGGCGCGCGAGCTCCTCCTGCGTTGCGGCGAGCATGGCCAGCACCGGCACCTCGCGCCGGGCGAGCTCCGGGTCGCGATAGAGCCCCAGGGTGGCTTCCAGCGCCGCCAGCGACAGCTTGTCGATGCGCAGCGCACGGGCCAGCGGATGGCGCCGCGCACGCTCGACCGCGTCACGGGTGCCGACGATCACCCCGGCCTGGGGGCCACCGAGCAGCTTGTCGGCGCTGAAGAGCACCAGCGCGGCGCCGGCGCGCACGGAGCGGCGCACCGCGGGCTCCTCCTCCAGCCCGGGCAGGAGGGCGTCGTCGAGCCAGCCCGAGCCGACGTCGTCGATGATGGGCACGCCCAGCCCGCAGAGCTCCTCGACCGACGGCTCGGTCACGAACCCCTCCAGACGGAAGTTGGAGCGGTGCGCGCGCAGCACCGCGCCGGTGCGCTGCGTGAGGGCGCCGCAGTAGTCGTCGAGGCGGGTGCGGTTGGTGGTGCCCACCTCGACGAGCGTGGAGCCCGACTGCGCGACGACGTCGGGCATGCGAAACGAGCCGCCGATCTCGATGAGCTGACCGCGGGAGACCACGACCTCGCGCCCCGGCCCGCCCAGCGCGGCGGCGGCCAGGAGCGTGGCTGCCGCGCAGTTGTTGACCACCATGCCCGCCTGCGCCCCGGTCAGCTCGCACAGGAGGCCCTCTACGTGCGCGTGGCGCGAGCCGCGCCGTCCGGTGGCCAGGTCCAGCTCGAGGTTCGCGTAGCCGGTGGCCGCGGCGTCGGCCGCCGCGCGCGCCGCGGCGGGCAGCGGCGCGCGGCCGAGGTTGGTGTGCACGATCACGCCGGTCGCGTTGACGACGCGGCGCAGCGACGGCGTGAGCAGCGCGCGGGCGCGGGCGAGGAGGTCGGCCTGCGCCGGCCCGCCTTCCAGCAGCTCGGTCCGTCGCTGCGCCAGAACCTCCCGGGCGAGGATCGTGGCCAGCCGGTCGACGGAGGGGAGGGCGCGCAGGGCCGCGGCGCCGGTGTCGCTCACGCGGGCCTGGCGCCCTGCACCCACTCGCCCTCCTCGCGCTTCCAGACGGGCGCGGTGGCCTTGAGCTCGTCGATGATCTCGCGCGCGCCCGCGAAGGCCTCGCCCCGGTGCGGTGCGCTGACCGCGACGGCCACCGAGGGCTCGCTGAGGTCCACCCGGCCGACGCGGTGCTCGGCCGCCGCTGCGCAGAGCCCGTGGCGCTCCACCGCCGCGTCGACGATCGCGCGCATGCGCTCCAGGGCCATGTCCTCGTAGGCCTCGTAGTCGAGGTGATCGACCTCGCGGGTCACGCCGGTGAACGTCACCACGGCACCCGCGCGCGCGTCGCCTACCCGGTCGGCCAGCGCGCCCGGGTCGAGCGGTTCACCGGTGACGCGCACCCACGGCGGCGCGCCTCCCGACACGGGCGGAATGAGCGCGATCTCGTCCCCGGGGTGCAGCTCGGTGTCCTGTGGCGCGTACTCGCGGTTGACGGCCAGCACGACCGGCAGCCCGGCGGCGAGGTCATCGAGGACGACGAGCGCGTCGCTGACCAGCGCGCCGTCGGGAAGCTCGAGCTCCAGCTCGCGCGCGCCCGCACGCTCGCGCAGCTGGGCGAAGAGGCGGACGCTGACCTTCACTCGCCCGAGGCTAGTGGTCGTCACCGGACATCAGGGGAAGCGCCCGAACCACAGCAGCGACAGCGCGCCGCCGGCCAGGAGCAGCACGGCGCCGCCCGCGGCGAACCCGGCGGTGACCTCCCGCTCCTCCTCCTCGGTGCCGATCCGGCTGCCCAGGCTCTCGTAGACGGTGCGCAGGCGCTGCGCGTCCAGCGCCTCGAAGCTCTGGCCGCCGGTGATCTGGGCGATCTGGCGCAGGGTCTCGCGATCGGGCGGCACGGGAATGGTGAGCGGGACGATCTGTCCGGGGGGCGTCTGGGTGACGGTGCCCGCGTCGGTGCCCAGTGCGACCGTGAACACGGGCACGTCCAGCTCACGGGCCTCGCGCGCGGCCTGCAGCGGCTCTGTCGCGCCCAGGGTGCTCTCGCCGTCGGACAGGAGCACGATCACCGCGGGCGGGTCCTCGCTGTCCTGCGGCGTGGCGGCGACCTCGGCGAGCGCGTCGACGGCCGTCGCCAGCCCGTCGCCCATCGCGGTGCCGCCCTCGGCATCCAGGCGCTCGATGCCCTCTTCGACGGCCAGGCGGTCCTCGGTGGGCGGGACACGCACCGCGGCGGTCTGGCTGAAGGAGACCAGGCCCAGGTTGAACTCCTCGGGAAGCTCCCGGGAGAAGGTCAGCGCCGCCTCCTGCGCGGCGCGCAGGCGCGTGGGCGCGACGTCCTCGGCCAGCATGGAGCCGGACACGTCGGTGACCAGCATCACGCTCGCGGTCTCCTTGGGCACGGCGACGACGGCCTGCGGGCGGGCCAGCGCCACGGCCAGGGCGCCCAGGGCGGCGCAGAAGAGCACGGGCGGCACGTGGCGGCGCCACTGGGGCGTCTCGTGCACGACGTTGGCCAGCAGGTCGAGGTTGGTGAAGCGCGCGGCGTAGCGCGGCCGCGCCCGCTGGACGAGCACGTAGCCGGCCGCCATCAGGGGGACGACGAGGAGCGCCACGAGGGCCACGGGCCACTCGAAGCTCATGTCACGTCGCCCCAGGTCGCCGGTTGCGAGGACCGCAGGCCATGCCCGCCCCTCCCGGGCGGTCGCCGGGCGGCGCGCGGCGCCGACGAGGCCTGTCCGCGTGCGGGCAGCGGCCGCCGCCCGAGGAACGTGGCCAGCGGGCGCAGCCACTTGCCCCGGGTGCTCACCAGGAGGTGGTCGGCGCTCGTGTCGCGGATCGTTCCCGCCAGCGCGGCGCGCTCCCGCGCGGCGGCACGGGCGAAGCGCTCGCGCAGCGCGCGGCTGGAGGTGTCCACGCGCAGCGTCCGCCCGCTCTCGGGGTCGACGAAGTCCACGGCGCCCACCGCGGGCAGCTCCTGCTCGCGCGGGTCGCGCACCTCGACGGCCAGCACGGCGTGGCGCGCGGCCAGGCGCTTGAGGGCGTCGGCCCAGCCGGGAACGACGCCTCCACCCGTCCCGCCCGCAGCGCCGCCCTCCGGGCCCTCGCGGAAGTCCGACACCACGACGATGAGCCCCGGCCGCCGCGCCAGGGCGCCGATGCGACGCAGCCCGAGCGCGAGCGACACCCCGGCGCTGCCGTCGGCCTCGGGCTCGCGGCGGGCCAGGGCGAGAGCGGCCAGCAGACCGCCACGGCCCTGGCGGGGAGGGCGCACGCCGGCGTCGGCCACGCCGACGGTCATCACCCCCAGGCGGTTGCCCCGCCGCGTGGCCAGGTGGCCCACGGCCAGCGCGATGCCCTCGGCCACGTCGGCCTTGCGCCGGTCGGCGGTGCCGAAGCGCATCGAGGCCGAGCCGTCCACGGCCAACCAGGTGGTGAGCGCGCGCTCGGCCACATGCACCGCCACGTGCGGCTGGCCGGTGCGAGCGGTGGCCGAAGGCTCCAGGTGGCGTACGTCGTCGCCGATCTCGTAGGGGCGGACCATGGCCAGCTCGGTCCCCGCGCCCACGGCCGGCGAGCGGCGCTCACCGGGCCACAGGTCCTCCACCCGGGTCCCCACGGCGAGATCCAGCGAGCGCAGGGTGGCCAGGGACACGTGTCCCGGCCCGGGCGCGTGCGGGGGCCGGGATGGGCGGCCCCTGTCCTGCGCCGCACCGCCCCCCCGCGATCGCAGGGGTACCACGGTCATGCCGCGGCGCTGTCTCCCAGCACCGAGCGCCGCCCCAGCTCGCGCAGCTCCCCGCGCGAGAGCTGGATGTCGGGCATGGACACCGCAGTCAGCACGCGGTCGAGGACGGCGTCGGCGGTGATGCCGTCGGCCAGCGCCTCGTAGGAGAGCACCAGGCGGTGGCGCAGGATGTCGCGCGCGAGGTCGCCCACGTCGCGGGGCAGCGCGTAGTGGCGCCCGCGCAGCAGTGCGAGGGCCTGCGCTGCGTGCACGAGGTTGAGCGAGCCGCGCGGGCTGGCGCCGAACTCCACCAGCTCCTCCAGCTCGGGCAGCCCGAACTCGGCCGGGCGGCGCGTGCAGGCCACCAGGCGCACCGCGTACTCGGCCACGGGCCCGTCGACGTACACGTCGCGCGACGCGGCCTGGAAGGCCTCGAGCTGCTCGGGCTCGATGGTGCGCCCGATGTCGGCCGGGCGGTCGAGCGAGCGAGCGACGATGGCCACCTCCTCGCCGTCGGAGGGGTAGTCGAGCAGCAGCTTGAACATGAAGCGGTCGACCTGGGCCTCGGGCAGCGGGTAGGTGCCCTCCGACTCGATCGGGTTCTGGGTGGCCAGGACCAGGAAGGGCCGGGGCACCGGGTAGGTCTGCCCTCCGATCGACACCTGGCGCTCCTGCATGACCTCCAGCAGCGCCGACTGCACCTTGGCCGGCGCGCGGTTGACCTCGTCGGCCAGCAGGACGTTGGTGAACACCGGGCCCAGCTCCGTGTCGAACCCGTCCATCCCCGGGCGCAGGATCCGGGTGCCCACCAGGTCGGAGGGCACGAGGTCGGGCGTGAACTGCACGCGGCGAAACGAGCCGCCCAGCGCCCGGGCCAGGGTATTGACGGTGAGCGTCTTGGCCAGGCCGGGCACGCCCTCCAGGAGCACGTGCCCGCCGGCCAGGAGGGCCACGAGCAGGCGCTCGAGCATGTCCTCCTGACCGACGATGACCCGCTTGACCTCGAACAGCGCGCGCTCGAGGGCCTCGCGCGCCCGGGTCTCGGCGAGGGCGTCGGTGCTCATCCCGCCTCTTCGGGCCGGTCGCCCAGCTCCACGGTCAGGGACTCCTCCTCGCCGTCGCGCTCGACCACGATCTCGATCCGGTCACCCGGGCGCTTCGCGGTCACCAGGGTGCTGACGTCGGCCGACTCGCCGACCTCCTCGCCGTCGACGGACACGATCCGGTCGCCCGCCTCGATGCCGCCCTCCTGCGCGGGGTCGCCGGGGCGAACGTCGGCCACCAGGGCGCCACCCTGGGGAGCGTCGGAGGTCGAGACGCCCAGGTAGGCGCGCTCGACCACCGTGCCCTCGCGCAGGTCCGGGATGACGTCCTTGGCCATGTCGACCGGGATCGCGAAGCCCACGCCCGAGTTGGACTGCGTGTCGGTGGCGATCTGGGCGTTGATGCCGATCACGCGACCGCTCGCGTCGAGCAGCGGGCCGCCCGAGTTGCCGGGGTTGATGGCCGCGTCGGTCTGCAGCGCGCCGTCGATGGTGAAGCCGTTGGGCGCGCGGATCGGCCGGTCCAGCGCCGAGATGACCCCGGTGGTCAACGAGCCGGTCAGCCCGAAGGGCGAGCCGATGGCGATGGCCGGGTTGCCCACCTCGGCGTCCTCGGAGGAGCCCAGCTCGAGCGGGTCGAGCTTCTCGTCGAGGTCATCGGGGTTGACCTTCAGGACCGCCAGGTCGCTGCCCGGGTCGGTGCCCATGACCTGGGCGGGAGCGAGTCCCTCCGCGTCGCCGACGCGCACCTGCACCTCCCTGGCGTCCGCCACGACGTGCTGGTTGGTGAGGATGAACCCCTCGTCGTCGAGCACGAAGCCCGAGCCCGAGCCCTGGGGTTCGGGGGGCTCCACCCGGGGTTCCCCGCCCGGGCCCGGGAGCAGGTCCTCGGGCCCGCCTCCGGGCGGCTCGGTGGGATCCGGCTGCGAGCCGACCTGCACGTAGACCACCCCGTTGCGCACGCGTTCGAAGAGGTCGCTCACGTCGGTGACGTTGCGCGCCGGAGCGCCGCTCGACGCGGTGCCCTCGCCGTCGTCGGAGTCGCTGCCGGTGGCGGCGTCGGCCCCACCGCCGTTGAAGGCGCCGCCCAGCCCCAGCCCGATCACCACGAGAGCGACCACACCGGCGCCCAGTAGCGCGGACACGAAGCTGCTGAAACGGCCATTGCTTTCCATGACGCCACAGTCAAGGGGATCAGGCTCAACGGGTGCTAAGGGCGGGGAGGGGACGCGCGCTTCACCCCCGGACGGCGGATGCGTCCGTCTGAGAGCCGTCATGACCCCTTTCTCCGTGACAACATGCCGCCATGGCCACCGATGAACGCCTCACCGTCGCGCCGGTCGTGGGGCCGGACGACCCTCGCCGCTTCACCGACTCCGGGATCGAGGTCGAGTCGCTGTACACGCAGGAGGACCTCCCGGACGACCTCCCGCAGCGCCTGGGCGAGCCGGGCGCCTCTCCCTTCACGCGCGGCGTGCACGGCGAGATGTACCGCAAGCGCCTGTGGACGATGCGCCAGTACGCGGGCTACGCGTCGGCCAAGGAGTCCAACGAGCGCTACAAGTACCTCCTCGAGCACGGCTCGACGGGGCTGTCGATGGCCTTCGACCTGCCCACCCAGCTCGGGCTGGACTCCGACGACCCGCGCTGCCTGGGCGAGGTCGGGCGCACGGGAGTGGCCATCGACACCATCGACGACATGCGCCTGACCTTCGACGGGATCCCGCTGGACGAGGTCTCCACGTCGATGACCATCAACGCGCCGGCCGCGGTGCTCCTCCTTCTCTACGAGCTGGTCGGCGAGGAGCAGGGCGTCAGCTCCGAGGAGCTGACCGGCACGACGCAGAACGACATCCTCAAGGAGTACATCGCGCGCGGGAACTACATCTACCCGCCCCAGGGCGCGATGCGCCTGGTCACCGACCTGTTCGCCTACTGCGAGGCGCACGTGCCGCGCTGGAACACGATCTCCATCAGCGGGTATCACATGCGCGAGCAGGGCTGCTCGGCCGTCCAGGAGGTCGCCTTCACGCTGGCCAACGGGATCGCCTACGTGCAGGCCGCGCTGGACGCCGGCCTGGCCGTCGACGACTTCGCCCCGCGCCTGGCCTTCTTCTTCAACGGCCACAACAACGTCTTCCAGGAGGTCGCGAAGTTCCGCGCCGTGCGCCACATGTGGGCGCGGATCATGGAGGAGCGCTTCAACGCCCAGGATCCCAAGTCCAGGATGCTGCGCTTCCACACCCAGACCGGGGGCGTGACCCTCACCGCCCAGCAGCCCCAGAACAACGTGGTGCGCGTCGCGCTGCAGGCCTTCGCCGCCGTGTGCGGCGGCACGCAGTCGCTGCACACCAACGGCTGGGACGAGGCCCTGTCGCTGCCCACCGAGCGCGCGGCCAAGATCGCCCTGCGCACCCAGCAGATCGTCGCCCACGAGTCGGGCGCGACCGACACCGTCGACCCCTTCGCGGGCTCGTACTTCGTCGAGTCGCTGACCGCCGAGATCGAGGCGCGCGCCCAGGAGCTCATCGACAAGATCGACGGCATGGGCGGCTCGGTGGAGGCCATCGCCTTCATCAAGAGCGAGGTCGAGGAGAGCGCCTGGGGCTACCAGGAGCGCTACCGCATCGCCCAGGACGTGGTCGTCGGCGTGAACAAGTACGAGGAGGAGCCGCTGGAGATCGACGACGTCCTGCGCGTCGACCCCGAGTCCGAGCGCGAGCAGGTCGAGCGGCTCAAGGCCTTCAAGGCCGACCGCGACGCCGAGCAGGTCGAGGCGCGCCTGGGCGAGATCCGCCGCTGCGCCGAGGGCTCCGACAACCTCCTTTACCCCATCAAGGACGCCCTGCGCGACCGCTGCTCGGTCGGCGAGGTCTGCGGCGCGATGCGCGACGTCTTTGGGGACTACCAGCCGACGTTCTGATCCGTCCGCACCACGGCGTACCTTCGCGGTCGTGCGAGTCGGACGCAACGATCCCTGCCCGTGGGAGCGAGCGCAAGCACAAGCGCTGCTGTCTGACCGCCATGGAGCACGCGCGGCACGAGCTGCCGGCCCTCGAGCGAGTGGTTGGACGATGCAAACCTCGGCGCTTCCGCGCTGGATGCGACGCCCGGCCTGCATCGCCACCGCGACCCCGACCCCGACGAGCCCGGCGTGCTCGAGGCACTGGCGGGACGCGGCGGCCTCGAGCTTCACCTGAGAAGCTCGAGGCCGGGTAGTACTCGAAGTCGCTGTCGACGGTGACCAGCGCGACGTCGTAGAGGAGCGCGGTGGCCGTGATCCACGTCCTGGCTGACCCTTACGATCCCTCTGTGTCTCCAAGGGCCAAGCACGAGCTCGCTCGCGAACACCTTGATCGCGGTCTGGCGGGCGTCTCAGCCAACGACCCGACCGAAGCAGTCGCATGGCTGTTCCTATCCCTGGAAGCGGCGATCGTGTCGGTCGCCGAGAGGCACGGGATGGACACCAAGCGGCAGCACTGGAGGAAGGCTGAGGTAGCCGAGAAGCTCCATGCGAGCGGGGTGTTGTCGCATGACTTCTCGGACACTTTGCGCCTGCTCAACGAGGCGAGAAAGGTCGCGACGTATGAGGGAGAAGAGCCCGATCTGGAGGGGCAGTCCCTCGAGGACATCGCCGCCTATGTGGAGACCGCGGTCGAGTTGGCCGAGCAGGAGGCCGCTTCGTGACCACTGCGGCACCGCTGGATCACCGCGCCCTCAGCGCCGAGGCGTGGGAGAGGCGCCTCAGGGCTGACGGTGAGCTGGTCGAGCATCTGGTGCCTGACGCGCTCCGAGATCTGCACGGATTGGTGGTGGCACGGGCGAAGCAGGTTGGCGCGCGGGCGCTGATCTTGTCGGGTTCAACCGCTCGAGGATGTCGAACGGGGATCAGCGACCTCGATTACCACCTTGTGGGCAACAAGATCGTGACTCGGGATCTGCCAGCCGAACTGGATATGCACGTTCTGTCGCCAGAGGAGGTCAAGACGGCCATCCTCGATGGGGACGACTTCATCCAATGGTCGCTGCGATTCGGACGGATCGTCTTCGACGACGGCGCCCTGTTCAAAGCCATTCGGCTGATGGCCGAACGTCGGCCATGGCCCGACGTCGAGCGAAAGAGAGACCACGCCGCGAAGTCGCTAGATCTCGCTCGCCGGGTTGTGGAGAGCGGAGACCAGGACGGCGCACTCGTTCAGGTCAGGACCGGGCTCTCGCTGGCCGCGCGCGCCTACCTCCTCTCGAACAGCGAGTTCCCGATGAGCAGAGCCGAGCTTCCCGGTCAGCTTGTCGCGGCTGGCGAGACGGAGGCGGCGGGGGCCTTGCAGGCCTGCATTCAGGGGGATCCGCCACTGGCAATCCTTGGCGACGCCGTCGTCAAAGGCGCCAACTTGGTCGCCAGGGCTCGTGAGTACCGCTTTGGCGCGAAAGCGGCAGCGGCGCTAGGCTCTCCCTAGGTCTGGCAGAGCGGTCGAATGCACCCGCCTGATGAGTGGGCGATCGTCCTTCTGGACGGTCCACGGGTTCGAATCCCTTGGCCTCCGTCGAGGGCCCTTGCCGGTTTCCGACAGCTCAGCTTCCGCCCTGCCAATCGCCCATAGCCACGCAGACCCGCCGCTCCCTCCCACCGAAGCTCACCCACGCGTAGGGCAGCGCGAAACAACACCAGGGCGCACGTCTTGCCGCATCGGATGCCACCTCCGCTGGTCCTGTCGGCACCGAAGTTCTTGCCCTCTGCCGATGCGACACGTTCTTCAATGTAGTCCGGCAAAGCGTCGGCGAGCGCGACCAGGACTCGATGTTATCGGCTACCGCTCCGGACGAGACGCAGCAGCGAGATGATGCGCTCACAAACATCCGCTCGAACCGTACGCTGCGCATGTGTGTCAGCTGTCCTTGCGTCCGCTGCGCCTTAGCGACGAGGCAGATGCCCGGGCCGCTCATGCAGAGTTCGCTGGAGAGGGATTCGACTTCCTGTTGGAGCTGCGGGCTGGCGAGCCCTGGGCGATCTATGTCCGCCGCCTCGACGGAATTCACCGCGGAGGTGACGTTCCACCGGATCGGGTGCCCGCGACCTTCTTGGTCGCCGAAGTCGACGGGACGCTCGTGGGTCGTGTCTCGATCCGCCACGAACTCAACGATTTCCTCGCCAACTTCGGCGGGCACATCGGCTACGGCGTTCGCCCCGCGTACCGGGGACGCGGGCACGCCCGCGCGATGGTTCGGCAGGCACTTGTCGTTGCCCGCCGCGCGGGTGTCGGCCGAGTGCTCCTGACATGCGACGACGGAAACGAGGCCTCGGCCTCGATCATTGAGCGAGCCGGTGGGGTGCTCGAGGACATCCGCGTGGCGCCGGACGGGATCGGCAAACGGCGGTACTGGATCGGATGAGGACGGTGACGCCGCTATGCGGCGGCGCTACCGCAACGGAACGGGCCGCGATCGTCGGCGCTGCGGCGGACGCGATCGATGTCGTTGCTGCTTCGCTCCCGAGCGATCCGGCCGCGCGAGTACCGCTGCCGGGTGCGCTCGACCCAGCTTGCCGCCGGGACGCTCGCCTGCCCGCGCTGCGACGCGCCGGTCGCGCCCGCGCGCCCACTGTCGCCGGCCGAGTGGATCGCGTGCCCGTTCTGCGCCCCCGCCGGGGCCGTGGGCGCGCGCGTTCCTCTCGCTCGAGCCGCTCACGCGCCCGGCGCGCGTGGTGGTGCGCGTCTACGCCGTCCAGCGGAAGCCGGTCGCCGCGGGGCGCGGCGCCAGCGGGCTGGCCGGCAGGCCGCCCGGCGGGTCGTCCTCGTTGTAGGCGCTCGGCGCCACGTCGTTGGGCGCGTCGGCGTGAAACAGCGCGGCGAGCAGCTCGATCTGCCCGCGGCCCACGCCCAGCTCACCCATGCCACCGCCGTACATCGGCCGCCGCTCCCGCGCGCAGCGCGCGTAGACCTCGAAGAGCCCGCGCAGGCTGCCAATCGGCGACGGCTTGACGTTCACGACGCGCGCGGCCAGCGGCGTCGCGCCGATGTCCTCGGCGCTGCGGACCGGCGCGTCGTAGGAAACGCGCTCGAGGTGATCGCCGAGCCGCTGCGCGAGCTCGGGCAGGTCGTGCGGGTCCTCCAGGTAGGCGTCGGGGAACGCAGCGATCACGTGGTCGTACAGCGCACTCAGCGCCTGCGGATCCTCGACCTCGAAGCCGTAGTGGCCCTTGAAGTCGATCGTGTCGACCGCGCCGGTCGCCGCGACTTCGTCGACGAGCTCCGGCGCCCAGGTCGCCTCCGCGTCGAGCTTGAAGCGCACACCGGGGAAGCGCGCGAGCCGCCGGCGCACCGGCTCGATCGACGACTCCTTGTCGAGGCCAAGTGAGCTGACGAAGCGCACCGGCTGCGGCTCCAGCCCGAGCACGTCGTGCAGTGAGCGGCCGGCCTGGCGCAGCGCGAGGTCGAGCGCCGCCGACTCGAGCGCCCAGTTGCGCAAGCGCAGCGCAACGTCCCACTCCGGCGGCTCGGGCCACAGCTGGAGCGTGGCGAGGTGCTCGCAGAAGCCGGCCAGCGTCCACTCGCCCTCGAGCGGCAGCGAGGGCTGGGTCTCGTGCAGCGCGGTGCCGTCCTCGCGGAACACCGAGACGTCCTCGCCGAGCCCGTCGGCGCCGGCGCCGACGAGGCGCACGTGCGTCGTGATGCGCTCGAACTCGTAGGCGAGGACGGCGTGCAGGCGGTCATACTCACATGCCTCGATGACGAGCGGCAGCCCCGCGAGCCGCGGCCACAGCGACTCGCCGTTGATCGTTGGGCTCAGGGGTTCACCCGCCGTCATTGTTTCATCACGCTTCGCCGAGGCCGGGCGGCCGCCCCGCTCGGCGCGCTCGCGTTGCGTCTCGCGGCCCACCGTGACAGCACTTCTGCCTTGGACGAGAAGCGGCCAGAACGGCAACGGCTGAAACCACGAGCTGAGGTCGCTGGTGCTCGCTCGACGCGAATGAGGCCCTCGTCCTCGCTCGCTACGGGAGCGTGCCCGGATCGCGGCTGCCTGGACCTTCAATAAGTCGAGTCGGAAACTGTGATTCCTCGGATACGCCTCGACAAGTGGGGCAGCGGCCGGGCTTGCGACCCCTCACGCGGACGCGTTGGAACGCGTCGCCGCAATGCGAACACGTGAGGGTTTCGATCTCCGAGGACAGAGCGGGACTCGTGGCCGTCGGGGGTTTTGCGCGTCGAGTGCCGGATGCGGCAGCGGCGAGGATTTTTGCGTCCGCGTGATCAAGTCGCTTTTGGAGGTCGGCGACTGCTTCGGGCCGAGCGGCCTCTGAGCCGTAGACAGCGAGTCCCCGCGCAGCCCATGTGCGCGCCCTCGGCCAGTCGCGTGCCTTCTGAGAGCGGATTGCCGCTTGGCGATACATCTCGATGATGGGGACTTGACTGAACTTCTCGGTGAGCGCGGCGCCGATGATGTCCATCTCGGAGTGGTGTTGCTCGCAGACTGCGTCGAACTCGTCAAGCGCCGACGCGAAGGCGTCTCGGCTTGCGTAGAGACATTTGCCAAGCTCGCTCAGCATGAAATGCCGGTCGATCGGATCTCGCTCTTCGGCGAGAAGCTTCCGCAACGTCACGATGTCTGCTGGCGCACGACTACCTGACAGTTGGTCGTACCAGGACAGGTCATATGTGTCGTCCTCGAGATCCGTCGCAACTGCCTGCGAGAGGCCGGTGCGCAGCTCACCGATGTGGCTGATCTGGCGCGCCCGGAGCCCGAATTGGGCTGGGTCGTGATCGAGGAAGACCCCGAGCATCCCCAGCCCGCCTGACCGTTGGCCCCCGCCGATGATTTGGCCCTCAAGCGCGATGTAGCCGCCGTGCTTTCCCATCAGCAGATCTAGGCCCGGCCGGTAGACGACGGCGTCCTCGCGTGACAGATATCCCACGACCCCGCCGTCAATCAAGACACAGATGGCGTTGCGGTCGTGCGCGTTGTCCGGCTCCGGTACGAGCACGGCCTGCACGGCACAACGAATCCGCTCAGTCTGCACGCCACCCCCGAGTCGCCAAAGGTGCTCCTGGTAATGGGACTCACCGACGACCTCCAGCGTCTCGTACCCGCCGAGCACAGTCGAGGCGATTCCAACTGGACGCGGGGTGGCCATGATCGGGGCCGTCCTGCCGAGGATACGATCGAGAAATCCCATTGTCTGAGAGGCAGTCGACCACGGCGACAGCTTCGATGCAACTACTACCGTCTCAGGCAGAGCCGCCGCGGCGGCTCCGCCGCTGGACTCACGCGGTCGGCATCAGCGCTTCTCGATGGTTGGCGCTCTCGCTCCGACTGCCGCGTTGGACGACGAGGGGCAGCAGCGCGCCGGCGGCCATGGCGCCCGCTGAGCATGGATAAGGGCAGCGCGGGATTGGTCGCCGCGGCTCCCCACCAGGCGGGTGAGAAGCCAGTGGTCACGCGGAATCGGTGAAAGTTCGGGTCGTGCCGGTCGGGGGTCTGTCGTTTCGGGACACGCGCCTGTCACAGCTGTGGCGGGTTGGGCAAGGAATGGGTGATGATGAACGATCGCGCGCCGACGCGCAGCTATTGCGGGACAGCGCTCGCGAGCCAGCGGCGTTCGCACGGTTCTATGAGCGCCACGAGGACGTCGTCCTGCTGTTCTTGCTGCGACGAACCGATGATCCCGAACTGGCTGCCGACCTGACTGCCGAGACGTTCGCGCAGGCGCTCATGAGCGCCGAGCGGTTTCGCTCGGGTCCCGCCCCGGCGGTCGCCTGGCTGATTGGCATTGCGCGCAACGTGCTCGCGATGAGTCGTCGGCGGGGGCGGGTCGAGGATGCCGCTCGACGGCGGCTCGGCATGCAGCCGCTGGTGCTCGACGACGAGGCGCTCGAGAGGGTGGCTGAGGTTGAGGGCGACAATCGGATGCTCGAACTGGTGGCCGCTCTGCCTCCCGATTTGCGCGATGCCGTGGTCGCCCGGGTGGTGCACGAGCGTGATTACCGCGACATCGCGCTGCAGCTTCGGTGCTCGCAATCGGTGGTGCGAAAGCGCGTCAGCCGCGGCCTGGCGAGGCTGCGCTCAGAACTTGGAGGAGACCATGACGAGACTGCCTGAACTCCGCGACGAGCTGGCCGCGGCGGCGAGCCGCCGCCACGCGCGGGCGCTGCCCGCCCGCCGCTCCGGGCGTGTTCTGCTACTGGCGGCCGCCGTGCTACTCGCTCTCACGGCAACCGCCGGAGCAGTGGGAGTGCTCACGGGTGTCGTCGGGGGCGAGCCGTCGGCCCCCTATCCGCGGATCGCCGGGGAGGAGGACGCCGGGATGGTTCGCACGAAGTCCCCCGTCGTCCTCGCGGTCAGCCGGCTGCCCAGCGGCGAGCGCGTGGAGCTCGTCGGCTACCGGATGCGTGGCTTGGGCGGCAAGGGTGAGTTGCTCTGCCTCGACCTACTGCGCACGGACGGCAGCAAGGGCGGCGGATGCGACAACGAGGTGCCCGAGGGCGTCCGGGGCCTGATCGGCACCGGCACGACCCGACAGCCCGGACCCACGCTCGCCGTTGGCATATCCCGGTCACCGGTGGCTGCGGTCGACATCAAATACCGGACGGCCACCGGTCGCACGGGTACGCGGGCCGCGACGCTTCTGCGGGTCCCGGCGGAGGTGGCCGGTCGACTCGGGGCCGATGCGTTCACCTACTACATCGGCGAGCTCCCGCCGCGCGTGCAAACCGCCACGGCGGTAGGCCGTGACGGTGCCGGGCGCGGACTGTGGCGCAGCCGCTTCCCCGGCTCGTAGCCGTGCTCAAGGGTGCCGTCAGGCGAGCGATGCTTCGTCGAAGATCGCGGGTAAGTCGCCACGCCCTGAGCGCTCGAGGGCGGCTAGCGCGAACTTGCTTAGAGGCACCACCGGTAGCGCGCACGCCACGCACGTAAGACTGCCGCAATGGATGGAGGCTGTTGCATAAAGACTTTCCACAACAGCCTCGATGACCAGCAGCACTACCACGGACGGCAGACGGCGTCCGGCGCCGACGGCTCCCTCACGGCGAACCCAGCAGGGCCGGCGGGCAAGGCGACGCCGTGGCGCCGTCCTCGTCGGTCGGCTCTTCGAGCGGGGTCCCACCTATCTGGGCGGTGGGCAGGCGCGGTCGAGCGGCAGGCCGAAGTTGCGCGTGGGAGACCGGCCGGGGTTGACGGTCACCGTGGCGCAGTGGGGGTCGTCGATGACGAACCCGCCCGGCCAGCCAGTGCGACCCGATGCTCGACCTCGCGGGCAGGCGGTGAACCGGATCGCCCGGTCAGCGCCGGCGACCCCGTCGCGCAGCACCCGCCGCTGGGCCTGCTGGGTGAACACCAATCCCAGCCGGCCGCGCTCGAAGCGCGGGATCGACAGGACCGCGGAGGTGCCGTTGGGCAGGCTAACCGGCACCTTGTAGCCGTGGCCGCCAAACGCGTCTGGCGGCCGGTCAATGCCCGCGTGGCCATGCCGTGGCCGCACGTCGCTGTCGTCGATCCCCAACAGCACGAACGGCCCGACCGGCAGATCACCGCGGCGCGTTCGCTCCGGCGATGGCCCGCCCTGGGTACAGCCCACCTCGACCATGGCGTCGTTGCCGGCCGGGGCCGCGGGCACCTGGGCCGCCGGTGGCGACTCGTCGCCACATGCGGCGATCGCAGCGCAGAGGAGGCACACGCTGAGCGCAAGTGATCTCCACCGAGATCCACCCAGCGTCATGGTCGGCAGTCTCCCGCGCAGTCAGCGGCGAGGCAAGCTGCGCTGACAGCGGGTTTCCACCCTGCTCAAGAGCCAGCCGCTCGCCGCGCGGATAGGGGCTTCCGTATCGAGCACGAGCAGCAGCGCGACCCCGTTGACGGATGACTGCCCCAATGGACGACAAGCGGCAGCGAAGGCGGCGCTCCTGCTTTGCGCGACGAGGGGCAGCCGTTCGGCTCCCTGGAACCTTCAGGCAGCCGGTGCCGGAACGAAGTGCTTGATCTCCACGTCCTCCCGGCCGAGCGCGAAGCGCACACCCTCGTCCGCGAGCCGGTGCGCCTCTTCGTAGGAATCGGCGACCACTGTCCAGTTCACCACCTCCGGTGAGCTGGCCACCCACGTGTCCTCATCCTGCTCGTAGATGACTCGGATCTGGTCCATGGTCTCCTTCTAGAGTAGCTTCAGTGCCTCCTCCTCACTGAGGCCCACCTGGTGGCACAGGATCTTCCTCACCGTCGACGGCCGTACCGTCTGAGCGTCGTGGAAGCTGAAGGTGATCGGCGGCCTCCCGGGCGCCTCCAACCTTCGGTGGGAGCCCGACTGCCGGACAACGCGATAGCCGAATGGCTTGCGGCTGAGCACCCTCAACAGCGCTCTTGCTTTCACGGAAGGGAAGTTGGCCATCCCCGCAATGGTCGCGTCTCGGCCGGATGGTCGTCCCGCCGGGCGGCTGCTTCGCGCACGAACGAGCACTCGCCCTCTGTTCGCGCCCGCTCCCCCGTCGCGCGAAAGCGCCGTGCCTGCCCAGTCTCTAGCAGCGTTCGAGCAGGCCGGCGACGGTCCGCACCCTCGTAGGGTGACTGCCACCCCAAGCGTGCGCTCGAGCGCCGTGGTCGTGAGCTTCGAGCGCCCCAGCCCGTTGGGATAATGGAGGAAGGCCTCCCCGCCGTAGATCAGGCCTTCCTCGCCGTTGGTGCCGGCGATCTGGGCTGGCGCGGATGCGGGCGGGGCGCAGGCCAGGAAGGCCACCTGCAGGCGCCGCTCGTCGAAGGCATCGCCGCGGAACGGCAGTCGCTCCAGGACCGATGCCAGCTCTTCCGGGGTGCGGACCATGACGGGCACCTCGCGGGCGTACCGGTCGGCGAGCGCGGCCTGGAGGCGCGCGCCGGCCGCTACCGAGTCCTCGCTGCTGGTCACCAGGAGGTTGCCGCTGTTGAGGTACGTGGAGACGTCGCTCCAGCCCAGTGCCCAGGCGATCTCGCGCAGGTCTGCCATCGCGACCTTCAGCCCGCCGACGTTGACGGCGCGTAGCAACGCTACATGGGTCGCCATAGCCGGCACTCTGCCAGCGCAGCATGACGCGGTCGAGCCCGATCGCGTCGCCTGCGGCGCCATCGTCGTCGCGAGCGCTGCCGCTTCGCGCGAGGAGCGATAGCGCTGCGCGGCCGCGCGGGGTAGCGCCGCTACCACTCTCCGTGCGAAGGGGGCACTGCCCTGTACGGCCATCACCTTATGCGACGCCGGGGCGTCAGCGGGTCAAGCCGCCCTACGCCGGCGAGAGCTCGTCGGACGAGACAAGCGCCACCTCGACGGCGGTGGGGTAGAGGTCGCCGCGGCCGACGGCGCGCAGGGCGTCGATGACCACAGCGACGGCTCCGCGTGCGGCGTGGGCGGCATCGGGGGTGTCGTCGGCCACGACGATGGTCGCCGAGCCGTCGGGCTCAAAGGAGATGGTGGGCCCCAGCTCGCCGTGCTCGCGCTCGAGGGCGGTGATGATGGGCTCCCAGGCCTGCTCGTCGTCGAAGGGCAGGTTGAGGATGGTCAGCCAGGTGCGGTGCTCCACGGTCATGGACGGTAGCCCTTTCGCTTAAGGTCGGCGGGGAAGCTGGGAAGGGAGCGTTGCGAGCTGGGGGTGCCCGCGATGCGTGCGGGCGGGCTGACGCCGTCGGGCGGGAAGAACAGCCAGTACTCCTTGCGCTTCTCGCGAGGTCTGGGGCGCCATGCGCGACATCTTCGGGAGTACCAGCCGAAGTTCTGGAGTCCATCAGCTCGCGGGACCCAGGATGTCTATATCCCGGAGCTCGAAAGTCCGTCGTTCGTTGCCGGAGCGCGCCAGGCGCTCGACCCGTACCTGGATGTCGGCGGCCACCCGCTGGTTCCACGCATCACCCACCAGTGGGTAGAGGCCCTCATCGAAGCGCCCAAAGATCAGGGTGCCATCGTCCTGAAGCAGGCGGAAGCCACGTGTGCGTGCGTTGGCCACCTCATACAGGACACCTTCGACCTGTAGCTGCTCACTGCTGACCTCTTCAGTTCGCTCCAAGATGGCGAGGGCACGACCTGCGGTGGATCGGGGCAATACAGGGTCTCGGTCTCTCGTGCGCCAGGCAACCCCTACCTGCTCAGCCACTACGACCTCGAGGAACTGGACGTACTTGGCGGCTACACGATCGTTGTAGCGACGGGCCACCGTTATGACTTCCTCGCTGGAGCCGGCCTCGATGAGTTCCATTAGATGGCCAACGACGTCCTCAGCCTTGGAGAACACCTGGGTCAGTGGCTCATCAACCGAGATCTGGAACGCCTCGCCTTCTCCGGGAGTGAAGTAGAAGCCGGCCGAGCCCCAAGCGACATGCACAAGACGAAGCGCACCGATGCCGCCCGGCAACCGAGCAGGTCCGCTCTTGCCAACGTTCCCGTACATCGCGGCGGCGAGCATCGTGACCAACTCGTCCAGGGCGCTCAGGGCCTCGCCCGCTAGCCGCGCCCCGATGGAGGCTTTCACTGGCTCGCCCATGAACGCGACCCCGAGCACCTCGGCGATCTTGAGGTTCCGGATCGTCCCCGTCCGCCACGGACTCTCCGGAACGTCGGCGCCCTCGTCAGCCCTTTTGGGTTCTTCCGAGGGCGGGGGATCGACCGGCTCATCGGTTCCCCGATCTGGCTTGTCCTCAGACGGGCGGTCTTCTTCCTCTCGCTCCTCAGACACCAAAGACCCTTGACGCGAGAGCGACCGCAAGCTCAGCGAAGGCCAATGCGAGCGCCCACCACCAAGCGCCCGTGGCGCCCTCAAGAGCACTTGCGCGGTCGGCGTTGACCTGCTGTGCCTTGCCGAGAAGGTTGCGGTAGAGCAGCACCAACTGACGGCCGAATCGCTCAGGCTCCCGCTCGGCCGACAAGAGCATGTCTTCGAGGGTTTCTTGGTTGACCGCTGGCTGAGGGCGAAGCTTCCATACACGAGCGCTCCGGCGCATCGCCGTGAAGAGGGCGATGCCAGCGACCACGGCTGCAATGGCAATCGCGGTCGCCCACACGGGCGGGGTATCTCCGCGCAGAGATACGGCGGCGACGGCTTGGACAACCGCGAACCATGACCCGGCGAGCGTCATCTGACCTCGCGCCTTGGCGTCGTAGCGTTCCGCGCGCTGGAACTCCTGATCCAGCGCCTTCCGGGCAGCCTCGACAACCTGCTTGAGGCCTTCTCCGGTGGCACCGTGCTCGAGATCCATGGGTTGCGTCGTGCTCACAGTCGCAGGCTACCCCGCGAGTACGACATCGACTGCCGGTCGACACACTTCCTGCACGATTAACCAGTCTTGGTGCTGCCCCTGCGCACTCTCGTTGCCATCACGCGGTGATCCGGCACGCGGCCGGGTGGAGGCTTCGCCTCGTGTCCGCGCCGCCAGCCTCGATAGCCTCGTGTGGTGCCGCGATCCCTGCGCTGCGCCTCGTGAACGCCGCCGAGCTGTTCGCCGGGGTCTCGGCCCTGAGCGGGGCGCGGGACGCGGGTGCCGACGGGAACGGGATCGCGGCCAGCCGGCTGGTCAACGGGATCGAGTACGCCCACGCGACGGCGGTCGACGAGCGAAAGCTGCGCGCCGCATGGGGCCGGCGGCAGGGCGGTGGGGCGACGCCGCTGGTGCTGATCGCCGACGACCCGGAGGCCGACGGGCACGTCCGGGTCCTGGGACCGCAGAAGGACGGTCCGCTGCGCCGTGTCCGCGCCGAGGCGATGTTGGGGCTGATCGAGCGCACGGCTCCGTTGAAGCGCCTGCAGGCGGCGCGGCTGGTGGCCGAGGAGGTCGAGCGGCTGGACCTCGAGCGCGTCGCCGGGCTGAAGGTCCGCGGGCTGGGCACCGAGCATCTCTACGGCACCCGCCTGCCGGGCTCGCCGCGCTGGGCGCAGCTCGCGGAGCTGGCCGAGGGCGTGAGCCGGGCCGGGTGGCGCGAGCTGCTGGGCGATCTGGGCTACGCCATCGAGCCGCTGCCCCGCCAGGGCCACCTCGCCAAGGCCGAGGGACGCCCGGCCGTGGTCATCCACCCGCGCGGCGAGGCCGCCCACTTCGCGCGGCTGGACGAGCACGGACGCCTGCCCGAGGGCGCGCTGATCACCGACTGCGCCGCGCACGGCGCCCGCTACGGGATCCTGGCCGCCGGGCCGCGGCTGCGCCTGCTGGCCGCCGGCGACGAGGACGCGGGCAGCGCGACGCGCTACCTGGAGCTCGACGCCTCGGCGCTGGAGCCGGAGACCCGGCCCCTGCTCGGCCTGCTCTCGCCGCGCTACCTGGCCGGCGGCGAGCTGCAGGCGCTGCTGACCGACGCGCGCGACTACGGCCAGCGCCTGCGCGAGCGCCTGGACGTGGTGATCCGCCAGCACGTGCTGCCCGGCCTGGGCCTCGGATTGGGGCGCTGGGCGCGCGCCGAGGGCCTGGAGCCCTCCGAGGAGCGCACCCGCGCGGAGCTGGAGGCGGCGGCGCTCGTTTTCGTCTTCCGTGCGCTCTTCCTGCTCTACGCCGAGAGCGCCGGCCACCTGCCCATGGCCAACCCGACCTACGCGGCTAAGAGCCTCACGCGCACCGCCGAGCGCGCGTGGACCGAGCAGGACGACGCCGACCTGAACGCCACCGCGCTGTGGGACGACGTCAGCGCGCTGGTGCGCCGCATGCGCACCGGGCAGCGTGCGTGGGATCTGCCCGCCTACAACGGCGACCTGTTCGCCGCCGACGCAATCGCCGGCGCGGAGCTGCTGGAGCGCGCCGCGCTGCCCGATGCCCAGCTCGCACCTGTGCTCGTGGCGCTCGCCCGCGACCCCGATGATCCCTCGGTCGGCGCCGACTTCTCCGGGTTGGAGATCGGCCACCTGGGCTATGTCTACGAGGGCCTGCTCTCCCTGCGCCTGACGCCCGCCGACCGCGACCTCATCTACGACGAGCGCGCCGACCGCTACGTGCCCGCGCAGGACGGCGACGAGGTCCCCGAGGCGCGCGCCGGCGACCTGGTGTGGCTGACCGACGAGGGCGGGCGCAAGAGTGGCGGCGTCTACTACACGCGCACCGAGCTCGTGCGCCATCTGGTGCGCGGCGCCGTGGGGCCGGCGTTCGACCGCCATCTCGAGGGGATCAGCGCGCTGGCCACGACCGACCCCGCGGCCGCGGCGGCCCGGCTGTTCGACTTCCACGTGCTCGACCCCGCCTGTGGCAGCGCGCACTTCCTGGTCGAGGTCGTCGACGAGCTGGCCGACAAGGTCGCCGCGCTGCTGGGGCAGGTGGCGCTGCCCGCGGTGCGCGAGGAGCTCGACCGCCTGCGGTCCAGCGCCGGCGCGACCTGGGGCGCGGGCATCGAGGACACCGCGCTGCTCAAGCGCCTGATCCTCAAGCGCTGCGTGTACGGGGTGGATCTCTCCCCGATGGGCGCGGAGATCGCCAAGATCTCGCTCTGGCTGCACTCCTTCGTGCCCGGCCTGTCGCTGGCCTACCTGGACCACAACGTCCAGCGGGGCAACGCGCTGATCGGGGTGGCCCGGCCCGACGCCATCGGCGGCGAGGGGCAGGCGACCCTGTTCGACGACGCCATCGCCGCCGCGATGCGCGAGGCGGCGGCCAAGGCCGCGCAGATCCGCGCCACCGACGACGCCCGCCCCGAGGACGTCAGGGCCAGCCACCACGCCGACGAGGAGCTGCACGCCGCCGTGGCCGGCGCCCGCACGGTCTTCGACCTGTGGACGGCGCAGCCGCTGGGGCTGGCCGGCGCGCGCGAGGAGGCGCTGCTGCGCGGCCAGGAGCTGGTGGCCGGCGCTTCGTCGCCGCTGGCCGGGGAGGCCGGTGGGCTTGCCCGTCGCGAGGCGTTCCTGCACTGGCCGCTGGCCTTCGCCGAGGTCTTCGCGCGCGAGAACCCGGGCTTCGACGCGGTGGTGGGCAACCCGCCGTGGGACGAGGTCACCGTGGAGGAGCTGGGCTTCTACGCGCGCTACCGGCCGGGGTTGCGGTCGCTGGCCGAGGCGCCGCGGCGCACCGAGCTGGCCCGTCTTCTCGAGGAGCGCCCCGAGCTGACCGAGCACCTGGCCGCCGAGCAGGAGCGCCTGGCCGCGACGCGCCGGGCCTTCGCCACCGGCGGCGACTACGTGACGAGCGTGGGCGACCCCGACGTCTACAAGCTGTTCTGCCAGCGCTACGGGCACGTGCTGCGCGAGGGCGGCGCGCTCGGCGTCGTCCTGCCGCGCAGCGCGTTCCTGGCCAAGGGGTCGGCGCCCTTCCGCGAGTGGCTGTTCACGCAGGCGCCGCCCGAGCGGATCGATGTGCTGGTCAACCGCGGCTCGTGGGCCTTCGAGATGGAGCCGCGCTATTCGGTGGCGCTGCTGCGGGCACGCCGTGACGCGGCGGCCGAGGAGGACCAGGCCTTCGAGGTCGCTGGCGTGGCCGACTCCGCGGCGGCCTTCGTCGAGCAGGCGGCGCGGCCGGGTCTGATCATGCGCGCCACCGCGCTGGGCCGCCTGCACGAGGTGCCGCTGCTGCCCTCCCAGGCCGCCGCCGATCTGCTGGCCAGGCTGCGCACCGGCCCGGCGTTCCCTTTCGGCGGCGGGCGCTGGCGCTGCTTCGCGGTGCGCGAGTTCGACGAGGCCATGGACAAGGGCCTGTGGCAGGGCGCCACCGATGGCCGGCCGCTGTGGAAGGGCGCGAGCTTCGACCAGTTCGATCCTCACGGCGCCGGCGAGCGTCCGTGTCCGGCGAGCCCCGAGGCCGAGGCCAAGGCCGCCAAGCGTCGCCCGGGCGCCGATTCGCTGCTCGCCGAGGAGGCCACCGTGGCCGCGCGGCGGATGGCCGTCGAGCGCTCGCGCGACCGCGCGCGCGTGGCCTTCCGCGACGTGAGCCGCGCGACGGACTCGCGCACCGTGCGCGCCGCCCTCATCCCCCCGGCCACCTACCTCACCAACAAGGCCCCCTATCTGGCCTTCCTGGAGGAGGACCCGCGGGCCGAGGCGGCGTGCCTGGCCCTCCTGGACAGCCTGGTCTTCGACTGGCAGGCGCGGCGGTTCGTGGAGACCAACCTCAACTTCTTCATCCTCGAGGGCCTGCGCCTCCCCGAGCTGACCGAGGCCGACGTCGCCCCCCTCGCCACACCCGCCGCTCGCCTCTCCTGCCCCGACGAGCGCTTCGCCGACTTCGCCGCGGCCACCGGCGTGCAGGTCGGCCCCCTCTCCGCCGACGAGCGCGCTGCTCTGCGCGCCGACATCGACGCCCTCGTCGCGCGCGCCTACGGCCTGACCACCGAGGAGCTCGAGGTGGTCTTCGCCGACTTCACGCTCGGCGCCGTGCCGGCCGAGTACCGCCAGCTCGTGCGCGACCGCTTTGCAGCGCTGCCGTGAGCGGCGCCCCCGAGCTGCTCGACAACGCCGACGGCCGTCGGCATGGTCCCGCGTTGGCCTACCTGGTCGGCGACCTCGACGCCAAGCACGGGCTCTCGGTGGCGACCGGCTACGTCAACCTCGACGGGCTGCACCACCTGGCCACGCTGGCCGATGGGCGCCCGACGCGGCTGCTCGTGGGCGCCGAGCCCGCCGCCGGGCTGGGCGTGGCGCAGCCGCTGGGCGTCTTCGAGGCCCACCGCGAGGCGCTGCGCGCCGAGCGCGACCTGTCGCGCTTCCCGCCCTCGCGGGCGGCCAAGCGCCTGACCGCCGTCGAGGCGTGGCTGGCCCGCCCGGAGGTGCGCGTGCGCCGCTACGTCGAGCGCTTCCTGCACGGCAAGGCCTACCTGTTCGGCGACGTCGACGACCCGCGCGCGGCGCTGGTGACCTCGGCCAACCTCACCGGCGCCGGGCTGCACCACAACCTCGAGCTGGGCAGCGTGCGCTATGACAAGGCGCCCTGCCGCGACGCGATCACGTGGTTCGACGGCCTGTGGGCCGGCAGCGTCGACTACGAGGACGACCTGCGTGCGCTGCTCTTCCCCGGCGTCGACCTGGTCGACCCCCAGACCGTCTACCTGCGCGCGCTGCTGGAGCTCCAGCCGCCCGAGCTCGACGAGCCCCAGCGCGCCACGCGGCCCACCGACCTCGAGCTGGCGCCCTTCCAGCGCGACGGCTACGAGCGCGCGCGCGTCATCGCCCAGCGCCACGGCGGCGTGGTCTACGCCGACGGGGTGGGCACCGGCAAGACCGAGGTCGGCCTGGCCTTCATCGAGGAGCGCACCAAGGAGTCGGGGGTCTACGCGCTGGTGGTCGCTCCGGCGCAGCTCGCCGAGCGCTGGCGCGAGCGCATCGTGCAGGCCAAGCTCCCGGCGCAGGTCATCTCCTTCAACGAGCTGGCCGCCGACGAGCAGCTCGCGCCCCGCGCGCGCAACCCGCGCCGCGTGCTGCACAACCGCAAGGACGCCTACCGCCTGATCCTCGTCGACGAGGCCCACGCGCTGCGCAACGACGAGACGACCTGGTATCGCGCCATGGAGCGGCTGCTGGGCGGGGCGCCCAAGCAGGTGGTACTGCTCACGGCCACGCCGATCAACAACGGCCTGTGGGACCTCTTCAACCTCGTGATGCTGTTCGCCCGCCACGACCGCGGGCTGGCCTCGGCGGGCATCGACTCCATCGGCGCGCTGTTCGAGGCGGCGGGCGCCGGCGGCCGCGACGCCGAGGACCTCGATCCCGACGCGTTGTTCCCCCTCGCCGACGCGGTCAGTGTGCGCCGCGACCGCCGCTTCATCGAGCGCGAGTACGCCGGCGAGCAGTTTCCCGACGGCACGCCGGTGCGCTTCCCCACCCCGCGCCTGACCACGCTGCGCTACGACCTCGACGCCGCCCACCCCGGCCTCGTCGATCGCGTGGCCGCCTGCATCGACGCGCTGACCATGGCCCGCTACCGCCCGACCGCGTTCGCGCTGGACGCCGACGAGTCCGCGGCCGAGGCCCAGCTCGGCGGGCTGTTGCGCTCGGGGATCCTCAAGCGCTTCGAGTCCTGCTGGGCGGCCTGCCTGGAGACCACCGAGGCCATGCTCAGCGCCCACGACGCCTTCCTGACCAGTTGGGAGGCTGGGAGCGTGCCCTCGCGCGAGACGTTGCGCCAGGCCGCCCGCGAGGAGCTCGACGACGCGGGCATCGCCGCCTGGATCGAGCGTCAGCTCGAGGACGACGATGCAGCGCGGCCGGTCGTCGACTTCGATCCCGAGTACGCCCAGCACGTTCGCGCCGACCGCGACCGCCTGCAGTCCATACGCGACGAGCTGGCGGCCCTCAGCGCGGACGACGATCCCAAGCTGGCGGCGCTGATCGAGCTGCTCGAGGACTCCCCAGCGGTCAAGGTGGCGGTGTTCACCACGTTCGGCGCGACGGTCCGCTACCTGGACCGCCACCTCCCCCAGCGCCCGGGCGGCCGCGCGCGACTGGCCATCGTGGGCGGCGAGACCGCGCCCGACCAGCGCACCGCGCTGCTGAGCCGCTTCGCGCCCGACACCGTGGTGCGTCCCGGCTACGAGCCGCCCCAGGGGGAGGTCGACCTCATCGTCTCCACCGACGTGCTCTCCGAGGGACAGAACCTCCAGCAGGCCCAGGGGGTCATCTCCTACGACATGCCCTGGAACCCCCAGCGGGTGGTGCAGCGCAACGGGCGCGTGATCCGCCTCATGTCCCCCCACGACGAGGTGCTGCTGACCACGATGCTGCCCGAGCCGGGCGACCTCGAGCGGCTGCTGGGCCTGGAGGCGCGCATCCGCACCAAGGTCCGCGCGGCGGGCGTCTACGGCATGGAGTCCGAGGTGATCGAGGGCTCCTCCGAGGAGGAGGAGGCGCTGCGCGCCTACGCGGACCGCCTCGCGGCCGGCGACGCGGGCCTGCTCGACGAGGCCGAGGACGAGTCGGGCGCCTTCGTGGGCGAGGCGCTGCGCCGTCTGGTCGAGCGGGCGATCCGCGAGGGCGAGGTGGCGCGCGTGCAGCGCCTGCCGTGGGGGGTCGGTGCCGTGTTCCGCCAGGCGCCGGGCGGCCGCTCGACGGGAGCGCCGGGGGTCTTCTTCGCGGTGCGCACGCCGGCCGGCCCCGACGGCGAGCCCGGTCGCCGACACTGGCGCTACGTCGAGGCCGGCTCGCTGGACCTCGTCGACAACGACCTGGAGATCCTGCGCCGCATCGATCCCGGCGGCGGCGTCGCCCTGGAAACCGCCGAGGGAGTCGAGCTGGAAGCGGCCTGGCAGCGAGCCGCGCAGGGAATCGTCACGGCCCACAACGCGCGCGTGGACGTGCGCGCCGAGCAGGAGGCCATCGGGCCGCGCCAGCGCTGGGCGCTCGAGGTGCTGCGCGACCCCGGCGTCGCCTATGCCCCGGGCGCCGAGGAGGCCGAGCAGGCCCTCTCGGTAGGACGCAGCTCGACGGTGCGCAAGTCGCTGGGTGTTGTGCACGACCGGGTGCAGACGGCGGAGATCACCCTCGACCAGGCGGCGGCGCAGATCGTCGCGGTGGTCGAGGAGCTGGGTCTGCGCGGCGTCGAGCCGCCCGCGCCGCCCGCGCCCGTCACCGCCGACGAGCTGGGCGTCGTCTGCTGGATGGCGGTCCGGCCGTCGGCCGGTGCCGCCAGATAGGTTGATCGGGTGCTCACGCGCTTGGTGATCCGGCGCTTCAAGCGTCTCCTGGATGCCGACATCGAGCTGGGCAATCCGGTCGTGTTCGTGGGGCCCAACGACGCCGGGAAGACGAGTGCTCTGCAAGCCCTCCTCCTCTGGCGACTTGGCCTGAGCCGCTACGTCGAGAAGCGGGCGCCGTCCAACGTGCCCGACACTCGTCCGGGCATCGCGATCAACCGCAAGGACCTCACCGGAATACCGGTGCCCACCGCGCGGATGCTCTGGCATGAGCTCTTCGTCCTTCGTAACTGGCGGGATGGGACGAGGCGCGGAGCCGAGCACATCCGCATCGCGATCACTGTCGAGGGGGTGGACGTTGGCCAGCAATGGACCTGCGGGCTTGAGTTCGACCATGCGAACCCGGAGTCGATCTACGTCCGCCCGCTGAAACAGGAGTCGGACGGCTCGCGTATGCCAATTCCCGAGCAGGCGGCGAAGGTGAACGTCGCACTGCTCTCGCCGATGTCCGGACTCGCAGCGAACGAGACGCTGCTTCCTCCAGGGGCGATCGACGTTCGCATCGGGGAGGGTCGCACCGCCGAGGTCCTGAGGAACCTGTGCTTCCAGGTCGCCGAACGGGATCGCGTCGAGGGGACTACGCGATTCCAAGAGATCGTCGAGCGGATCGACGGCCTTTTCGGCGTCGTGCTGCAGCCGCCTCAGCAAGTGGTCGAGCGTGGCGAGATCGCAATGAGCTACCGAACCCAATCGGGCATCGAGCTCGACCTCGCGTCGGCGGGCCGCGGCCTACAGCAGACGCTCCTGCTGCTCACGTTCCTCACCCTCAACCAAGGAGCCGTCGTCCTCCTCGACGAGCCGGATGCTCATCTCGAGATCCTCCGCCAGCGGCAGACGTACGCCATGCTCGGCGAGACTGCTCGCGAGACCGGCGGTCAGATCATCGCGGCGAGCCACTCGGAGGTCATCCTCAACGAGGCTGCACGCAACGATGTCGTCATCGCCTTCCTCGGATCCCCACACCGCATCGACAACCGTGGCAGGGCGCAGCTCTCCAAGGCTCTCGCCGATATCGGCTTCGACGCGTATTACGCAGCCGAGCAGAACGGCTGGGTGCTCTTCCTCGAGGGAGCGACGGACCTGGCGATCCTCCGTGCGCTCGCCGCCCGCTTGAGCCATGCGGCACGTGAAGCGCTCGACCGACCCTTCGTCGACTACGTCCAGAATCAGCCCAATACCGCCCGTAGCCACTTCTATGGGCTCAGAGAGGCCGTTCCCGGCCTTATCGGCTTCGCGGTGTTCGATCGACTCGAACGTACGCCCGGCGGAGGACCAGAGCCGGAGGTTCACTGCTGGCTGCGCAGGGAGATCGAGAACTACATCTGCCAGCCGGAGACGCTGGTCGCATGGGCGAGAGCCACGGGGGGAGCGCGATCGATGGGAGGCCTCTTCGAGATGGCGGAAGCCGACCGTTGGGAGGCCGCGATGCGCGAGAACATCGCGCGCCTCGTGCCTCCGATCGCACTCGACGATCAGAACGACCAGTTCTGGATCGACACGAAAGCGAGCGACGCCTTCCTTGATCGTCTGTTCGAGCGCTTCTTCGCGGACCTGGGCATCGAGAACCTCCTGCGCAAGACGAACTATCACGTGCTTGCCGACCACATCGCCGTCGAAGCCATCGACCAAGAGCTCATCCAGGTCCTTGATCGGATCGCCGAGGTCTACGAGGCTTCCACCCCCTCGCCCTTGCCGGGAGACACCCCCGAGAGCGACGGGCCCACGGAGTAGTGTCCCGGCCCCATGTACGAGTTCATCCTCGCCTTGCACATCATCGCCGTCCTCGTGGCCTTCGGGCCCGTGTTCTCCTATCCGGTCGGGCTGCGCGCGGCGCGGGCCGCCGGGCCGGCCGCCCTGGCCACCTTCCATCGCGGCCAGGTGCTGCTTGTGCGCTATGGGGCCTTCGCGGCGCTCGTCGTGCTCGTCGCGGGCATCTACATGGCGCTCGACCGCTTCAGCCTCGGGGACCCGTGGATCTCCGCGACCTTCCTGATCCTCATCGTGCTGATGGGTCTCTACGGCGCGGTCCTGGGGCCCACGGAGCGTCGGGCCGCCGAGCTGGCCACGGCCGGCGCGGATGGCGGGCGCCCGAGCCCTGAGTACGACGCCGCCGCAAAGCGGCTGTCGCTGGTCATGACGATGGCCTCGGTCCTCGTGGCTGTGGCCATCATTCTCATGACGGTCAAGCCCGGCGCGTAGGTAGGCCTCGGCGCGGGAGGCGCGATGCGCGGGAAGGAGTCCCGCGGCGGGGCGGCGAAATGGGGATCGCGATGAGCGAGACGACGATCCACCGCACCCTGGTCAAGAGCCCGCCCGAGCTGTGGGCGGAAGTGAGCGACGACGCGGCGCTGGCCCGCCACCTCGGCGAGTTCGGCGAGATCCGCATCACCCGTACGGAGCCCGAGAAGACCGTCGCCTGGGAGGGCGAGCGCGCGAGCGGCACGGTCCACATCGAGCCCGGCGGGTGGGGCACCCGCGTCGTGCTCAGCGTGGAGGCCGCGGCGGCCCCCACGCCGCAGCCCCCGCCGGCGCCCCCGGCCGACCCCGACCCCGACCCCGATCCCGACCCACTGCCGCCCGCGGCGACGCAGCCCGGCGTGCTCGAGCGCCTGCGGTTCTGGAGCAGGCGGCGCAACGCCCGCTCGGACGCCCAGCGCGACGCCGACGCGCAGCGCCGCGACGCCGAGCGCGTGGCCGCGGGCCTGGCGCCCGCTGCGGTGCGCGCTGGAGCCGACGAGCCGTCGGAGTTGGCCATAGCGCACGCCCGGCTCACGACGCCTGCGGCTCCGCCCGCGATCAGCGAGGACGAGGCCCAGGCCCTCCTTGAGAGGGCGCTGGACACCCTCGGCCAGGCTCACCACCGCCCCTTCTCACGGGGCTGAGCCGGGCCCGCACCCGATGTCGGCGCCCTCAGCGCGCCGGCTGCGGCGGGCCGACCGGAAGCTCGCCGGTCCCACCGGCGTGCAGGCCGTCGAGCACGATGGCCATGTAGCGCCGCCACAGCCGCGGGTCGACGTCGTCACGGTCGGGCGGCATGCGCACGACGCCCCTGGCCAGCAGGAGGAGGTCGAGCGGCTCGACGTCGTGACGCAGCACGCCCGCCTCACGACCCCGCGCCACCAACGGCTCCCACGCGCTCAGCAGGCGGTCGCGCAGCGAGAGGAAGGCCGGCAGGGTGAGCAGGTGCTCGCGCACCGCGTCGACGAAGCCGCGGTCGGCGGCCATCGACTCGGCCAGGGCGAGCATCGCGGTCTCCAGACCCTCCCACGGGTCCTCGAGCATCGCAGCCGCGTTGATCTCCTCGAACAGAACTCCCATCCCGTCCTCGACGATGGCCAGGATGAGGTGGTCCTTGGTGGCGAAGCGGCGGTAGAGCGTCCCCACCCCCACGCCGGCCTCCCGGGCGATCTCGTCCACCCCCGCCTCCAGCCCCTGCCGGGCAAACACCGCGCGGGCGGCGACGAGCACACGCTCGCGGTTGCGCTTGGCGTCGGCCCGCAGAGCGGTTCCCATGCCGCGGAGTCTACGCCTTGGCGAGGAAAAGCGGAGGGCTCGTTCCGCCGCTGCTAGCGTCGAGGTCCGCCGGGTGTCGCCCGGCTTGCGACCATGCCCGCGTCCACGCACCGTACCGCACCGATCATGGCCACGCTCCTGCTGGCCGGGCTGGCCTTCGCCCTGGCGCAGACCGTGGTGGCCCCGGCGCTGCCGGCCATCGCGCGCGGCTACGACACGACGCTCAACTCCGCCACCTGGGTGCTCACCGGCTTCCTGCTCTCGGCCTCGGTGGCCACCCCGATCGTCGGCAAGCTCGGCGACCTCTACGGCAAGGGCCGCGTGCTGGCCCTCGTGCTGCTGACCTTCGCCGCCGGCTCGGTGGTCGGCGGGCTGGCCCAGAGCATCGGCGTGGTCATCTCCGGGCGCGTGCTCCAGGGCGTCGGGGCCGGCGTGTTCCCGCTGGCCTTCGGGATCATCCGCGACACCTTCCCGCGCGAGCGCGTGGGCCTGGGCATCGGGGTGCTCAGCGCGATGTTCGGCATCGGCGGAGGCATCGGGCTGCCGCTGTCGGGACTGATCGTGGACAACACGGATCTCTCGTGGCTGTTCTGGATCGGCCTGGTCGCCCTGCCCGCCGCGCTGGCCGCGCACCGCATGGTCCCGGCGCCCGTGCAGCGCCGCGCAGCGCGCATCGACTGGGCCGGCGCGGCGGTGCTCAGCGGGGCGCTGGTGTGCCTGCTGCTGGGCGTGACCAACGCCAATACATGGGGCTGGGATTCGGTGGGCGTACTCGGGCTGCTGGCCGGCGGCCTCGCGCTGGGTGCGGCCTGGCTGGCCCTGGAGCGCCGCGTGGCCGAGCCGCTGGTCGACCTGCGCCTCCTGCGCTCGCGACCCGTCGCCGCGACCAACCTCGCCGCCGTGCTCGTGGGCTTCGCGATGTTCTCTTCCTTCCTGCTCATCCCCCAGTTCGCCCAGACGCCGGCGCAGGCCGGCTACGGCTTCGACTCCTCGGTGACCGAGGCCGGGCTGATCATGCTGCCCAGCGCCCTGGTCATGCTCGTCGCCGGGCCCTTCGCGGGCTGGATGGGCTCGCGCGTCGGCTTCCGCTCCATCCTGGCCGCCGGCGCCGCCAGCTCGGCGCTGGCCTTCGCCTTCCTGGCCGTCGCCCACGGCGAGATCTGGGAGTTCGTCCTCGCCGGCGCCCTGATCGGCGTCGGCATCGCCTTCGCCTTCTCCTCGATGGCCAACCTGGTCGTCGAGTCGGTGCCCCGGGAGGACGTGGGCATCGCCACGGGCATCAACACGATCGCGCGGACGATCGGCGGTGCCGCGGGCGCCGCCGCGGTCACCACGGTGCTGACCGCGCAGATGTTGCCGGGCACGATCGTCCCGGTCGAGTCGGGCTACACCACGGCGTTCGTCATCGCCGCCGCGGTCGGCGTGCTGGCGCTCCTGGCCGCTCTCGCTCTGCCCCGTGCGCCGCGCCCCGAGCGCGAGCCAGCCGCCGAGCCCGCCCTGGCATAGGATCGCGGGCTCCATGAGCCCGCGCACCAGACCGCCCGAGACCTACGAGGAGAAGCTCGCCCAACTCACCGAGCTGCGCGAGGCCGCGAGCCACTCGGCCCCCGAGGCCGAGGCCAAGCAGCACGAACGCGGCAAGCACACCGCGCGCGAGCGCGTGGAGAAGCTGCTGGACCCCGGCTCCTTCCAGGAGCTCGACACCTTCGTGCGCCACCGCACCACCGACTTCGAGATGCAGAAGAACCGGCCGTGGGGCGACGCGGTGGTCACCGGCCACGGGACCATCGACGGCCGGCGGGTGTGCGTCTTCTCCCAGGACTTCACGGTCTTCGGCGGCTCGCTGGGCGAGGCCATGGCCGGGAAGATGTGCAAGGTCATGGACCTGGCGGCGAAGATCGGCTGCCCGGTCATCGGGATCAACGACTCCGGCGGGGCGCGCATCCAGGAGGGCGTGAACTCCCTGGGCGCCTACGGCGATGTCTTCGTGCGCAACGTCAAGAGCTCGGGGGTCATCCCGCAGATCAGCCTGATCATGGGCCCCTGCGCGGGCGGCGCGGTCTACTCACCCGCGATCACCGACTTCACCTTCATGGTGAAGGAGACCTCGCACATGTTCATCACCGGGCCCGACGTCATCAGGACGGTCACCGGCGAGGAGGTCGGCTTCGAGGAGCTGGGCGGGGCGATGGCGCACAACACGAAGTCGGGCGTGGCCCACCTGGCCGCGCAGGACGAGGACGCCTGCCTCCAGGACACGCGCTACCTCATGTCGTTCCTGCCCCAGAACAACCTCGAGACGCCGCCGCGGGTCATGCCCACCGACGACCCGATGCGGATGGACGAGGCGCTGGACTCCGTCGTGCCCGACAGCCCCCAGAAGCCCTACGACATGCGCGACGTCGTGCGCCTGGTCGTCGACGACGGCGAGTTCTTCGAGATCCACGAGCACTGGGCGCGCAACATCGTCTGCGGCTTCGCCAGGCTGGACGGCCGCGCGGTCGGCGTCGTCGGCAACCAGCCCGCCCACATGGCCGGCGTGCTGGACATCGACGCCTCGGTCAAGGCCGCGCGCTTCGTGCGCACCTGCGACGCGTTCAACGTGCCGCTGGTCACCTTCGTCGACGTGCCCGGCTTCCTGCCCGGCACAACGCAGGAGTGGGGCGGGATCATCCGCCACGGCGCCAAGCTTCTCTACGCCTTCACCGAGGCCACGGTGCCCAAGCTCACCGTCATCACCCGCAAGGCCTACGGCGGCGCCTACGACGTCATGGCCTCCAAGCACCTGCTGGCCGACATGAACTTCGCCTGGCCGACCTCGGAGATCGCGGTCATGGGCCCCGAGGGCGCGGTGAACATCATCTACCGCCGCGACCTCGCCCAGTCTCCGACGCCCGAGGAGCGCCGCGAGAAGCTGATCTCCGACTACAAGGCCCACTTCGCCAACCCCTACTCGGCGGCCGAGCGCGGGTACATAGACGACGTCATCGTCCCCCACGAGACGCGGCCCAAGCTCATCACCGCGCTGGAGACGCTGCAGACCAAGCGCGAGCCGGGCCCCAAGCGCAAGCACGGGAACATCCCGCTGTAGTCGGCCCCGGAGGCCCGGCCTGCGATCGCCCTGGACCAACTAGCTAGTTACTCTGGCTAGCGTCGCTATACTGGCAGCATGACCCGGGTCGGCATGCACGAGGCCAAGACACGCCTGTCGCAGCTCGTCGAGCATGCGCTGGCGGGCGAGGAGGTCGTGATCACTCGCCGCGGGCGTCCCGCGGTCCGTCTGGAGCCGGTGCGCGAGGGCGAGGGCTTCGCGGCCCTTGCGGGCGTGTGGGCGGGTGAGGTGCACCTCACCGAGGACTTCGACGAGCTGCCCGACGATCTCGCCGATGCGCTGGGCGCACGGTGAGCCGACTCCTGGTCGACACCCACGTCCTGCTGTGGTGGATGGCCGACGACCGCGCCCGTCTGAGCGAGACCGCACGCCGGCAGCTCGTGGACCCAGCCAACCGCATCATCGTCAGCGCGGTGAGCGTGTGGGAGACTGCGATCAAGCGAGCGCTGGGCAAGCTCGCCGCTCCGCCCGACCTCCTCGAACGCCTGGAGCAGACGGCAGTCGAGCTGCTGCCGATCACCGCTCGCCACGCGGACCAGGTGGGCCGCCTGCCGCTGCATCACGGTGATCCGTTCGACCGCCTGCTCGTGGCACAGGCCGGGCTGGAGGGGCTCGCCCTCGTGAGCGGCGACTCCGAGGTCCACCGTTACGACGTCACGGTCGTGTGGTGAGCCATGCGACTCACGGCGCTCTGGCGTACAGCCCGAGCTCGCGCGCGAGGGCAGCCTGCGCCGTGTCGAGGGTGATCAGTTCGCGGCCCGTCGCCGCAGCGGTGGCGATGATGAGCAGGTCTGTCGCCTTGACGATGCGCCCGGCGCTGCGCGCGTGAGCGAGCGCGGCGCCGTACTGGTCGGCGACGGCGGCGTCGACGACCAGCGCAGCGAAGGCCGACCGGACGTCAGCCAGTCGGGCGGCGCGAACGCTTTGGCTGGAGGGGCCGCGAGCGCGCAGGACGCCGGCGCGCAGCTCCCCGAGCGAGACGACGGAGATCGAGGAACGCTCGGGAAGGTCGAGAGCCCGCTGCTCGTCGACGGCGATCAGCACCGACGTGTCGAGGAGCGAGCCGGTCACGGATCGGGCCACGGATCGTCGACCGGCGCCTCGGCGGCGTCGAGATCCGCGGCGAGGTCAGCACGGTCCAACGGCGAGGCGAGGATGGATCGCAGCTTCTCCCGATCGACGTCCGTCTGCGGAGCGGTGGGCTCGTGGGGGCCCAGTCGCGCGACCGGGCGCCCCCGAACCGTCACCGTGAACTCGGTCCCCGCCTCGGCCTCCCGGAGGACTCTGGCGACATCGTTGCGAAGGTCCCGCTGCGCGATGGTGCGGTGCACTGCTACGACCGTAGCAGGCGCGGATGTCCTAGACTACCCAGAGGTACACGCCCAGCGCGACGACGCACGCGACGCCCACGACGGTCGCGACACCCAAGACGAGCTTCTGCCGGCGCGAGAGGCCCTTTGCCGCCTCGCCCGCGCCCGCCGCGCGCTCGAGCGCGTGCTCCAGGAGCTTCTCTGCCCAGTCGAACTGCAGGGAGAGCATGGCCAGGCCGATGGGGATGATCACCAGGGCTGGACCCGGGGTCACGATCATGACCAGGCCGGCCAGGAGCACGACGAGCCCCGCGGCCACCCACCCGGCCTTGAAGATCGGGCCCTTCGCGACGTAGGCCTCGCGGCGGCGGCGCAGCCTGACCACCATCTCGGGAGGCTTCGGCTGGTCGGACGCCTGGCGCTCCCGGGTGGCCATGGCGGGAACGTTAGCCGAGCAGGCGCGCGGCGACGGGCGGATCGGCGCGAAAGGCCAGCAGGGCCACGTCGTCGTCCCCGACCGTGTCCGCCGCGGCGAGGATCGCGTCGCACAGTCCGTCGAGGTCGGCCGCCGCCGCGTCACCCAGTGCCGCGAGCACCCGCTGGAGCACGGCGTCCAGCGACGCGCCGCGCCGCTCGACCAGCCCGTCGGTGTAGAGCACGAGGGTGTCGCCCGGCCCGAGAGCCACGGAGGCGATCTCCCAGCGCAGGTCGGCGCGCACGCCCAGCGGCATCCCCTGACAGGCCGGCAGCGCCTCCACCTGGCCACAGGCGCGGCGCACCAGCGGCGCCGGGTGGCCCGCTGCGGTGTAGGACAGCAGGCCCCGCGCCGGCTCGTAGATCGCGTAGACCAGCGTGGCCAGCGACGGGGTGGTGCCCAGCGTGTGCTCCAGCGTGTTGAGGCGCCCGATGACCTCGTCGGGCCTCCCGCCCTCCATCGCGTAGGCCCGCAGCCCGCTGCGCAGATGGCCCATCACCACCGCGGCCGGGGTGCCGCGCCCCACCACGTCGCCGATGACCAGGCCGACGCGTCCGCCGGGCAGGGCCAGGACGTCGTACCAGTCGCCACCGACCTCCATGCCCACCCCGCCAGGCAGGTAGCGCACGCGAGCCTCCCCGCACTGCAGCGCGGGCAGGCAGTCGGGCAGGAGGCTGCGCTGGAGCTGCTCGGCCGTGGTGCGCTCGCGCTCGTAGCTCGTCGCGTTGGCGAGCGCCATCGCACAGCGGCGCGCGATCTCCTCCAGGGGCCCGACGTCCACCTGCTCGTAGGCCTCGGGCGTGCGCGCGGTGCGCCCGAGCAGCATCGCGCCGGTCACGCGTCCGCGCACCTTGAGCGGCAGGTAGACCGCCGAGTGCAGCCCCACCGCCCGCAGTGCGGCGGCGTGCTCGGCGTCGCGCGAGATGGCCGAGAGGAAGGCGTCGTCGTAGCGGGCCACGAGTTGTGGTTCGCCGGTGCGCAGCACCGCGCCCCGGCCCTCGGGGATGCGGACCTCCAGGGGGTGGGCGCTGGCGATCTCGAAGGCCAGGTGCTCCTTGCCGGGCTCGGCGTGGGCCGAGCCCACGCGCTGCAGCGAGCCGTCGTCACGCAGGAGGTCCAGCGCCCAGTAGTCGGCCACGCGTGGCACGAGCAGGCGGGCCACGGTGTCCACGACGGTGTCGGGGTCCAGCGAGGCCGAGAGCGCGTCGCCCGCCTCGGCCAGGAGCGCGAGCTGGTCGGCCAGCCGGGCGCGCTCCGTGACGTCCTCGATCATGGCCACGGCGAGCACCGGCACGCCGTCGCCGTCGTGCACCGGCGCCGAGCTCACGCGCATGACGCCGTGGGTGTCGTCGCCGCGCTGGTAGCGGATCTCCTCGCGCTCGACCGTCTCACCGGTGGCCACGGTGCGCGCCAACGGCCAGTCCTCGCCACGGTAGGGCCGCCCGTCGGGGTGGAGGCCGCGGTAGGCGGCGTAGCCCTCGACCTCCGCGGAGGCGATGAACGGGTGGCGCATGACGGCCGCGACCTGCTCGTTGCCCAGGATCATCCGCCCGCCGGGCACCTCCGCGACGATCACGCCGACGGGCAACTGCTCCAGCACGGCGCTCAGCAGCGACTGGACGTCGGGCAGCGACCGCGCACGCTCGGGCTCATCCATGGGGGAGTCCGAGCCTAACCCCGGGCGAGGGGGTCGCTGGACAGACGGTTGATCAGTCGCCTCGGTGCCACGGGGACGGGTCGCCGCCCCAGGCGCCGAGGCCGGGCGGCTCGCGGTGCACGCTCTCCAGCAGGTGCGTGCGCGCCCACCGGTCAGGGCGCGGGTCGGTGGGCGCCTGGGGCGCGGCGGTGGCCCGGAAGAACTGCTCCAACGCGGCCGTGATGGCCGCCGCCTCCTGCGGCGAGGCGCTGGGCGCGACGGACCGGAAGGAGGGACGGCGGTCAGGCACGTGCCGAGCCTATCCTCGGGGGCATCCGGGCGCACCCGCCGACAGCCCGGCCCGCTACGAGACGAGAGCGAAGGAGCCAGCGCATGGCCGATGACCGCCGGACCCTGACCAACCGCCAGGGCCATCCCGTGCACGACAACCAGAACCAGCGCACGGTCGGTGATCGTGGGCCGGCGACGCTGGAGAACTACCAGTTCCTGGAGAAGATCAGCCACTTCGATCGCGAGCGCATCCCCGAGCGCGTCGTCCACGCCCGGGGCACCACGTCCTTCGGCTTCTTCGAGGCCTACGGGGCCGTCGGCGACGAGCCGATCGCGCAGTTCACGCGCGCCAAGCTGCTGCAGGAGAAGGGCAGGCGCACCGAGGTCGCCGTGCGCTTCTCCACCGTGGCCGGTGGGCGCGACTCCTCCGAGGCCGCCCGGGACCCCCGCGGCTTCGCCGTGAAGTTCTACACCGAGGACGGCAACTGGGACCTGGTCGGCAACAACCTCGCCGTCTTCTTCATCCGCGACGCGATCAAGTTCCCCGACTTCATCCACTCCCAGAAGCCCGACCCGGTCACCTTCCACCAGGAGCCCAACCGCCAGCTGGACTTCATCAGCCAGAGTCCCGAGTCGCTGCAGATGGTCACGCTGCTCTACGGCCCTCGCGGTATCCCGGCCAGCTACCGGACCATGCAGGGCTTCGGCGTCAACACCTACAAGTGGGTCAACGCCCAGGGCGACACCCTCCTGGTCAAGTACCACTGGCTGCCCAAGCAGGGCGTGAAGAGCCTGACCGCCGCCGACGCGGCCGCCGTGCAGGGGCAGGAGCTGGGCGCGCACACCAAGGACCTCTACGACGCCATCGAGCGCGGCGAGTACCCCGAGTGGGAGCTGTGCGTCCAGATCATGAGCGACGACGAGCACCCCGAGCTTGGCTTCGACCCGCTCGACGACACCAAGGTCTGGCCGGAGGAGACCTTCCCTGTGCTCCCGATCGGGCGAATGGTGCTCGACCGCACAGTGAGCAACGTCTTCGCCGAGAACGAGCAGATCGCCTTCGGCACCGGGGTCCTGGTCGACGGGCTGGACTTCTCCGACGACAAGATGCTCGTGGGGCGCACGTTCTCCTACTCGGACACCCAGCGCCACCGCGTCGGCACCAACTACCTGCAGCTCCCGGTCAACCAGGCCAAGAACGCCGCGGTGGCCACCAACCAGCGCGACGGCGACATGGCCCACTACGTCGACGACGGGGGGGCCAACCCCCACATCAACTACGAGCCGACGCTGCGGGGCGGGCTTGCCGAGGCCGGCGGGGTGGGAGTCCCCGACGAGCAGGGCCCGCTCGTCGAGGGCCGCCTGACCCGCGCGCGCATCCAGCGCACCAACGACTACCAGCAGGCCGGTGAGCGCTACCTGCTCAGCGAGCAGTGGGAGCGCGACGACCTGGTGGCCAACCTGATCGACGCGATCGGGCAGTGCGACCGCCCGATCCAGGAGCGGATGGTCTGGCACCTGCTCATGTGCGAGGACGAACTGGGCCTGCGGGTCGGCGAGGGCGTCGGCATCGGCCCCGACGACGTGCGCGACCTCGGGCCGCTGCGGACCCAGGCCCTCGACGACGAGGAGCTGGCCCGCCTGGCCAACCTCGGCGCCAACGGCCCCCGTGACGTCGAGGGCCACGTGATGACCCACTGCGTGCCCAACGAGCGCGCCGCCGTGGCCGAGGACCGGGAGCCCGCGAGCGCCGCGTAGCGCAGCGGCGCTACGAGCGCGGGTCGCCGCCGCCCATCCGCTCGCGCTCGTCGCGGCGGATGCGCTCCTCCTCGTCGGCGCCGAGGTGGCGCTCCTGCTCGCGTCCGCGCTCCTCATCGGGGCCTGGGCGCCCCTCGTCGCGGCGCAAGCGCTCCTCGTCCCGCCCGCGGTGGTCGTCGCGAACGTGGTCGGTCGCCGCGGGGCGCTCCTCCACGACCTTCTTGCGGCGAGGCCCTCGGGGGGTCCCCTCCTTGCGGCCACGCCCGCGGGTGCCCTCCTTGCGGGCACGCCCGCGGGTGCGCGGCAGCAACGCGAGTGCGAGCAGGATCGCGGCCGGTGCGCCCCAGGCCAGCGTCGTCGGACCATCGGCGGCGAAGATGCCGAAGACATCGTCGCCGTACCACAGCGCGATGCTCGACGCCGCGCCCAGCACGAGGCCGACGATCAGCGACAGGCCCTTGGCGCCCCAGTGCAACGGCGCGCCGAGGAGCAGCAGGGCGCCAGCGGCCGCGAAGAGCAGGTTCGTCCAGCCGTTGCCGAGGATGCCCAGGAACGGCTCGCCGTCCACGTCGCCGTCGATGGGCGCCGCTTCGAAGTTGGCGTCGCCGAAGATCAGCGCAAGTACGCCGAAGGCCAGCAGCAGCAGGCCGACGATGGCCACCGGCCCCTTGGCCAGCGAGCTCCCCCCCTTGCGTTCGGCGGGGCGATGGGGTCCGGCGGCGGTGCGCTGGCGTTTCATGGTCGGGTCCTCCTCGGTCGCGGACGGCGGCGCCTCACGGAGAAGGGGTACCCGCCGGCGCCGTGGCGCACCGCGAAGCGTCGCTACTCGTCCTCCTCGTCGCCGGCGGGCGGGGCGAGGCGGATGATGCGGTCGTCCTCCTCGACGGGGCTGCCGCGACCGTCGCGGTTGGAGGTGAGCACCCACAGCGTCCCGTCGGGCGCCTCGACGACGGCGCGCAGGCGGCCGTACTCGCCCTCCAGCAGCACCTCGTCGGCGACCACCTCCGCTCCGTCGAGCTCGAGGCGGTGCAGCTCCTGGCCGGCCAGGGCGGCCAGGACGTAGTCGCCAGTCCACTCCGAGTCCTCGAGGGACACGAAGGTCGCCCCCGATGGCGCGATCGAGTCCTGGTAGATCTGCGCCGGCGCCGTGAAGTCGCCGTGGTCCTCGCCTTCCACCTCCGGCCAGCCGTAGTTCTCGCCCTCGCGGATCAGGTTGACCTCGTCGCAGCACGTGGGGCCGTGCTCGGTGGTGAACAGGCGTCCGCTGCCGGGCTGCCAGTCCAGGCCCTGGGGGTTGCGGTGGCCGCTGGAGACGATCTGGGGCTCGGTCGTGGAGGAGCGGAACTGGCCCGGGGTGAGGCGCAGCACCTTGCCGTTGAGCGAGGTCCCGTCCTGGGGCAGCGACTCGTCGCCGGCGTCACCGGTGAGCACGTACAGCGCGCCGTCGGGACCGAAGCGCAGGCGCCCGGAGTCGTGGATCGGCCCGGCGGCGATGCCCTCGAGCACCACCTCCTCCATCTCCATCGCGCTGCCGTCCTCCTCCACGGTCCAGCGCTGGACCTCCATCCCGTCGGCGGTGGTGACGAACAGGTAGGCGAAGGGCTCGCCGTCCTCGAAGCGCGGGTCGAGGTCGATGCCCAGCAGGCCGCCCTCCCCCTCGGCCTGGGTCTCGACCTCGGTGACGGGCTCGGGCGTGAGCTCGCCGTCGCTGGAGACCAGGCGCACCCGGCCGGGGCGCTCGGTGACCAGCGCGTCGCCCGAGGGCAGGAAGGTCACGTCCCAGGGAACCTCCAGGCCGGTGGTGATCACCTCGGCCTCGAAGTCGCCGTCGGCGCGCACGAGCGCGTCACCGGGGCCGGCCTCGGGCGCGGTCTCGGTGGTCTGCCCGGGCGTCTGGGGGGGCTGCTCCCGGGCGGCCGGTGGATCTTCCTGGGCGCCGCAGCCGGCGAGCGCGAGGAGGACGGTCAGCAGGAGGATCGAGAGGACGCGGGGCATCGTGGAATCGAGGGTAGGAGGCCCGGGGACCCGGCAAAACCCCGAGACACCGATCGGGATTCGCTACATTGCGGCACTCGCTCCTCGAACCGCGAGACGCCGGAGGGATCCCTCAGCGATGAACAAGAACGAGCGCATCAAGGCCGACAAGGACGGCCTGGACGTCCACGACGCCCTCATGCGCGCCGCGCGGGAGGGCTGGGAGAGCCTCGACGACGCCGACACGGCGCGCCTGAAGTGGTACGGGCTGTACCCGCACAACACCAAGGACGGCTTCTTCATGCTGCGCACGAAGGTCGTGCAGGGCGTGCTGAGCGCCGACCAGGCCGCCGTGATGGCCTCGATCGCAGAGGACTTCGGCCGCGGGATCATCGACTGCACCACGCGCCAGTGCTTCCAGATCCACTGGATCACGCTGGACGACGTGCCGGAGATCTTCCGCCGCCTGGACGCGTGCGGCCTGACCACCACGGGTGCCTGCGGCGACATCGTGCGCAACGTGGTGGGCTGCACGCTGGCGGGCATCGCCCACGACCAGATCGTCGACGGCGCGGCCACGGCCGACGCGCTGCACGAGCACTTCCTGGGCAACCGCCTCTACTCCAACCTGCCGCGCAAGTTCAAGATCTCGGTCACAGGCTGCGCCGAGGACTGCGCGCGCGGGCTCATCAACGACGTCGCGCTCTCGGGCGCCATCCACCCCGACGGCACCCGCGGGTTCAACCTGCGCGTGGGCGGCGGGCTCTCCAGCCACCCGCGCTTCGCGCGCGCGCTGGACGTCTTCGTGTCGCCGCAGGAGACGCCCGAGGTCATCGAGGGCGTCGTGGCCATGTTCCGCGACAGCGACGAGAACCGCCAGAAGCGCGGCAAGGCCCGCATCAAGTTCCTCGTCGACGCCATGGGGCCCGAGGACTTCCGCGCCGAGGTCGAGCGCCGGGTGGGCCGCGAGCTGCGCCACGCCGCGCCCCAGCAGCCCGACATGCTGGGCCACGACCACATCGGGGTCACGCAGCAGGCCGACGGCGAGCACAGCGCGGTGGGCTTCTGCGTGCCGGTGGGCCGGCTGCGCGCGGCCCAACTGGCCGAGCTCGCGCGCCTGGCGAGGGAGTTCGCCTCGACGCCCGAGGTGCGCCTGACCCACCAGCAGAACGTGCTGCTGCCCAACATCCCCGACGACCGCGTCGAGGAGCTGATGGGCACCGAGCTCGCCCAGCAGCTCAGCCCCCGCCCCACGCTGTTCACCCGCGGGATGCAGAGTTGCACGGGCAAGGAGTTCTGCGGGCTGGCCAAGGTCTACACCAAGGAGCGCGCCAAGGAGATCTCCGCGTTCCTGGACGAGCACGTCACGCCCAACGGCCACGGGGAGGACTTCCGCCTGCACTTCGCGGGCTGCTCCTCGTCCTGCGCCCAGCACCAGATCGCTGACATCGGCATCGAGGGCGTGCTCAAGAAGGTCGAGGGCGAATTCGTCGAGGCGATGGACATCCGCATCGGCGGGCGCCTGGGCCCCGATCCGCGCTTCGGCGAGCACGTGATCCGCAAGGTGCCCCACTGGGACCTCAACGAGACCCTGCTGCGCATCTTCACCGTCTACGAGACCAACCACGCCGAGGGCGAGACGTTCCGGACCTTCGCCGCGCGCACGCCGGCGGACTGGTGGACCGAGCAGCTCACGCCGGAAGAGGTCGGGGCGTGATCGGCGCGCCGACCGCCGAGGACGTGCTGGCCGACGCGGTGCAGCGCCACCCCGGGATCGTGATGCTGTGCTCCTTCCAGAAGGAGGAGTCGGTGATCGTCGACGCGCTGGTGGGCAACGGGGGTCGGCTGCCGCGCATCGTGACCATCGACACCGGCGTGCTCTTCCCCGAGACGCTGAGCACGTGGCGGGCCTTCGAGGAGCGCTTCGGGATCACCGTCGAGGTGCAGGACGCCCGTGGCGACTGGACAGGCCCGCAGCACTGCTGCGGCGCGGAGAAGGTCGCGGCCCTGGAGCGCGCGCTGGCCGGCGCCGACGCGTGGATCACCGGCATCCGCCGCGAGCAGTCGCCCACGCGGACCGGCGCCCAGCTCGTCGAGCACGACGCGGCGCGGGGCATCGCGAAGTACAACCCGCTGGTCGCGTGGACGCAGCAGGACCTGTGGGCGCGGATCGTCGAGCGCGACCTCCCCTACCACCCGCTGCACGACGAGGGCTATGCTTCGATCGGCTGCGCCCCGTGCACCCAGCCGGGCAGCGGGCGCGACGGGCGCTGGGCCGGGTCCGAGAAGTCCGAGTGCGGCCTGCACGTCACCCCCGCCCTCGGCTGACCTGAGCGAGCTGCGCACGTGGACCCGATGATCATCGCCTTCGGGCTGGCCGTGGGCGTCCTGGTCGGCCTGACGGGGATCGGGGGAGGCTCGCTGCTCACCCCGCTGCTCATCCTCGTGGTGGGCGTCAAGCCGGTGGTGGCCATCGGGACCGACCTCTTCTACGGCGCGGTGACCAAGACGGTCGGCGGCTGGCGGCACCTGCGCCAGGGCACCGTGGACCTGGGCATCTCGGGCTGGATGGCGCTGGGCAGCGTCCCCGGCTCGCTGCTGGGCGTGCTGGCCCTCAACGCGCTGCAGGCCAGCTACGGCGACGCCTTCGAGTCGGTGCTGCTGGGCTTCGTGGCCGCCGCACTGCTGGTGGTGTCGCTGGCCATCCTGGGCCGCGCGGTCTTCATGCGCGTCTTCGGGGAGAGCGAGACGGTAGAACTGACGCCGCGCCTGAAGACCAGCGCGGTGGTCATCGGCCTCACCCTCGGCGTCCTCATCGGGCTGACCTCGGTGGGCAGCGGCGCGCTGATCGGCCTGGCCCTCATCCTGGTCTTCCGCCTCACCCCCCACCGCGTGGTGGGCACCGATGTCTTCCACGCGGCGCTGCTGCTGTGGACCGCGGCGTTGGCCCACATGGCCAGCGGCAACGTCGACTTCCTGCTGGCCGGCACGCTGCTGCTGGGCTCGATCCCCGGCGTGTGGCTGGGCACCGCGCTGCTGCCGCGCGTCCCCGCCGCGGGCCTGCGCCCGGCGCTGGGCTGCGTGCTGCTGGGTGCCGCGCTGGGCGTGCTCAGCAAGGCGGGGATCGAGGTGCCCGGCGCCGTCATCGTCGGCGTCCCGCTGGCCGCGGGCGCCCTGGCCTTCGCCGTCCATCGAACCCGTCGCGAGGAGGCGGTCGTCCCCGCATGAATGCGATCACGAGAGCGATCACCGCAGAGCTCACCAACCTCCAGCAGCTCGAGTCCGAGGCCATCCACGTCATGCGCGAGGTCGCCGCGCAGCTGGAGCGCCCGGTGCTGCTGTTCAGCGGGGGCAAGGACTCGATCGTGCTGCTGCGCCTGGCCGAGAAGGCCTTCCGCCCCGGGCGCTTCCCGTTCCCGCTCATGCACGTGGACACGGGCCACAACTTCCCCGAGGTGATCGCGTTCCGCGACCGTCGCGTGGCCGAACTGGGCGAGGAGCTGATCGTGGCCTCGGTGCAGGGGTCCATCGACGCCGGACGGGCCATCGAGGAGCGCGGGCCGCGTGCCTCGCGCAACCGCCTGCAGACGGTGACGCTGCTGGACGCCATCGAGGCCCACGGCTTCGACGCGGCCTTCGGCGGCGCGCGGCGCGACGAGGAGCGCGCCCGGGCCAAGGAGCGCATCTTCTCCTTCCGCGACGACTTCGGCGGCTGGGACCCCAAGCGCCAGCGCCCGGAGCTGTGGAACCTCTACAACGGGCGCATCCGCCGCGGCGAGCAGGTGCGCGTGTTCCCGCTGTCCAACTGGACCGAGCTGGACGTATGGCGCTACATCCACGCCGAGTCGCTCGAGGTGCCCTCGATCTACTTCGCCCACCAGCGCGAGGTCTTCGCCCGCGACGGCATGCTCTACGCCAACTCCGACTTCGTGGAGCTGATGGACGGCGAGGCGCCGTTCACCAGCTCGGTGCGCTACCGCACCGTGGGCGACATGAGCTGCACGGGGGCGGTGGCCTCGGTCGCCGGTGACCTGGAGACCGTGGTGGGCGAGATCGCCGCCACGCGCGTCACCGAGCGGGGCGAGACGCGCGCCGACGACCGCGTGAGCGAGGCCGCCATGGAGGACCGCAAGCGTGAGGGCTACTTCTAGTGCTCGCCGTGGACGCCGTCGCCCCCGGGCTGCTGGAGGAGCTCGACGAGGGCGCGGGCCTGCTGCGCCTTGCCACGGCCGGGTCGGTCGACGACGGCAAGTCCACCCTGATCGGGCGCCTGCTCTACGACTCCAAGGCCATCCTGGCCGACCAGCTCGAGCACGTCGAGGAGGCCTCGCGGCGGCGTGGCGGCGCTGTGGGGGACCTCGACCTGTCGCTGCTGACCGACGGCCTGCGCGCCGAGCGCGAGCAGGGCATCACCATCGACGTCGCCTACCGCTACTTCACCACCGCCCGGCGCAAGTTCGTAATCGCCGACACGCCCGGCCACATGCAGTACACGCGCAACATGGTCACGGGCGCGTCGACCGCCGACCTGGCCGTGGTGCTGGTGGACGCCCGCCACGGGGTGATCGAGCAGAGCCGCCGCCACGCCTTCGTGGCCGCGCTGCTGGGCATCCCCCACGTCGTCCTCGCCGTCAACAAGATGGATCTCGTGGACTTCGACCGGTCGCGCTTCGAGGCCGTCGCGGCCGACTTCCGCGAGCTGGCGGGGCGCCTGGGCCTCGACGACGTGACCGCGATTCCCATGAGCGCGCTGCACGGCGACAACGTGGTCGACCGCTCGCCGCGCATGCCGTGGTACGAGGGCGTGGCGCTGCTGGAGCACCTCGAGCAGGTCGAGGTGGCCCACGACGCCAACCTCGAGGACGTGCGCTTCCCCGTCCAGTGGGTCATCCGCGACCACGCCAGCGGCTTTCGCGGCTACGCGGGGCAGCTCGCGTCGGGCGTGCTGCGCGCCGGCGACGAGGTCGTCGTGCTGCCCTCGGGCCGGCGCACCACCGTGGCCGCCGTCGAGGCCTTCGAGGGACCGGTCGACGCTGCGGTGCCCGGCCGGTCGGTGACCGTGCGTCTGGCCGACGAGCTCGACGTCTCGCGGGGCGACGTCCTGTGCGGGGTCGAGGGCGCTCCCGAGCCCCGCCGCGAGCTGGAGGCCGACCTGTGCTGGCTGGCGCAGACCCCGCTGCACGGCCGCGGACGCTACGCGATCAAGCTCATGACCCAGACGGCCCGCGCGCTGGTCGACGAGGTCGTCCACCGCGTCGACGTGGTCTCCCTCGACGAGCAGCCCGCCGGCGGGCTGGAGCTCAACGACATCGGCCGCGTGCGTCTGCGCCTCTCCACGCCGCTGATCTTCGACCCCTACGCACGCAACCGCGCCACCGGCGCCTTCGTGCTCATCGACGAGGCCACCAACGACACCGTTGCCGCGGGCATGGCGCGCTGATCGCGCGTCAGCCCCCGGCGGCCTCGGCGCGGCGCAGCCCGCGCAGCGCCCAGGCCGCGAAGAGGAGGACGAGGCCCGCGGCGACCGGCGCTGCGAGTGCGATGTCGGCATCCCCTCCCGAGACGAAGGCGCGCGTGGCCTCCATCAGCGGCGTGACCGGGTTGAAGCGCGCGACGGTCTGCACCCACCCCGAGAGCAGGTCGAGCGGGACGTAGACCGGGGCCAGGAAGAGCGCGAGGAAGACCGGCATCTGCATCGCCGGGCCGGCCTGGATCGTCCGCGCGCGCAGCGCGACGCCAGCGGCGAACAGCGTGGCCGCCAGCGAGACGATCACCGCGAGGGCGAGCATTCCGAACACGTCGAGCGGCCCGCCGTCGAACGCCATCCCGCCCAGGAGCGCGACGATCGTGACCACGCAGAGCACGATCGCCGCGCGGGTCAGCGCGGTGAGCAGGTAGCCGACCAGGATCGCCGTGCGGTTGGGCGCGCCGAGCATGAGCCGCCGCGCGAACCCGTTCTCGAAGTCCGACGCGATACCAAAGCCCGTGAAGACGCCGCCGAACGCGCTGGCCTGCAGGAGCACGAAGCAGAACTGGAACGCCGTGTAGCCCGACGGGAAGTCGAACCCCGGAACGTCGCCGAGGCTCGACAGGCCGCCCGCGAACGCCGTGAAGAAGAACAGCGGGAACATGATCGAGGGCAGGAGGAACTGCGGATTGGTGAGGAAGGTGTGCGTCGCGCGCCACCAGACCGCGCCGGTCACCTGCCCGAAGCGCCTCACCCGCGCACCACCCGCGTGCCCAGGGCCCGCGCGGCTCCCGCCACCCCGGCCGCCGCGACCAGGGCCGCGATGCCGAAGCCCAGCGCGAGCGCCTCGCCGTCCCACCCGATCACGAACAGCGAGCGGATCCCCTCCACCAGGTAGGAGACCGGGTTCCAGGTCGCCACCGTGCGAAACCAGTCCTGCTCGATGAGCTCGCGCGGCAGCGACGCCGAGCTGAGGAACAACAGGACGAAGAAGAGCGGGAAGAAGCCCTGGACGGCCTCCGCCGAGCCGAAGCGCAGCCCGATGAAGGCGCCCAGCGACGCGAAGGCCAGGCCGATGAGCAGGGCCAGCGCGAAGAGCACCGCCACCCCGCCCACGCCGGTCACCACGGTCACCCCTGCCACGAGGCCGACGAGCAGGTAGATGACGCCCGCCAGCAGCGATACGGCCATCACCCCCGCGAGCTGGCCCAGCAGCAATGCCGCGCGGCGCATCGGTGTGAGCGCGAGACGCTGCAGGAAGCCCGACTCGACGTCGCGCGCGAGGTCGGTCCCCGCGTTGACCATCGAGAACAGCGCGCCCTGCATGAACGCGAAGGCCATGGCGAAGTCCACGTAGGAGTCCGACGGGAAGCCGGGCAGCTCTGTCGCTGCTTCCAGCCCCGCTGTGTTGACGGCCAGCAGGAAGAGGGGGAAGAGGACGGTGGGGACCACCTGCGCGGGCTGGCGGAACGTGCGCAGCACCGAGCGCCGCGCGAGCTGCGCGACCTGGAGGCCCAGCGTTCCCGTCGTGGGGCTCACGAGGCCACGGGCTCCGTCACGCGGTCGGCCGGCGCCTGCTCGTCGGGTTCCTCGCCCGAGACGAGCTGCTTGCCCGTCTTTGCCAGGAAGACGTCGTCCAGCGACGGGGCGTGAAGCTGGAAGTCGGCGATCGCGATGCCCGCGGCGTCCAGCGCGCGCACGACGTCGGCCAGCGCGTCGTTGCCCCGGCTGAGGCGTACGGCAGCCGCGTGCGGAGGCGCGGCGGCGGCGCTCCCGAAGCGTTCCAGCACCTCAGCGAGCGCGTCGCGCTGGAGCGCGTCGCGGGGCACGACCTCCAGGGCCGGGCGACCGATCTGCGCCTTGAGCGTCTCGGGTGCGCCCTCGGCCACGAGACGCCCGGCCTCGATGATCCCGACGCGGTCGGCGAGGACGTCGGCCTCCTCGAGGTACTGCGTGGTGAGGAACACGGTGACGCCGTCCTCGCGGGCCAGGCGCGCCACCTCGCGCCAGAGCTCCGAGCGGCTCGAGGGGTCCAGGCCGGTGGTCGGCTCGTCGAGGAACAGCACCCGGGGGCGGTGGACGAGGGCCAGCGCGAGGTCGAGCCGGCGCTTCATGCCGCCCGAGTAGCCCCCGACCCGGCGACCGGCCGCGTCGGCCAGGCCCATGCGCGTGAGCAGCTCGTCCCCCCGCGCCGCGCGCTCTCGCCTGGGCACGCCCTGCAGGGCGGTCTGCAGGCGCATGTGCTCACGGCCGGTCAGCAGAGGGTCCAGCGCGGCCTCCTGCAGCGCGACGCCGATCGCGGCCCGCACCCGCGCCCCCTCCCGGCGGATGTCGTGGCCCGCCACGCGCGCCGTCCCGTCGGTCGGGGGCAGCAGCGTGGTCAGCATCAGCACGGTGGTCGACTTGCCGGCGCCGTTGGGCCCCAGGAAGCCGTAGATCTCGCCGGGCGCGACGGAGAGGTCGATGCCGTCGACCGCCCGCGGGCCCTTCTTGAAGTCGCGGACGAGGCCCCCGACCTCGATGCCGTTGTCGTCGGAGGTCATGGTCGGGCACCGTACGCAAGGTGCTTGAGGTTGTCAACCTTTACGGCTTGCTATGTTCGCGCCATGCCAACGTCGGCCGCACACGAGGCCTGGGCCCTCTTCTGGCGGATCTTCACCGCCGACAAGCCGCGCAGGCTGGCGGTGATGGCCGAGCTCGGGCTCTCCTTCCAGCAGGCGATGGCGCTGATGCACCTCGAGCCGGGTGAGCCGATGACCATGAGCGCGCTGGCCGCCGGGATGCACTGCGACAACTCCAACGTGACCGGGATCGTCGACCGCCTCGAGGCCGCCGATCTGGCCCGCCGGCACCCCGCCGAGCACGATCGCCGCGTCAAGACCATCGTGCTCACCGAGAAGGGGGAGGCGCTGCGCGGCGAGGTCCAGCGCCGAGCGGGCCAGCCGCCCCGGGAGATCGCGGCGCTGTCGCCGCAGGACGCGGCGGCCCTGCGCGACATCCTGGCTCGGGCGGTCGAGCACGAGTACCCGACGACGTAGCCGATGGGGGACAGATTCTCAGGGTCCGCCTGGCTTCACGCCGACGAGGAGGGCCATCTCGAGCCACTTCCAGTAGCAGTCGACGTCATCGAAGCCGATGTCGCGCAGCCACCCGAGCTGGGTCTCGACGTCGAGCAGGCGTTCCGACGGATCCTCGTCCTCGAGCGGCTCGTCGATCGCCGCGAAGAACGCGAGATGCAGGCGTTGGGTCGGCGAGGCCACGTGCTCGAGGTTGGCGAAGACGCCGCCGGGTTCGAGGAGGTCGAGTACTTCGCCATAGAGCGAGCGCTTTCGCTCGTGCTCGAGGTGGTGGATGGCAAACGAGGAGACGACAGCATCGAAGCGCCCGAGCGCGGGCAGCGGCTCGGCGAGGTCGTGCTCCAGGAGCGGTCGCCCATTCGCCGACGGTCATGCTCGGATTCTCGCACGGGATACTCCGTCGATGGAGCCACTGGACCCGAGTCTGGCGGCCCGGATGCACGGCATCGAGAGCTCTGCCGTCCGGGAGATCCTCAAGCTGACCCAGCTTCCGGAGATGCTCTCGCTTGCCGGTGGCATCCCCGCGCCTGAGCTCATCGACGTCGCCGGCCTCGCGGGGGCCTTCCAGCGGGTGCTCACGGGCCCGGCGGGCGCCCGAAGCGTTCAGTACTCGGTCTCCGAGGGGGATCCAGAGCTGCGCGAGCGCCTGGCCGAGCTCGTGCGCGTGCGGGGCGCCGAGGCCCTCGGGGAGGACGTGCTCGTCACCACCGGCTCCCAACAGGCCCTTGACCTCATCGCCACAGTGCTCCTCGACCCCGGGGACACCGTCCTCGTGGAGCGGCCCTGCTATCTGGCCGCCCTCCAGCTCTTTCTCATGTCGGGAGCAAGGGTCGTCTCGGTTCCCTGCGAGGACGACGGCTTGGTGCCCGAGGCTCTCGAGGCGGCGATCCGAGAGCACCGTCCGAAGCTCCTCTACACGGTGCCGACCTTCCAGAACCCCACCGGGGTGACCCTGTCCCTTGAGCGCAGGCAGGAGGTCGCTCGCCTGGCCAAGCGCGAGGGGGTCTGGGTGGTGGAGGACGACCCCTACGGCGAGCTGCGTTACCACGGGGCGCCGCTTCCCCTGCTCAAGACCTGCGGTCCCGAGCGGGTGATCTACGTCTCGAGCCTGTCGAAGATCCTCGCCCCGGGGCTTCGCCTCGGCTGGCTCCTGTGTCCCCCCTCGCTCCGGCCGGCAGTGCTCGTCGCCAAGCAGGCCAAGGATCTGCATAGCTCCACGGTCGATCAGCGGGCCGCCGCCGAGTACCTGACAACAGGGGCGCTCCCGTCGCACATCGAGCGACTGCGGGAGGTCTACCGGCCCCGGCTCGACACGATGCTCGGAGCCCTGCCGCAGATCCTTCCGCCCGGGTCACGCTGGACCCGTCCCGCCGGCGGGATGTTCGTGTGGGTGGAGTTGCCCCCCGGAGCCGACGCCCTCGCGCTCCTGCCGAACGCGGTGGAGCGGGGCGTTGCGTTCGTTCCCGGCGCGCCGTTCTTCGCCGAGAAGGAGCGTCGCAACAGCCTGCGGCTCTCCTTCGCCACGCTCTCGCCGGATCAGATCACAGAAGCACTCAGGCGCCTGCAGGCAGCCCTGAACTCACGTCCCGAGGAGAGGAGGGTCTTATGAGATCGGCGTGATGCTCTTGGAGAGCTCCGTCCGGGCTCGCCGGGGTGCCGAGCAGGCTGGCGCTTCTCGGGTGGCCCATGCTCAGGGGACGACGGCGACGCTGTCAGACTCCTCGCCCGTGCCCGCAGCCCGCTTTACGTTGCACCCTCGGGGCCCGTACTCGCTGGCCGCGGGCGCGCGCTTCCTCGAGGGCTTCGCCCCGGCTGCCCACGAGGCCGCGGCGGAGGGGCACCTGCATCTCGCCTTTCCCGGACCACGCGGCGAGCCGGCCGGGGTCTGCCTGCGCCAGGAGGACGACCAGACCGTGGTCGGCGAGGTCTTCGGGGCCGCCGATCCGGGCTTCGTCCGCACCGAGGCGCAGCGGATCCTCTCCCTCGATCACGACGGCTCGGGCTTCGCCGCGGTCGGGGAGCGCGACCCGGTGATCGGGCGCCTGCAGACACGCTTCGCCGGGCTGCGCCCCGTGCTGTTCCACTCGCCCTACGAGGCGGCGGCATGGGCGCTGATCGGGCACCGCGTCCGCATCGTCCAGGCGGCCCGGGTCAAGGCGCGGATGGCCACCGAGCTCGGTGAACCCGTGGACGTCCACGGCGACGTGCGCAACGCCTTCCCTGCACCCGGGCGCCTGGCGGACATCGAGACGTTCCCCGGGCTCGTCGGGCGCAAGGCGGAGTGGCTGCGAGCGCTGGGCCGGGCGGCGGGCGCGGGTGCGCTGGACGCGGCGCACCTGCGCTCGCTGGCACCCGACCGCGCGCTGGGCGAGCTGCAGGAGCTGGGCGGCATCGGCCCCTTCTCGGCGGAGCTGATCCTGCTGCGCGGCGCCGGCGAGGTCGACCGCATCCCCGCCGCTGAGCCTCGCCTGGGCCGCGCCGTAGCGCTGGCCTACGGCGACGAGCGCGAGCCCACCCGGGCCGAGGTGGCAGAGCGTGCCGAGAGTTGGCGTCCTTATCGCACCTGGGTCGCAGTCCTGCTGCGCGCGGCCCTGGAGGATGAGACAGGCGAGATCGGCGGCCGCCCTTACGGCGCCTGATAGAGGACGGCCCGATCGAGATCGCGCCGGGAGAGCTGACGCTGGGAGTCAGCCAGTTGCGGTGGCGCGCGATGACTCACGGGATGGTGACCGCTGCGCGCGTGCCCGGTCCCGCCGCCGCACTCCCGCAGTCAGTCGGGGTCGCCGGCCAGCCGCGCCCAGAAGCTGACCCACTCGCGCTCGTGGGCGATGCCCGCGTCGAGCGTGTGCCATGGGCCGCGGGGCCCGTCGCCGGCGTCGAGCGCGCGGCGTGCCTCGTACTCGGCGAGCTTGGCGCGGTGGGCGTCGCGACGCACGGCGGCCAGCGCTTGCTTGTCGGCGCCGAAGAAGAGCTTGAGCAGGCCGGGGTCGCGCAGCTCGGGGAGCGCCTGCGGGGGCTCCCGGCGCCAGGCGTCCAGCGCGTCGCCTCCGCGCTGGGTGAGCGAGTAGAGCCGCCGGCGTCGCCCCTCGACCTCGCGGCGCTCGCTGAGCAGACCCGCACCCGCGAGACGTTCCGGCTCGGCGTAGAGCTGGGAGTGGGGGACCGACCAGAAGTTGCCCACCGAGCCGGCGACGAGCTGCTTGAGCTCGTAGGGGGTCGCCTCCCCGGCCCGCTCTAGCAGTCCGAGCACGATGAACGACGTCGCTGTCAACCTGAGGTCTTGCATAGTCCGATACGGATGGTACATTACGGAGCGTGTACCCGGATGTCGTCCTCGCGCTCCACATCACTGCCGGGGTGCTCGCCCTGACCCTCGGGCCGCTCGCGCTGCTGGCAGCCCGGCGGCGCGGACCGGTCAACGCTTTTGCCACCGCCTACCACTGGGCCGTCCTGGCCGTGTGCGCGTCCGCAGCGGCCCTCGTCGCGGCTGCCCCCGCGCGGCTGTGGTGGCTGCTGCCGATCGCCGTCGGCTCCTACGCCCTGGCCCTGCTGGGCTTCCGCGCCGCCCGGCGACCGGGGAGTCGGGCGCGGCGCCTCCACATCCATGGCCAGGGAGGTTCCTACATCGCGCTGGTGACCGCGCTCCTGGTGGTCAGTGTCGGTTCGGCCGCTGCCTGGATCGCGCCGACCCTGATCGGCGCGCCGCTGATCAGCTGGGCCATCCGCCGCGAGGAGACGAGGAGACTCGCGAAACTCGACGGCCCACGTACATCGCAGGCGCGTAGGGAGTCCGACGCGCGCCTGGATCAGTTCCGTGGCTCGGGGCCGGATGCCGGGCAGGCCGCCCAGATCCGTGACGCCCAAGTGCGCAAGTACACCGTCGCCGCCACTGAGGCCCCGTGACATTCGCGTGGCTTGATTTGCCGCCTCTGGCCGCGAAGGCGGCGTCGGGCGTCAGGTGCCGTACGGGCTCACCGCCCTGGCCTGGCGCAGGGCGCGCGCCCACCACGCGAGCTGATCGAGCATCGCTCCGGCCGCGGTGTTCACGGCGTCGCGGTCGCGGGGCTGGCCGCGCTCGTCGAACCGGGCACGGGCTCCGTGGAAGCTCACGGTCTCGCGGACCGTGACCGCATGCAGCTCGGCGAACACCACGCGAAGCTGCTCGACGGCCCGCAGCCCGCCAGACAGACCGCCGTAGGAGACGAAGCCAACCGGCTTGGCCTGCCACTCAGAGCCCGCCGAGTCGATGGCGGTTTTCAACGGCCCCGGGTAACCGTGGTTGTACTCGGGCGTGACGATGACGAATGCGTCCGCGGCGTCGATCCGCGAGGCGAACGGCTGCGCGTCCGGCGCGGCTGCGAGGTCGATGACGTCGGTGCTCAGGTCCTCACGCCGCTGGGCCCGGCCGACGAACCAGCTCGCCACGGTCGGGCCGAAGCGCCCCTCCCGGACGCTGCCCACGATCACCACGAGTCCGAACGGCTCTCGCGAAGGGGCATACCCCGCGCCCTCGGGCGACGAGATCGCAACCGCCGGACCGCTCGCAGAACTCATCGGAAGTCCTCGACGTGGTGGTAGTCGATGCGCCCCTGCTCGAACAGGTCGGTCCAGACGGCCTTGGGGAAGCCGAAGTGGGCGGCGTGATCACCGTGGAGGTGGCCGAGCTCCCGCCCTCCGAGGGTGAAGGCGAACTCGCCGCGCTTCCCTGGTCCTGCCTGCACGCAGGGCCAGGAGGTGACCTCCTCGGTGATCTGGTGGCTGGCGGTCTGTGTCGCGGTCATGGTTCGGCTCCTTGAGGTTGGATCGCAGGCGGCAGCCAGGCTAAAAGCTCAAGTGCACTTGATGTCAAGACGCCAATGCGACCGGTGTCCCGCTCACGCCACGTCGCGCCGCCGAGCTCGTCCTCGGCGAGACGACGGTCAAGACGCATGTCGCGCGCCTGCTCGCGAAGCTCGGGCTCCGCGATCGCGTCCAGGCGGTCGTGCTCGCCTACGAGTCGTGGCGTCGTGAGTCCTGGCGCCGGGTAGCCGTGGGTCGATCAGCCTGACGGCCAGGAGCGCTGTCGCGACTCCGATCGGCACGTGACGGAGAAGATCCAGTGCCCGGCGCGGCGACCGACAGGGGGCGCGGGCCGCCGGCCCGGCGCCCCGAGAGCTGATGGACGTACTGCGCGACGAGCGCGGTCTCGCGTCGTCGGGTGCGGCGCGCCTCGGGCGAACGAGAAGGGAGGGTCCTTCGAGCGTCGTGCATCTTCGTCTCCTAGGTGGCCAGGCGTTGTACGATGGGAGCCGTACCATAACAGGAGATACGATGATCGTCGTACAAAGTTCTAGCGCCGTGACGCCCCAGCCAGCCGAAGGGATCGCCCATCCCGCACGCGCCGAGCTGGAGCTCGCCGCGGTGCTCCACGCGCTCAGCGATCCTGTACGGCTGAGGATGGTCGCCGCGCTGGCCGGCGACGACGGCGAGCACACGTGCAAGAGCTTCGATGTCCCGGTCACCAAGTCGACCTGCACGCATCACTTCAAGATCCTTCGCGAGGCCGGGGTCATCCACCAGCGCCAGGCGGGAACCTCCCGGCTCAACGCGCTGCGCCGCGAGGACCTCGACGCTCGCTTCCCCGGACTGCTCACTACGATCCTCCAGGCCGCCTCGGCTCCCCACGAGACCGCGTGAGGGGCTGCAACTAAACTATCGCTATAGCCGCTACGGCGCTAGTAGAGTGCCGCCCGTGAAGCGGGCGCGCACCTACTCTCCCGCGGCGGTCGAGGCAGCCACGCTTCTCGGCGCTCGTGTCCGGCTGGCGCGGCGCGAGCGTCGCTGGACGCTTCAGGAGCTGGCCGACCGCGTCGGCGTCACGCACGTCCCGATGCGCAAGGTCGAGCGCGGTGATCTGAGTGTCGGGTTGGGCGTCGCGTTCGAGGCTGCGGCCGTCGTAGGCGTTGCGCTGTTCCACGAGGAGGGGTCACGCCGCTCGCTGGAGGCCGGTCGTGCGCATCAGGTCGACCTCGTCGGCCGGCACGCCCTGCTCGGCCAGCGCCGACGCGAAGGCGTCCATCGGGATCGGCGCGTAGCGCAGCTCGCGTCCGGAGGCCCGGGCGATCTCGTCGACGGCGTCGGCGAAGGTCAGCAGCCGTGGACCGGTCAGCTCGTAGACCTGGCCGGCGTGCCCGTCCCGGGTCAGTGCCGCCACCGCGTCGTCGGCGATGTCGTCGGCGTCGACGAACGGCTCGGGCACGCCGTCGACCGGCAGGGCCAACTCGCCCGCGAGCACCGGGTCCAGGAAGAAGCCCTCGCTGAAGTTCTGGCTGAACCAGCTACAGCGCACGACGGTCCACTGCGCGCCCGACTTCTGCAGTGCCAGCTCGCTGCGCTGGGCCTCGTCCTCGCCGCGGCCCGACAGCAGCACCAGCCGGCGCACGCCGCTGTTCACGGCCTGCTCGGCGAAGGCGCCGATCGTCGCGGCCGCGCCGGGCACCGCGAGGTCGGGGAAGAAGGACACGTAGGCCGCCGACGCGCCCTGCAGCGCGGGCGCCCACGTCGCGCGATCGTCCCAGTCGAACGGCGGCTGGCCCGAGCGCGAGCCGACGCGCACCGGCACGTCGCGCGAGCGCAGGCGCTCCACGACCCGCCGGCCGGTCTTGCCGGTGCCGCCAAGCACCAGCGTGGTGTGTGGTGTGTGATTGGTCATGGACGGCATTGAAGACCACCCGATCGAGACGTTCCATAGCTGGATCGCTCGACATCATGCGTGAGCGTCTAGACTTCAACTATGGACGCGGTGGCCGGCCTCCTCGACGGGCCCCGGGCGCGCGGGGCCTTCCTCCTGCGCTCGTCCATGGACCCCCCGTGGTCGCTGCGTATCCAGGACCAGGCGCCACTCACGCTGGTGGCCATCGTGCGCGGCGAGGCGTGGGTGGTGCCCGACGCCGGCGAGCCGACCCGGCTGGGCCAGGGCGATGTGGCGATCCTCCGCGGTCCGGAGCCCTACACGGTCGCCGACCACCCGGCCACCTCCCCGCAGGTCGTCATCCACCCCGGTCAGCGCTGCACGACGCCCGACGGCGAGGAGACCGGCCCGATGGCGGAGCTCGGGGTGCGCACCTGGGGCAACAGCCCCGACGGCGCGACCGTGATGCTCTGCGGCACCTATCAGCTTCATTGGGAGATCACCCGGCGGCTGCTGCGCGCGCTGCCCATGCTGCTGGTCCTCGACCACGACGCCTGGGACTCCCCGCTGGTACCGCTGCTCGCCGCCGAGATCGTCAAGGACGAGCCGGGCCAGGAAGCCGTGCTCGACCGCCTGCTGGACCTGCTGGTCATCGCCGTCCTGCGCGCGTGGTTCGCGCGCCCCGAGGCGCAGGCCCCCGCCTGGTATCGCGCCTACGGCGACCCGGTCGTCGGCCCCGCGCTGCGACTGCTGCACAACGCCCCGGAGCAGCCGTGGACCGTCGCCGCGCTGGCCGACGCGACCGGCGTGTCGCGAGCCGCGCTGGCGCGGCGCTTCTCAGACCTCGTCGGCGAGCCGCCGATGACCTTCCTCACCGGCTGGCGGATCGCCCTGGCCGCCGACCTGCTGCGCGAGCCGGGCGCCACGATCGGCTCGGTGGCCCGGCAGGTCGGCTACGGCAGCCCCTTCGCGCTCAGTACCGCCTTCAAGCGCATGCGCGGCATCAGCCCCCGGGAGCACCGCGCCGCCGCCCTGGCCGTCTGAGCGTTGCCGCGAGGGGCCGCACGCGCTCAGGAGCTGACCAGGCGATCACCCTGCAGGCGCCAGACGCCCGTGGCGCGCGGTGCGAGGCGCCCGTCCTCCAGCCGCCAGACGTGGTCGGCCTGGGCCACGAGCTCCGGACGGTGGGTGATCACGATCGTGGTGCGCCGGCCGCGACGGTCCTCGAGCACCCGGCGCAGCGCGTCGACGGCGTCGACGTCGAGGTTGGCCTCGACCTCGTCGAGCAGCAGCACCGGCGGGTCACCGACCAGCGCCCGGGCGAGCGCGAGGCGGGCGCGCTGGCCGGCCGAGAGGCTGCGCCCGCCCTCCACCACCTTGGTCGCGGCGCCGTCGGGGAGCTGGGCCAGCACCTCGTCCAGGCCGGTCAGCGCGCGCACGCGCTCCAATTCGGCTTCGTCGGCGTCGGGATCGCGGTAGCGCAGGTTGCGCTCGACGTCCCCGCGCAGCAGCGGGAGGTCGGGCATGACCATGGAGACCGCCTCGCGCAGCGAGGCCTGCCCCACCCCGGCGAGGTCCTGCCCGTCCAGCGTGACGCGCCCCTCGTCGGGCTCGACCAGGCGGGCGGCCAGCGCGAGCAGCGTCGACTTGCCCGACCCGTTGTGCCCGGTCACGGCGACGACGGCGCCGGGCTCGGCGACTGCATGCACGCCGCGCAGCGCGCCTTCCAGGACGACGCCCTCGAAGGCCAGGCGGCCCTCCCCGGGCTCGAGCGCGGGGGCATCGCGGCCGGGGGCGGCCATGGCGCGCGTGGCCAGGAAGCTCTCGATGTGCTCCAGCGACACGCGCGAGACGTGCCAGTACTCGGGCACGCGGCCCAGGTCGCGCAGCATGGGCGCGAGCAGGCCCACGACGGTCATCGCCGCCACCACCGTGGCCGGGTCCGTGCGCCCTGCGGCCACCTCGATGGCGCCGGCCAGCAGCACCGCCCCCGGGGCGAGGACGGCGGTGGCCTCGGCCACCCCCCGCATGGTGCCCACGGTGCGGGCACGATTGACCATCGCGCGGGCCAGGCTGCGACTCTGGTCGCGCACGCGCCCCCGCTCGCGGTCGGTGGCGCCGAAGGCCTGCACGACGCCCAGCGCGCCGACCTGCTCGGTGATGTTGGCCGACAGGCGCACCCGCCGGCGGCGCGCCCGGCGGGCGGAGGCGCGCAAGGGGCGACCGAGGAGCAGGACCCCCGCCGCCCCTGCGGCCAGCACCAACCCGACGGCCAGGGCCAGCGTGACGTTGATGACGGCCAGCGCGACGGTGGCGCCGCTCACGCACGACCCGGCCACCACCAGCCGCGACAGCCCGAGGGAGACCCACTGGCGCACGGCGTTGAGGTCGTTGACGAAGCGCAGGGTGACAGCGCCCTGGGCGCGGTTCTGCAACGTGCGGGGGCTGAGCGCGGCGAGGTGGCGGTAGAGGACCAGGCGCAGGTGGTGCACGTAGTTCTGGCCCAGGCGCTCGGCGTCGGTACGCTCACGGCGGCGCAACCAGCCGGACAGCAGCGCCGCGCCCAGCAGCGCGCCGCCCAGCGCGATCACGGAACCGGCCCCCGGACGCCCGGCTCCCGGGCCGGAGACGAAGCGCTCGAAGCCCGCCTGCACCACGAGGCCCAGCACGAGCGCGCTGGCCGCCTGCCCGAATCCGTTGGCCACCAGCAGCGCGAGCACGCGCCGGCGATGGGGCCGGGCCAGCACCCGCGGCACGGCGGGCGGGCCGGGGCGCGCCGGCGCCGGCCCGCTGGCCGAGCCCCCCTGGGGAGAGGCGGCCTCATCGCCGGCGGGCGCGTGGCCCGCTGCGGCGCCCTCGCGCGCAGGCGGCGCGACGGCGCTCACGCCGCGAGCCGATCGCGGTCGGTCG